>NZ_RQVJ01000016.1 GCF_003999875.1 Veillonella sp. 3310 | reverse complement strand
GCCTTTGTGGCGATCCTTTACTACCTAAATCACACAAACACAAGAAGAGCACGGTGTGCCCCCGAACAAACATTATGCAATACCGTTTGTGAGAGGGATACCGTGCTCTTCCAATCCCCTAAGGAACGCAGTTACGAGTAGCAGCCTTTGTGGCACCCCTTTACTACCTAAATCACACAAACACAAGAAGAGCACGGTGTGCCCCCGAACAAACATTATGAAATACCGTTTGTG
>NZ_RQVJ01000015.1 GCF_003999875.1 Veillonella sp. 3310 | reverse complement strand
TTCCAAAGGCCTGTGAAACGCAGTTTCTTTGCAGGCCTGATCTGGCTGAAGTAGGACTTCTGCTCTGGGTGTGCTACTTTGCCCTAGAGCTGAAAGGCACAACGTGCAGGCTTCTTTCCAAAGGGCGAGTTGGGCCCCACAGCATCTTGCTTCCAGCTCTTTGGGAAGCTAAGAAACAACTCGCTCTGCACAGTGCTCTTACAGCCTACCGGGAACATCTCTTCCAAAGGCCTGTGAAACGCAGTTTCTTTGCAGGCCTGATCTGGCTGAAGTAGGACTTCTGCTCTGGGTGTGCTAC
>NZ_RQVJ01000014.1 GCF_003999875.1 Veillonella sp. 3310 | reverse complement strand
ACAAGAAGAGCACGGTGTGCCCCCGAACAAACATTATGAAATACCGTTTGTGAGGGGGTATACCGTGCTCTTCCCTTATGCTAATCTAGAACGCCACAAGGCTGCATAGCGAAACCAGAGACGAACTACATATCAAACAAATCGCTATGCGTCCCTGTTCTCGATGCCACAAGAATAAGTTTATCATTATCTACCGCATATATTAAAAGCCAATCTGCTTGAATATGGCATTCTCTAAAACCTTTATATGAACCAGTAAGTGCATGATCTCTGTGATACCTGGATCTTTAACATAAAAGTTAGTCCTCCACCTCTAACTCATCAAAGAGTTCTTTCGTAGAGTTATATGTTTTTACTTGAATATTACCCGACATAATATCACGTGCTTCATGTATAGCCGATTCCGTTTCAGCGTTATATCTCGGTTGCTTAATAATGAAAGGAAAACCACCTTCCATAATAGATTTGTGTAAAAAAATATTAATAGCATCAGTAACAGAAATTCCAAAACTATTGAATAAATTTTCTGCTCTCCGTTTGACCTCTGGTTCAATACGAACATTAATATTTGCAGTTTTAGCCACGATAACACACCTCCTTATAGCACATATTGTATTACAAATGTAAAACAAATGCAACCAATCAGGCCCTGGAGGAACGCCATTACGAGTAGCAGCCTTTGTGGCGATCCTTTACTACCTAAATCACACAAACACAAGAAGAGCACGG
>NZ_RQVJ01000013.1 GCF_003999875.1 Veillonella sp. 3310 | reverse complement strand
CCACACGTTAACATTGGTACTATCGGTCACGTTGACCATGGTAAAACTACTTTAACAGCAGCAATCACTAAAGTTCTTGCTGAAAAAGGTCAAGCTGACTTCCAAGACTACAGCATGATTGACAAAGCTCCAGAAGAACGTGAACGCGGTATCACAATCAACACTGCACACGTAGAGTACGAAACAGATACTCGTCACTATGCACACGTTGACTGCCCAGGCCATGCTGACTATGTTAAAAACATGATCACTGGTGCTGCTCAAATGGACGGCGCTATCCTAGTTGTATCCGCAGCTGACGGCCCTATGCCACAAACTCGTGAGCACATCTTGTTAGCTCGCCAAGTTGGTGTACCAGCTATCGTTGTATTCATGAACAAAAAAGACATGGTTGACGATGAAGAATTATTAGAATTAGTAGAAATGGAAATCCGTGAATTGCTTTCCAGCTACGAATTCCCTGGCGATGACATCCCAGTTATTGCAGGTTCTGCATTGAAAGCATTAGAAGGCGACGCTACTTACGTTGAAGCAATCAACGAATTGATGGCAAAAGTTGACGAATACATCCCAACTCCAGAACGTGACACAGACAAAACATTCTTGATGCCTGTCGAAGACGTGTTCACAATCACTGGTCGTGGTACAGTAGCAACTGGCCGTGTAGAACGTGGTCAAATCAACGTTGGTGACGTAGTAGAAATCGTTGGTCTTCAAGAAGAACCATCCAGCACTACAGTTACAGGTCTTGAAATGTTCCGTAAAATTTTGGAATCTGCAGTAGCAGGTGACAACGTAGGGGCACTTCTTCGCGGTATCGACCGTAAAGACATCGAACGTGGTCAAGTATTGGCTAAACCAGGTTCCATCAAACCTCACACTAAATTCAAAGCAGAAGTATA
>NZ_RQVJ01000011.1 GCF_003999875.1 Veillonella sp. 3310 | reverse complement strand
AATGATTTATGATTTGGTCTCTTAGAGTTGACTCTAAGGGTTAGACCAAGCACATAGATTCTCTAAATTAACTTATAAGGTGAGAGCATCCGAAAGGATGACTCTAAAGCAAAGACATAACCATATGTCACTATCAAGTAAAGATAGTAAGGGCATACGGTGGATGCCTTGGCTATACTGGCCGAAGAAGGACGCGGTAAGCTGCGAAAAGCTACGGAGAGGTGCAAGCGACCATTGACCCGTAGATATCCGAATGGGGGAACCCGGCAGAGAAAAGCTCTGTCACCCATACCAGAGAGTATGAGGAGGGCACCTGGGGAACTGAAACATCTAAGTACCCAGAGGAAAAGTAATCAAACGAGATTCTCTTAGTAGCGGCGAGCGAACGGGGAAGAGCCCAAACCGGACTGGTTCGCCAGACCGGGGTTGAGGACTGCTAACAAGCATAAATGGGATAGACGAACTGGCTTGGAACGGTCGGCCGAAGAAGGTGAAAGCCCTGTAGTCGAAATCCTGCATATGTGGAGCAGTATCCAGAGTACCACGAGACACGTGAAACCTTGTGGGAAGCAGGGGGGACCACCCTCCAAGGCAAAATACCAGTATGGACCGATAGCGCATAGTACCGTGAGGGAAAGGTGAAAAGCACCCCGGGAGGGGAGTGAAAGAGAACCTGAAACCGTATGTCTACAAACAGTCGAAGACCGTATAATTGCAGGTCGACGGCGTGCCTATTGAAGAATGAACCGGCGAGTTACTGTCACTAGCGAGGTTAAGCGGAAAACGTGGAGCCGAAGCGAAAGCGAGTCTGAATAGGGCGAAGAGTTAGTGGTAGTAGACCCGAAACCGTAGTGATCTATCCATGGCCAGGTTGAAGCACAGGTAAAATTGTGTGGAGGACCGAACTCGTGAGCGTTGAAAAGCTTTGGGATGAGTTGTGGATAGGGGTGAAATGCCAATCGAACACGGAGATAGCTGGTTCTCCCCGAAATAGCTTTAGGGCTAGCCTCATGGTAAAGAGTATAGGCGGTAGAGCTCTGATCGGGCTAGGGCCCACACCGGGTACCGAACCTAGTCAAACTACGAATGGCTATACTTATACATGGGAGTCAGACTATGAGTGATAAGGCCCATAGTCAAGAGGGAAACAGCCCAGACCACCGACTAAGGCCCCCAATGCTGCATTAAGTGGCAAAGGATGTGGAGTTTCCAAAACAACCAGGATGTTGGCTTAGAAGCAGCCACCATTTAAAGAGTGCGTAATAGCTCACTGGTCGAGAGACTCTGCGCCGAAAATGTCCGGGGCTAAAATGCAGAGCCGAAGTCGTGGCAATGGTAGCAATACCATTGGGTAGGGGAGCGTTCTTATTGGATTGAAGCAGTACCGGAAGGAGCTGTGGACTGGTAAGAAGTGAGAATGCCGGTATGAGTAGCGAAAAGAAAGGTGAGAATCCTTTCCACCGAAAGCCTAAGGGTTCCTGAGCAACGATCGTCGTCTCAGGGTAAGTCGGGACCTAAGCCGAGGCGGAAAAGCATAGGCGATGGACAACAGGTTGAAATTCCTGTACTAGTATGAATTGTTTGATCGATGGAGTGACGCAAACAGGTAGGTTAGCATGTGATTGGAAGTGCATGTTTAAGCGTGTAGGTTGTGTAATAGGTAAATCCGTTACACTAAAAGCTGAGGCGTGATGACGAGCTCAATAGAGTGAAGTAATTGATCCTAAGTTGCCGAGAAAAGCTTCTAGGTAGAGACATACTACCCGTACCAAAACCGACACAGGTAGGCGGGGAGAGAATCCTAAGGTGCGCGGGAAAACCCTCGTTAAGGAACTCGGCAAAATGCATCCGTAACTTCGGGAAAAGGATGACCCATGTAGTGTGAAAGCTTGTAACGGCTCTAGCATGAATGGGTGGCACAAGAGAGGCGCAAGCGACTGTTTACCACAAACACAGGTGCCTGCTAAAGCGAAAGCTGACGTATAGGTGCTGACACCTGCCCGGTGCTGGAAGGTTAAGAGGAGGGGTTAGGAGTAATCCGAAGCTCTGAATTGAAGCCCCAGTAAACGGCGGCCGTAACTATAACGGTCCTAAGGTAGCGAAATTCCTTGTCGGGTAAGTTCCGACCCGCACGAAAGGTGTAACGACTTGCGCACTGTCTCAACGAGGGACCCGGTGAAATTGAAGTACCTGTGAAGATGCAGGTTACCCGCGACTGGACAGAAAGACCCCATGGAGCTTTACTGTAACTTAGGATTGATTTTAGTTAATGAATGTACAGGATAGGTGGGAGACGTAGAAGCTAGGGCGCTAGTCTTAGTGGAGTCGCTGTTGGGATACCACCCTTTGATTAATTGAAATCTAACGGGAAGAGTAACGACCTTCCGGACAGTCCTAGGTGGACAGTTTGACTGGGGCGGTCGCCTCCTAAAGAGTAACGGAGGCGCCCAAAGGTTCCCTCAGAGCGGACGGAAATCGCTCGAAGAGTGTAAAGGCAGAAGGGAGCTTGACTGCGAGACCAACAAGTCGAGCAGGGACGAAAGTCGGGCTTAGTGATCCGGTGGTGCCGAGTGGAAGGGCCATCGCTCAACGGATAAAAGCTACCCTGGGGATAACAGGCTAATCTCTCCCAAGAGTCCATATCGACGGGGAGGTTTGGCACCTCGATGTCGGCTCATCACATCCTGGGGCTGAAGTAGGTCCCAAGGGTTCGGCTGTTCGCCGATTAAAGTGGTACGTGAGCTGGGTTCAGAACGTCGTGAGACAGTTCGGTCCCTATCCATCGCGGGCGAAAGAAACTTGAAGGGGGCTGCTCCTAGTACGAGAGGACCGGAGTGGACGAACCGCTGGTGTACCAATTATCCTGCCAAGGGTACAGTTGGGTAGCTACGTTCGGGACGGATAAACGCTGAAAGCATCTAAGCGTGAAACCAGCCTTGAGATGAGGTTTCTCATAGCATAAGCTAGTAAGATCCCATGTAGACGACATGGTTGATAGGCCAGGTGTGGAAGTGCTGTAAGGCATGGAGCTGACTGGTACTAATAGATCGAGGGCTTTACTTAAAAAACAAACTTGTAAGTTAACATATTATTCTTCTATGTAGTTTTCAGGGAACACCCTGACAAATTCAGTGATGATGGCTACGAGGAACCACCTGTTCCCATCCCGAACACAGTAGTTAAGCTCGTAAACGCCGAAAGTACTTGGCTGGAAACGGCCTGGGAGGATAGGAAGTCGCTGATT
>NZ_RQVJ01000010.1 GCF_003999875.1 Veillonella sp. 3310 | reverse complement strand
TGCGGGGCGCGGAGGGAAGAGGAAAATTATGAGCAAGGGAGTTTGAGTAAAGAGAGACCCAGAAGGAAGGAGGACGCAAGAGACATGACGTTGTGAAGAAAAAAAAAAAAAAATTTAAAAATTAAACCCCCCCCCCCCCCGCATTTCCGTTGGTTATACTACATATAACTATTTTTTATTTCAAAATTATTCTCATTTACTTATCCTATAGTATATTCATTTTTACATCCATATATACCGTAACAGTTACGACAGAAAACATTTGTTTTCTCTACCAAATAATTCCAGTACATAGTCACTATAGATAATAAGTATGTAATTTATCTCTTTTCTGTTATACTAATGATACGATAAGTAAATTACATAAACCATTTACAAGACTTTCTGAGTCGGTCTAGGACACCTCAGAGAATAAAGGAGTTTTTATGCGATACAACACACGAATGACTACAGAGCAAGCCAAAGAAATCTATGCTGACTTAGGGTATCTTTCCCAGCCCTTTCCTTATGCGTCTGCTCCGTTCCTTGAAAGTTACGCTCGTCTATTAGGACTTTCACCAGCTCCTGCCAGCACAGCTCGTATTTTGGAAATCGGATCTTCCTACGGTGGCAATTTAATTTCCCAAGCCCTGTTCTATCCGAAGGCTACTTTCACAGGTATCGAAATTGCCCCGACTCAAGTGAGCGTGGGTAAAACCTATATCGATCAACTAGGTATCACTAATCTAAATTTGCTAGAAGGTGATGTGAATGAAAGTCACGAGCACCTCGGCACCTACGATTACATCATCGCCCATGGCTTCTATTCTTGGGTAGATGA
Source organism: Veillonella sp. 3310 (assembly GCF_003999875.1). GTDB lineage: Bacteria > Bacillota > Negativicutes > Veillonellales > Veillonellaceae > F0422. Next base: position 16,455 of record NZ_RQVJ01000010.1, on the reverse strand, counting down.
GGAAACAAAAGACAATTTCCTTCGCCTCTGTAAAGAACATCTCGCGGAGAACGGTATCTTGTACATGTCCTATAACACTTACCCAGGTTGGCATAAAATGGACAGTGTGCGTGCCCTCTTGGAGTTTGCAAATAAAGATGTGGACACATTAAACCATCGTGAAAAGGTGCGCCACGGTAAAACGGTGGCAAGTAAGCTAGGTGCTCTCATGCTCGAATACGATACAGTAAAAAGCCAACAAGCATCCTTTTTACAGTCTTTACGTCAAACATTGCAAAAACAAGACTGCTATGTTGGTCATGACCATTTAGAGCCAGTGAACACGCCGGTGTACTTTCACCAATGCATAGACCATATGACAGAGCATGGATTCACCTACCTCTGCGACTGTGATCTAAATTTATCATTCCCTGATGTATATGACGAAACATTGCGCACTAAATTACAAGAGCTAGCCCCTCATGACCCATTGGCACGAGAACAGTACATCGATTTCATACTGAACACAGCATTCCGAAAATCCTTGTTTACCCACAAAGGGTCTACACCAAAACGCATCACTGAATCATCTATCACAGATGCAGGATTCCAACACAACTTGGAAGAATTCTTATTCACCATTCGCATTCCATCGGAGCATTTAGAACCCATCTTTGAAGACTTGGCAAAACGAATGCCTATCTCCGTAACAAATTCTAATACTACTCAGGTGCATGCAATGAATAGTGATACTAACTCCGTTAGTACTTCTAATCATATATCAGCAGACAACTTAGACAATACATGTCCTACTGGCTCTGCAGCTAAAACATTAGTAGACTTGTTCCAACAAGAGGGCCCTCACTTCTATATAAAACACAACACAATAGTGACCTATACAGGAGAGCATGCCATTCCTGACATGTGCCTACCATTGTTCTATCAATTCTTAGTAGAACACATCATTCAAGGTGGTATCAGCCTGTCCGTGTTGGAAACAGAGCATCCATTCAAACATCATATTTTTGAAGAAAAGAAAAGCTATATCCCTGAGCGATACATTCCATTCGTAGAGATTATGCCTCAAGAAGGCGTGAACGCCTATATCTATCCTGGTAATCGCTACAATGATCCTATTTCCGATTTTAACGAAGAAGATTTAGAGTTCATGAAACTCCTCAACAAACCAACTACAAAACACGATGTGATGTGCAAAATCTACGAGGCTATGACAGAAGAATCCATTAGCCCTCTAGCCTTACAACAATCCAACAAATATACCATGATCCTTGCTTTCTACGAAGAAATGATCCGCCGTATGGAATACTTCGGCTTCTTAGAAGTGGACGAAGCACAATTTAATTAAGTATAACAAAACAGCGACTCCATCCTACCGGACAGAGTCGCTGTTTTTCTATTATATTTAGGCTATATACTAAATGTTGGGGCTACTCACATAAGAGTAGTCACCACTTATAGCAAAGTTCCACAATACTCCCTACAGCAAGGTAGCACTCTATCCATCAGATAGAATACCTGTATGCCCTCCAAAAGCAAAAAAGGCTGCAACAGAATGAGTGAAACTCATCCTATCACAACCAGATTGCGTTTGATTATACAAGCTCAAGAATAGCCAATGGAGCTGCATCGCCTTTGCGAAGGCCAAGTTTAATTACACGAGTGTAACCACCGTTGCGCTCAGCATATTTTGGAGCAATTTCATCAAATAATTTTTTTACTGCATCTTCGTTCATAAGAAAAGCAAGAACTTGACGACGAGCATGTAAGTCGCCACGTTTGCCCAATGTAATCATTTCATCAACATATTTACGAAGCTCTTTTGCTTTTGCTTCTGTTGTTTCAATGCGTTCATGTACGAAGAGAGATGTTACCATACCGCGGAACAACGCTTTACGAGCGGAACTGTTGCGGCCTAATTTTCTGTATGCCATTAGTCTTTCTCCTCTTATTCGCTTTGAGATGTTAGGGATTCATTACCCTCATTGTAAGATTGTAATTTCTCTAGAATTTCTTCTACAGATTTTTTCCCTAAATTGCGGATTTTTCCTAATTCGTCTTCTGTTTTACCAGTCAAGTCACCGATTGTATGAATGTTAGCACGTTTCAAGCAGTTGAAAGCACGAACAGACAACTCAAGATCTTCAATAGGAATCGTCGTTGGTCCTTTAGGTTCAGCATCTTTATCGCCACCTTCTTGACCATTAGCAGTTGTAAATTCAGCTTCACTTTCACCAACATCGATCATGTCATAAGAATGAGCTAATCGAGTGAAGTTTCCTAAATAGGAAATCATGATAGCCGCTGATTTAGCAATTGCATCAGATGCTGTAATAGAACCATTTGTCCAAACTTCTAAAGTAAGCTTATCAAAGTCCATTTCGTTGCCCACACGGACATCGCTGACTTCATATTTCGCTCTTAGAATTGGCGAGAAGATAGAATCAATTGGAATTTGACCAATCGTATCATCTTCACGTTTATTCTTAGTAGATGGTACATATCCTTTACCGCGTTCGATACGCACATCCATTACAAGATGAGCTGCTTCATCCATTGTAGCAATTACCAATTCTGGATTTAAGACTTCGATTTCAGGTGGCATGAATTGAATCAAATCACCTGCTGTTAATACTCCATCTTTACGAACATCGATATGTACATCCATCGGTACAGGTGCTTCCTCTTCAAGACGAATGCACAACTGTTTAAGGTTCAGAATAATATCGGATACATCCTCACGAACACCTTCAATCGTAGAGAACTCATGAAGTACTCCGTCAATCTTGATGGAAGTAATTGCTGCTCCATCTAAGGATGAAAGCAAAATGCGACGCAAGCTATTACCGAGAGTAATACCATAACCACGATCCAATGGCTCGCATACGAATTTACCGTAGCGGCCATCTTCAGTCATTTGTACTTTCTCGATTCTAAGTTTTTTTTCTTCGCTCATCAGGTATACCCTCCTCTAAAACTTGTCACTATTCTAAGTATATAGCTCAGATTATACGCGACGACGTTTTGGAGGACGACAGCCGTTATGAGGAATTGGAGTCACATCTTTAATGCTAGTTACTTCAAGACCAGCTGCTTGCAACGCACGAATCGCTGCTTCACGACCAGATCCTGGACCTTTAACAAATACTTCTACAGTGCGAAGACCGTGTTCCATAGCTGCTTTTGCCGCTTGTTCAGCTGCCATTTGTGCTGCAAATGGAGTGGATTTACGGGAACCACGGAAACCTAGACCACCAGCAGATGCCCAAGAAAGAGCATTACCGTTTACGTCTGTTACTGTAACGATAGTGTTGTTAAAAGTGGAGCGAATATGCGCTGCACCAGATTCGATATGTTTCTTTTCTTTTCTTTTGGATCTAACTGTTTTCTTAGCCACAATATCCCTCCTTTATTATTTCTTCTTACCTGCGATTGCTTTACGAGGACCCTTACGAGTACGAGCATTTGTCTTCGTACGTTGACCACGACATGGAAGTCCCATACGATGACGTTTACCGCGATAGGAGTTGATTTCAATTAAGCGTTTAATGTTAAGGGCTTCTTCACGACGAAGATCACCTTCTACTTTATACTCTGCATCAAGAAGTTCACGGATTTTAGCTACTTCATCTTCACTTAAATCACGAACGCGAGTATCTGGATTGATACCAGTTTTTGCTAATACTTCTTTAGCAAGAGTAAGACCGATACCGTAAATATAAGTTAAACCAATTTCCACACGTTTGTCACGTGGTAAATCTACACCGGCTATACGTGCCATCTATTCATCCACCTCCTATCAATTATCCTTGTTTTTGTTTATGTTTTGGGTTTTCGCAAATAACCATTACACGGCCTTTACGTTTAATAATTTTACATTTTTCGCATATCTTTTTAACTGATGGTTTAACCTTCATAAGTACCTCCTTTGTGGATCCTATGCTTACTTAAAGCGATAGGTGATGCGACCACGGCTTAAGTCATATGGTGTCAGTTCCATAGTAACTTTATCACCAGGAAGGATACGGATAAAATTCATACGCATTTTACCTGACACATGAGCCAAAACCACATGCCCATTTTCCAATTCTACTTGGAACATAGCATTTGGTAATGCCTCAACGACCGTACCTTCCACTTCAATAACGTCTTCTTTTGACATATCTTTCATCCTCCGGTTACTGGTTATTGTATTAACCTCGGTGTATCACGCATAGTAAGAATTTCTGTACCATGTTCAGTAATAGCTACAGTGTGTTCAAAGTGTGCAGCTGGTTTACGATCCATTGTGACCGCTGTCCAGTTGTCTTCAAGCACTCTTACCTTGTGCGTGCCCATAGTAATCATTGGCTCAATACAGATGACCATTCCTGGTCTAAGTTCTGGACCTTTGCCCTTAGTACCATAATTTGGAACTTGTGGATCTTCATGCATGTTTTTTCCTAAACCATGTCCTACGAAATCTCGTACAACACCATATCTATGACGTTCAGCATGAGATTGTACTGCATGAGAAATATCTCCCACATGATTGCCTGCCACAGCTTGTTCAATCCCTTTAAAGAGACATTCTTCTGTAACTTTTAGTAATGCATGTACTTTAGGACTTACTTCTCCTACAGGAACTGTAATCGCAGAATCCCCATGATATCCATTCACAGATGATACTAAATCAATGCTGATGACATCGCCATCTTTTAGTATACGAGATGCACTTGGAATCCCATGTACCACTTCATGATTTATGGAAGCACAGATAGTTGCTGGATACCCATAGTAACCAATGCAGCTTGGAATTCCTCCATGGCTGCGAATATATTCTTCGGCAAATTGGTCTAACTCAAGCGTTGATACGCCCGGCTTTACTAATTTAGCAAGCTCGGTTAACGTCGCTGCTGTCAGTTGAGATGCCTTTCGGATATGCTCAATTTCTTCGGGCGATTTAAAAATAATCATTGATTATTTCTCCAAAGCCGTAACGATATTTGCAAATACTGTGTCCACATCCTGTAAGCCGTTGATTTCTACATATTGACCACTATTACGGTAATAATCGATCAATGGTTTAGTAGACTCTTCGTATACAGCAAGACGTTTCTGTACTGTTTCCGGTTTGTCATCATCACGATTTTCAAGACGTGCTCTTTCACTGATGCGTCGAACCAACTCTTCAGATGGAACACTTAAATTAAGTACAGCATCAAGAACTATGTTCATTTCTTTTAAAATCGCATCCAAGGAAACAGCTTGTGCTGTAGTTCGAGGGAAGCCATCTAAAATGAAACCTTGTTTACAGTCATCCTTGGACAAGCGTTCACGAACGATGCCAATGGTAACGCTATCTGGAACAAGTTGTCCAGCATCCATATATTTCTTAGCTTCTAATCCTAATGGAGTAGACTCTTTTACAGCGGCACGGAACATGTCACCTGTAGAAATTTGAGGGATACCATATTTTTCAATCAGACGAGCTGCCTGCGTGCCTTTACCAGCACCTGGAGGTCCCATTAATAAAATATACATATCATAATCTCCTATTTCACAAAGCCCTTATATTGGCGTGTTAATACTAAAGATTCTACTTGTTGCATTGTATCTAATGCTACGCCCACTACGATGAGTAGTGCTGTACCACCAAAGTACACACCTTGAATGCCTGTCAATCCACCAATCATATTTGGCAGGATTGCAACGAAAGCTAAGAAAAATGCACCTACTAATGTAATTCGAGTCATTACTCGGTCTACATAGTCAGCAGTCGGTTTTCCTGGGCGAATACCTGGGATAAAACCACCGTGTTTTTTCATATTATCTGCCATATCCGTAATATTGATTGAGATAGCTGTATAGAAGTATGTAAAAAATAAAATCAATACAGCATACAAAATAGTCTGTATCGGCGTTCCCCATTGGAAATAACTTGCAACAGTTTGTACCCATGGTACTTGTACAAATTGTGCCAATGTAGCTGGAAACATCAATATGGATGACGCAAAGATAATTGGGATAACCCCTGCTTGATTGACTTTCAAAGGCAGGAATGTTGAGTGACCACCATACATTTTTCGTCCTACCACACGCTTAGCATATTGGATAGGAATACGACGTTGGCCTTGTGTCACAGCAATTACAAGAACGATCATAGCTACCGCAATGATAGCAAATAGAATCGCTTGAAATACATTAATTGTACCTACTTGTAGGTATTGGTAAATGGTCTGAACCCCATCAGGGAATCGTGCCACGATACCAGCAAAGATAATGAGTGAAATACCATTACCTATGCCATGAGCTGTAATTTGTTCCCCCACCCACATCAACAAGCAAGTACCTGCTGTAAGGATGATGGAAATCAAAATAACAGACATGAAGCTATTATCAATGAGCGCATTGCTAGCACGTAATGCATAGGTCATACCAAAAGCTTGGATGAAGCCAAGGATAACTGTACCATATCGTGTCACTTTTGCAATTTTCTTGCGCCCTTCTTCTCCATCTTTACTCCATGCTTCAAATGTTGGTACTACTGCCCCTAACAATTGCATAATGATTGATGCATTGATGTATGGGGTAATACTCATTGCAAAGATAGAGAATTTACTTAACGCACCACCGGCGAACAAATCTAGTAAACCAAATAGGTTACCACTGGTGAATAAGCTTTCAATAACAGATGCCTCTACGCCAGGTACCGGGATATGGATACCTAAGCGAAAGACAATGAACATAAGTAATGTATAGACTACTTTGTTACGTAATTCCGTTACTTTAGTGATGTTCAAGAGGCTATCTAGCACCCTAGATCACCTCTACTTTTCCACCTGCTGCTTCGATTTTTTCTACTGCAGATTTTGTAAAGCCGTTAGCGATAACAGTTAATTTACGTTCTAAAGTTCCGTTACCAAGGATACGGATACCATCACGTACATTTTTCAAAATACCAGCTTCAATAAGAGCTACTGGATCTACAGTTGCACCGTCTTCAAAACGATTCAATTGGGATACATTAACTTCTGCATATTGAAGTGCAAAGATATTTTTGAAACCACGTTTTGGTAAACGACGATAAAGAGGCATTTGGCCACCTTCGAAGCCAGTGCGCACACCGCCACCACTACGAGAATTTTGACCTTTTTGACCACGACCGGAAGTTTTACCTAAACCGGATCCAAGACCACGACCTACACGAGTACGAGTTTTTTTGGAACCTGCAGCCGGAGCTAATTCATGAAGTTTCATTCGTGCACCTCCTTATCTATTATACTTCTTCTACTTTTACTAAATGTCTAACTTTATGAAGCATACCTTCGATTTGAGGTGTTACTTCTTTAACTACTTGGGAGTTAGTTTTTTTCAATCCAAGAGCTTTAACAGTCGCACGTTGATCTGCAGGACGACCGATTAAGCTTTTTGTTAATGTTACTTTAACTTGTGCCATTATTGGTCTCCTTATTAACCGTAAATTTCTTCAAGAGTTTTGCCACGAAGTGCAGCTACGTCTTGAGCTCGTTTTAATTGAGCTAAACCTTCTAGTGTTGCGCGAACCATGTTGTTAGGATTGGAAGATCCTAAAGATTTAGTTAAGATGTTACGAACACCCACTAATTCCAATACAGCACGAACTGGGCCACCAGCGATAACTCCAGTACCTTCTGCAGCTGGTTTCAAGAATACGCGGCCTGCGCCGAATGTTCCTGTAACTGTGTGAGGGATTGTACCATTTTTAATAACAACATGAATAAGGTTTTTCTTAGCATCATCAATGCCTTTACGGATTGCATCAGGTACTTCCGCAGCTTTACCTAAGCCAACACCTACATGACCGTTGCCGTCACCAACAACTACAAGGGCGCTGAAGGAAAAACGACGACCACCTTTAACAACTTTGGCTACGCGGTTGATGAATACTACTCTTTCTTTAAGATCAAGAGTTGTGTAATCAATTCTTGCCATGTCTATAGTTCCTCCTTCTTAGAATTTTAAGCCTGCTTCACGAGCACCTTCTGCAAGGGCTGCTACACGACCATGATAAATGTAACCACCGCGGTCAAATACTACTGTATCGATACCTGCAGCAATTGCTTTTTTCGCAACAGCTTCACCAACTGCTTTAGCAGCAGCTACGTTACCACCGTAGGAAAGATTTAATTCTTTATCTTGAGAGCTAGCAGATACTAATGTTTTGCCAGCTACGTCATCAATGACTTGAGCATAAATATTGCTTAAAGAACGGAATACGTTCAAGCGAGGACGTGCAGCCGTACCAGAAATGTGACGACGTAAACGTAAATGACGTTTTGCACGAGCAATTTTGCGTTTGGATGTTCCTGCCAAGATGTCCACTCCTTTCTAATGTAAACTGTTATTACTTACCTTTAGCGCCAGCTTTACCTGCTTTACGACGAACAACTTCGCCTTCGTAACGGATACCTTTACCTTTGTAAGGTTCTGGTTTTCTCCATTTACGAATATCAGCTGCTACTGCACCAACAACTTCTTTGTCAGCACCAGAAACAACAATTTTATTAGGAGCTGGGACATCGATTGTAATACCAGCAGGAGCTTCCATCTCTACTGGATGGGAGAAGCCCAATGTTAAAGCAAGTTTGTTACCTTGCTTAGCCGCTCTGTAACCAACGCCATTGATTTCTAAAGTTTTAGTAAAGCCTTCATGTACGCCTGTTACCATGTTAGCAACAAGAGCACGAGTTAAACCGTGTAAAGAACGGTGTTCTTTTCCATCGCTAGGACGAGTTACTGTGATTACATTTTCTTCAACAGCAATGTTGATGTCCGGATGGAAAGTACGAGTTAATTCACCTTTTGCACCCTTAACTGTTAACGTATGCTCGTTTTGAGTTACCGTTACGCCAGCTGGGATCTCGATAGGCATTCTACCGACACGTGACATTCTTTCTACCTCCTATTGCTATGATTACCAAACGTAAGCGATTACTTCGCCACCTAAGCCTTCTTTACGAGCTTGTTTGTCGCTCATGATGCCTTTAGATGTAGAAATAACTGCGATACCTAAACCACCAAGTACGCGAGGAAGTTCTTCCTTTTTCGCGTATACACGTAGGCCTGGTTTAGAGATACGTTTAATACCGGTAATTACTTTTTCATTATTAGAACCATATTTCAATGTTACTTTTAAAGTAGCATGTTTTTCATTTTCAATTGTTTCAACTTCCTTAACGAAACCTTCGTCTTTAAGGATAGCTAAAACAGCAGCCTTCATTTTAGAAGCAGGGATTTCAACTGTTTCATGAAGTGCAGAGTTTGCATTACGGATGCGTGTCAGCATATCCGCAATCGGATCTGTCATTACCATCTTCTAAAAACCTCCTCTCGTTATCCTATTACCAACTAGCTTTTTTCACGCCAGGGATTTGTCCTTTGTACGCCAATTCACGGAACGCAATACGGCTAATACCGAATTTACGCATATAACCATGAGGACGACCTGTTAAGTTGCAACGGTTGTGCAAGCGTGTTGGGGATGCGTTGGCAGGTAATTTGGATAAACCTTCATAATCGCCTGCTGCTTTTAACGCTTCGCGTTTTGCTGCATATTTTGCAACGATACGTGCACGTTTTTTCTCACGTTCGATCATAGATTTTTTAGCCATCTATCGTTTCCTCCTAATTATTTTTCAAAAGGCATGCCGAATTGTGCCAATAATTCACGAGCTTCTTCGTCAGTGTTAGCTGTTGTTACGAAGATAATATCCATACCTGTTACTCGTTCTACTTGATCGTATTCGATTTCAGGGAAGATTAATTGCTCTTTTAGGCCTAATGCATAGTTACCACGACCATCAAACGCTTTTGCGCTGATACCACGGAAGTCACGCACGCGAGGCAATGCCGCATTAATCAATTTATCGAGGAATTCATACATGCGTTCGCCACGAAGAGTTACTTTTGTGCCAAGAGGCATACCTTCACGAACTTTGAAGTTCGCAATGGATTTTTTCGCGCGAGTTACGACTGGTTTTTGACCAGCGATAATTTCTAAATCTTTAACAGCTGCGTCCAATGCTTTGGAGTTACCAACAGCATCGCCTACGCCGATATTGATTACGATTTTTTCTAATTTAGGAATTTCCATTACGTTGCCATATTGGAATTTCTCTTGTAAAGCCTTCTTAATTTCAGAAGTATATTTTTCTTGTAAACGAGACATTTTGTAAAAGACCTCCTTTCCTTATCAATTAAAGTTTAGCGCCACTTTTAACAGCTACGCGAACGAAAGAACCATTTTCCTCAACTTTTTTAGTACGAGTTGGAACTTTTTGTTCAGGATCTAACACCATTACATTGGATACATGGATTGTACCTTCTTTTTCAATGATGCCACCTTGAGGGTTCGCTTGGCTAGGTTTTGTATGACGTTTAACTAGGTTAAGACCTTTTACAGTTACTCGTTCTTTTTTGATATCAACAGCGATAATTTCGCCTTGTTTACCTTTTTCCTTGCCGGAGATAACAACAACTGTATCACCTTTTTTAACATGTAGTTTTTGGGACATGTTGAGCTCCTCCTTCTTATAACACTTCTGGAGCAAGGGAGATAATTTTCATGAAGTCTTTTTCACGAAGTTCTCTTGCTACAGGTCCGAAAATACGAGTTCCGCGAGGGCTTTTGTCGTCTTTAATAACTACAGCAGCGTTCTCATCGAAACGGATATAGGAACCATCTTGACGACGGATGCCTTTTTTAGAACGAACAATAACGGCTTTTACAACGTCGCCTTTCTTGACAACGCCACCGGGTGATGCATCTTTTACAGAAGCAACGATTACGTCACCAATATTGCCAAATTTACGGTAAGAACCGCCCATCACTTGGATGCACATAATGCGTTTCGCACCAGTGTTATCGGCAACATTCAAAATTGTTTGTTGCTGGATCATGACTTTTCCTCCTTACATCACTGATTATTTTTGTCTTTCAATAATTTCTACAACTCTCCAACGTTTATCTTTAGATAATGGACGAGTTTCTACGATTTTTACGATATCGCCAACTAAGCATTCGTTGTTTTCATCATGTGCTTTAAAACGTTTGCTTGTTACCATTGGCTTGCTATATAATTCGTGAGGTACTTTACGATCGATTTGTACAACAACTGTTTTGTCCATTTTGTTGCTTACAACTTTACCTACACGTGCTTTTCGTACATTTCTTACTTCTGCCACGACTTTAAGCCTCCTATTCAATCCAAACAAAATTTGTTATTATGCGTTACCTTTAATTTCTTCTTCTCGTTGTACAGTTTTGATACGAGCGATAGTTTTTTTAACTTCACGGATACGCATTGGATTTTCTAATTGACCAGTAGCGAGTTGAAAACGTAGGTTAAACAACTCTTCTTTCAATTCGGAAACTTTAGTGTTCAACTCGGCAGCGCTCAAATTGCGAATGTCATTAACCTTCATTTACGTCACCACCCAATTCTTTACCCTTAACAACGAACTTCGTTTTGATTGGAAGTTTATGGCTTGCAAGACGCATAGCTTCACGAGCCACTACTTCTGGTACGCCGTTCATTTCAAACATTACACGTCCTGGGCGAACTACTGCTACCCATTTTTCTGGAGAACCTTTACCGGAACCCATACGAACGCCTGCTGGTTTTGCAGTGATTGGTTTATCAGGGAAAATTTTAATCCAAACTTTACCACCACGTTTAATGTAACGTGTCATAGCAATACGGGCTGCTTCGATTTGACGGTTTGTGATCCAAGATGGCTCTAATGCTACTAAACCGAAATCACCATGAGCAACTTTGTTACCACGCATTGCACGGCCTTTCATACGACCGCGGAATTGTTTACGATGTTTTACGCGCTTTGGAATTAGCATTAGTTGTCACCTTCTTCCTTTTTAGATGTTTGTTTAGCTTCTGGCAAAACTTCACCTTTGTAGATCCATACTTTAATACCGATGCAACCATATGTTGTATGTGCTTCTGCTGTTGCATAATCGATATTAGCACGAAGTGTGTGAAGTGGAATGGAACCTTCACGGTAAGATTCGCTACGAGCGATCTCTGCACCACCTAGACGACCAGATACCATAACTTTGATACCGTTAGCGCCTAAACGCATAGTGCGACCTACTGCTTGTTTCATTGCACGACGGAAGCTTACACGGCGTTCCAATTGGCTAGCAATGCTTTCAGCAACAAGTTGAGCTTCCATGTCTACTTGTTTAATTTCAGCAATGTTTACATCGATTTGTTTATCTGTAAAACGTTTCAATTCTTTACGGATATCTTCGATTCCTTGTCCACCTTTACCGATAACCATACCTGGTTTAGCAGTGTGGATAGTTACTTTAATACGTTTATTTGTACGCTCAATTTCAATGCGGGAAATACCAGCAATGAAAAGTGTTTTCTTCAAGAAGGTACGGATTTTTACGTCTTCATGAAGGTTAGATGCGAAATCTTTATCAGCATACCATTTTGCGTCCCAATCTTTTACGATACCAACACGCAAGCCATGTGGATTTACTTTTTGACCCACTCTGTTTCCCTCCTTCGATTAAGCTCTTTCTTTAACAACTACTGTTACGTGGCTAGAACGTTTCAAAATTTTGAAAGCCTGTCCACGGGAACGAGGATGAATGCGTTTCATTGTTGGACCTTGATCAACGAAGATCTCAGACACATAAAGATTTTCTACATTCATGTCAAAATTGTGTTCTGCATTTGCGATAGCAGATGTCAAAACTTTAGTTACTACATCGGCGCCAACTTTCGGAGTAAACTTCAAGATGGCAAATGCTTCGCCGATGTTTTTACCGCGCACTAAATCTGCAACGATGCGGATTTTACGAGGCGCAATACGAATATGTCTAGCGATTGCTTTTGCTTCCATGTTAAATCCTCCTATTTTCTGCCTGTAGTTTTTTCGTCCTTACCATGACCTTTATAAGTACGTGTAGGAGCGAATTCACCTAATTTATGACCTACCATATCTTCTGTAATGAATACAGGTACATGTTTGCGACCATCATGCACAGCAATCGTATGGCCTACAAATTGTGGGAAAATAGTAGATGCACGGGACCAGGTTTTTACTACTTTTTTATCATTAGTTTCATTTAAGGCATCAATTTTTTTCAGAAGAGATTCTGCAACAAAAGGGCCTTTTTTAATTGATCTGGACACTGTTATATCTCCTTCCTATATCCTATTTTGTACGACGTTTAACGATTAACTTGCTAGAAGCTTTTTTCTTGTCGCGAGTTTTAACGCCATGAGCTGGTTTACCCCAAGGTGTAACAGGATGTTTACGACCAACTGGAGATTTACCTTCACCACCACCATGTGGATGGTCACAAGGGTTCATTGTAACACCGCGGTTGCCAGGACGAATGCCTTTCCAACGTTGACGGCCAGCTTTACCAATAGTGATATTTTCATGGTCAATGTTAGATACAACACCTACTGTAGCACGGCATTCTACGCGTACACGACGAAGTTCACCAGATGGTAAACGAAGTAATGCATAGTTGCCTTCTTTCGCCATTAATTGAGCGGAAGTACCAGCAGAACGAACGATTTGTCCGCCTTTACCAATTTTCATTTCGATGTTGTGTACTTGAGTACCCAATGGGATATTAGCCAATGGTAACGCGTTACCTGGTTTAATATCGGATTCAGGACCGGAGTAAACTACATCACCCACTTTAAGACCATGTGGAGCAATGATATAACGTTTTTCACCATCTGCATAGTTTAACAATGCGATACGAGCACTACGGTTAGGATCGTATTCGATTGTAGCTACGCGAGCTGGGATATTATCTTTAGTACGTTTGAAGTCAATAATACGGTATTGACGTTTATGACCGCCACCTTGATGACGTACTGTCATTTTACCAGTGTTATTACGACCACCTTTAGAAGTTACTTTTGCGAGCAAGGATTTTTCAGGTTTGCTTGCTGTAATTTCAGTAAAGGCAGACACTGTCATAAACCGACGACCAGCGGAGTACGGTTTAAATGATTTAATTGCCATTATTGGGCCTCCTTACTAGACTCTTATACACCTTCAAATAATTCAATAGATTCGCCAGCTTTTAGAGTTACGATAGCTTTTTTGTAATCGCTACGTTTACCCATTGTGCGACCCATGCGTTTAGTTTTTCCTAATACACGGATAGTGGCTACTTTTTCTACTTTTACGTTGAAGATAGATTCAACAGCTTTACGGATTTCTACTTTGTTCGCAGTCAAAGGAACTTGGAAAGTATATTTGTTTTCTTGCATTAACAAAGTTGTTTTTTCTGTAATGATTGGACGAATTAATACATCAAATTTGTTCATTATCCAAGCACCTCCTCAATTTTTGCAATAGCACCTTCAGCGATGAAGAGTTTGTCGTGGTGCAATAAATCGAAGATATTGATATTTGTGTATGGAAGTGCTTTCACACCTTGGATGTTACGAGCGGATAATTCCACATTTACATCACCATCAGTGATGAAAAGAACTTTTGCGTCACCAACTTTGAAGTTATTAAGGATGTTTAATACATCTTTAGTTTTTGGTGCGGCTAATTTCAATTCGTCGATTACGAACAATTCGCTGTGATTTACTTTATCAGATAATGCAGATTTAACTGCTAAGCGTCTAGCTTTACGAGGCATAGCTTTATAGTAGCTACGAGGTTGTGGACCAAAAGTGATACCACCACCTACCCAAATTGGGGAACGGCTAGAACCAGCACGAGCACGGCCTGTACCTTTTTGTCTCCAAGGTTTTTTACCGCCACCGCGTACTTCTCCTCGAGTTTTAGTTGCATGTGTACCAAGTCGTTCGTTAGACAATTGACGAACTACGGCTTGATGCATAACAGCAGCGTTTACTTCAACACCGAATACTGCATCATTCAACTGGATTTCGCCGACTTTAGCGCCGGACATGTTGTATTTAGTTACTGTTGGCATTATGTATCCTCCTTTCGACAATTAGTTATTTAACAGGTTTTACTGTGTTGCGAACCATCACTAGGCTACCTTTAGCACCAGGGATGCCACCTTTGATTAATAAAAGGTTACGTTCAGCATCAACTTTTACAACAGATAGACGTTGTACAGTAACTCTGCCACCACCCATTTGTCCAGGAAGTTTTTTACCTTTAAATACTTTACCGCCGCCACCGGAGATCATTGGACCGATGGAACCTGGTTCACGATGAGATTTGGAACCATGAGTTTCAGGACCACGGCTAAAGTTATGACGCTTAATTGTACCAGCGAAACCTTTACCTTTACCTGTACCCACAACATCTACTAGCTCACCTTCTGCGAAGATATCAGCTGCCAGAGTTTGGCCCACTGTGTAATCAGTTGCTTCAGCAAGGCGAAGTTCACGAAGATATTTAACTGGCGCTACGCCGGCTTTATCGAACTGGCCTTTTACAGGTTTAGTTAAATGTTTTTCTTTAATGGAACCGTAACCAAGCTGTACCGCATTGTAACCGTCGGATTCAACAGTTTTTACTTGCACTACTACGCTAGGTGTAGTTTCCACTACAGTGACAGGAACTAGTTTGCCTTCAGTTGTGAAGACTTGAGTCATTCCTAACTTTTTACCCAAAATAGCTTTAGACATAATCGCACCTCCTTATTTCTTATAATTTTATTTCAATAGATACACCAGCTGGCAAATCAAGGCGAGTGATTGCATCTACTGTTTTCGAATTTGGCTCAATAATTTCTACTAAGCGTTTATGTGTACGCATTTCGAATTGTTCACGGGAATCTTTGTTAACATGTGGAGAACGAAGAATCGTGAAAATATTTTTTTCTGTAGGCAATGGAATTGGTCCAGAAACCAACGCGCCATTGCGTTTTGCAACGTCTACAATACGTTGAGCACTTTGATCTAATGCTTTATGATCATATGCTTTCAAGCGAATACGGATTTTTTGTTGTTTTGCCATTGTTATATATCTCCCTTCGTCCATTTCCAGAATGAACTGCTCCATAGAAATTCTCCCTCTCGAGGGCAACCTTCTATATCATAGTTTATACACAACCTAAGAGCGGCAAGTTTGCCGCTCCTTGATTGCACGGTTTATATAGATAATCTTTCAGTCAGATTATGCTTCGATAGCTGTAACAACACCAGCGCCTACTGTATGGCCACCTTCGCGGATCGCGAAACGTAAACCTTCTTCAATAGCGATTGGAGTGATAAGCTCGATGTTCATAGTGATGTTATCGCCAGGCATACACATTTCTGTACCTTCTGGTAAGTTGATAACGCCAGTTACGTCAGTTGTACGGAAGTAGAATTGTGGACGGTAGTTGGAGAAGAATGGAGTATGACGGCCACCTTCTTCTTTTGTCAATACGTATACTTCTGCTTTGAATTTAGTGTGAGGTTTGATGGAACCTGGTTTAGCCAATACTTGACCACGTTCGATGTCTTT
>NZ_RQVJ01000009.1 GCF_003999875.1 Veillonella sp. 3310 | reverse complement strand
AGAACTTTAGTGATTGCTGCTGTTAAAGTAGTTTTACCATGGTCAACGTGACCGATAGTACCAATGTTAACGTGTGGTTTATTACGTTCGAACTTTGCTTTTGCCATTGTTAAAATAGCCTCCTTCAATACAAAAAAACTAATTACCTTTATTATATATGATTAAATAGAGAAATACAAATACAGTTTACTTATTTTATAGGAATTACATATGTTTCTACTTCACTTTTTGATAATTTCTGTGAAAGTCTAACCTAAGTATGTAATTTACAGATACTTCAACATATATTCTAAGATTAACTGCACAATACCAGTGCCTAGCAACAATAGGAAAGCTTTCATTAATGTACTTTTAATAATACGAGCCATAAGAGATAGATTCATGTAAAAAATCCAGATGGCCACAGCAAAAAAAGCCCCTAAGAAGAGCCAAATAAGCTCCATACCATAGGATGTTGCTAAGAAAAAACCTGTCCCAAAGAAAGGAAGTAAGAGCAAACCTAATACCACGCCATACACATTGGTGATAACCTTGCCATAGATGAATCCTTTCACCACATCCGTCCAAGTCGCCTCACCTTTTGTCAACTTGTACAAACCGTAGAAAATCGCACTGTTAAAGAAGATAGATACCGCTTGAAATAGGAAAAAGACAATGGCCAAGCCGATGATAATCGCTGACCCCAAGGCGTTAATCTCACGATAATAGGCGGGCATGAAAAAGCCCACTAGCGGTAACACTAGCGTAGCTATCAACAAGCAAAATACCAGTTCAAGCCCAAAATAGGTAAGCAACCCTTTATTTATCGTCCCATACTCTGCAATTTGATCAAAACCCTTGCTCTTAGGGTGCCAAATTAATTCTTTTAAATCATTAAACCATGTTGTCATATGTACCTCGTATAGTTAATACCTGTAGTCCACATCTATCGCTTTAGCCATAGAGCCACTACCTTTCTATACTATCATTATACAAAGTCAATTTATGGATTTCAATGGACATCTAATTTTAGGCATAAAAAAATCCCCACCTAAGTGAGGTTATTGGTGGCGGCACACGGATTTGAACCGCGGACACACCGGGTATGAACCGATTGCTCTAGCCAACTGAGCTATGCCGCCAAATATATGGAGCTAGTGACCGGGATTGAACCGGTGACCTTATCCTTACCAAGGATACGCTCTGCCGACTGAGCTACACCAGCACATTCAATCACTAACGAATTAACATGGTTGCGGGGACAGGACTTGAACCTGCGACCTTCGGGTTATGAGCCCGACGAGCTACCAACTGCTCCACCCCGCGATAAAAATGGTGGAGGGAGAAGGATTCGAACCTTCGAAGTCGAAGACGGCAGATTTACAGTCTGCTCCCTTTGGCCGCTCGGGAATCCCTCCAAAAAAATGGAGCTGGCGATAGGAATTGAACCCACAACCTGCTGATTACAAGTCAGCTGCTCTACCGATTGAGCTACGCCAGCACATTTACATATATTATTATATATGTTCTTATGTAGTTTGTCAAGAACTTTTTCTACTCTGTAGTGGTGTTCCTGACTACTTTTATATAATAACATACCCCTATGTATAATGCAAGCATTTTATAAAAAATTTTTTAACTTTTTTCAGAAAATTTTGTACGCCTCCCTAAAACGCCATTATGGATAGGAATAGATGGCGTTCTGTACTGCTTACATATGCTAAATACAAGAAGACCGCACTATACCTCCTCCAAGCGACGCAGTTACGCGTAGTAGTCTTATGGCGTTGCTATATCAAATTTATACAAACTCAAGAAGAGCACGGCGTGCTCCGAACAAACATTATGAAATACCGTTTGTGAGGAGTATGCCGTGCTCTTCCTTTTGCATAAATGACGTCATTACAACGCCATAGACTTCATAGCCGAAACAAGTTCGCTTTTCTTTTGGTTGGACAATAATATTTCTCTAATAAATTTATCATCTAATGTAAATAACAGATAGGTATGTTCTAGCACCGGATGACGATAGCCATAGACTACACCTTTAGTGCTATCATGATGATTAGCAGGTTCTTCAAAATCTGGCACTCCATAGAGATAGAGCAGTAAGTATTTAGAATCTCCCAGTGAAATGCCGCGTTTCGTCGTACCAAGCGATGAGTTGATCATGACACGAGTGATTTCGTGTTCCTTGTTATATGCGATAACTACATCCTTATAACCTAAAAATTCCTGACCATACAGTTTTCCTCGCTCTTCCCAAGATCGGTTAGGATCATTGGTAAATGTGTCGCCTAATCGGTAACCCATCAACGAAAAATCTGATTCCGTCATTGTATTTGGCTTAAACGTTTCTAATGTAGTGGCTGGTATAGCAAAACGAGGCCAGTCTTGACCCGTAATCATTCCCAAATGTGTCACTTTCCCCTGTTTCAGTGAAAGCCACACATAACCCACAGAACTGTTAGAACCTGCTAAAGAGTCACTAGTATAAGTATTCTTCACTGAATGTGAAAACTCCTCTTTTTGCATAGAACTTTTTTTATTTTTAGTTATAGTTTTTTCTTCGCCAAACACACCTCGATATAGCCACAGCAATGAACCATCTTTGTTATCGCGCCACATAGCCTGTGGTGCCCCCCAAGCAAAGAGCACTTCGCTACGTGTGGCTCCCACATGAACATCTTCATGCAAGAAGATAGTATCCTTATCTGTCCATAATATATCGATAGGATATTTAGGTGACTTATTTTGTTTTTCCGCCTTTATAGCCTTTGCAGATGTCTTAGTCCCATCATCAATTGTATGTGCACGTTTGCCCTCGACTGTACTATCCTTAGCTACTTTCGGTGTATCTATTTTAGATTTCTCCGTCGATACATCTGCATTTCGTTCTTCGTCGGTTACAGTCCCTTCAGACTTCAACTCCTTCGATCCTGCATTACCAAGAACTGCCTTTGCTTCTGTTGGTCTATCTTTGCTAGTAGCCTGCGCAGAACTATTTGGCATAGGACCTACACCATCGCTAGTAGCACCAACGGAATCCTCATCAATATCCACACCTTTCATATCATCAGATTCTACCTCATCCTTTGTAGTCCTATCAGTAGAGTACTTTTTATGGATAGCCTCTAGTTTTTCTTTCAACACATCCACATCTGGAAATACCCAAGGCTCCCGTTGTTTTGCTTCCACTCTGGCTTTAGCTTCTTCTTTGAGGGCGTTTACAAATGTGTCCGTAATAACAAGCTGTGGTATACGATTTGCCGTATAGGAGGTGCCTACCAGTTCTAAGCTTTCTTCATCACCTTCGACAAAGGAAGCTTTTTTCTCTTGCAAAAATTTTCGCACCGCCATCTCTTCTGCCACATGGTTTGGCATCAAATCAAGGGTCACTGTTCCTACGGTCACCTTCCGCTGCACAGCAGTGTCCGCAGTCTTCGTCTCTAATACAGTTTTTCCTTGCTCTGCTGTTTCTACTTTCTTTTCAGCAACACCGTTCTCAGCGGCCATTAACTCAGCCTTCTTGTTTACGGCATTCCCAGTGGCATCTTGCTCAGAAACAAGAGATTCTGCCTTTTTATGTATAGTGCTGCCACTAGCATCTTCGCCTAGTGCAACCTGCGGTTGTAACCCTACCATGCCTACTATTGCCATAGCCGCCAAGATAGCTTTCCAATTAGCTTTCATTGTTACATCGCTCCTCTAATTTTTCTTTCACCCAAGTAATCCACGGTGAAAGCCCTTCTGCTTGCGTACAGCTCACTTGGAAAATAGGCACACCTGGTTGTAAGGATTGAATATCTCGAATGGCCTCATCCATTTTGAATGGCACATAGGGCAATAAATCGACTTTATTTAATAGAACTGCAGAAGATTCTTTGAATATCAATGGATATTTCAACGGTTTATCTTCTCCTTCAGTGATAGAGAGAACCGTTACTTTCATATCTTCGCCGATGAAAAATTCTGCTGGGCATACTAAGTTGCCTACATTTTCAATGATGATGAGGTCTAAGGCGTCCAAATCTAGTTCAGCGATAGCCTCACGAATCATATTCGCATCTAGATGGCAACCACCGACAGTGTTAATTTGAATCACTGGTACCCCTGTGGCATGAATACGCTCCGCATCCTTATCCGTAAACAAATCACCTTCAATAACAGCAATACGATAATCCTTGGACAAGGTTTGTAAAGTCGCCTCCAATAGGGAGGTTTTCCCCGCCCCTGGAGAGCCCAATAAGTTCATTACCAAAATACGTTTATCTTTAAATTGTTCTTGTAGTGTTTCTGCAATGGCATCATTTTTAGCCAATACATTTGTCATTACTTGTACTTCCATAGTACTCCTTTAATCCATATCAATCGATGCCACACGCAATTCTCGGCCTTGCAATTCTTCTACAGCAAAACTGTTACAGTGTGGGCATACATGGCGATACTGTTCCATTGAAAATTCTCGGTCACAATCTAAACAATGTCCTTTCATAGGGATCGTTTCTATGTCTAGCTTCGCTCCCTCTGCCGCCGTTCCTTGTGTGACCGCATCAAAACAAAAATGTAATGCCTCTGGCTCTACCCCAGACAATGCACCAATTTGCACTTGTATGGCGTGAATGATGGTGCCTTCATTCGCTTTCAATGTATCTAGCGCCACATCTACAATTCCCTCAGCAATGGCCATTTCGTGCATAATACGCCTCGTATAATCCTTCTAACATCATAGTGGTTGTCACAGAACCAACCCCACCAGGTACAGGAGTGATAGCAGATGCTACTTCACTAGCAGAGGCAAAGTTCACATCACCTACGGTTTGTCCTTCTAACTCATTGATTCCTACATCGATCACAACACAGCCCTCTTTCAGCATGGATCCGTGCACCATATGTGCTTTACCAACTGCAGCAATGACCACGTCAGCTTGTGCCAATTCCGCTTCTAAGTTTTGGGTTCTAGAATGACAGATGGTCACTGTTGCATTTCGTTCTAATGCCAATAGTGCCACGGGTTTACCCACCACTTGGCTACGTCCTAAGACAACAACCTTTTTACCAGATAATTCAATGCCATAATGGTCTACGATAGCCATGCACGCCTTCGGTGTACACGGCACATATCCACCTTTACCGGCACTAACTAGCCCAATATTATAAGTGGTTAATCCATCAATATCCTTCGCTGGATCTAAGGCACTAATGACTGCTTCACTGTCGATATGTTTCGGCATCGGCATTAACGGCAACACACCATAGATGCGTTCATCTGTGTTAAATTTGTGAATCACCGCTTCTACCTCTTCTTGCGTAGCTGTTTTTGGCAATTCCACCAATTCAGTATCGAAATTTGCACCTTTTGCTACCTTTTCCATGAAAGTAGCATACATCTTAGCAGCACTATCGTCACCAACTAACAAAATACCTAGCGTGATAGTCACGCCTTGATCGACTAACACTTGCACGTTCTCTTGTAGCACAGCCTTACGAGCTTGTGCCACTGGTTTTCCTAATAATTCTATCATGGTATCCTCGCATTCAGAATTTTCTATTACATTAGCATGTCACACACCTATCAGCGTATGCGTAAGTATTCTATCTACATTAACGACTAAAATGAACCGTTATGGATCCTCCTTGTTCTACCGTACTGCCTACGGCTTCCTCTTGCGAAATCGCATAGCCTGTACCATTCGGCTTGAATGTTAATCCTGCTTCATGCACCCAATCGCGCACTTCCCCATAGGCATGTCCCACAAAGTTTGGTACGATGACAGATCCGTCTTGATTGCGATGGACTGTCAACACTTTTGCGTTCTCTTTTGCCTTATCTTGATCGCTATGTTTACTGCGTGTTGGTGAAATCTTATAGTACCGCACTAGTTGCGACATCACATCTTGGAACACAGGCGCTGCAATTTGACTGCCATAGTAAGTACCTGATGGATCATCAATTACAACCAATGCTACAAATTGTGCATCTTCTACTGGTCCATAACCAATAAAGGACGCAATATAACGACCGTTCAAATAGCCACCGTGTTCAGCATCTAATTTTTGCGCCGTACCAGTTTTACCAGCAAATTGATAGCCTTCTACATACGCTTTATGTCCGCCCCCTTCGGAGACTTCTTTTTCTAAAATATCTGTAATCTGTTTGGCAATACTTTCAGGGATTGGTTGTCCTTGTTCTACATCTTGTGCCTCTTTATACGTCGTTCCATCTGGATTAACAATGGATTTAATAATATGAGGTTTCATCATTTTACCGCCATTGGCCAGCGCTCCAAAGGCTTGCACCATTTGCAATGGGGTTACCGCAATCCCTTGTCCGATGGACATAGTCGCAGTATCTAGCTTACTCATTGTCTTCGGATCAAAGAGGATACCATCCCCTTCGGCTGGAAGTTCAATACCCGTAGCCTTACCAAAGCCAAATCGTTTCACATAGTCTGTTAAAATATCTCCACCTGTGGTAGTCCCCAAGTAGGCCATACCTGTATTGATGGAATATTTCAAAATATCCAACAATCGTACTTTACCACTGCCCTTACCATCCCAGTTTTTCATATGATGTCCATCAATCACAATAGTACCCGTATCATTGTACACCGTATCTAGCTGCCATTTTCCAGCTGCCAGTGCGGAGGCGGCAATAATCGGTTTGAAAGTAGATCCTGGTTCATAAATACTCACCACTGCATTATTGCGATAATCTTCAAACTTTAATTTATTCACATCCGATGCCATACCTCGATTTTTATTGGCCATTGCAAGGATTTCCCCTGTTTTCGGGTCCATAATGATCATCGCTGCACTGCGTGCTTTCGTTTCCACCATCGCTTTATCTAAAGCCCGTTCAGCAATGAACTGTACAGTTGTATCAATAGTAAGATTCACCGACTTTTCTTGATCTGGCAAAAACTGAGATTGTACGGACTCAAAAACAGGACGACCTGCCGTATCATTGTAAATGCTGACTTTCACTTCATTACTACGAATCACATCATCTAAGGCCGCCTCAAGTCCCGCTTTACCTTCCGCATCAGCCTTCCCATCTTCATTGAATCCTACAAATCCAAGGACCGGTGCTAACAAGGTATCATTAGGATAATACCGTCGGCTTTCTTTGTGCAAGGTAATAAAGTTGAACTTCGCTTCCTTAATGGCCGCTTCTATACCATTAGAATTCGGCACATCTAAGAGTCGATCAATCCACACAAAGGCTGTATCCTCATTCAGTTTTTTGATAATTTCCTCTCTGGAAATGCGCACATAGGGAGCTAACACATCTGCTACTTCTTCTGGTGTTTTCTTAGCCACCACACGCATCATCGTTGGGTCCGCACTGACAGAGTTAACTGTAACACTCAATGCCAAGGGATTGCCGTTACGATCGAAAATAGTGCCTCGTGGAGATTGCAATACTCGATCTGTAATAAATTGATTAGAAAAGCGTTTTGAATAGGTATCATTAGCCACAATTTGAATATATCCATAACGCAATACAATGAGCGACGCAATCACAAATATAATGGCAAACCCTCTTAACGCATATTCATCTAATTGTTTTCGTGCTTTTTGCACTGTCATGGTTACTACTCCTTTTCTTTCAGTCGACGATACTTAGCAAGTCCTGCTTCCTGTAACGCCTCTGGGGTGTTCAAAATGTCTCCACTTTGTACACGTTGCAATAACGTTTGCATCACTTCTTTTACATAGGGCCCTACCAAAGCTGGCAGTCCTTTATCATAATGTAAATCTTTCGTATGCACCGGCATGGTCTGTGCCAATGACACCATACGACTGCCATACGCATCTGATGGTTCTGGATCTTTCGTGCCACTGCCGATCACATCTGCCACGCCCAATTCTTTCAAACATTCCATAGCCATGACTAGATCCTTTGTTTCTCGAAATACCCCATCTCTTGCTTCTTTTTGCATCCATTTCCGCAAATCCGCAGAACCATTCGCCACATAAAAGTGAAAGCGCATATGTCGTTCCACAAGCCATACTACGAGATTGACAAACTCTTTCGCATAGCCTAAACGCGTCAGTATATCACGTGTCATTTGAGCGCCCACTCGATCGTGGTTACGATCCGTAATACGTCCATTGTGAAAGCCTCGAACGCCTTCTACGCCTTTGCCCACATCGTGGAGCAAGGCAGCCCAACGTAATACGAGGTTCTGTGGTACCCCTTTGACGACTGCTAACGTATGGCGCCACCCATCATGTACATGATGTTCTGGAGCTTGTGGCAAATCTACTAAATGGGTTAACTCCGGCAATATAGGAATACGACGGGGCTTCCCCTCTATGGTTTGTTGACAACATTGTTCATTCAAATGACTGCGCACCAACGCATCTAATGCCAAGTCCACATGGTCACTGAGTAACATTTTTTCAATTTCTATACGTACTCGTTCTAGAGACAATCCTTCCACACGATACAAATTAGGCTCTATACCTGCCCACGTACTAGAGTCAATAGAAAACCCTAATTGCCCGGCAAATCGGCATAATCGGAACATCCGCAATGCATCTTCTTGAAAGCGCTCTTTGCTAGAACCAATCGTACACAAACGGCGATGTTCTATATCTTGTAATCCACCGACTTCATCTCGGATTTGCCCACTTTCAGTAAGAGCGAGACCATTTATCGTAAAATCTCGCCGACGTACATCCTCTAAAAAGGTAGATGGATATTGTACAGCTACAGGTCGATGGCTGTCATCGCCATATTGTTCACTGCGATAGGTAGCCACCTCATAGGAATGCTCTTCATAGGACACGACCACAACGCCAAAAGAGGCTCCTACTACATTGGTCGTAGTAAAACCAGCCGTTCGCAATACATCGATGACCACCTCTGGCATAGCGGAGGTGACAATGTCGTAATCATGGGGCATACGACCCATCTGGATATCTCGCACTGCACCACCTACAATATACGCTTCCTCTTGTGCTTTTTGTAAAGTTTGCAAAATACGTAGAGCCCCTTGATACGCACTTGTTTCTCTATATGCTAAACATCCCATACTAACCCTCTCTATTTCTGATGAGCCAAGCGATTGGTTATGTCCATTCCCGTTTTTGTTCGCGCCAAACCGCCTTCACTGGTTTCACGAAGTGCTTCTGGTAAGGCTCGTCCTATGGAATCCATAGCACCGATGACCTCGTCTGCAGGGATACGGCTACGCAAGCCCGCCATCGCCATTTCTGCGGCCGCTAAGGCGTGGACCGCATAGATGCCATTCCGCTTCACACAAGGCACTTCTACTAGGCCTGCCACTGGGTCGCAGACCAAACCCAGTACATTTTTCATGCACAAGGTCATAGCCGTTACTACTTCGTCCGTAGTACCTCCCATCATAGCCACAGCGCAAGCCGCTGCCATCGCTGCTGCTGTACCAACTTCGGCTTGACAGCCACCCACAGCGCCCGCTACACAAGCTTGATTCGTCACTACATTACCAACCCCAGCCGCCGCTAAGAAGCCATTGATGTACGCTTGGTCATCACAGTTGTACACTTCTCCCACTGCTTGCATGACTCCCGGCAAAATTCCGCAGGCCCCTGCCGTAGGACATGCAACAATGCGGAACATCTTCGCATTCGCTTCATTCACGGAAATAGCATACCGTAATGCCCGGTATGTAAGGTCACTCAAAAAGACTGGCTTCCGTTCATCTAATTGTTTTGCTTGTCCACCAGACATGCCGCTCTTACTTTTTCTTGTATCTTCAATACCGTCACGAACAGATTCTTTAAAAATCTGAATACGACGTCGTATCTCATCTAGCACGTCCTCTTTCGTAGAACCTGTACTCTCTATTTCCGCCCGCAATACCACTTCGGAAAAGGAAATACTTTCACGGTCTGCAAGGCGCACAATATCTTCAATTGTATCGTATAAATAACTCATAGTTTCCTCTATTCCAATGGCTCAAAATACATCACCGAAGAAATCCCCGCCACTTCCTTAATCTGTTGCAATGCCACTGCATCTACATCAGAGTCTGTAGAAATGAGCATGACCGCTTCCGATCCTTTTCGTTTGCGGAACACGCGCATACTGGAAATATTGATACCTTCCAAGCCTAAAATGTGCGTAACCCCTGCAATGACACCAGGTTGATCCGTATGGAACACAATAATTTGATGCTCTTCTCCGGTAATTTCCACATCGATGCCGTCAATATTGGTCACCGCCACTCGACCACCACCGAGAGAAGACCCTGTAACGGACATATGCTTGCCATCTTTGCCGTACATATTGAAACGCACCGTATTCGGATGACCTGCATCCACTTCAGACTCGATAAAGGTATACTGAAAATTCTCTTGCTCTGCAATTTCCAAAGAGTCACGAATGCGTGCATCATCTGCATCCATGCCAAGTAAACCTGCCACCAACGCACGATTCGTACCATGACCCCGATAGGTCTTCGCAAAGGAACCATATAATGTCATAGTCACACTATCTGGGCGTTCATGAAACATAGACAGCGCCATCTTTCCCAAGCGCGCCGCTCCCGCTGTATGTGAACTAGATGGACCAATCATAACTGGTCCAATGATATCAAAAATACTACTCAACGTAGGTCCCTCCTATTATCTATGTAGGAATATCTTATGTATTATTATCTGTACCTTATATCATACCATATTTGTGGCCTCCTCGTAAAAAAAGTGAAGTCAATACTTACCCTTTTCAAAAAAAGACAAGTACCATCCCCAGAGGAACGCCGTTAGGCGTAGCAGCCTTTGTGGCGGGTCTTACTGACTAAATCAAACAAATGCAAGAAGCCCATGGCGTGCTCCTGAACAAACATTATGAAATACCGTTTGAGAAGGAGTATGCCATGGGCTTCCCTTTATCCTATTTAGTTAAAAACGCCATAAAGCTGTACAGCATAAGCAAGTTTCTATGCTTTTTCGTTTAAACGTTTAAACAATTCAGCAATTTGTGCTTGTTGTGTTGCTGCTAATGCTCGCAATTCTGCAATTTCATCTTTTTGAGCACTATTTTGTACTTCCAATGCAGATACTTTATCTTGCAATGTGTAAGATGCACTGATTGGTCCTTGACGGAATGTATCTTTCACTGCTGTTTCATCTGCACGAGAACCAAATTTCCAAGTTACGCTAGCATTTGCCATCGTTTCGCTACTGCGACCATTGAAAGATGCACCTACGTGGAATAAAGTAGATTCATTTTTATAATGGTTCACACCTAATGCCAAAGCACTAGAGCCTTTATAATGACCTACACCTGCAGAAATTTGAGTTGGCTCCAATGGATCGTATTGGATTGTTTGTAAACCTGCCAATGCTGCTGCTTGAGCACCAGAACGGTTCACGCGATTACCTACTTCAGCTACTGCATTAGCTACCCCTTTTAATTGAGATACATTCACTGCATCTGTATCATCAATCCCTTGTGCTACATTAGTAATTCTGTTATTGCCGTTATCCAATCCATTATTTGTCAAGGAAACAGGTCGTTTAGTTTTATCAGCTGGAGTGATTGTAATACCATTTCCATCCATTTTAGTGGAAGAACCATCTTTACCAGTAGTTGTTACACTATCTAATTTCAAGTCACGGTTCACATCTACTTTTACATATGTAGTAGTTACTGTAGCACCATCTCTATCTGGTTTAGCATCTACTACCATAGATACAGTGGTATTATCTCCATTCGCAAATTTTACTTTATCCTTAGGATTCACTCGTTCATACGTTTTTTCCTCAGTGGTGAACTCTTTATCTGTAGAACCGATACCGATGTCCCAACCAGATTTTTGGATAGCTGTAGCTACAGAGTTACCTGTTACATACGCATCACCATCATTTCTTACTGTATCTGTAGGTTTTAATGGGAACTCTTCTTTCATAGCTTTGCCAGTTTTAGGGTCTTTTTTATAGATTTTACCGTCTGCACCACGTACAGCCTTAACTTCGTTACCATCTGCATCAGTAATGATCACATTATTTGTTACACGACCTTCTTTTAAAGATACATTAATTTCACGAGTACCATCTTTTAATGTTTTACCAGTTACAGATACGCCTTTAGAACCTGTAAACTCTACCTTGTTAGCATTACGAACTTGTTCTGTATAACCATTATCTTTGGCAGCTACTACGAAGCCCATGTTTTGTAAATCCCCAACAGTAGCTACATTGTTAGGATTAGAGTTTGCAAAGTTCACCAAACCTGCTTTATCAGCATTCTCTGGTTTTGCCACTGGTTTTTGCTCATTTACATTAGGTTTTGGCTCACCATTTACTAAATCATTAGCCTTATACCAGTTACCATCGTTACCTTTTTCAAGAATATCACCAGCTTCATTTTTTGTAACCAATGGACTTGCTGCAGGTGTAGCACCCTCTTTTGGTTGTCCATTAGATTCTACTTGATCTGCTGGGTACCATTTACCATCATTTGCTAATTTTACATCATCAGCTGGTTTAAACGTCTCCCCACCATTAGCCACATTGGTGATATTAACTGGATCGTTATTATCCCCTTTACCTACTTTTAAGCCATCTGCTGTTGGAGCTAAGTTAACTTTATTTCCAGTACCATCATTTAAATCAATAGATTTAAACTCTGGGTTATCTACTGTTTTGAAAGTAAATTTATTTGGAGTGCTGTGATCAATTTCAATATTTTTACCAGCATCAAAAGTCACTTTTGTGCTAGGTTTAATGTTATCATTTGCACCAATTGTTTTACCATCTTTTTCTGCAGAAGCAATCCAATAGGAATCATTAATAGCTTTTGCCACTGTATCTACAGTTGCCACTTTACCTTTACCTTTATCTGTATCTGCTACTTTAGGCGCACCATTTTCATTTGTAATGTCTCCAGCATCTACAGTGATATTACCTTTGTCATCTTTTTTCAAACCTGCACCAAGTTTTACATCGAATTTTACAGTAGATACTTTGTTATCTTTTGTTTCTACTACAGCTGTTGTACCTTCACCATCGATAAAGTTTACAGTATCATATGGTTTTACAAAATCAACATCTTTACCATTACCTTGCAAGTTCCAACCTGCATTCAATACGTCACCTACAGTAGCTGCATTATTTGCAATTTTCTTTGCATCTTCCTCTGTTGGACCTACACCAGTTGTAGTTGGAGCTTCTGTATCTTTTTTCGCGCCTGGTAAGTTACCTGCTACATTATCTAATGTAGTTGGAGATTTTGTTCCTTCTGGTCCATTAATGCTTGTTTTGATTGGACCTGTTACAGGAGCACCAGAACCATCTGGATTTTTGCTAAAGATTGGGTTCCCTTTTTCATCTTTTTTACCAGTAGGATATACACGGTCACCATTTTCATCGGTATACACAACAGGAGCTGCTGCATTATTGGCAACTGCTTGATCATTCACATCTACAGTAATTGTGCGTACACCATTTTCATCTGTTTTACCAGAAACAGTAGCACTACCTGTACCTACGAATTTCACTTCATTAGCATTTTTTACAGCTTCAGAGTATGGAGTACCTAAATTACCTGTTGTTTTATCAGCAGATACAACCCAACCCATGTTACGTAAATCACCTACAGTGGCTGCTGTATTATCACTTACTGTTGGAGCAGATCCATCTTTTGGCTTAGATAAGTCAACTAAACCTTTTTTAGCATCTGGAGAATCTGGTGTTGTTTCAGCATATGGTTTTAAACCAGATGTTACATTCGTAATATTAGCAGGTTCGTTGTTATCGCCTTTACCTAATTTTAGACCATCCGCAGTTGGAGCCAAGTTAACTTTATTACCATCTTTATCTTTTAAATCAACACCTGTAAACTCTGGTTTATCTACTGTTTTGAAAGTAAATTTATTTGCAGTGCTGTGATCAATTTCAATATTTTTACCAGCATCTAAAGTCACTTTTGTACTAGGTTTAATGTTATCATCTGTACCAATTGTGTTACCATCTTTTTCTGCAGAAGCAATCCAATAGGAATCATTAATAGCTTTTGCCACTGTATCTACAGTTGCCACTTTACCTTTGTCTGCATCTGCTACTTTAGGTGCACCATTTTCATTAGCAATATCGCCTGCATCTACAGTGACATTACCTTGATTATCTTTTTTCAAACCTGCGCCAAGTTTTACATCGAATTTCACAGTAGATACTTTGTTATCTGTAGTTTCTACTACAGCTGTTGTACCTTCACCATTAATAAAGTTGACTGTATCATAAGGTTTTACAAGATCTTTTGCAGTTCCATTGTTTTGTAAGTTCCAACCTGCATTTAATACGTCACCTACAGTAGCCGCATTCTTTTTGATATTTGGCAAATCTGCTGCCGCCGGGCCCTCAGAAGATGTTGTAGGTTCATCAGTTCCTTCTTTTGCACCTGGTAGGTTACCTGCTACATTAGTAATTGGTTTGTTATTCATGTTAATGCCATCAGCATTAGTTACAATACCGCCTACATCAGTGCTATCTAATCCTTTTAAATCTTTTGCCAATTTAAATGTTAAGGTGTTGCCACTTTCGTAATTTACACCGATGTTATTCTCAGATAATTTAGTTTTATCTGCACCACCTAACAAGTTCAAACGGCTGTCTTTCATACTTCTACTTACAATTTTCTTTGAGGCTGCATCCGCTTTTTTAGCATCCGCATCAGCACCTGTTACCTCGCCTTTATCAGCATCGTCACCAGCATATAAGAATGTTGGATCTATTGTCATGTTATTCAAAATACCATATAACTGGGAACCGTTGATACCATCAGTAGAAGTTTCAGATACTTCACCAGCAGCTACGTTCTTTAACTGACGTTCATAACCTGCTTTACCGATAGATACAACGTCACCTTTACCAGTTGTGGAACCACCACTCCAATTATATGTATGTCCATTAACAGTTACAGAAGTTTGTTTCGTACCTTCTTTATCTGTTACTGAACCACCACCTAGTGCTACAGAGTTATCAAATGTCGCTGTCGCTCCAGAACCAAGTGCAACGGCATTGACTTTCTCTGCTTGAGCACCTGTACCAAGAGCCACCGAAATATCTCCAGATTGTGCTTTTACACCGATTGCCACAGCCGCTTCACCAGATTTAGTATCTTTATAACGTCCACCATCTGTATGTAAGTTTTTACCTGTAAGGTTAGTATAAGCAGCTCCAACAGTACCTGTTACTTTATTTCCATCAGAGTTAGTATATGTTGTAGTTGCCGCTACCGCTCTATCTACGTCATCATTACCAATCGCAATAGAAGAGTTACCGTATGCTAATGTATTAGCACCTAGCGCAACAGATTGATCTCCAAAGGCTTTAGCCCCTTCATGTCTTGCATTACCAGCACCAATCGCAACGGATTGAGAGGATTTTTTCTCATTACCTCTACCATCAAAACCTGCGAAGGCATGTCTACCAATAACAACGTTACCTGCTCCATTCGCATCAGTTTCATCACCGATAACAATATTGTTACCTTGTCTGCTCGCATTAGCATCTCTACCAATAGCAATACTACTGCTATTAGTTAAAGCAGTGCCTTTATCTATTGTATTATCAGTTGTACTACCAATAGCAACACCTGCTTCTACTGTATCAACACCTACTGCCATAGGACCTACTACCATAGCCATCGCTGCTGTAGCAACTACCACTGCTTTTGTCTTGTTGCGGCCTACTCGTTTTGCTAATTCGGATACTACCACGTAACATCCCTTTGTTTTGCTCCAAACTACTTTGTAAATTTGATTTAATCCCATTTAATTACCTGACCTTTCTTATTTACTTTACATATATTCCTATACTTGACAACTTACTATTAGTAAAAAAGCTATGATTATATACTATATTACATTACAAATTATAGCTTTCCTCATACATCACACTATATTAATAGTCATGTCTTTTCTTTCATTTCTATACATCGAATTATATCGAAAAATATGGAATTATGCAACATATTTTTACGTTTATACGCATTTAGTATAGTTTTAACATAGTTTTTACCATTTTTATTCATTCTGACTAATATAGCAATAAATGAATTTTTATTCTTCTTTTTAATAATACGATTCTATAAAATACTCATTTTTTTAGATATATTCTCATACAATCTCAAGTTTTACACTATCTGTTTACAATTATATTATTTTATTTCCATTCATTTTTATTGTTTAATTAATCGTAATTACCGAACCTGTACATACATTACTAAAACTCATAGAAAAAGCTAAGTTTTATTTTCACTTCATTTTTTCTTCATAAAAGTATGCTCAAATATCTCAATATTAATACCAACATCTAATTGTCTATTCATGAAATAGATACAATAAAAAAGAACCTGACCTCTCAACATGAGAGTCAGGTTCTTTTTACATAACTATTTACATGAATGCAAGATATAACATCCATGATTTCATAAAAAGCCTACATAAATCTTCAAACTATCCATTCAATCGTTTGAATAATTCCGCAATTTGTGCTTTCATTAAGGCCATTTCTTCACGTTGTGCTTCATTTTCCGCTTTTTGAGCAGCATTAGTAGCACGCAATTCATTTAATTGGTCTTTTTGAATTTGGTTTTGTGCTTCTAAGGCAGATACCTTATCTTGTAACGTGTAAGAGGCACTGATTGGTCCTTGACGGAATGTGTCTTTCACAGCTGTTTCATCAGCACGGGCACCAAATTTCCAAGTCACACTAGCATTAGCCATCACTTCACTACCATATCCATTGAAGGAAGCACCAACATGGAATAAAGTAGATTCATTTTTGTAGTGGTTCACTCCAAGAGCTAACGCACTAGCCCCTTGATAGTATCCTAGGCCTGCAGACACTTGAGTTGGCTCCAATGGATCATATTGAATAGTTTGTAAACCTGCTAAGGCAGCTGCTTGTGCGCCAGAACGATTAATACGATTGTTGATATTGATCGTTGTACCTCGTAATTGAGACACGTTAACTGCATCAGTATCTTTCGTACCTGGTGCTACATTGTGAATTTGTTGCATACCTGCAGAGATACCTTCTGTCATAACTGGTTTGCCATCTGGACCTTTCACAGGGTTACCATTGCTGTCTAACACTGGTTTATCCATACCGAAGGAGATAACACGAGTATTATCTACTACATTTGGTTTTAAGGCTCCTACAGCACCTGCATATTTTTCACCTGGTTTTCCATCTTTACCCATATACACAAAGTTACCGTCTTTGTCTTTCATGACAGGCTTATTATCTTTATCTACATATGTAAGATTTCCATTCGCATCACGACCCACTGTACTATTTGGGATGACTTTCAATCCTTCGTTCGTATACTCCGTAGAGTTACCAGGATTTTTAATCACTTCTTTTTGTTTTCCAGTAGCAGGATCGATAACTGGTTTACCATCTTTGTCGAATACTTTTTCCATTTCATCAGTGGTAGTAAAAGCAATCTTGTCACCAGATACATGAGATGTTTTTTCTACACCAGTTTTTGGATCCTTTGCGTTGAAAATTAAATCTTTATTGGTGAATGATGCCTTATTATCACCAGATTTATCTGTTAAAGCAATTTCCTTAGGTCCTACTACAGCTGTATTGTCATCTTTATCTTTGTAAGTAGTTCCTGCTCCTGTAGAAGTATTCGTATTTCCATTTGTATCCTTCAATACATTGGTTGTCGGAGTACTTGTATTGGTATTACCATTTTTGTCTGTTAGCTCATTTTTGTCTGCTGTAGATGTATTGGTATTTCCCTTAGTATCTTTCAACTCATTAGATGTTGGTGTACTTGTGTTGGTGTTACCCTCTTTATCTTTGATCGTAATTGTATCACCTTTAATGGTTGTAGTGGCACCATCTTTACCATTCACACCGATGGCACCTTGTCCATCTTTCGCTGTCATGGAAATACCATCTTTACCATCTTTGCCTTTGACTGCAAATTCACCGTTGCCATCTTTACCAACTGTAGCAGATACCACATCTTTACCGTCAGCGTTTTTCACAATCATAGCACCATCTTTGGCCGGTGTTACGTCCGCTTTTGGTACTGGTTTTGCATTGGCTTTTGGTTGTTTTGTCACTGGATCAATGTCGGATTCTTTGTAGTAATCGTCGCCCACTTTCACAAGGTTGTTACCATTTTTATCAACTGCTGTACCACCAGTTGTGACAGAGTCAATTTTA
Organism: Veillonella sp. 3310; assembly: GCF_003999875.1. GTDB lineage: Bacteria > Bacillota > Negativicutes > Veillonellales > Veillonellaceae > F0422. The sequence continues at coordinate 15,639 of NZ_RQVJ01000009.1, read as the reverse complement.
AGATCTCTATTCACATCTACTTTGACAAATGTAGTTGCTTTCTTAGTACCATCCTCGTTAATAGCATCCACAGTTACCATAGATACATTCGTGTTAGCACCATTTGCAAATTTCACATCGTCATTAGGATTTACCTTGTCGTACACTTTAGCATCTTTACTGTAGTCTTTATCAGTAGAACCAATGCCTACATTCCAACCAGATTCTTGGATCGCATTCGCCACTGTATTACCAGTCACAAAGCCTGCGCCTGTATTTGTTACTTTGTCATTTTTAGGATCAACGGTTAATGGCGTGCCCGCTGGTTTACCATCTTTACCTTTTTCGTAACCTTCAGGTTTACCATCTTTGCCTACTTTATAGTAGTTATCACCAATCTTAATCGCATCTGTTTTGGAACCATCTGCATGAGTGATGGTTACTTTATTCGTAACCTCTCCCTCTTTAATACCTACCGTAATTTCACGAGTGCCATCAGTTAATGTTTTACCAGTAATTTCAATGCCTGTACCGCCTTTGAAATCCACTACATTAGCATTTTTCACTACGTCTTTGTAGCCATTGCCATCTTTGGCAGATACAACCCAGCCCATATTTTGTAGGTCACCTACCGTAGCTGCTGCATTTTTATTTACAGGAGCATCGGCTGTGCCTTCCAAATCAACCAGATTTACTGGTGTTGTATTAGGTGTAGTGCCTGGTGTAGTACTTGGTGCTGTACCTTTTGGTGTAGTATCTACAGATTTAGTATTCAACGTGGAACCTACGCCTGTAATTTGAGTTGGTTTACCATCCTTAGATGTGACATTTAATGCGGAAGATGGTTGTGCATCAGATGCATTATTCGTAGCAGGTTTTGCCGCTTCTGCTTTCATTGTCACAGGGCTCACTGGTGTAACAGGCGTTGTTGTTACATCCACTGGTGTTGCATCTGGTTTTGGAGCGCCATTCACTACATCAGCTGGTTTGTAATATTTGTCGCCCACTTTTGTGTACGTATTACCTTTGCCATCTGTATAGGTATTTGGGCTACCCACATTCAATGTACCTGTATCCACATTAGTGAAAGTCACATTGTCTTTCGTAGCGTATGTAATTTTACCATTTGCATCCTGTTTCACAGTCAAATTATTGCCTGCTACCATTTCCACAGTATTGCTTGGTTTAATTAACTCTCCATCATCCTTAGTTCCAGTAAGTTTTTCTCCACCGTCAGCAGATGTTTTCAAGTTGAAGCCCGCATTGTTGATCGCTTCCGCTACATTTTGTACAGTTGCAACTTTGTTCAATCCTGCCTCATCATGAGCTTTTTGAGCTTCATTCACCGGTGTTTGTTTAGCCGCTACATCAGCTTTCTTATCTGCCACAGCTTGTTGTAATGCTGGATCTTTCGGATTAGCTGCTAATGCTTTTTCTGCGTCTTTTAAAGCTTCTCTTGCTGCAGACAAGTCTTTTTCAGCAGCTGCTAAGGTTTCTTTTAATTGCTTAGCCGTAGCTGGATCTGCAGGTGTAGCAATAGCGCCCGTTTCTTTATTATCCGTATCTACTGCTGGTTTCATTTCCCCAGTAGTTACTTTCACACCATTTTCATCAACTGTTACAGAACCATTAGCTGCTTTTACATTAAATGTAACATCACTCGCTGTGTTACCCTCACGAGTTGTTACCACTGCGGTAGTACCAAGACCATTTACAAAGTTCACTGTATCATATGGTTTTACAAAATCACGAGATTCCCCATTATTTTGTAAGTTCCAACCTGCATTTAATACATCGGATACTGTAGCTGCATTGTTGCCAATATACTTAGGATTTGTTTGTCCATCTTTTGTTTTTGGATTTGCCAATGTTGCTGCTTCTTCTGCTGTTAATGGCGCTTTATTAATATTGCCATTATCAGGAGTTTTGCCCACCACAGTTCCATCTGGTTTTGTAATGTCTTCTGTTCCATCATTTACATTTGGAATGTTGTTCTTCACATTTTTCAATGTAGTTGGACTTGTTGTACCTTCTGGTCCATTGATAGATGTAACCACATCACCTTTTGGAACTTCTGCACCAGATCCATCAGGATTTTCAAAGAATTTAAGTTCTTCTTTTCCAGTATCTGGATTAGTAACCATCTTAGGATATACTTTTGTTCCATCTGCTTTAGTATAGTTCACAGGTGTTACAGAGTTATTAGTAGATACTTGGTCATCTACTTTTACAGTGATGGTACGAACACCATCCACAGTTTTACCAGATACGATGGCTGTCCCTTCGCCTACAAATTTCACTTCGTTTGCATTTTTCACAGTATCTGTATAGGCCTTGCCTGTTTCCCCTGTTGTTTTGTCAGAAGACACAATCCAACCCATATTACGCAAATCGCCTACCGTAGCAGCTGTGTTATCGCTTACTTTTGGTTTTGAACCATCTGTTGGAGTCGATAAGTCTACTAAACCATGGTTCGCTTTTGTAGAACCCGGAACTTCTTTTCCATCTACTGTATCACCGTATTTGTGTAAGCCTGATGTTACATTTCCTAATTGTGTAGGATCTGTTGTTTTCTTATTTGGTTCAGCATCTGTATTTTTAACATTTGGATTCACTAAAGAAGACGTTAATGGATTCGCAGTTGTATCAATTGGTTTGATAACATTTCCATTTTCATCCACAGGTTTACCATCTTTATTCACTTTCGTGCTCGGTTTACCATTTGCATCAATTGGTTGACCTTTATCATTCACTGTATAATACTCATCACCAATTTTAGATACTGGTGTACCGTCTGCTGTAGTGTATGTAACCGGTAATCCTGTCACATTGTATGTCACATTGCTTGTGGTTCCATCTTCAGATGTAGTCACCACGGCTGTTGTGTTCACACCGTTTACAAAGTTCACAGTATCAAATGGTTTTACAAAGTCACGAGCTGCACCATTGTTTTGTAAGTTCCAACCTGCATTTAATACATCGGACACTGTAGCTGCATTGTTACCAATATACTTAGGATTTGTTTGTCCATCTTTTGTTTTTGGATTTGCCAATGCTGCTGCTTCTTCCGCTGTTAATGGCGCTTTGTTGATGTTTTCTACATCGCCTGTTTTTTCTGTACCATCAGGATTTGTAATTGTTTTGGATCCATCATTCACATTTGGAATGTTGTTTTTCACATTTTTCAATGTCGTTGGGCTTGTTGTACCTTCTGGTCCATTGATAGATGTAACCACATCACCTTTTGGAACTTCTGCACCAGATCCATCTGGATTTTCAAAGAATTTAACTTCTTCTTTACCTGTTTTTGGATCTGTCACCGTCTTAGGATATACCTTAGTACCATCTGCTTTTGTGTAATTAACAGGTGTAACTGAGTTATTCGTAGACGTTTGGTCATCTACTTTCACAGTAATAGTACGTACACCGTCCACCGTATTACCAGATACGATAGCAGTACCTGCACCTACGAATTTCACTTCGTTCGCATTTTTCACTTGCTCGGAGTATGCAGTATCTGTAGCCACTCCATCTGTACCTGTTGTTTTGTCAGAAGACACAATCCAACCCATATTACGTAAATCACCTACCGTAGCGGCTGTGTTGTCGCTTACTTTTGGTGCATCTCCATTTGCTGGTTTGGATAAGTCAACTAAGCCACGATTTTTATCCGTTGTGCCTGGTACATTGTCTCCATACGTATCTAGACCAGATGTTACATTTCCTAATTGTGCAGGGTCTGTCGTTTTCTTATTTGGTTCAGCATCTGTATTTTTAGCATTTGGATTAACCAATTTAGATGTTAATGGAGTATCTGTAATATTAACTTCAGAAATTGGTTGTCCATCTTCACCAACAGGCACTCCATTTTCATTGATTTTCGTAGCTGGCTTACCATTGGAATCCAATGGTTGACCTTGTTCATTAACTTTATAGTATTTGTCTCCAATTTTAGATACTGGTGTACCATCTGCTGTAGTGTATGTCACAGGTAATCCTGTTACATTGTATGTCACATTGCTTGTAGTTCCATCTTCAGATGTAGTCACCACGGCTGTTGTGTTCACACCGTTTACAAAGTTCACAGTATCGAATGGTTTTACGAAGTCTTTTGCAGTGCCATTGTTTTGTAAATTCCAACCTGCGTTCAATACGTCAGATACTGTAGCTGCATTGTTGCCCACGAAGTTAGGATTTGGTTTACCATCTTTTGTTGTTGGTTTCAACAAGTCCGCGGCTTCTTCTGCTGTCAATGGAGCTTTGTTAATGTTTGCTACATTACCTGCATCTGGTTTATCTGTTCCATCAGGATTTGTTACTTTTTTATCAGCATCATTCACTGCTGGAATGTTATTTTTCACATTACTCAAGGATGCTGGACGAGTATTGCCTTGATCATCTTTAGGACCATTAATAGATGTATTTACATCACCATTTGGAACGACTTTATCATTTTCGCCTTTGCCATCTGGAGTTGTATGATATGTAACATTGCCTTTGTCATCCTTAATTGGATATACAGTGTTGCCAGCTTTATCTGTGTAAACAACAGGTGTTACAGAGTTATTCGTGGATACTTGGTCATCTACTTTCACAGTAATTGTACGAACACCTTTATCATCTGTTTTACCAGTTACAGATGCTGTACCTTCACCTACGAATTTTACTTCGTTAGTATTACGTACTTGATCGGAGTAGCTGTTACCTTGTGCAGATACTACCCAACCCATATTTTGTAAATCGCCGATTGTAGCAGCGTTATTAGGGTTAGAGTTACTGAAGTCTACAAGACCCGCTTTATTATTAATCACATTATCTTGTGGTTGTGCTGTAGGTGTAGGTGTACCATTTGGTTGTAAGTCCGATGGTTTATACCATTTACCATCTTTTGCTTGTACTAATGGTTCACCTGCTGCGTTTTTAGGAGCCAATGGATTTTCCACTGCTTTAGCACCTGCTTCTGGAGTACCTTTATCGCTTACTTTATCTGCTGGATACCATTTACCATCGTTAGCTAATACTTTGCCATCTACCGGTTCAAATGTTTTCGCACCGTTCGCAACATTACCTAATTGGTTTGGAGTGCTTACATTGTTACCTGGCTTATCTGTTGTGTTAGCCACATTTGGATTTACCAAGTTAGTATTCACTGTTTTTGGTGTTGCATCAGTGTTTGGTGTTACTGTTGTCGTACCGTCTTGGTTCTTAGTGATTGTTACCGCATCACGTGGATATACTTTGCCATTGTCGGCTTGTACGTATCCATTCGTTGGGTTACCATCTTGACCTTTTTGAATATCTGGTGTGCCATCTGGCTTAGCTGGATAGAAAGTGTTACCCACTTTTACCACTGGAACTTCTTTACCATTCTCTGTAATTGTATTTGTCACAGGCAAGCCTGTTACGTTGAAAGTCACATCGCTTGCAGTACCTGCAGCATTCGTTGTTACCACAGCTGTTGTATTACCACCGTCCACAAAGTTGACAGTATCATATGGTTTTACAAAGTCTTTCGCTGTGCCATTGTTTTGTAAGTTCCAACCTGCGTTCAATACGTCAGATACTGTGGCTGCATTGTTGCCTACGAAGTTAGGATTTGGTTTAGCATCTTTTGTTGTTGGTTTCAACAAGTCCGCTGCTTCTTCTGCTGTCAATGGAGCTTTGTTAATGTTTGCTACATTACCTGCATCTGGTTTATCTGTTCCATCAGCATTTGTTACCTTTTTATCAGCATCATTCACTGCTGGAATGTTGTTTTTAACATTACTCAAGGATGTTGGACTTGTTGTTCCTTTTGGTCCATTGATAGTCGTTTTTACTGGACCTGTTACATCCGTTCCTTTTCCATCTGGTTTTGTATTGAAGATTTGGTTACCATCTGGATCTTTCTTGCCAGTTGGATATACTTGGTTGCCATCTTTATCTGTATATACTACAGGTGTTACAGCATTGTTTGTAGACGTTTGGTCATCTACTTTTACAGTGATTGTACGTACGTCGCCTTCTGTTTTACCAGATACGATAGCTGTACCTTCGCCTACGAATTTCACTTCGTTCGCATTTTTCACTGTATCAGAGTACGCATTAGTCAAATCACCTGTCTTTTTATCGGCAGATACAATCCAACCCATATTACGTAGGTCACCTACAGTAGCGGCTGTATTATCGCTTACTTTTGGTTGTCCATTTTCTGGTTTGGATAAATCAACTAAACCACGATTTTTGTCCGTTGTTCCTGGTACATCAGCATTATTTACTTGATCACCATATTTGTCCAAGCCAGATGTTACATTGCCTAATTGTGTAGCCGTTGTTGTATTAGGTTTATCTCCTGCTGGTGTTGGATTAACTAACGCAGTTTTTAATGGTTTTGTTGTATCAATTGGTTCAATTACATTGTTATTTTCATCAACCAATTTACCATCATTATTTTTGCCTACTGCTGGTTTACCTGCATCACTGATAAGTTGACCTTTATCGTTAACTTTGTAGTATTTGTCTCCTACTTTAGATACTGGTGCACCATCTTCTGTTGTGTATGTCACAGGCAAGCCTGTTACGTTGAAAGTCACATCGCTTACAGTACCTTCTGCATTCGTTGTCACTACCGCTGTAGTATTACCACCGTTCACGAAGTTTACTGTATCATATGGTTTTACAAAGTCTTTCGCTGTGCCATTGTTTTGTAAGTTCCAACCAGCTTGTAATACATCGCCTACAGTCGCTGCATTATGTGTATTTACATAATTTGGTTGCCCTGCATCTGCTGTATTTGGCGCTGCCCCATGAGTCGTCGGTGCTGTTGTATTTGTTTTAGCCCCCTCTAAGTTGCCTTCTACATTGGATAATGTAGTTGGAGTATCTGTACCTTTTGGTCCATTGATAGTCGTTTTTACTGGACCTGTTACATCCGTTCCTTTTCCATCTGGTTTTGTATTGAAGATTTGGTTACCATCTTTATCTTTCTTGCCAGTTGGATATACTTGGTTACCATCTTTATCTGTATATACCACAGGTGTTACAGCATTGTTCGTAGACGTTTGGTCATCTACTTTTACAGTGATTGTACGTACATCGCCTTCTGTTTTACCAGATACGATAGCTGTACCTTCGCCTACGAATTTCACTTCGTTCGCATTTTTCACTGTATCAGAGTACGCATTAGTCAAATCACCTGTCTTTTTATCGGCAGATACAATCCAACCCATATTACGTAGGTCACCTACAGTAGCGGCTGTATTGTCGCTTACTTTTGGTTGTCCATTTTCTGGTTTGGATAAATCAACTAGGCCACGATTTTTATCTGTTGTACCTGGTACATTATCTCCATATGTATCTAAGCCAGATGTTACATTAGTCACTTTCACTGGAGACGTACCATTAGGACCAGATACTTTCAAATCTCCCGCATCTGTTTTAGATAACTTAGGACCTTGATCTCCACCTACTTGTACTGTGTCAAAAGATACATCATTTTTAGTAGTAAATGTAAATTTGCTACCATCTTGTGTAATTTTGATATTTTTATCCGCTTCAAAAGTAACTTTGTCGCCTGATTTAACAAGTTGATTAGTGGCTTCTTTTCCTAATTCTCCATCATTTGTTTTCGCAGATGTAGCCGTCCATGCTGCATTGTTGATAGCATTAACAACATTACCTACCGTAGCGACTTTATTTTCATCACCATTCTTGGCTTCCACAGTACCTGGTTTGTCACCTGTAGTAACATTATTGATTGTACCTGTGTTAACTTTCACGCCCGCATCATCAACAACTAAAGAACTGTCTGCTGGTTTTACAGAAATTGTATTTCCTGTAGTATCCTTTTGTAAGCCCTTGCCAAGATTTACATTGTATTTTACAGTAGATGTTTTACCATCTGTACTTGCCACTGTTGCGGTTGTACCCTCGCCATCGATGAAGTTAACAGTATCATATGCTTTTACGAAATCTACTTCAGTTCCATTACCTTGTAAATTCCAACCTGCATTCAATACATCGGATACAGTAGCGGCATTGTTAGGATTTACATATGTATTTCCCGCTTTATCTGTTGTATTTGGTGCTGCTTGAGATTTTGTCGCATTGCTTGGCGCATCTGCTGTATTGGCAGTATCGCTATTTTTTGTATCAGGAAGGTTAGATTTTACGTTAGACAATGTCGCTGGAGTGGTTGTTCCTTTTGGTCCGTTCACAGAGGTAATAACTTCTGTACTTGGGATTTCTTTACCTGTACCATCTGGATTTTCAAAGAATTTAACCGTCTTAGTTCCATCTCCATTATCCACTTCTTGAGGATATACTTTAGTACCATCTGCTTTTGTGTAATTCACAGGAGTCACAGTTTTGTTGACACCTGTTTGATTATCTACTTTTACAGTGATAGTCCGAACATTACCCTCTGTTTTACCAGATACAATAGCACTACCTTCGCCGACAAATCGTACTTCATTAGCATTTTTTACTGCCTCAGAATATGCAGTGGCAGTTGTTGTTCCATTAGCACCTGTTGTTTTATCGGAGGACACAATCCAACCCATGTTGCGTAAATCGCCTACAGTAGCAGCATTTGTATTAGCTACAGAATTATCATCAAGGTTACGCAAGCTATTTTTAGCTGGTTGTACACCATTTACTTCAGGGTCTGTATAGTTAACTAAATTGCTTGTTACATTAGTAATTGGATTGCCACCATTATTTAAACCATCTTTTGTTAAAGATACTGGTTGTTTACCATTAGTAGCAGGTGTAATTGTCACTCCATCATTGTTGATTACAGTTTTGTCACCAGCTTGGTTTTTAAATTCAGCGCTTGTTAGACCAGTTAATTCTTTTTGTAAAGAATAGATGAAGTTTTTACCATTTTGTTTAACGGCTAAATTGTCACCAGCTTTGAAAGTTACAGTTTCTCCAGCTTTAACTAATGTAGCAGCAGCACCATCAACAGTACCAGAGCCATCTTTATCTGCTATCGCTTTCCAGCCCATTTCTTTTAAGGCATTTACCACTTGATCAGCAGTGATTAATTTACCATTTGTCGTATCCTCTGTTGGCACGCCATCTGTTGTTGTAATGGTACCAGTTTTTGGCGTCAATGTGATAGTATCCCCTTCTGCGGATACTTCTAACAAACTACCATCGCTAGATTTAACCGTGAAAGCAATGCCATCTTTTTTATTTAACTCTTGTTTCTTAGTTTCTGTAGCAGCACTATCTCCTGTTTGGCCTTTTAATTGGATAGTGTTATTGGCTAGTTTATGGAATTGACTACCGTTAATAGCATCTTTGGAATCTGCAGAGATTTCACCATCTTTTACATTTGTAACTTTCACTGGATCCGTACCATTAGGACCAGATACTTTAAGGTCTCCTGCATCAGATTTACTTAATTTAGGACCTTGATCTCCGCCTACTTGTACAGTGTTGAAAGATACATCGTCTCTAGTGGCAAAGGTAAATTTACTACCTGCTTGTGTAATCTTGATATTTTTATCTGCTTCAAAAGTAACTTTGTCGCCTGCTTTCACAGATTGATCTGTTGGTGTTGCACCTAACTCACCTGCTGATGTTGCTGCAGATGTTGCTGTCCATGCTGCACTATTTACAGCATTGACTACAGAATCTACGGTAGCGATTTTGCCAGCATCGCCATCTTTTACTTTCACAGTACCAGGATTAGCACCAGTTGTCACAGGTTCGATTGTACCAGTGTTTACTTTTAACCCTTTTTCATCGGTAGTTAACGTGTTGTCCCCAGCTTTAACTTTTAAACCATCATTAGTTACTTCTAAAGATTTGTCAGCTGTATTAACGGTTAAACCAGCATCCGTTGTTTTTAACGACTTATCACCTGGGTTAACCTTAACACCATCAGCTCCTACGGTTAAGGATTTATCCGCTGCTTTCACAGTGATATTGTTCTTATCATCCTTTTTCAAGCCATCGCCAAGGTTCACACTATATTTCACAGTAGATGTTTTCGTATCTGTATTGCTTACACTTACTGTTGTGCCATCACCATCTACAAAGTTCACTGTATCGTATGGTTTTACAAAATCTACAGCTGTGTTATTACCTTGTAAATTCCAGCCAGCTTGTAGCACGTCACCAACAGTAGCTGCATTATTTGGATTTACATAGTTTTTCGCCGTTGGATTTGTTGTGTCTACTCCATCATGTTTTGTAGTTGGAGCAGTTGTAGCTGTTTTAGCACCATCTAAGTTGCCGCCTACATTAGCAATTTGGTTACCACCATTATTTAAACCATCTTTTGTTAAAGATACTGGTTGTTTACCATTAGTAACAGGTGTGATTGTTACACCATCATTGTTAATGACAGTTTTATCACCAGCTTGGTTTTTAAATTCAGCGCTTGTTAGACCAGTTAATTCTTTTTGTAAAGAATAGATGAAGTTTTTACCATCTTGTTTCACCGCTAAATTATTGCCAGCTTTGAAAGTTACAGTGTCTCCAGCTTTGATTAATGCTACAGTAGCATCTGTCACTGTACCCTTATCATCCCGACCTGCTGTTGCTTTCCAGCCCATGGATGTTAAGGTATTCACCAATTGATCAGCAGTGACTAAATTACCGCCTGTCGTATTCGCTGTTGGCACTCCATCAGCTCCTGTTGTAAGGGTCGCTGTTTTTGGTTTTAATGTGATTGTATCATCTGCTGCACTCACTTCTAACAAACTACCATCGCTAGACTTAATAGTGAAAGCAAGTCCATTTTCTTTATTTAACTCTTGTTTCTTAGTTTCTGTAGCAGCACTATCCCCTGTTTGGCCTTTTAATTGGATAGTGTTATTAGCTAGTTTATGGAATTGACTACCGTTAATAGCATCTTTGGAGTCTGCAGAGATTTCACCATCTTTTACATTCGTAACTTTCACTGGATCTGTGCCATTAGGACCAGATACTTTTAAATCTCCCGCATCAGATTTACTTAATTTAGGGCCTTGTTCTCCACCTACTTGTACAGTATTGAAAGATACATCATCTCTAGTAGCAAAGGTAAATTTACTACCTGCTTGTGTAATCTTAATGTTTTTATCTGCTTCAAAAGTAACTTTGTCGCCTGCTTTCACAGATTGATCTGTTGGTGTTGCACCTAACTCACCAGCGGCTGTTGCTGCAGATGTTGCTGTCCATGCTGCACTATTTACAGCATTGACTACAGAATCTACGGTAGCCACTTTACCAGTATCGCCATCTTTTACTTTTACAGTACCAGGATTAGCACCAGTAGTAACAGATTCAATTTCACCTGTATTTACTTTTAAACCGTTTGCATCGGTAGTTAACGTTTTATCTCCAGCTTTGACCTTTAATCCTGCATCAGTTACTTCTAAAGATTTGTCAGCTGTATTAACGGTTAAACCAGCATCTGTTGTTTTTAACGACTTATCACCTGGGTTGACCTTAACACCGTCAGTTCCTACGGTTAAAGATTTATCCGCTGCTTTCACAGTGATATTGTTGTTATCGTCTTTTTTCAAGCCCTCGCCAAGGTTTACACTGTATTTTACAGTAGATGTTTTACCATCTGTACTTTCCACTGTAACAGATGTGCCATCGCCTTTGACAAAGTTCACCGTATCATATGGTTTCACAAAGTCTACGGCTGCACCATCACCTTGTAAATTCCAACCAGCATTCAACACGTCAGATACAGTGGCTGCATTGGTCGGATTCACTTGATTAGCAGCATTCCCTAATGTTGGAGCTGCTTGAGATGTAGTAGCATTACTTGCCCCTGTAGTAGCATCATTATTTTTAGTTTCCGGTAAATTACCTGCCACATTAGAAATCGCATTACCACCATTATTCAAGCCTGCAGTTGTTAAAGAAACAGGTTGTTTCCCCGCAGTTACAGGAGTTACTGTCACCCCTGCTCCATTGATAGTAGTCGTATCTCCTGCATCATTTTTAAACTGAGCGCTTTTTAGTCCCGTTAATTCTGGATTCAAGGAATAAGTAAATTTAGAGGTTACACGAGTTCCTGTTTGACGACCTGGATTATCTGGATCTTCATAGACTGGTCTAGATGCATCTTCTTGATGTAATACCAAGTTATCGCCTACACGAATTTTCACTTCATCATTGAGACGCACTTTATCTACATGACCTGTAGCTGTACCTGGATTTTCTCGTGTTGTAGTTTTACCATCAGTAGAATGTACTTCAGTTCCCGCTGTAGCAACAGTACCATTTAACTTCAATACACCGGAACTAGTTTTATCTTTTTCAGCCTCTACAGCCCAACCACTGGACATACGTTTTGTAACGGAGTTTAACTGAGAACCATTGATCGCATCTGTAGAATCATCTGCAATACGACCAGCCGCTACATTTTTCAACTGCCGTTCTGCACCTGGTGTACCAAAGGATACAACGTCACCTTCAGACGTATTCGTACCACCTGCCCAATAGAATGTGTAAGCTACTTTTTTACTATCAAATGGTACAATTTTACCCTCTTTATCATAGGAAATATCTGTTTGTCGAGTACCAATAGAGTTTGCATCGGCTCTAGAACCAGTACCGATAGCCACACCATTTTGTAATTCAGAAACAGCCCCTGTACCTAGTGCTACGCCGCCTAACTTCGTCACACGGGCACCAGTACCAATAGCGGTCCCCAAGTCACCTGTAGATAAAGAGTGAACACCCATAGAAATAGAACCATGTCCATTTTTATTCTCCGGCAAGGAATAATCTAAAGTAGCTGTGTTTAAAACGCCACCATTCGTTAATTCTCCATAGGCTTGTTGTATAGTCCCCGGAGTAGTTTCCATTTCTACAGAACGGATGGTACGCTTAACTTGTTCTCCACCAACGGTCTCTATTTTTTCAGTGGATTTGATGACCGTGTGACCTTGCTTATCTTTTTTCTCTTTTTGGTAGTTTACTTTTTGGTCCGCCACTTTAGTAATTTCCGATCCACCAATCATGATGGAAGAGTCACCTTGTGCCTGTGTACCAAGACCTACCGCAATGGCACCTTGTTCACCAGAGGCAACAGCGCCTTGACCTACGGCAATGTCCGCTACTTTTTGAGCTTTTGCTAATTGACCTACTGCAACAGAGGAGTTCGTTGCCTCAGATTCATCACCAACAGCAACAGCAGACGCTTTTGACACTGATTTATTACCTACCGCAACGGCATTTACCTCAGCATTAGCGGTATAACCAGCCGCTACAGCAGATTCCTTGGCACGAGCTGCTGTACCAGCCGCTACGGCATAATTACCTTGTGCTTCAGCGCCCATACCAATGGCTACTGCTGCCTCCGCATTCGCCACTACGGATGCACCAGAACCGATCGCTGTAGCACCAAAGGCACCTTTTCTAACAATAGAGTTTGTACCGATAGCTACCCCTAAAGGAGTAGTAGAATGAGCCTGCATACCGATAACAGTAGAACCATCTTGGCCATAGCTAGCACGATAACTTCTATCTAATTCTGCACCTACAAGTTCCTTATATTTAGCGGTAATCGTAATAGGCTGACCATTCTTCCCAGTACCAGGTGTTGTCTCAGCATTAAAATCATTGACACCTTTGGCCTCTCCGCTAGTAGGATTTTTTGCTTTAAAATATTTCTTTCCGTCATAGGCTTGAATATCATTACCACCAATAACGATAGAGCCCATACCGGCTATAGATTGCGCACCAATGGCTACCGATTGGTCACCCATAGCACGGGTATTACGACCTAAGGCTGTACCTTCATTAATATCTACGCCTTGGAAGGAGAAGAATCCGTCAGCTTTCGCAGTTCCAGAATCTTTAAAATTATTTAATGTACTTTTAGTGCCACCAAAGGCTTTCACCAACACAGTATCATTATCATCGGCATCTGTAGCATTTCCCGTCGGCATGCCATCTGTACCCACCATACGATATCCGGTTCCGGCACCTGCACCGACAGCCACGGAAGAGTTCATCGCTTTATTCGTCTTATTAAGGCCGGTGAAAGCCCCTACACCAATAGCTACACCACCAGCATTACCACCGCCATCAGCAGAATAAACCCCTTTGTCACTTCCCGCAGTAGCTCCATAGCCTAGGGCAATACTATGTCCGCTACCTTCAGCACGGCTTTGGGCCGATTTACCAATCACAACATCAAAGCTTTTCTTCGCTTCACTGGATGTGCCAAGAGCAATTGTGTCGGCTACAGTTGCCTTGCTTTCTTTACCCATAGCAATAGCTCTGTCCGCTGTAGACTGTGCTGTATTACCCACTGCAATTGCGCTGTCCGCATTCGACTGTGAACCTCGTCCAAGGGCTACCGCATAACTAGCTGTAGACGTTGCATTGGTACCTAAGGCAATCGTATCAGCATTTCTTGTACTAGCATTTTGACCTATAGCGAGGGATCGGTCTCCCTGTGCATTACTACCAGCAGATATAGCCACTGCTTTCTCACCACTTGCTTTAGCAGCAACACCAATCGCCTCTGACAAGCTCCCTGATGCTTGCGCATCAAGCCCTATTGCAGTTGCACTATCGCCTATAGCTTTTGATTTTCTACCTACCGCCACTGCATTGTTCTGAGTAGCCTGAGATTCAGTCCCGATAGCAACAGAATTTTGGCCACCAGCTGATGAAGATCCTCCAAAAGCGACACTGGTAGCGTCACCTGCGCCTGCATTATTAATGGCCGCCCCTACTGTGTTTACCATCACAGGACTCACCGCCATAGCCATGGCAGCAGAACTAATCACAATAGCTTTCGCCTTATTACGGCCCACCCGTTTTGCCAATTCTGATACAACTACGTAGCAGCCCTTTGTTTTACTCCACACAACTTTATAAATACGATTCAATGCCATTTAATTCCTCACCTTTCGATACTAATCTATACTTGTTACATGAATTAACTGTTAATTATTTCTTGTTCCTATAAACACAAAAAACTATAACTTCGACTATCTTTTTGAAAGTTATAGCTACACGTACTATGTACTTAAAAATTCGTTTATTAAGATTCATTTTGAAAGTATACAAGCCCAAGCAAACTAAAGGACTCACCTAAGTTTTCATGAGTGAGTATACAACCATCTTACATTCTGTTTAAATTATATACAATAACACTATAGAATGCAATCGATTTGTTATATTCATACCGATTCTATATAGATTTGGAGCCCTTAGTTTTTCAGCATTCCTGCACTACATTGCACACAAAAATGTATAATTACGTACCACTACTATATACATAGTCCCATATCTTGATTTATTCTTTTCATCTTGTTAATAATTAAGCATATTCTGTCATTTCTTCCGTATTTGTATACAACATTATCAACACCTCTCTCACTACCCCCCCCTATAACTAAAACGCATAGTTGATGTAAAAATAGCAAGTTACTTCATCTTTCTTTCATGTAGGTGTGCATTGGCTGTGTTAGACTTTTTCATTGTCTACTTAAATAGATCAATGAGCTGAATTACTAAACTAGTAATAGAAATCATCAAAGAGATGTACTAACAGCAAACTAAGCAAAGCGCAAGTTTGCAAATGACAACGCCACAAGCGCACTTCCCAGAGGAACGCCATTACGAGTAGCAGCCTTTGTGGCGATCCTTTACTACCTAAATCACACAAACACAAGAAGAGCACGGTGTGCCCCCGAACAAACATTATGC
>NZ_RQVJ01000008.1 GCF_003999875.1 Veillonella sp. 3310 | reverse complement strand
TCCTTTACTACCTAAATCACACAAACACAAGAAGAGCACGGTGTGCCCCCGAACAAACATTATGAAATACCGTTTGTGAGGGGGTATACCGTGCTCTTCCCTTTATCTTATTTAATTAACACCGCCACAAGGCTGCGTAGCGAAACAAGAGACGTCTTATCCCAAGATCGCTTTCATATCTTCTTCTGGTGTTGTAATCGGATGTAAGTTGAATTTTTCAACTAAGATGCCAAGTACTGTGTTGGACAAGAATTTTGGCAAGGATGGTCCGATGTAGATGTTGCGAATGCCTAAGGACAATAATGTTAATAGGATACATACCGCTTTTTGTTCGTACCAGGACAATACCAATGTCAATGGTAATTCATTTACGTCACACTCGAAAGCGCCTGCTAATGCTACAGCCACTTGGATGGCGGAGTACGCATCGTTACATTGACCCATATCTAGGATACGAGGCAAGCCACCGATTTCACCGATGTTAAGGTCGTTGAAACGATATTTACCACATGCTAAAGTCAATACCATTGTATCTTCTGGAGTTTGTTTTACGAATTCAGTGTAGTAGTTACGGCCTACTTTCGCACCATCGCAACCACCTACCAAGAAGAAGTGTTTAATAGCGCCAGCTTTTACTGCTTCGATTACTTTGTCAGCTACGCCAAGTACTGTACCATGACCGAAACCAGTTGTCACTTCTGTACCACCGTTGATACCTGTGAAGTGTTGTGGCTCTTTGTAACCGCCTAATTCGATAGCGCGTTCGATTACTGCAGAGAAATCTTTTGTGCCATCTTCGTTGTGTTCCACGTGACCGCAGCCATCGAAACCAACCATATCAGTTGTGAAGATATTTTTGATGTATGTTTGTTTTGGTGGCATAATGCAGTTTGTTGTGAACAAGAATGCACCTGGAACGCCATCAAATTCTTTTTGTTGGTTTTGCCATGCAGTACCGAAGTTACCTTTCAATTGAGGATGCTTTTTCAATTCAGGGTATGCATGACATGGAAGCATTTCACCATGTGTATAGATGTTAACGCCTTTACCATCAGTTTGTTCCAATAACATTTTAAGGTCGTGTAAGTCATGACCTGTTACCACGATGAAAGGACCTGGTTCTACTGTCAAAGGTACAGTTGTTGGTACTGGAGTACCGTATGTAGTTGTGTTGGCTTTGTCTAACAACGCCATGCAAGCAAGGTTGATGCCACCGAATTCCATCAATAAGCCTAACCATTCTTCTGCACTGTGGTCTTTTACCATTTCAACAAGGCCTTTTACGAACCAAGCGTCAACTTCTGGATCATTGTAGCCCAATACTGCTGCATGCCATGCGTACGCAGCCATACCGCGCATACCTAATAACAATGTGGAACGTAAGGAAACGATGTCTTCATGACCTTTCCACAATTCTTCCCAATCAAAGTTAGGAATGTTTGCATCTAATTTATTGTGAGCGTTGTTGATCACATCGATGAACTCTTGTACACGATCTTCAGAGAAGTTTACGTTTGTTACGCACATGAATAAACCACGTTTTAACAATTGTACGTTTTCTAACGTTACTTCTGTGGCTTGCATTGCACGAGCTAACCCAATCAACGCTGCTGTTAATTCATCTTGTAAATTCGCAACTGGTGCTGTTTTACCACATACACCTTGTACTGTACAACCATTTGGTTGCGCTGTTTGTTCACATTGGAAACAGAACATACTCATAATAACCTCCTTGGGAACTTTGCCCTTAACATGTATACTACAACATACTTTTTGTATTTCCTTAGATATCTCACTAGATAGTCTCTTTCATAGTGAAAGCCCCCGCAAGGGCCATCTAGCAGTGTCTTGTTATCTATACATGTAGTATAGTATACTGAAAGCAGAAAAAACGTATCCTTGGCTACACTTTAAAAACATTTTGAGAAATGAAGAAATTGGTCGTACCCATGGATTGATATAGTAACGTAAGTAAATACGTCCCTCCCCTTCCGAGGCGAAAGACTCGGAAGCGATAGTGTCTTTTGTGTTGAAGATAGATGTAAAGAGCAATATTATATATCTAAAATATATGGTATAATTTGGATAAGAGCTGGAGGTGATTCTATGCATATCAAACCCTTTGAAGAACTGACCATACAGGATAACTTTATGTTCCAAAAGGTGATGCGTAATAAGCGCATTTGTAAGGCAACAATAGAACGTCTGTTAGATATCCAGATTAAAGATATCACCTATCTCGAAGAAGAAAAGTCACTGCGTATGAACCCAGACAGTAAAGGTATTCGACTCGATGTGTACGTCAACGATGTGGATGGTACTGTCTTTAATGTGGAAATGCAAACTACTAAAAATATGGAGGAATTAGTAAAACGAGTCAGGTACTACCAAAGTATTATCGATTTACACAACATTGAAAAAGGTCAGGATTACACCGAACTCAATGATACGTATATTATATTTATATGTACCTTTCCAGTATTTACTGGGGATCTCCACAAGTATACTTTCAGAAATATTTGTTTAGAGAATCACAATATCGAATTAAACGATGGAACTACGAAATTATTTTTAAGTACTAAAGGTACTGCCAATGATATATCTAAACCACTACAGTATTTTCTAGATTATGTAGATGGTAAATCACCTGCTGATGAGTTAGTATTGGAAATGGATTCTGTCGTAAATAAAGTACGACATTCTAAAGAATGGAGGGTAGAATATATGACACTCGAAATGGAATTAAAACGCCGATGGAAAGAAGGCATGGCAGAAGGCACAGCTAAAGGTAGAGCCGAAGGTAAAGCTGAAGGCAGAGCTGAAGGTAAAGCTGAGGGTAAAGCTGAAGTGGTTCTTGGGATGTTGCAAGATAAACTATCCTTAGAAATGATTGCCAAATATACTAAGCTTACTATAGAACAGATTACAGAGATTGGTAAAGCACACTCTTTAATTTAATGTTTGCAATATAGCGATTTGTATGACAGTATATACTGTCTTGGTACGATACTAAAAGGGTCCCTTTGGACCCTTTTGCTATACATCACATACACCGCCCTATAATATATGGTTGTGTCACACTATCATTATATTCCTAATACCACATTATAATCTTCTATTCACGGAGGTCCCATGTCGACATTACATCCAACGTTAGAAACATACATGAATACGATTCAACAATCCCCATTATGTGCGCATATTGCGCCAGAAAATTTGTCGCTTTTCTTATCGCAAGCGAATGTGAAAGTACAAAGTTTCAAAAAAAATTCTTTCATTGCCATCGCAGGTGAACCTATGGAAGGCATTGGTATATTGCTGGAAGGGCGTGCCTTGTTAACACGCGAAAACATGTTGGGACAACGAACCATTGTAACAGAGTTACAGCCGTCCTCTATGTTCGGGGAAGCCTTACTCTTTAGCAACCATCCTCTATGGCCGGCTACGATTGAAGCCACAAAAGATGCGATCGTCTTATTTTTACCAATAGAGACTTTCACCAAAGCATTCCCGGACTGCCAATCCTGTCAAATCCAGTTGCTCACGAACCTCATGCATGACCTGTCTGAAAAGGCGATGCAGCTAACTCGCAAAGTGCATTATCTATCCCTCAAAGGAATGCGAGAGAAAATTTTTGCCTACTTCATGGACATTCGGCGGGTACAAAAAAAGAACATCCTCACCTTGCCACATAATCGGCAAGAAATGGCAGATGTCCTCAACGTGAGCCGCACCGCTCTCAGCCGTGAATTAGGTCGGTTGCAGGACGAACGAATCATCCAATTCCACGGAAAAGAAGTTGAGTTGGTGGATATCGAAACCATCGAAGATTTTTCGTTCTAAAATAATAAACACAAAAGCCCCTACCGCTTCCGAGTCTTTCGACCCGGAAGGGTAGGGGCTTATTGCATCTTCTAGGAAGTTACATCTTCAGGACTTATTTCATTCCCATAGCCTGCATCAACATTTTGATTTGTGCTTTCATTTCTTCATTGTCTTGAGCCATTTTGTTGTAAGATTCCTTCATTTCTTGGTTTTCTGCTTTGATATTTGCATTATCTACCAATACTTGTTCATACGCTACTTTCGTGCGTTCGTTCTCTTGTTTCAATGCAGAGACTTCATCTTGCATTACATACACAGAGGAGATCGGGCCCGCTTTATAACGTTCAGGAATTGCTTTTTCTTCTGGACTCCAGCCAAATTTATGAGTCACGCCAGCATTCACCATATTTTGATGTTGACCCAATGTAACACCTACGTGGAACATAGTCGCTTCTTGCGTGTAATGAGCAATGCCTACAGCTGCTGCAGTTTCACTACGATAATTACCAATACCCGCCATAATTTATGTTGGTTCTAATGGGTCATATTGTAAAGGTTTCAATGCTGCTAAAGCGGCTGCTCTCGCACCAGCTTTATGGGCTTCACCCGTAGCTTGGTTCAGAACGTTGTTCGCTGTAGCTTTCAACTGATCTACGTTTACACCGTCAGTGCCATTAATACCAGGCGCCACATTAATAATGCGGTTACCACCGTTATCTAAGCCATTCGCAGTCAACGTCACAGCAGGGTTCGCTTTACCATTGGAATTGTTGGATTCAATCACCACACCCAACGGTGTCACATTCGTCGTAATCGCTGGTTCAGGTTTACCATCTTTACCAGGACGATATACAGTGTATTCACTGCCTGCTCCATCATGTTTTACCGTTGTAGGTAATTCCACAGGCTTACCTGTTTTCTCATCCGTCACAGGTTTTACCTTGCCATCTTTGTCTATGAAAGTAGGTTTAAATACGCCCGTGTAATCGGTAGAACCATCACCCATGTGAACGTTTTTCGCCAACTTAACAGTCATAGACGCCGGTGTTTTGATTGTTCCATCTGCATTTTTCTCAGCTTCTTTAGCAATGACGCCAATATTATTGTCCGTCAACTTAGTCGCATCTGCGCCACCATTGATATTCAATACATCGCCAAGACCAACTACAGCCGTCACGCCTTTGTTATCGCCTGTGAACTTACGAGCGCCTGCTAGACGGTCGCTAACCACTTTCAATTGATCTTCCGTCGCTGCACGACCAGATACAACCGTTGGATTTGCTACATTCCAAGTTTTGTTTTCCAACCCTGTCACAAATCCTTGTTTGCCGTCAATGGATACTGCTTTATCGTCAGCTTTGCCACCACTGAAAGTAGTTACTCCCTTATCTTTGAACTCAACTTTGCCGTTGTTTTCTTTATTTGTAATGGAGTTGATGCTTGTTAAGTCGCTAGCTAATTGTACTTTTAACTTGCCATCCACATTGTTCACACCAATGTTTTTGTCCGTTAATTTCGCTTTATCTGCACCACCAACAATATCTACAGTTTGGTTCAACTTCTTAGCGATAACTTTGGATTTGTCAGTACCTTGTGCGTCGTCACCAGCATATTTCACGCCATCATCCATCGTAGCTACTTCATGTTTCACCACAATGTCTTTACCAGCATTATTAGGATCTGCATGTTTCGTTTCATATACGATACGAGTCATACCGTCTTTACCATTAGCACCATCTGTGCCGTCTACACCAACAACACCTTTGTCACCTTTAATGGAAAGACCATTTTTGCCATCCTTACCATTCAAGCCGATAGATCCATCCTTGCCGTTAATCACAACTGCAGAACCGTCTTGAGTAGATTAACAATTGTAAACAAAACTATAATAAAAAATTCACCCAACCAGACCTTATATCTACATTGGGTGAACCTGTTTTACTGTATTATTTTGTCATTAACTAAACCACGGAGAAATATCAAAGTCCTCATGAATGGTTGCTTTCACCATACTGCGTCCTAGGTATAATCCTAACAAGGTTAGGTTCAAGCGGCACAATGGGATGCGATTATAGGTTTGGCATAAGTCTAGCAAGACTGGAGAGATGTGTTCTAGCACGTCCTCGAAGGATGTGTTGTCCCAATCGAAGGCTCGGCTAAAGGCTAACCCTGTCAACGCCTGTTGTTTGTCTTGATCAGTAATGCCTGCTCGTTGGAATAAATTCGGCAACATATATTCATCCACAGCCGACAATTTTAGTAAGTTCGAGTTGAGGCTCGGTACGGTAATGGATGTGCGTACCGGCGCATTTTGCATGACGTATTCTAATTCTTCCATGGTAAAGCCACGGTAATCGAACACCAACGGATAGGAGTTACGCAAAATTTGTTCAAACCGCACTTCCCCAGAGGACGATGTACAACGCAAGTATTCTAATTGTTGGTACATGTCTTCACGAGTTGGCAATTCGCTGAGTAGTGGTTCTAAATATTTCTCCACATAATGCTGGAAATTCTCCAAGGAATAGTTATTGGAATTTTTAGAATATTGCACGATCAAAGCTACTGCCAAGGCTTGTAAATGACTCTTTTGCATATTCACCAAGCATTTCAAGGCATCCACTGCCACCAAGTACCAAGTACTGGATTGTGGTCGTTTTACCACATCTCGGAAGGCATCAGCTAGCATGTCTCGTAACCACTCTGTTGGGTTCGTTACGTACGCTTTTTGCACTTGTAACAACGCTTCTTGAACAGAAATATTTTCCAATAATGTAGTGATTTCTTCTTCCGATTCAGCGCCCAATTGCGAGAATACATATTCTGTGATGTACTTAGCTGATGCTTCTGATTTCGGATTCAAGATGCCAAAAGCTGCCACGTATTGTGCTACCGCTTTGTCTACAATCGTAGATGGTTCTGTTGTGGCAGATGTTTCTAACGCTGGCTCTTCTGGAGTTTGTTCTTCTCTGACTAACTCTTCTGTAATCTTCGGCATAATCCGTGTCGCATCGTCCGCTTCTTCTAACGGTTGCTCGCTAACGGCGCGCACCAATTCTTTGGATACAATGCCTTGGGATTCGTTCCAATCTGTCGCATCCACTGCTGGCAACGGCATAGTGTAATCACTAGGATTCATCTCTTCCCAGATGGTGTCATCTGTTTCAGGTTCTTCTTTCACAGCGTAAGGATTCTGAAAGTTCCGTCTCCGTTCTTCGTAATACTCTTCATAGGTTGGCATCTGTTGTTTTGTATGTTTTTTATTACTTTTACCATCTCGAAATAAGAAATAGCAACACAGTAAAAATAACAATACGACGCCTACAACGACCACGTAAGGTCCATATTGTAATGAAAGTTGTATCAATCCGTCCATGGGGAGTCCTCCAATTCATAAATGTATGTGTACTTCTTTTATTATACCTATTTATGTCTAGATTTGAAAGTGTTCTAAGCTATTCTTCAACAAAAAAGGAACTATCCGAAGATAGTTCCTAGCGTGGTGGACGATGACAGGATCGAACTGCCGACATCCTGCTTGTAAGGCAGGCGCTCTCCCAGCTGAGCTAATCGTCCA
>NZ_RQVJ01000007.1 GCF_003999875.1 Veillonella sp. 3310 | reverse complement strand
ATACTGTAAGTGCAGATGGATCTGTAACATTAACAAAAGTTGATGGAGAAGAGACTGAAAAAGCTAATGAAGCAGTTATTATTAATGGTCTTGCAACAAAAGCATCCGTAGATAACTTGACTACAGAAGTAGGAAAAAAAGCAAATGTAGCTGATGTAACAGCAGAGTTAGCTAAAAAAGCAAATGCAGCAGATGTAACAGCAGATTTAGCTAAGAAAGCCAATACAACAGATGTAGAAGCGTTAACAACAGAAGTAGGGAAAAAAGCAAATGCAGCAGACGTAACAGCAGAAGTAGCTAAAAAAGCAAATGCAGCTGATTTACAAAATCTAACATCTAATAAAGTAGATAAAACAGCAGAACGTCATGTAAAACAAGGTACATATACTGTAAGTGCAGATGGATCTGTAACATTAACAAAAGTTGATGGAGAAGAGACTGAAAAAGCTAATGAAGCAGTTGTTATTAATGGTCTTGCAACAAAAGCATCTGTAGATAACTTGACTACAGAAGTAGGCAAAAAAGCAAACGCAGCTGACGTAACAGCAGAGTTAGCTAAAAAAGCCAATGCAACAGATGTAGAGGCATTAACTACTGAAGTAGGCAAAAAAGCAAATGCAGCAGATGTAACAGCAGAAATAGCTAAAAAAGCAAATGCAACTGATGTAGAGGCATTAACTACAGAAGTAGGCAAAAAAGCAAACGCAGCAGATGTAACAGCAGAATTAGCTAAAAAAGCCAATGCAGCTGATGTAACAGCAGAGCTAGCTAAAAAGGCAAATGCAACGGATGTAGAAGCGTTAACAACAGAAGTAGGAAAAAAAGCAAACGCAGCAGATGTAACAGCAGAATTAGCTAAAAAAGCAAATGCAACTGATGTAGAGGCATTAACTACTGAAGTAGGTAAAAAAGCAAATGCAGCAGACGTAACAGCAGAACTAGCTAAAAAAGCAAATGCAGCTGATGTAACAGCAGAGATAGCTAAAAATGCAAATGCAACTGATGTAGAAGCGTTAACAACAGAAGTAGGTAAAAAAGCAAACGCAGCAGATGTAACAGCAGAATTAGCTAAAAAAGCGAATGCGGCTGACGTAACAGCAGAACTAGCTAAAAAAGCAAATGCAGCTGATGTAACAGCAGAATTAGCTAAAAAAGCAAATGCAACAGATGTAGAGGCATTAACTACTGAAGTAGGAAAAAAAGCAAACGCAGCAGACGTAACAGCAGAACTAGCTAAAAAAGCGAATGCGGCTGACGTGACAGCAGAGTTAGCTAAAAAAGCCAATGCAACAGATGTAGAGGCATTAACTACGGAAGTAGGAAAAAAAGCAAATGCAGCAGATGTAACAGCAGAATTAGCTAAAAAAGCAAATGCAACGGATGTAGAAGCATTAACAACAGAAGTAGGTAAAAAAGCAAATGCAGCTGATGTAACAGCAGAGTTAGCTAAAAAAGCAAATGCAGCTGACGTAACAGCAGAGATAGCTAAAAAAGCAAACGCAGCAGATGTAACAGCAGAATTAGCTAAAAAAGCAAATGCAGCTGATGTAACTGCAGAGTTAGCTAAAAAAGCCAATGCAACAGATGTAGAGGCATTAACTACAGAAGTAGGTAAAAAAGCAAATGCAGCAGACGTAACAGCAGAATTAGCTAAAAAAGCGAATGCAACAGATGTAGAGGCATTAACTACAGAAGTAGGAAAAAAAGCAAATGCAGCAGAAGTAACAGCAGAATTAGCTAAGAAAGCGAATGCAACAGATGTAGAGGCATTAACTACAGAAGTAGGAAAAAAAGCAAATGCAGCAGACGTAACAGCAGAATTAGCTGAGAAAGCAAATGCATCTGATGTAGAGGCGTTGACTACAGAAGTGGGTAAAGCAAAAGAAACAGCAACAGAAGCTAAGAACACGGCTGAAGCAGCAAAAACAGCTGCAGGAGAAGCAAAATCAGTAGCAGATCAAGCTAACACAACAGCGGGCGAAGCAAAAACTTTAGCAGGTGAAGCTAAAACAGCTGCAGAAGAAGCTAATACATCAGCAGGAGAAGCTAAAACAGCTGCAGATCAAGCTAACACAACAGCGGGCGAAGCTAAAACAGCCGCAGAAGAAGCTAAGACTAAAGCTGGAGAGGCCAAAACAAAAGCAGAAGGAGCAGATGCAAAAGCAACAGAAGCTAAGACAACAGCAGGTGAAGCCAAAACAATAGCTGAAGCAGCAAAAACGGCAGCAGGTGAAGCTAAAACAGCAGCAGAAGAAGCTAAGACTACAGCTGGAGAGGCCAAAGCAAAAGCCGAAGGAGCAGAAGCAACAGCAACAGAAGCTAAGACAACCGCAGGCGAAGCAAAAACAGCAGCTGGAGAAGCTAAGACAACGGCAGAACAAGCTAACAAAACCGCAGGTGAAGCTAAAAACACAGCGGATACCGCAAAACAAACTGCCGATGCAGCAAAACAATCTGCTGATAAAGCCACTGAGCAGTTAAATGATATTTCCACTAAAGTAAACGCAGGTATCGATAAAGACCTAAAAGACCTATCCGATGCAGGTAAAAAAGTTATCACAGATCTAGTGAATGTAACAGGTGATAACAACATTTCAGTCACACCAAGTGTTGATGAAAAAACAAAAGTTAAAACTTTCACAGCGAAGTTGAATGACACCATCACACTAGGTACTGGTGATAATGCAATCACTGTTAATGGTACTAACGGTACAATCACAGCAGGTACAGGTGACAATGCAGTGACTATTAACGGTACGAACGGTACTATAACTGCTAACAACGTGAAAGCAAATGATGGAGTATTTGGTGTTCCAGCGGATGCAAAAGGTGTTCCAACTGCAGAAGGCAACACAACGACAATCAATAATAACGGTCTATCTGTTGTAAGCAAAGATGCAGCTGGTAATGTATCTACAATACAAATTAAAGATGGTAAAATTTCTGGCTTAACACCAGGTAAAGGAGACAATGATGCAGCCACAGTAGGTCAAGTGAATGACGCTATCGCACAAAGTGCTGGCAACATTGGTCGTGCCTTGGAAAAAACAGCTCAACGTGTTGATCAAGTGGGTGCTCATGCAGCGGCACTAGCAGCGATGAACCCATTGAGCTATGATCCATTACGCAAATCTCAAATCATGGCAGGTATCGGTACTTACTCTGGTAACCAGGCTTTAGCATTAGGTGTGGCACACTATGCGAACGAAAACTTCATGTTCAATGTAGGGGTTACAATGGGCGAAGGTAAAAGTATGGCAAATGTAGGTGCTACATACCGTTTCGGTACTGGCGATAACGACACAATTCCAGAACGTTACAAAGGTGGCCCAATCTCTTCTGTATACGTAATGCAAGATGAAATCTCCGCATTGAAAGCAGAAAATGCGCGTAAAGATGTAGAGTACGGTAACAAAATTGATATGTTGATGGAACGTATTGCTATGTTAGAAGCAAAATTAAAATAATATTGCATAGATGTTGATGCTCTAGTGAGACACCTAGAACAGAGACATACTATAGATGAAACAAATGGACACTGCACCGAAAGGCTCGGTGTCCATTTTGTCTTTTTATAAATTTATATTTTTGTGTTATTTTCATGAAGATAGTGAACAATAATTATATCTAACACAAATAAATATAAATGCATAAAATTAACAAAACGTGCTTTTTAAGAAAAAAATAATGGATTATAACTAACTTGCATAAACTTTTGAAAAAAAGGGTATGGAAAAATATTTATATTATGAGTATAATTTAAATGTATAAAACACATAGGGTATTATAAATTTGATTATTAAAGGTTTAAATGCGACTTTGATAGTATCATCAAAACGTGTAAGTTGTGGTAAAAACAGGGGGGGGGTAAATACTTTTCTCCCATATTTATCATAAAAAATGTATAAAATAATCGGATTTATCATTGATATTTTTCAATTTATTGGATATACTCTACTTAATATACTAAGATTGTGTATAATAAGAGGTAAACAATGATTTGCTTCATAATAAAACTTAATTTGAAATATGTAAATGTGATATGTATTGACTATGTAGTGATGTATAAGTTACATCGATAAATAGGGTAGTTTATATTTAATTAAATATAAATAATATATAGTTCAAGGTTTGATGACCAGAAAAAAGGGAGGATTATCACAATGAACAAATTATTCAAGGTTATTTGGAGCAAGTCTAAGCAATGCTACATTGTTGTATCTGAAGTAGCGAAAAATACCACAGGTAAAAAGAAAATTGCCGTAGCTAGTGTATTAGCAGCCTTGGCAGTGAGTGCACAAGTGGCAACTGTACAAGCGGCCATTCCTGAGGGGGAGGCGACTAATGGAGCGGCCCTAGCTATCGGTAATAATGTAAAGGTCAGCAATGATAGTTCCACCGGTCTTGGTAAAGATATTGAAGTGACGAGACGGTTCGCCGTAGCTGTTGGATTTGGCGTTAAGGCCAGTGCAGATAATGCTGTGGCAATTGGATCAGGTGCTCGATTTGGGACAATACAAGCCACTGGTAATGATAGTATTGCCGTAGGGACCCGTGCAGAAGCAGGCATGCAAAGTTCTATCGCCATTGGTCGTTTGAGTCGTGCTGTTACAGGTGAAAAAGGCGTGGCCATCGGTAATGAAGCGGTGACGACAGCGTTGTCTGCCATTGCGATTGGTAACAAAGTGAATGCTACGAAAGACACGGCCATTAGTATTGGTAACGAATCCAACGCCACTGGAACAGCAGCAGTGGCCTATGGTAACAAAGCACAAGCCACAGCAGATAGTACTGTAGCAGTAGGGGATCAATCGAAAGCTACAGCCACTAATGCTACAGCAGTTGGTACATCTAGTGAAGCCTCACAAGATAGTGCATTGGCAGCAGGTAATTCAGCATCTGCAACAGGAAATGCAGCCTTAGCTTTGGGTAAAAAAGCAAATGCTAGTGGCGCTCGTTCTGTTGCTATCGGTAATGCAGATGATGATGAAACAGCAACAATTGCCACAGCTACTCAGGCGATAGCAGTGGGTAATAAAGCACAGGCTAAATCTGAAAACTCCATAGCCGTAGGGACTAATACTGCAAGTAGTGCAGCGAATGCTATCTCTATCGGTACGAATGTAAGTAATAAAGGTGCAGCAGCTGTTGGTATTGGTGTAGGTATCACCGTAGAAGGTTATAAATCTACTGCTGTAGGGCATGATCTACAGATACGTAACACAGGAAGTACCAATATTGGTTATAAATCTGCTGTAGATGCCAATCAAGCTGTTAGCGTTGGTGCACGAAATAGTGTGGATGCAAACGCTCAATATGGTACAGCAGTAGGTTATTTCACACGTGTTACGGCTAAAAATGCTGTCGCTATTGGTTCCAGTAACGATAATAACGGTAACAGCGATGAAGGCAAAGTATTAGCGTCTGCTGAAAGTGCAGTAGCTATTGGTACATCTGCTCATGCAGAAGCAGCTAGCGCAGTAGCAATTGGTACAAAAGCTAAAGCACAATTGGCTCATTCCGTAGCATTAGGTGAAGGTTCCACAACAACAGCAGCTGATGGCAATGCTACAACTGGTTACTTAACAAATGATGCAGTGAATAACACTGGTAATGGTATCATCTCCGTAGGTAATGGCGGCACGATTCTTCGTCGTATCACAAGTGTTGCTAGTGGTACCAATGATAATGATGCGGTTAATGTAAAACAATTAAAAGCATTGCGCAATGATACAGTAAGTACAGTAAGTGTGGTGGATGGATCCACTACTACAGATTTAGTGCCTAAAACAACAGAAGGCGATGCAGAGGCTCATAAAGTAAAATTAGTAGCAGGTAATAATATTACCTTAACAGCGAATGGCAATGCTGTAACGATTGCATCTAAGAGCGAAGTGAATACTATTGAAAGTGGAAACAAGGATGCTATTTCTGTTACGAATACAAATGGTAAGGTTAGTGTAACACCTAATTTGGCATCCGATGTAAATGCAACTGACGATGCTAACAAATTGGTAACAGCTGGTAAAGTAAAAGAAGCCTTAGCTGACAAAGTAAGCACTGCAAAATTAAATGAAGAATTAGAGAAAAAAGCAAATGCTGCTGATGTAACTAATTTGACAAACAATAAACTAGATAAAACAGCTGAATTGCATGTTAACAAAGGATCTTATGCGGTAAATAGTGACGGTAGTGTTACATTAGATAAAGCAGATGGAACTGGTACTGTCAAAACAGAGGAAGCTGTAACAATCACTGGTATTGCAAGTAAAACTGCTTTAGAACATTTAAAAACAGAAGTAGATAAAAAAGCAAGTAAAGATGATTTAGATACGAAAATTGGTGAAGTCAATGCTGAATTAGCTACAAAAGTAAGTAATGATACTTTCAGAGATGAAATGGCTAAAAAGGCTGACTTAAAAGCCATTAACGACTTGAAAGATGTATTATCTGGCAAAGTAGATGGTGCAGCACTTGATAAAATGGTAGCTGCCTTAGGGAATAAAGTTGATGAATCTGAATTAAATGAACGTTTAAAAACAGAAAAAGCTGAAAATGCAGCAGCTCTTAAAAAGGCGGTAGATGAAGCAAAAGCAGCTGCTAATACTGGGGTCAATGATTTAAAAGAAGGCAAACTTGATAAATCTGCTGAATTACACGTTGTAAAAGGCGAATATGAAGTAGATAGTGATGGTACTGTGACATTGAAAAAAGCAAATGGTGAAAATACTGAAATTGCTGATGAAAATGTTACGATCAAAGGCGTTGCCTCTAAAGTAAAATTAGATGAAGTAGCTGGTAAAGTCACTGCAGCTGAAGGTGATATTACTAAACTAAAAGCTGGTGTGGAAGAGAATAAAAATGGCTTGGGAGATCTTAAAAATAAAGTAGATACAGTAGAAGGAACTGCTAATAAAGCAAAAGAGGATCTCGCGGGATTAACCACTAAAGTGGATGGTATCGATGGAAAAGTGACGGCACAAGGTGAAAAAATCGCTGCTGCTGATGAAAAAATTGCGGCTATTGAAAAAAATATTACTGATAACATAGTAACAAATGATTCTATGGCAGGTAAATTGGAGGCCTTAAAAACTGATTTAGGTGCTAATACAACATTGTCCTTCGCTGGCGATGCAACAATTGATGATAAAGGTACAGATGCAGCTGACGATGATGACAATAGTGCTACTAAATTATCCTTGAACTTAAAAGAGAAAACCTTAAAAGTAAAAGGTGCCACTGATGAAATCAAAACGGAAGCTAAAGGTGATACCATTACTGTCGGTTTATCTGATAAAGTAAAAAAAGAGTTAGCCAACATTTCTAAATTAGGAGACACAGCAGCTGATGGACGTGATGGTAAAGGTGCTACAGGTAAATCTGCAGATGATCCAGATGCTACGGCAGCTGATAAAGGATTAACTGGTCAAGATGGTTTGAATGGTAAATCCTTGACAGATAAAGTCAATGCATTACGTAATGGTGAAGCTGGGTCAGTTGTATACACTGATGCTGATGGTAAACGTTTAGTAAAAGCTAATGATGGTAAATACTACTTAGCTAAAGACGTAGGTGAAGATGGTAATAAAGTAGGTGCAGCTAAAGCTGTAGAAGGAGATAACCTAAAAGCTAGCGTTGTGAATCCAGATGGTAAAGGTGGCCCGACTACATTATCTAATTTGAAAGATGGTAAGATTGCTGAAAACTCTAAAGATGCGGTGACTGGAAATCAGTTGCATGCAGCAAAAGCTGAAGTTGCTAAATATCTTGGCGGTGGTGCGACTGTAGATGAAAATGGTAATGTAACAGAACCAACCTTTACAGTAAAAGATAAAGACGGTAAGAATGTTGATGCGCATAATGTAGGAGACGCATTGTCTACTATGAATGAACGCTTAAATAATTCTAACGCTGCAGCCGCGGCTGATATTAAGCAATTAAAAGATATGGAAGGCCTAAGCGATAAAGGTAAAAACGCTATTAAAGATCTAGCAAAAGATGCGATTGATATTAAAGGTGATAATCATATTACATTCACCTCTACTATTGAGGATGGCAAAAAGGTATTCCATGCGAAATTAGATGAGAAGATCACTCTTGGAGGCACAGGTGATGGCGATCATGGAGACGATCCAGGAGTAAAACTAGATGGCCATGAAGGTTATGTGTCAGCTGGTAAAGGGCCGAATGAAGTTAAAATGAATGGTGCTAACGGTACGATCACAGCTGGTACCGGTGCTAATGCAGTTTCTGTGAATGGTACAAAAGCACTTATCACAGCAGGTACAGGTGAAAACCAAGTTGGTATCAATGGTAAAGATGGTAGTGTAACAGCTAAAACGGTAAAAGCAAAAGATGGTGTTTTTGGTGCTCCAGCAGATGACAGTGGCGTTCCTACAGCAAATAAAGTGGCTACTACAACTATCAATGATAAAGGCTTATCTACAGTATACAAAGATGAAAATGGTAAAGAATCTAGAGTAGACATCAAAGATGGCCGTCTAACAGCGGGTGCTCCGGTAAATGAAAAAGGAGAGCCTAAGGAGGCAGGTACTGCAATGTCTATGGACAGAGATAACGGTTTCTCTGTAACATCTACAGATAAAGATGGCAATGTATCTAAAGTAACAATCAAAGATGGTAAGATTTCTGGCTTGAATGGTGCTGAATACAATAACTATGAAAAAGATAAAGACGGTAAAATTGTAACAGACAAAGACGGAAACCCTAAGGTAGCTAGCTCTGTAAAAATGGACGGTGCAGGTCTTACAATTGCTCCAAGCGCAGGGGACCCTACGAAATCTGTAAGCTTAACAAAAGACGGCTTAAACAATGGTGGTAACAAAATTACAAATGTCAAGGATGGTGCTATCGCAAAAGATTCTCATGACGTTGTGAATGGTAACCAAATCTTTAATGCGAATACATCTATAGCGAATGCTATTGGTGGTGGTGCTACAGTGAAAGAAGATGGTACGATTTCTGCGCCATCTTTCAATATCACTAAAGATAGTACAAACCCAGCTGAAAAAGAAGCAGTTCATTCTGTAGGGGCTGCTATTGAAGCATTAGATACACGCATCAACAATGCTAGAAACTTGGGAGATTTAACTCCCGCAGGTAAAAAAGTTATTACAGACCTAATTCATGTACAAGGTGAAGGTAATATTGATGTATCTGAAGCTAGAAGTAATGACAAGGGTGTAAAAACTTTCACAGTAAAATTAAAAGACACAGTAACACTTGGCGATGGTAACAATGGCAACCAAGTTAAACTTAACGGTCCAGAAGGTAGTGTAACAGCTAATATTGGTACATTCGGTGCTCCAGCAGATGATAAGGGTGTTCCGACAAAAGAAGGCGTTAATACTACCACTATCACTGATAAAGGATTGTCCGTAGTAAGCAAAAATGCGGATGGCACAGTATCTAAAGTAGAAATCAAAGACGGTAAAATCACTGGCTTAAATGGTTCTGAATACAACAATTACAAAAAAGATGAAAAGGGTAATGTTGTAAAAGGCAAAGATGGAAAACCTGTAGTAGATAGTTCTGTGAAAATGGACGGTGCAGGCCTTAGCATTGCTCCAAGTACAGGAGATCCTACGAAATCTGTAAGCTTAACAAAAGACGGCTTAAACAATGGTGG
The DNA here is from genome assembly GCF_003999875.1 of Veillonella sp. 3310. Classification (GTDB taxonomy): domain Bacteria; phylum Bacillota; class Negativicutes; order Veillonellales; family Veillonellaceae; genus F0422. The sequence goes on along the minus strand of NZ_RQVJ01000007.1, from coordinate 93,940 downwards.
TAATCGTATTACCAACGTTGCTCCAGGTGTTGAAGATACAGATGCAGTGACTGTAGGTCAAATGAAAGAGGTTACTGGTAAAATTGGTAATGCTTTGGAAAAAACGGCTCAACGCGTTGATGAAGTAGGTGCACACTCCGCAGCTTTAGCAGCGTTGAACCCATTGAGCTATGACCCATTGAGAAAATCTCAAATCATGGCAGGTGTAGGTTCTTACTCTGGCAACCAAGCATTAGCATTAGGTCTTGCACATTATGCAAATGAAAACTTCATGGTAACTGCTGGATTTACAATGGGATCAGGTAAGACTATGGCAAATGTTGGAGCCACTTACCGCTTTGGTACTAGTGATGATAGCATCCCAGAACGTTATAAAGGTGGTCCAATCTCCTCTGTATATGTAATGCAAGATGAAATTGCTGCTTTAAAAGCAGAAAATGCTAAAAAAGATGCAGAAAATGCAGAAATGAAAGCACAAATTAAGATGCTTATGGAACGCATGGGTATGGCATAAAACTAAATAATAATAGTTAATACTGAATAACAATAGTTAAAAGGTAACTATGCATACCAAAAAGTGGGTACCAACGTCGAAAGACGTGGTACCCACTTTGCTTTGATACTTTGTATAACTTAACTTGAATAACTACTTAATATCCCATTTCTTAATAGCATCTTCAAATAGTAAAAGCTCCATAGAATCTTTTTCTTCTAAATATTCATTGATGATAGATACATCGTATTCATCTTCTATTTCTTCTAATAGCATTGCTTTTATATATTGAGAGTTCGTCAGCCCTTTATTTTCAATGTGCTGACGAACTAGATTGTATTCACTTTCAGTAAGATGTATAGATATATCAGTCATAAATATCACTCCTTTTCTTATAGTTATTGTAAAATAGAGCGGTGCATTGTCAAGACTATAAAATTCAACAGGATTGAATTTATGTGGCTGAATGTCTATAATGGATTGTAGATGGAACGTATACGTTGATACTTTCATAGAGAGATAGGGAACAAAACTATGGTAGATGAAATTTCAGAAATATTTAAAAAGTTTACTGATGAGGATAATGAGATTGTTCGTAGATTTATAGAGATGGATCCTGATAGTGATGATAGGGAAGTTCATTGTCAATTACTTGCAAAAATTAAAGAGCGCTATGATGAACCTGTTTGTCGAGATTATGTAGAGAATAGTGATACCATTAGGTTGATTTCTTTAGAGAAAGCAATGAAATATTGGGGATTTACTGAATCTTTAAGCGAGCTATTTCCTAATGGTGATAGGGGCTATTCTCGTCGAAAAATTTTAATTACTGATGTATTACTTGAAAAAGTGAAAGAAATGGGAAAGAGTATACAGAAATTTTTTGCTTTTGTAGCCTATGAAAAGTTAAGAAAAATTGGCTCCCCTATGATAATTAATTGGATTTACCAAACTAGTTATGATTTTTATGTTTATCGATATGGTGGTCGATTTATTTTTGATGATGTAGATATGGGATTTTATAGGCGAGAAAGTAATGAAATGAGCTATTATATTATCATTGATTTTGATGAAAATGCAGTACAAAATATCCATACGTGTTTATCTCTGAGAGCGAAATATCAACAAGAAAAAATAGAAAATATCCCTCAAAAGTGCTAGAATGTAAGCAAATGATATTCTGTGGTAAGCATAGATTGGAAAGGAGTTTTTATGGCAATCGAGATTGGACAAGTTGGTATGGCTACGGTGGTAGTGGAAGCTAATAATACAGCGGAGTATATAGGGAGTGGTACGTTACCTGTGTTTGCTACACCTGCGATGGTGGCATTGATGGAAAAAGCAGCCTATACTGGGATTCAAGGTGATTTAGGAGATGGCGAAGGATCCGTTGGCATTCGCATGGAAACTAGCCATGAAGCAGCGAGCCCTTTGGGTGCAACAATTACTGCGATGGCAACGGTAGTCGCCGTTGACGGAAGAAAAGTAACCTTTGAAGTAGTAGCAAAAGAAGATGAAAAAATTATTGGCCGTGGCACACATGAACGTTTTATTATCAATAATGAAAAGTTCATGAGTAAAATTGTCGCTAATTAAGTTATGTAGCCTGTAGCTTTTGTAATTGAATCATATAAAGGGAAGAGCAGTGCATATTCCTTCACAAACGGTATTTCATAATGTTTGCTCAGGAACACGCACTGCTCTTCTTGTAGTAGTATGATTTAGGTAGTAAGAAATGCCACAAGGCTGCTACACATAACGGCACTCCTCAGTGTTTTGATTGTGTGTATTGAATATATAAAAAAGCCTAACGAATGAGGTCTTGCACACCTCAACACGTTAGGCTATTTCAATTCTCTAGTATCTTGAGATGAGCCTAACGCCTTCGATACGTTGTTGGCTCTCTTTTATTATGTCTAGTATACCATACTTTCAACGGTATGCCAAATTATTTGCGAGGGATGCGACGCAAGATCGGGATTAATAGCAAGGCTACTAAGATGCCGATGCCGCTGGTTAGGAAGGAGGCTGGTAGTCTTGTTACGGCAGCCATGTAGCTGTCTAGTACGACCCACCATGCCACGAAGTACCCTGCCGCTGTCCAGATAGCACCTACGATCATGGCAAAGAGTAAACGCAAGGTAGATACGGAACGAACTGGCACAGTTGGTCTCCAACCTACTGTTAACAAGCCTACGATTACGCCGGCTAAGCCTTTGATAACAATGGAGAATACCGTGTATTGGGAATGCCCCATGATGAGGTCAAAGATACCAGAACCGATGGCTCCAGCAAGGCCTGCATAGAACCCGCCGAACACGGATGCCATTGAGAATAGGGCGGCAGAACCAAGGTGCACCATAGCGCCTGTTGGCAACGGCACTTTTATGATCGTAAATACAATGCATAAAGCGGATAATAATCCAATATAGATAATGTCTTTAATGCTTAAGTTCATAGGACCTCCTTATTGTAGATTAGGTATGGAAATTAAACGATCTAATAATAGTTCAAGGGCTAAGCCGTCACGCAAGGAGCCGATTTCTTCGTGTGTGAACTTCACTGCCTCTGTGGTAAATTCACCGGCAATGCGAGATGCTTCTTCTGGAGTGTACCCACGTAATACGAGGGATGTTAGAATTGCTGTGAAAGTATCCCCTGTTCCGTGTGCTTTCACTTGCACTAATGGATTGGATATCCAGGTGATGGTGTCAGTGCTGCCACGATAGACGGCAATGAGAGCGGAGTCCTCCGATGGCAAGCTAGATAAGACCACATACTCGGGTCCTTGGGCATGCAAACGGCGGCACATGTCGTAGATGACCTCTTCTGATTGTGGTGTAGGATCATAAGGCATGTCCAATAGGAAACAAGCCTCTGTGTAGTTCGGCTTGATAATGAAAGCTTTCGTAATGAGCTTACGCATTTCTTTTACCATTTCATCGTTGTAGATGGAATATAGTTTGCCATCATCAGCCATAGCGGGGTCTACCACAACTAATTTATCTTTGCCGAATCGTTCGATGGCATCTTCTACGAGACGAATTTGCTCTGGCGATGCTAAGAAACCACTTTGAATAGCATCGAAGGTGATGTCATTTTTGTTCCAACAGTTGTAGAAGCTTTCAAGGTGATCAGTAATGTCCACCAATTCAAAGTTAGGATATTCTAAATGATTGCAAAGCACCGCTGTTGGTAATGGGATGGGTTGGCATCGTAAGGCACTCACTAAAGGGATGAATACGGTTAACGAGCAACGGCCGACCGAGCTCATATCTTGTATGGATAATATAGTAGGTACATGATTCATAGGACACTCTCCTTTTGTTTGTAATAGATACCTTCACATAACAACGCCACTATAATGCTTGTAATATATGCGTTCCTATTCTTATAGTTATGGATAACATCTTGGGTCTTGTTATCTGGTAAACAAAACCTGTATAGGCGCACTATATGTGAAGAAGGATATTCTAAGAATGCTATTAGTATACACTTTCATAGTGTCATACGTAAATACACAGAAAATATAAAAATAACAGGACAGATATGTAAAAACTAGAAATTATTGTCATGTTAACGTATAATAAAGAGATACATAACAATAGTTTGGAGAATGAGTATGAGTGTTTTAACTGTAACCAATGTAACCCATGGATTTGGGGCAAGACAAATATTAGATGATGCATCCTTCCGTTTGCTAAAAGGCGAACACGTGGGTCTCATCGGCGCCAATGGAGAAGGAAAGTCAACCTTTTTAAATATCATTACGGGCCACTTGATGCCTGATGAAGGTAAAGTGGAATGGTCTAATCAAGTGACGGTAGGCTATTTGGATCAGCATAGTGTCCTAGAAAAAGGAATGACCATTCGTGACGTGTTACGAGGGGCCTTTGATTCTCTCTATGGCATTGAACAACAATTGCAAGATGCTTATTTAGAAATGGGCGATTGTTCTGAGGATAGAATGAATGCGCTCATGGAGCTTACCGGCGAATGGCAAGAAATGTTAGAGCAACGTGGTTTCTATGAAATCGACGCTACCATTGAACGGACAGCGCAAGGCTTAGGCTTAATGGATATTGGTCTTGATCGTGATGTGATGGATTTGAGTGGTGGTCAACGGACGAAGGTATTGCTTACAAAATTGTTGTTAGAGCAACCTACAATTTTGCTATTGGACGAACCGACGAACTATTTGGACGTGGACCATATTAAATGGTTGCAAAACTATTTGCAAAATTATGAAAATGCCTTTATCTTGATTTCTCATGATGTGGAGTTCTTAAATTCCGTGGTGAATGTCATTTACCACATTGAGCAAGCGCAGCTCACAAGATATACTGGCGATTATTACCAATTCTTAGCGGCCTACGAAGTGAAAAAGCAACAAGCTTTGCGTGCTTACGAGCGGCAACAGCAAGAAGTGGCAGATATGAAAGATTTTATTCAGCGCAACAAGGCCCGTGTAGCCACCCGTGGTATGGCGAACTCTAGAGCGAAGCGTTTAGAAAAAATGGAAATCTTAGAGAAACCACAAGAAAAGATAAAACCATCCTTTGGATTTAAAGAGGGACGTACGCCGAGTCGTTTTATCGTGGATGCGAAGGACCTCGTTTTAGGCTATGATGAACCGTTGACACGACCTGTGGAAGTGGTTATCGAACGAGGTAAGAAAATCGCTATACAAGGCGTGAATGGCTTAGGGAAAACGACCTTATTAAAAACATTATTAGGCATGATTCCTGCTCTATCTGGACAGATAGAAAAAGGGGAGTTTTTACAAATTGGCTACTTTGCTCAAGAAGATAGCCGAGATAATTCTAAAACGGCATTGGATTACATTTGGGATGCGTACCCGTCATTGACGAATTCCGAGGTACGTGCAGCCCTCGCTCGTTGTGGTTTGACGAATGAGCATATTACGAGTCAAATGCGCGTCTTGTCTGGTGGAGAAAATGCCAAAGTTCGTCTCTGTAAATTGATGCAAGAATCCTATAATGTACTTGTATTAGATGAACCGACGAACCATTTAGATGTGGATGCGAAGGCAGAATTGGCACGGGCGTTGCAGGCTTTCAAAGGGACTATCGTCCTCGTCTGCCATGAACCGGAATTTTACGAATCTTGGGTGACTGATATTTGGACTATCGAAGATTGGACGACAAAGATTATTTAGGAGATGATTATGAAAGAACAAGCTCTAGACGGTGTGCGCCAATTATTAGAAGGCCTTGGTATCGATCTTGAAGCGCAGGGAATGACAGATACGCCGAAGCGTGTGGCCGCGTTATTTGAAAGCTTGTTTTCTGGACGTGATAGCACGGGTAAAGAGGCGCTCGGCGATGTATACCCGACAGAACATACGGGTCTAGTATCGGTGAATCATATTCCGTTCTATTCCATATGCGAACATCATTTGATGCCCTTCTATGGAAAGGTGCACATTGTGTATCAACCACGGGACGGTAAAGTATTTGGTTTAGGTCGTTTGAAAGCATTGGTAGATGTCTTTGCGAAACGACCGCAATTACAAGAGCGATTCACCCATGATATTGCTACATCTTTAGTGGAAGATGGCGATGTGTTGGGCGCTATGGTGATGGTAGAAGCCACTCATTTATGTATGCTCATGAAAGGCGAAGTATCACAAAAAACGGTGGCGAAAACCATAGTAGCTACAGGTGTGTTAGAGCCTATGGGGGTATTACGAGAGGAAGCGTTGGTGTTATTAGGAGGTAACGATCATGTTTAAGTACCGTAAGTATAATTGGCAAGATGGTAAACAATTAGAACTAAAAGATCGCACATTAATTATGGGGATTTTAAATGGCACTCCTGATTCCTTTTCAGATGGAGGGCGCTACAATACATCTGATACAGCCGTAGCTCATGCAAAACAAATGATTGAGCATGGCGCAGATATTATCGATGTAGGTGTAGAATCCACCCGTCCAGGGCATACACAAATTTCTGTGGCTGACGAAATCGGACGGATGAAAGAAATTTTGCTGCCTGTATTAGAGGTCTCTACGGTGCCTGTATCTGTAGATACATATAGGGCAGAAACGGCTGAGTTTGCCTTATCCCATGGAGCTCATATTTTGAATGATATTTGGGGCTTAAAATATGATAAAGATATGGCGGCAGTAGCGGCGAAATACGATGTGCCTGTGATTATTATGCATAATCAGAATCATACAAATTATGATGATATCATCGACGATATGAAAGCATTCTTTTTCTCCTCCGTAGATTTAGCTTTAAAAGAAGGGGTAAAACCTCAGAATATTTGGCTCGACCCAGGTATTGGTATTGGTTTTGGTAAAGATTATGCCCAAAACGTGGAAGTGATCCAACGTTTAGGAGAAATTACAGTCTATGAATATCCTGTGTTATTAGCGCCGAGTCGTAAGGGGTTTATCGGTACCATATTAAATGAATTACCAGCGGAAGAGCGTGATGAAGGAACGGTAGCGACTTGCATTACAGGTATGATTCAAGGTGTAGATATGGTGCGTGTGCATAATGTGAAAATGCATAAACGGGCTATTACGGTGGCAGATGTACTATTACGAGGTGAGTAATGGACAAAATTAACTTGCGAAATATGGCATTCTATGGATACCATGGCAATTTAGCTAGCGAAAATGAATTAGGTCAACGTTTTTTTGTAGATATTTCCATTGGTGTAGATTTGACGAAACCAGGACAATCTGACAGCATTGAAGATTCTATTAATTATGCAGATGTGTACGAACGAACAAAAGCTATCGTGGAAGGGCCCCCACAACGATTGATTGAACGGGTAGGAACACTTATTGCAGATGATTTGTGGAATACGTATAAGGGAATTGTGGGACTTTCAGTGACGGTGCGTAAACCAGAGGCGCCTATCCCAGGAGTGTTGGACTATGTAGAAGTTGTGATTACACGAGGTCAACTATAATGTATACCTATTATATGGGCATCGGATCTAATCTCGGCGACCGAGAAGGGTATTTGGCCTTCGCAGTAGACCAATTATGTGGTGTACAGGGCGTGGCTAATGTAGAGCACTCTAGTTGGATAGAAACACCGCCATGGGGTCCTGTGGAACAAGGGCCATTTTTAAACGGCATATTGAAAGTTCAATCCAGTCTAGAACCACTGATTATGTTAGAAACCGTATTGCATGTTGAACGGTTGGCAGGTAGACAACGAGATATTCACTGGGGACCTAGAACGTTAGATTTAGACATTGTATGGATAGAAGATGGAGCGGGTCAATGCGTTGAAGTACATACCCCAAATTTAGTGGTCCCGCATCCTTATTTTTGGGAACGACAATTTGTGTTGGAGCCCTTACAAGAGGTGTATCCTACTTTCTCCTATGAAGGAGAATCTATAGGTGCTCGCCTAGAAACATTACGAGTATTAGAATCTTAACAGAAATTAAAGGAGCGTACTATATGGGTTCTTTTTTTAGAAAAGGATGGGTAAAGTTTATCCTTCTCATGTTTATATTTACGGCTATTACATCACCTATCGTGGTGCTATTTGGGCCTTTTGATAACATTAAACGTACCGTAGTGGGCGCTATTTTACGATCTCGTCACCCGCAATATATTACATGGCTCTATACGCCTGAAGAATTGCAAAAAATTGTAGGCACTGTAGGTACAGGTGAAAACCAAGAATTATTTAAATTCGATGTGAAAGAAGATACATCCTTGAATTTGCGTAAAATTGAGTCTAAGCGGTATACAGGGTTTATATTGGAAATTCCAGATCCTCGTCGCATTCAGGTGGCTACAGCGCCGCAGTTGAATGAAAAAGGGGAAACTACTAGTAATATTGCGCGCCTTAACGGAGCAGTAGCTGCTATTAATGGCGGTGGTTTCCACGATCCAAACGGAACGGGTACAGGTCGTTCTCCTTATGGATTTATTTTGCATGATGGAGAATATGTTATCGGTAAAGACGTAGGGCCTGATGAAGAGGTAGATTTTATCGGATTTACAAAATCTGGTAACTTAATTGCTGGTACCTATAACAAACGGGAATTAAAAGAAATGGGTGCCAAAGAAGGCTTAACCTTTGGGCCACCTCTTATCGTGAATGGCAAAAAGATGATTACCGATGGTGATGGTGGTTGGGGCATCGGTCCTAGAACTGCCATTGCCCAAAAGAAAGATGGTACGGTTCTATTCTTAGTCATCGATGGTCGTCAAGCCTATTCTGCTGGGGCTACTTTGCGTGATGTGCAAGATATCCTATTCCAAGAAGGGGCTGTGATAGCAGCCAACTTAGATGGAGGTTCTAGTACAACATTGTATTATAATGGTAAAACTGTGAATAAACCTGCAGATTTGTTAGGGGAACGTATGATTCCTACTGTATTTATCGTAAAATAGGAGAGTCTATGAATACCTTTGGAAAAGTAACCACAGCCTTTTTGCTGGGCTTAGTATTACAAGGTGGGGTCTATTATTATTTAGATCAAGTATACTTAGCGCCTACCACGAACTTTCAGGTCACCAATGGGGAAGAAGTAGATAAAAACTTTCCTGATGTAAAAGAAGGGACTCGCTATTATTCCCATGACCATAAATACATGGCAGTAGTGGAACAGAATCGGGTAGATATTTACACCGCTGGCAAAGAAGCACCAGTAACGCTAGATTTAAAAGAACGAGAAGTATCTTATTTTGAATGGATGTCAGATCGCAATTTAGCCATCGTTGGTTTATTTGGTGGTAAACACAATGATGTGGTCTTAGCCCGCATTGATCCAGAAGCACCAGATCATGAAATTGATACTACCATTAATTCTGTACCGAATGGGGCACGGATTACGGATGTAGCATATTCCGCTGCAACGAATGTGGTGTATATGAAAGTCCGTGTAGGCGATGGGGCATACCGTGTGTATCGTACGGATGCAAACTATGATACCCGTCGTGTGTATATGCAAGCCTCGGATATTGGACGTATTGGTATGTTCTACAATGAAGATCGGTTCTTCTATGACAATGCACGTACTGGCGATGTATTCATGTTCAATGGGACGGAAGGTGGCTGGCGTGCCATCAATCCTCCAGGAAAATTCCGCTTAATTGGTGTGACCCAAGGACAATTGATTTACATTGTAAAAGTAGATGAAAAAAATCGTGCTTTAGAGGCTTATGAAGGAAAATTAGGTGTAGGATTTAATAAAATTTATACCTATGATAACCCAACAGAATTAACGGAAATCACGGTGGATTCTATTTTGAAAGACAAAGAATCTGCTAAAGATAGTACTTCTACCGAGAAAAAGAAGTAAAAAGATAGAAATATTTCGTAACTTTCAGTAACAAAATTCACTATATTTCGTAGATAGCTATAACAATTAGTCATAATAGAAACGAAAATGTGGAAGATTAGGAAAGGAGAAATTAAAAAATGGCAAAATTTAAAATCCAAAAAGGATTAAGTGATGCAGATATGATGAAAGGCTTTGTTGAAACGGAAACGTTTGAGACTGCAGTATTGAAAGATGATGCCAAAGCTGGTAACAAAGCAGTAACAAAAATATCTCATCAAAAAACAGAAGATGATTTCTACCAAGAGTTTTTAACGGAGCGGATAAAAACAGAAATCGGCAAGTTATTGTTAGCAATAAAAATGGATTATTTTAAAGAAGATGTAAAAGATTTCTCCATTCAAGTCAAACGAAATGGAAACAATATCCTGTTAGAAACGGCACCAAAAAAAGTAAAATAAAGATAACAGGTTTACAATAAATATCGAAAAGTATCTAATAAAATCCCTCTATATTAGTATAAAAACATGGAAGTACATCGATAAAATTCATATGACTAAAAAGCATGTGTTTAGGTTGACAAAGAAAGCGTTTAGTAGTCTAATATAGGTATGTACAATGTACATGAGATAACAGTAACTCATGTATTTAATAATTCCCCTTCTATCAGGTGGTAGAGTCTTGATAGGGAGGGTCAATGTGAAGGAGAAGGATTATGAGTGCAAAAAGAGTAAGATTAGTAGAAACAGTTCTTCGTGATGGTCATCAATCTATCTTGGCTACACGTATGCGCATGAAACACATGCTTCCAGCATTACAACAATTGGATGAAATTGGTTATGATGCATTGGAATGTTGGGGTGGTGCTACATTTGATAGCTGTATCCGTTTCTTGGATGAAAACCCATGGGAACGTCTTCGTACATTAAAAGCAAACTTAAAAAACACACCATTGCAAATGTTACTTCGTGGCCAAAACTTATTGGGTTACAAACATTATGCTGATGATGTGGTAGAAGCATTCGTTCGTAAAGCAAAAGAAAACGGTATGGACCGCATCCGTATTTTCGACGCATTGAACGACCCTCGCAACATGCGTGCTGCTATCGAAGCAGGTAATAAAGCTGGCGTTCATGTACAAGGTACTATGGTTTATACAATCAGCCCTGTACACACTAATGAAAGCTTCGTAAAAGTAGCTAAAGAATTGAAAGAAATGGGTATCGATTCCCTTTGTATCAAAGATATGTCCGGCTTGTTAGCTCCATACGATGCAGAATCCTTAGTAAAAGACTTACGTAAAGAGTTTGGCGAAAAATTTGATATTGATTTACACAGCCATTTCACTTGCGGTTTAGCATCTGCTACATACTTAAAAGCAGTAGAAGCTGGTGTTGACATCATCGACACTGCATTGAGCCCATTCGGTCATGCAACTAGCCAACCTGCTACTGAATCTATCGTTGAAATCTTCAAAAACACTCCATACGATACTGGTTTAGATCTTGCTAAAATGCGTGAATTAGCTACATACTTCCGTGGCGTTCGTAAAGAAATCGCTGATGAATTCGGCTTGACTCCAGCTCATGAAGTATTGCCAGAAGTTCGTCACTACCAAATCCCTGGCGGTATGTTGTCCAATACTCAAAACCAATTGAAAGAAATGGGTATGGCTGATAAATTCTTCGACGTAATGGATGAAATGCCTCGTGTTCGTGAAGATCTTGGCTTCCCTCCATTGGTAACTCCAACATCTCAAATCGTTGGTACAATGGCTATGATGAACGTGTTGTTCCAATCCCAAGGATTGCCTCGTTACAACACTACACCAGCTGAAGTAAAAGACTTAGTTCGTGGTAAATACGGTCAACTTCCAGCAGCTGTAAAACCAGAAATCAAAGAATTAATCATTGGTGATGAAACTCCTATCACTCATCGTCCAGCTGATGACGTAGCTCCAGAAATGGAAAAAATGCGTGCTGATCTTGAAGCTAAAGGCTTCACTGGCGTAACAGAAGAAGACGTATTAACATACGCTATGTTCCCAGAAGTAGCACTTCAATACTTCGAAAAACATGCAACACCTGTAACTCAAAAAGTATTGAACTACAAAGGTGAATAGTTAATCCTTACATTCACATATAAAAAGCGACCTCTTTATGGGGTCGCTTTTTATTGTAATTACATAGTGATTATGTAGGGAGTTATGGCTCTTTGACAAAAAATGGCTCTATGTCAATTTTGGGGGACAGCAATTAAGCTGTTCAGTTTCTTTCACATAAGAACTGTATAAAAATATAAATATAAGGAAATACAAAGAAACATAAGTGAGATACAATGGATGTAACTAATTTTAGGTATCACAAAGTAGCCCCACTTATGTTTTTTTGTAGGGAGACTACTATCATATAATATAGTTAACAGTCTATGCAGCGACAGGTACAGGTGTATCAGGCTTGTTGTATATACTAGGCAAGATCATCAGTAATCTAGCTCTAAAACGACCAAAATGACGAACGCCATAGCTATTGCGTTTCAATACCTTAGTTTTGTTGTTACAACCCTCTGTAAAACCGTTAGAGTATGGTAATAGAAAAGCATTAACTACTTCGTCATGCCAACTTGTGAACGAGCGTAAGAGGTTGTTAAATTCATTAAGATTTGCTACTTTCACAAGAGCCAGAAAGTTAGATAATGTATCTTCAATAGCTGTTCGACCCTTTGAAGTAAAGAGGTGCTCGAAATAATGCTTCAATGCATAGGCTTGTCTTAAGTCATCAGACTTTCGTAGAACTTCAAATAAGCGAACACGTTCACCCTCAGAGAGTGTGCGGAATGCCTTACGACATAGTTTGCGAGATCGTTTAATGTAAGATCCTGAGTTCTTTAAACGCTTCTGCTCACGTTTTCTAACATTCTCAAATCCCCAACCTACCAGTCGCACTAGATGAAATCGATCGGCAATAATAGTAGCATGAGGAAACAGTTTTCTCATCTTAGAACGGAAAAACTCCGACATATCCATGACTAGATAACGCACCTTAGAGCGTTCCTGTAAACTAAACTGTGTAAAGTAGCTATATAAAACTACTTCACTTCTTTCAGGCAAAATATCTAATACCCGTTTACCTTTTGGGTCTGTGACGATGACCTGAAACTTTTGCCCACCAGCGTTTCCTCTGAACTCATCAATAGCTAGTGTCGTTGGTAAAGAAACTGGTATCCCAAAGTGAAAGGTCTTGGTAAACATGCGGATGACAGTGGTCGTAGATACATCTAGCTCTTTAGCAATATCTGTATAGGTATGAGTACCTTGTAGCCTGTACATCATCGTGGCTATTACAGCTTTACTCATCTGCAAATACTTACTTATGAAAGGATTTTTTTCATTGAAAGTTTTACCGCAGGAGGTGCAACGATATCTCCGTTGCGTATACTTCCCAACTTTTTTGCAATGACTATATTGTGCACTTACTTCTGTACCTAGTTTAATAGTACGTGTGTAATACCCTTTTACCTCTGTGTGTACAGATCCACATATAGGACATGTATGAGTGGCTCTAGGCAACTTAATATAGTAGATAACAGCCTTACTTTCCTCATCAAATACGACATCATGAATAAAATTTGCTTTAATATTTGTAAAAAGTTCAGTATAATCTAATGTAGGCATATGCTTCAGTCCTTTCTTATTTGTGTGGTTACTTATATTGTAAAGTAAACTGAATGATATGCCTATTTTTTTGCATAAAAAATATACCTTGGGGGGATGGCTTTTGCTGTCTCCCCAAGATATATTATAGAACCCAAAAAATTGGAATTTGTTTAACAACTCATTTTCTCCTATAACACCATTTTGACTTATAATCCAGAGATTACTCTTGTATGAGTAGCAGCAACATGTAGTATGGAGACTTAATTATTGTGAATGAAGTTTACACGGAGCTGTGGAGATATGCTATAATACAACTATATATAAAACTATACAGCATCCTATACAAAAGATATAGGCAAAATAGGTAACATCGAATCAATAGAAATTGGGAGTGAAGACCATGGAAAATGGTAATAGAAGGCCGCGACGTCCTGTTAGGGCAAAAGCAAGTGGTACATGGAAGAAGATACGCTACGCTGTATTCGTCTTGTTTGCAATCGTATTAGTGCAACAAGTGTATACGATTTATAGCTTGCATCAAGAAAAACAACAGTTGGAGCAACAATTACAGGAATTAAAACAAGAAAATGAAAGTTTATCAGAGCAAAAGAAATTGTTAGAAGACGATAAACATATCGAAGGTGTAGCGAGGGAAGAATTGGGCCTAGTGAAACCTGGGGAAGTTCCCTATGTTCGATAAGGGAAAGTGATACATAGGTATCACTTTTTTTGTGTATACTATGGATAGGCTGTAAATATGGATGTAAATCACAAGAGATAGAAAGTTGAGTGATATAAATGGAACAATATACAGTGCAACAAGGTAGTCGGATCGGAATTGTAGATTTAGGGTCCAACTCGTTTCGAGTATTATTGGGTACCTATGATGGAGCGCAGTGGCAAAATGAACCGAAGCAAATATGGACTACACAATTAGGTAAGCGTAGTACTGATGGATTATTAACAAAAGAAGCTATGGAACGTGGCCTACAAGCACTCAAAGAAATCTATGCGGTCTTAGATGATTATGGCGCCACTATCCGTATTGGTCTTGCTACGAGTGCCATTCGGGAATCAGGGAATGGTCAGGACTTCTTGGAACAAGCCAAGGAAGCGTGTCCTATGGAATACCGTGTGCTAAGCGGTGATGAAGAGGCTACTTATGGATTTAAGGGAGCTACGGTTTATGAAAATCCAGACTTTCACTATGCTACGATTGATGTAGGGGGAGGAAGTACGGAAATTGCCTTGGGTAATGCACAACATGTATATTTTACGAAATCCTATCCTGCTGGGGCGGTGCGTATGCAAGAGATGTCCGCAGAGGGGCCGCAACGTGTATGGGAAGAAACGGTACGCATGTGGGATGAATTACCTATCGAAGGCACCTTTGGTGAGTTTATTGGCATTGGCGGTACTGTTACATCGCTAGCAGCTATCGATTTGCAAATGGAAACGTACGATCCAAAACAAATACAGGGGCATCGCATGGACCGTGGTACTATCGAAGCTATGATATTACAACTTCGCTATATGAGCCGTGAGGAACGATTGCAAGTGAAAGGCTTACAACCAGGTCGTGTAGATATCATTGTGCCAGGGGCTGAGATTATTACATCACTGATGGATACGTATCAAATTGGATCTATTGTGATTAGTGAAGCCGATGGCTTAGAAGGGTGGCAATCACAATATGGTGGAAGATAAAGAAAGCTATTATTTTTGGGAAACCTTGGTGGATAGTTTATTAGATGCCTATGAAAGCCAAGGGGACTTTCACACCGTTATTGAAGTGGAAAAAGCGAATGAGACACGAAAACATGTGGAGATGGTGGTGCCTTTACTGACAATGGAGGAACTGGCAGACCAAGTGGACCACAGTCGCAATGTGTTGAATACATTCTATGGAGAGGATTGTATTAATCAGTACCATACCTATCGGCACCGCATGTTTCACTGTACTAGGCCGATGAATCGTAGCCAAGAAAAAACGTTGTATGGAGATATGTGGGCTACTCTGTTGCGGCTGCGACAAGCTGTTAAGGAATCCATGGGCGATGTGATGACAAAGGATACACCTGTATTACTAGCTTGTTCCGGTGGGGTAGATTCCATTGCTTTGTTGCATTATCTGTACGTAGAAGGTTTCACCAATGTAGGTGTATTTACCATGGACCATGGTCTAAGACCAGAAGCATCGGAAGAAGTTACCTTGGTAGAATGGTATGCTCTACAATTTGGGATGCCGTGCTATACGGTGAAAGAAGATGTCATGGAAAAGGCCAAAGAAGCAGGAGTGTCCTTTGAGATGATGGGACGTCAACTGCGGTATGAACATATGCGAGATATTGCAGAAGATAAGGGGTATGAATATATTGTGACTGCCCACCACTTAGACGATCAAGGGGAAACCATTTTAGCGCATGTATTACGTGGATCTGGGCTAGAGGGATTGCAAGGTATGAAGGCCATAACGGAAGATGTGTGGCGACCTTGCTTAACAGTGTCCAAGCAGGTATTACAAGACTATGCAAAGTGGCTACATTGTTTTCATGGAGAAGATGCATCAAATCTAGATACGACCTATGATAGAAACTGGATTCGCCAAGTGTTACTACCTACTTGTGCAGAGCGGTATCCGCAAACGGTACAGGCTCTGTGCCGCTTAGGAGCGTTGGCACAATGTGATGTCTCCTATTTCGAGCAAGCGGTGACACGGTTAGAAACGGACTATGTCAGTCATACTGGTGATAGCATAGTGTTGGATAAACGAGGTTTGATGGGCGAGCATGATGCTTTAGTGAGTCGGTTGTGGAAACGAATATTAAGTCCCTATGTACGACCAGAACAGTTGAGTCAAACGGTGATGGATAGCTTGCTTTCACTGGTAAAAGGGCCAAAAGGAAAAGAATTTAGGTTTCGTCAGGTGCAAGTTTTGACGTCATATGATACAATTAAGATTGTTCTATGTACTGACATAGAAAAGAAATAGACCTAACTAATAAGGAGTTACTATGATACCAGAAGTGAAAGAATTATTACTTTCAGAAGAACAAATTCAAAAACGAGTGGCAGAATTAGGCCGTCAAATTACAGAAGATTATAAAGGTAAAGAAATTGTCCTTGTAGGCGTATTAAAAGGGGCCATTGTATTCTTTACAGATTTAGCACGTCATATTGAAGGCGATGTAAAAATGGATTTTATTTCTTGCTCTAGCTATGGTAGTAGCACGGTGAGCAGTGGCGTTGTGCGCATTCTAAAGGATTTAGACCGTCCTGTAGAAGGAAAACACGTCATTGTAGTAGAAGATATTGTAGATACAGGTACTACTTTGTCTTATTTACTAGAAAACTTACAATCTCGTAAGGCAGCAAGCGTTCGTCTTTGTTCCTTATTGAATAAACCAGATCGTCGTAAAGTAGATGTCCATGTAGACTATGAAGGATTTGTTATCCCTGATGAGTTTGTGATTGGTTATGGTTTAGATTACGATGAAAAATATCGTCAATTGCCTTATATAGGCATTTTGAAAGAAGAAGTCTATCAATAATCGTTGATATATTCGACAAAATTTGATATGATAAATAAGTATCAATTTAGATTATAGATGAGAAAGGAGAAAAATTTGAAGCGAGGCTTAAAAAATGTACTCCTCTATTTGTTGATAATTGTGGCCGCAGTGGCAGCAATTAACTCTTTTTCTGAAGGTACTAAAAATAAATCAGAAATTACATATACATCGTTCCTACAAGAGGTACAACGAAAAAATGTAGAGAGTGTCACAATTACAGGGGATCATTCGATTACAGGTAAATTAAAATCCGGTACAGAATTTGCAACCTATGCACCGAGTGATGCAGGTATTTTTGCAAAATTGTCCGAAGGTGGTGTAGATGTGACGGCGCAACCTCCTGAGCAACCTGCTTGGTGGGTTAGTTTATTAACATCTGCCTTACCAATTGTATTGATTATTGGATTCTGGTTCTTTATGATGCAATCTACGCAAGGTGGATCTGGTCGTGTCATGAACTTTGGTAAATCCCGTGCTAAAATGCAAGGAGAAGGCAAAGTAAATGTGACCTTTAAGGATGTGGCTGGCGCAGATGAGGCGAAACAAGAATTAGAAGAAGTCGTTGAATTCTTGCGTAATCCTGGCAAATTCAATGCGATTGGCGCTAAAATTCCGAAAGGGGTCTTATTATTTGGCCCTCCAGGTACAGGTAAAACATTATTAGCTCGTGCGGTAGCAGGGGAAGCAGGAGTTCCATTTTTTACAATCAGTGGTTCCGACTTTGTAGAAATGTTCGTCGGTGTCGGTGCTTCTCGTGTGCGTGACTTATTTAGTCAAGCTAAGAAAAATGCACCATGCATTATTTTCATCGATGAAATTGATGCGGTAGGTCGTCAACGTGGTGCCGGTCTAGGTGGCGGTCATGATGAACGTGAACAAACATTGAACCAATTATTGGTAGAAATGGATGGGTTCGGTGCTAACGAAGGCATTATTACCATTGCTGCTACGAACCGCCCAGATATTTTAGACCCAGCATTATTGCGCCCAGGTCGTTTTGACCGTCAAGTGACAGTAGGTCGTCCAGATCTTCGTGGTCGTGAAGCGATTTTACAAGTTCATGCTCGTAATAAACCGCTGGATCCAGATGTAGATTTAAAAACCATTGCAAAAAAAGTGCCTGGCTTTACTGGTGCTGATTTGAGCAATTTATTAAATGAAGCAGCTTTATTGGCAGCTCGTCAAGATCGTAAAACGATTTCCATGCATGACTTAGAAGAGGCTAGTGAGAAAGTAAGCTACGGACCTGAGCGTAGAAGTCATGTGGTAAGTGAAAAAGAACGTGAATTGACAGCCTACCATGAATCTGGTCATGCCATAGTGGCTCACTTATGGCCGAATGCAGATCCAGTGCATAAGGTAACAATCATTCCTCGTGGTAGCGCAGGTGGTTACACTATGATGCTTCCACAAGAAGAGAAAAACTATATGACTCGTTCCCAATTGTTGGCGCAAATTCGCGTGGCTTTGGGTGGCCGCTGTGCAGAGGCTATAGTGCTGAAAGAAATCAGTAGCGGCGCCTCTGGGGATTTGCAAATGGTGACGAACATTGCTCGTGAAATGATTACTCGTTTAGGTATGAGCGATGAGTTAGGACCATTGGTATTTGGTGAACACCAAGAGCAAGTCTTCTTAGGTAAAAGCTTAGGCTCTGAACGCAATTATGGCGAAGCAGTGGCTGAAAAAATTGACAACGAAATGCATCGTATCGTAGCAGAAGCATACGGAGATGTGATGAACTTGTTAACAGAAAATATTGATTTCTTGCATAATATGGCAAAAGCTTTATTGGAAGAAGAAACCATTGATGCTAAGCAAGTGGAAAACTTGTATCGCTATGGCACTTTACTAAGTCCAGAAGAGGTACAAGAAAAAGTAGAAGAGGAAGAAAAAGGCAAGAAAACTCCTCTAGAAGCAGCTGGTATCGTGATGCCAGAAAAAATTGATACATCAAAAGAATAATCTAAGATGCTATAGCCAAGGTATCTTCCCTACGGGGAAGGTACCTTTTGTGCATGTTAGGAGGAATTCAATAGTGTGTGTATAGTGAATCTTGTTTAGTTGTACCAAATTCGCATAGCTATGAACAGTGAATTACTTAGAAAAGACTTGCTTTTTATGTGGTACCTCTGTACAATCGTATTGTAAACCTCGCTACAGGTAAGGAGGCGACAAGCCGTGAGAGATGAAATACTAGACTTTTTAAAAGAAAACAGAGATCAATTTGTATCAGGACAAGCTATGTCAGAGGCTTGCCATGTGTCGCGCACAGCGATTTGGAAGCATATAGAAGTGCTACGCAAGCGTGGCTATGTCATCGAATCCTTCACAAAGAAGGGATATCGATTGCTAGAGGAGCCAAATTTGATTAGCCCTGAAGAGATGGAAGGGGTACTGCAAACACAATCCTTTGGACGCTATTATGTGTACGAAGAACGATTAGAATCTACGAATAGCATTGCTAAGGCCTTAGCCATGGATGGAGTTCCAGAGGGAACTGTGGTGTGTGCAGAAGAACAATCTTCCGGTCGTGGTCGCTTATCTAGAGGTTGGTATTCACCATATGGAAAAGGGCTTTGGTTTAGCTTAATTCTTAGACCCAAATTTTTGCCTATGGAAGCCTCAAAATGTACTTTGATGGCAGGTGTTGCCTTGGTAAAAGCATTCCGTGAGTTGGGACTTTCAGAGGCGGGCATTAAATGGCCTAACGATATATTGGTAGGAGCTCGTAAAATGGTGGGCATTCTAACAGAAATGAATGGCACCATGGAAGAGATTAACTATATTGTGTTAGGGATTGGGATCAACACACATACGACCATTGAGGAAGTTAGTGAGGAGTTGAAGGATAAGGTTATGTCCTTTGCCATAGCAGGTATAGAGGTGGATCGTAAAGAAGCCTTTGCTGTGATTTTAAAAGCTTTAGAAGAGCAGTATGAAAAGGTATGTAATGAAGGTTTTGATTCTACTTTAGAAGAATGGAAACAGTATAGCGTAACTTTATATAAAGAGGTGTTGGTAAAAGCGCCAGACAAAGATTATATAGGGTACGCTAAAGATTTAGATAGAGATGGAAATCTAATCGTTCAATTAGAGGATGGACGTGAGGAACGTATCATAGCAGGGGATGTGTCTATACGCTCCACTGGAGGAGGATATTAAGATGTTATTAGTTGTAGACGTAGGGAATACGAATATCGTATTAGGCGTATATGAGGGAAAAGAAATCATGGCTCATTGGCGCATTTCTACCGATCGTGGGAGAACTACCGATGAATATGGCATGCTGTTGAGCAATTTATTTCTTCATGACCCAAAGGTGAATAAAGAGGATGTAGAGGCAGTGATTATTTCCTCTGTAGTACCTCCTTTGAACCCTACGTTAGAGCGCGTATGCTTGCGCTATTTTCATAAGAAACCATTATTTGTAGGACCTGGTATTAAAACAGGGATTTCTATTAAATATGAAAACCCACGTGAACTAGGAGCGGATTTAATTGTAGATGCAGTGGCTGCTTATGAAAAATATGGCGGCAACTTAATTATCATTGATTTTGGTACAGCTACGACATATTCTGCTGTATTAGATGGTGGTGTGTACTTGGGCGGCGCTATTTCTCCTGGTATTGGTATCTCTGCAGAAGCCTTATTTGGTCGCACAGCTAAGTTACCAAGAATTGAAATTAAAAATCCTGGTCCTGTCATTGGTCGCAACACAGTTGGCGCCATGCAGGCAGGTGTATTATTTGGATATGTTGGACAAGTGGAAGGCATTGTGGCTCGTATGAAACGAGAAATGCCAGAAGGTACAAAAGTTGTAGCTACAGGCGGTTTAGCACCTCTTATTAGTGCAGAAACAGATGTAATTGATCACATTGATCCAATGATGACATTAGAAGGATTACGACTTATTTATGAAAGAAATCAATAATGAATCCTGGCACATAGGACATGTCACAATTCCTGGCCGTATTGGGTTAGCGCCCATGGCTGGATTTAGCGATGTGTCCTATCGCTTATTAGCAAAAGAAATGGGGGCCTCTTTCGTATGTACGGAAATGGTCAGTGCCATGGGGATTAAATATAATAATGAACATACAAAAGAATTACTCTATATGGAAGCAGTAGAACAGCCTGTGTCTATGCAAATTTTTGGGTCAGACCCAGAAGCCATTGCCATTGGTGCAAAAGTGGTAGAGGCAGTGGGGGCACCGATAGTAGATATTAATATGGGTTGTCCTGTGAAGAAAGTTGTATCTTCGGGTGATGGCTCGGCGCTTATGAAGACTCCAGAGTTAGCCATGAAGGTGGCAGAATTAGCTGTAAAAGCGGTGCAAATTCCAGTAACGGTCAAGTTGCGCCTAGGCTGGGATGACGCATCTATCAACGTAGTAGATATGGCACAACGTATGGAATCCGTAGGGGTCGCTGCCGTAGCCGTGCATGGTCGTACTCGTGAACAGATGTATAGCGGCAAGGCTAATTGGGATTACATTAAAGCGGTGAAATCAGCCTTAACAATCCCCGTCATCGGCAATGGTGACGTCAATTCTCCTGAAAGTGCAAAAGCCTTGCTAGAGTATACTGGTTGTGATGCGATGCTCATAGGCCGTGCAGCACAAGGAAATCCTTGGTTATTTCAACAGATTAATGAATATCTAGAAACGGGACACTATCGTCCACATCCAACGGGTGTGGAACGCATTGCTATGCTGTTACGTCATTATGATTTGCTATGTCACTATAAAGGTGTGGATTTGGCTACACGAGAAATTCGGACTCATGCTAGTTTCTATATTAAAGGTTTACCAGAAGCAGCACGTTGGAGGAATGCTTTGAATGTAGCCATGGGGCGAGAATCGTTTATTTCTGTAGTAGAAGAGTACAAACAATTTTTGGATGACTATACTAGAAGAACGATATAATGGGTTCTGTCTATTATATATGGATATGAAATATTGTAATATTGAGAATGAAGAGTGTTCATATCTTTGAAAACCCTTGAAAATTCAGGGTTGTACAAAGTAAGTATGTCACTTGTTATGAGAAATAGTAAATTGACATTGATGAAAAGTGTACTATAATTAAATTAGAAATACCAATTTACTTTTTTGCATAGATCATAGGGTGATGTCATGAGATGCATAGGTATGTTTTGCGTGACTCATCTAACATTTAGGGGGTGTATGTATGGTCATGAATGGTATTTATTTAGTTATTGCCTCAGCGTGTATCTTGATGTTAGGGTATCGTTTTTACGGGGCATTCATAGCGGCTAAAGTGTTGACACTTGATCAATATCGAATGACGCCAGCTATGGTACACAATGATGGACACGATTATGTGCCTACGAACAAATGGGTTACATTCGGTCATCACTTTGCGGCGATTGCAGGGGCAGGTCCTTTGGTAGGTCCGGTTATTGCAGCGCAGTTCGGGTACTTACCAGGTACTCTGTGGATTTTAATCGGCTCCGTATTTGCCGGTGCAGTCCACGACATGGTTATTCTTTTCGCATCAATTCGGTATGATGGTAAATCCATTGCTGATATTACACGTGAAGAGATCAGCAAAATTGCTGGTTTAGGAGCTATGTTAGCCACATTGTTCTTACTTGTTATTACATTAGCAGGTATGGCGGTAGTAGTAGCCAATGCACTTCATAATTCAGCTTGGGCATTTTTCTCAGTATTTGCAACGATTCCTATTGCTATTTTTATCGGTATTTATCTACAATGGTTGCGCCCTGGAAAAATTCAAGAAGCTACAATTATTGGGGTGGCACTCATCTTTGCAGCCATTATTTATGGACCTAATATTGCGGCTAGTGAATATGCATCTTGGTTTATTTATGATTTAAAAACCATCGAAATTATGTTAGCTGTGTATGGTTTCTTTGCAGCAGCTTTGCCAGTTTGGTTGTTATTAGCGCCTCGTGATTATCTATCCACATACCTTAAAATCGGTACTATTGGCGCATTGGCATTGGGTATTATCATTGTAATGCCAGAAATTCAAATGCCAGCGGTAACAGATTATATTTGGGGTGGCGGTCCTGTATTAAAAGGGTCTGTATTCCCATATATCTTCATTACTATTGCGTGTGGTGCCTTATCTGGTTTCCATACGGTTATCGCTACAGGTACTACACCTAAAATGTTAACGAATGAAAGAGAAGTATTACCGATCGGTTATGGTGGTATGTTAACAGAATCTTTCATCTCTATGATGGCTATGATTGCGGCTACTGCATTACATCCAGATGATTATTTTGCGATTAACTCTACAGCAGAATCTTTCAGAGCTTTGGGACTTCAAGTGCATGAATTACCAGTCTTATCGGCCCTAGTAGGAGAAGACTTGATGCATCGTCCTGGTGGCGCCGTATCCTTAGCGGTAGGTATGGCACATATCTTCTCTCGTCTTCCTAATATGGACCACTTATTAGGATATTGGTATCACTTCTGTATTATGTTTGAAGCTTTATTCATCATGACATTGATTGATGCAGGTACTCGTGTAGGTCGTTATTTATTACAAGAATTGCTTGGCTTATACTGGCCTAAATTCAATGATCAACATTGGGCTCCTGGCGTATATGGTTGTGCTGCATTGATTTGTATTATGTGGGGCTATCTCGTATTACAAGGTAACATCGGTACAATTTGGCCATTATTCGGTGTATCTAACCAATTATTAGGCACCATGACATTGGCTGTAAGTACGACGATTATCATGCGTTTAGGTAAAAAACGATATGCATGGGTAACTGGAGTACCGACCATACTCATGGCGATAGTGGCTGTTGCGGCTGACTATGAAAACGTATTCTATAACTATGTGCCAGCTGGTAAATGGATTTTAGTAGCTTTCTCTGTGGCAATGTTCATTATGATTCTAGTGGTATTAGTAGAAGCTATTCGTAGCTGGATTCGTTTATCCACATTACCACAAGACTATAGAACACAAAAAGAAGTAGAAGCGGAAAGTTATGCTAAATTAACAAAACAAGCAGAAGCGTAATTTAAGGTATACGAGTCCTATTATAATGAGGTAGACATAGCTCCTTTGGAGTCGTGTCTATTTTCATGTTTTCCTTGCAATTCTAGGTGGAATAGTGTAAAATAATAAAGCTTATTGATGGTAAGCATCTTCCTACCCCTATGTGAGATAGGGGCGTTAGTCCGAAAGAGGAGGTGATTTTGTATGAACAAATACGAAGTCATGGTGATTGTGAAACCGGCTGATGAAGAGACAAACAAAGCTACTTTTGACAAAATTGAAGCTTTAATTGCTCGTGTTGGCGGTACAGTTGAGAAAGTTGACGTTTGGGGTAAACGCCGTTTAGCTTATGCAGTAAACAAACATACTGATGGCGTATACGTATTGATTAACTTTGAAGCAGCTCCTGGCGAAATCAAAGAAATCGACCGCGTACTTAAAATCGACGATAACGTTCTTAGACACCTGATTGTAAAACACGAACAATAATAGCCTAAGGAGGTTAAGAATATGAATTCTGTACAACTTTTAGGAAATTTAGCTCGTGACCCTGAGGTGCGTTACACAAAAACTGGTCGAGCTGTTGCTACTTTTACAGTGGCTGCATCCAATACTTATGTGGATCAAAACGGTGAGACTAAGGAACAAACTGCGTTTGTAAACTGTGTAGCTTGGGGAAAATTAGGAGAAGCTGCGGGTAACTTGCGTAAAGGTAGCCGTTGTTTTGTAGAAGGTCGTATTGCGACTCGTTCTTACGAAGCACAAGATGGCACAAAACGATATGTAACAGAAGTGGTTGCTAATTTCGTGGGCCAAGCCTTGGATACGCAAACATTTGATGCCTTTGACGGTAGTGCATCCAATTTTGATGATTTTGGTGCAGGTTCCGGTGCAGGCGCAGGTGAAGAAATTCCGTTCTAAGCTAAGAACTCTACAACTATATCAAAGGAGGTTTCTCAATGAGAAGAGATAGAGGCAGAAAACCAAGAAGAAAAGTATGCAACTTCTGTGTTGACCATGCTGATCAAATCGACTATAAAGATATTGCTAAACTTCGTCGTTTTACGACTGAACGTGGCAAAATTCTTCCACGTCGTATTTCTGGTGTTTGTGCTAAACATCAACGTAAATTAACACTTGCAATTAAACGTGCTCGTGCAATCGCGTTGTTGCCATTCACAGCAGAATAATTCAATACAAAATGAAAACCCAGTAACTAGCCTAGTTACTGGGTTTCTTGTTTTCTAAAAGGGAGTTAAAAGGATATACATTGAAATCGTTGCTACCCGGTTGCAACCACTTTTTCATATGAGGAGATGAAAATTAGCTATCATAGTTGTGTAGTTACTTTTAATACAGGCATATGCTGAATATGTAATATTCCTATATAGTCTATAGAAATATGCCAAAATGATAAAAAATAATGGGTTCTATGAGTTTAAGTTATTTAGTCGGATATACAAGGTAGCATTATTCGTAACTAGAAAGTATATCTCTATTATGTATACAAGATACATGATATAATACAGGTATATCATATAAACAAAACTTATACAGTAGGTGCCTATGCATCTGATGTTGTATGAAAAGAGGTATACTATGAGAAAAGAACATGATTTTCTAGGTGAATTGGAATTAGCTGATGAGTTGTACTATGGTGTACAAACATTACGTGGTATTGAAAACTTTTTTATTACAGGTAAACAAATTGACTTAGACTTTGTAAAAGCTATGGCTATGGTTAAAAAAGCATGTGCCTTAGCAAATATGAGTACAGGTCGTTTAGATGAAAAAATTGGGCAAGCTATCAGTCGTGCTGCAGATGAGGTAGTACGTGGTAACTTCAATGATCAATTCCCAGTGGACCCTATTCAAGGTGGAGCAGGTACTTCTTTCAATATGAATATGAATGAAGTATTAGCAAATCGTGCCTTGGAAATTTTAGGCTATGAAAAAGGTCAATACGATATCGTATCCCCTAATAACCATGTGAATATGGCGCAATCTACGAATGATACGTTCCCTACGGCGATTAAAGTATGTGCCATCATGAAAAGTAAACCTCTATTAATGGCACTTCGCCGTTTAGCGGATGAACTAGATAAAAAAGCAGAAGAATATAAAGAAATCTTAAAAATGGGTCGTACTCACTTGCAAGATGCTGTGCCAATTACATTAGGTCAAGAAATGGGGGCTTATGCATCTGGCGTGCGTCGTGGTATTCGTCGTATTAAATCCGCTATGTTAGAAGCACATACCGTTAATATGGGTGCTACTGCTGTTGGTACTGGCTTAAATGCAGAACCTACATATATCAAAGCTGTCGTAGATGAGTTATCTCGTGTTGTAGGTGAACCGTTCATTACGGCGGATAACTTAATTGATGCGACCAATAATACAGACGTGTTTGCAGATATTTCCTCTGGCTTGAAAGTAACAGCTCTAGTATTGATTAAAATGGCTAATGATTTCCGTTTAATGGCATCTGGCCCTCGTTGCGGTATTGGTGAGTTAAGATTACCTCCACGTCAACCAGGCTCTTCTATCATGCCAGGTAAAGTAAACCCAGTTATCGCAGAAGTATTGAATCAAACTTGTTATCAAGTCATCGGTAATGATTTAACAATTTCCCTTGGCGTGGAAAATGGACAGTTTGAATTGAACGTAATGGAGCCAGTCATTGCGTATAACTTGTTCAACTCCATGTGCTACTTAAAAAATGCGGTGAACACATTTGTAGATAAATTGTTGATTGATCTTGAAGTAGATAAAGAACAATGCGAATACTGGCTAGAACGTTCTGTTGGCATTGTAACAGCCTTGTTGCCACATATCGGTTATGAAAATGCCTCTGCATTAGCGAAAGAAGCTTTGGAAACTGATCGTAGTGTAAAAGAAATTATTCTAGAACAAGGATTATTAACGAAAGAAGAAATGGATTATATCCTGTCTCCAAAAGAAATGACACGCCCTGGTATTGCGGGTCAAGATTTAGTAAAACATCCTGGTAACTAAATATGAACAAGAAGAACTGCCTAGACATAGGCAGTTCTTTTTTTGATGTATAAGAGCTCTTTGTCAAATTTGGGGGACAGCATTAATTTGTCCAGTTTTTATATTATAGAACCTGTATAAGAGTAGTTGAACTAGGGCGTTTGTGTAGTTGCACTCGGGCATGGCTTGTATAAATAAGTTTTCTGTAATGAGTAAAAAGGTATACTAGCATAAGTATGCTTGAGGTTACTATGTGGATCAACTTATACTCTGTGATAGAGGCAATGCATATAAGGTTAGAATAGTATAAATTGGATTCTTCAATACATACCTTACTAACTGCGAGATATGTAATATATAAAAGGTCGGTATCATATATAATAAAAAATGTAGTAAGCACTTGCGATATAATGTAGAACTATAACATCTTATATATAAATCGAGAGAGAAAATCTCACACTTTAGTATATAATCATACTTAATGTGGTGTATAATAAAGGCATAAAGGAGTTTGATTATGAATGTATATATAGCAGTGGCTATTGGTGGAGCGATTGGCGCCTTATCGAGATATGGCATCGGGCAGTACATGGTCACGAAAGGTGCGCTGTATCCTTGGGGGACAGTAATAGTAAATATAATAGGTTCCATGTTAATCGGCTTAGGTATGGCATACATTGAAGGGCATCCCAATCTATCACCTTGGGTTAAACTGTTATGTATTACAGGTTTTTTAGGTGGGCTAACAACATTTTCTACCTTTATCTTTGAAGGGTATATGCTACAAGAAAAAGGCTTGTGGTATATGCTATCCTACATGGGTGGACAGGTATTAATTGGATATGGCCTATGCGGGCTGGCTTTCACCATTGGTAAACGAATGTGGGGATAATAGGATGAAAGAAATACATGTAAAAGATGCAGTGGGGCAAGCACTTTGCCACGATATTGTGCGCATCGTTATTGGAGAAGTGAAAGATACACCGTTTAAACGAGGGCACGTGATTCGAGAAGAAGATGTGGCTTTACTATTGCAATTAGGAAAAGAGCATATTTATGTGATGGAAGAAAGCGATTATAACTTAGTTCACGAGGAGCAAGTGGCGGAAGCATTATATCGTTTTTGTGAACATCCATCTATCAGCCCTACCCCAGTGCAACAGGGGAAGATTGAGGCGTTGGCGAATCACGATGGTGTATTGACTGTGGATGTAGAAGGACTTCACAAGGTTAATAGTATTGGAGAATTAACGATCGTTACACGCCTACATGGTACACCTGTGAAAGCAGGTCAAGCGGTAGCGGGCATGCGATGTATTCCGCTGTTATTAGAAGCATGGCAGTTAGAGGAAGCAAAACGATTATGTGAAGGCAAGGAGCCTTTCTTACAGGTACATCCATTTGTGCGTAAGAAAATGGGCATTGTTACTACGGGTAGTGAAGTTTTTGCTGGTCGTATTGAGGATGCTTTCACCGCGGTTATCCAAGAGCGTGTATCAGACTATGGTGTGGAACTAGTAGCGCATGAAATTGTGCCAGATGATACAGATCAAATTGTAGAGGCTATGGACAAAGTAAAAGCTCAAGGGGCAGAGATTATATTCTGCACTGGCGGCATGAGTGTAGATCCTGATGACTTAACACCAGGTGCTATTGCGCGTCGTGCAAAAGAAGTGGTGACCTATGGATTGCCAGTGTTGCCGGGGTCTATGGTGTGCATTGCTTATTTAGAAGATGGTACGCCAGTATTAGGGGTACCAGGCGGTGTACTATACAATAATCCGAGTGCTTTTGATGTGATTACGCCACGGTTATTAGCAGATGTGCAGATTACAAAAGAAGATTGTATCCGTATGGGTCATGGTGGCTTCCAATCAAAATAATTGAAATTTTGAGAAAAATTTGGTTGACAAAATCAAATCCCATCTATACAATAGGAATAAATTTAAGTGTTTTATATATGAAGTCTAAGTAGAGGAGAATTATTATGGCTGTTGTAAAAAATGCAATCGACTTAATTGGAAACACACCAATATATCGAATTCCAGATACTAATGTATATGTAAAATTAGAAAAGTATAATGCTGGCGGCAGTGTAAAAGACCGTGCTGTTCTTGGTATGTTACAAGACGCGAAAGAAAAAGGCTTAATTAAAAATGATACGATCATCGTAGAAGCCACTAGCGGCAACACTGGTATTGCGTTGGCTATGCTAGGAGCTATGTTATCCATTAAAACAATCATCATTATGCCTGAAAGTATGAGTAAAGAACGCCGCGAATTAATCAAAGCGTACGGTGCTCAATTAATTTTGACTCCAAAAGAGTTGGGTATGAAAGGTGCTCTTGGAAAAGCGCAAGAAATTCTAGATAACTATCCAAATGCGGTGACACTAGGTCAATTTGTGAACCCAGCAAATCCAACAGCTCATTATGAAACTACGGCAAAAGAAATTTTACGGGATGTACCGAATGTAGGCATTTTCGTAGCTGGTATTGGTACAGGTGGTACTTTCACTGGTGTTACAAAAGCTTTGAAAGAGCAACATCCGTATATTAAAGCGGTAGCTGTAGAGCCAGAAGGATCTCCAGTAATTTCTCGTGGTACTGGCGGCGTTCATAAAATCCAAGGCCTTGGGGCTGGATTCATTCCAGAAAACTTCGACTCTTCTTTGATGGACGAAGTACAAACAGTCACTGATGAAGATGCCATTGAAGAAGTAGGTAACTTCATGCGAGAAACTGGTATTGGTATTGGTATTTCCTCTGCAGCGGCTATCTTGGTGGCTCGTCAATACGGTCGCAAATTCCCAGATGTGGACGTTGTCGTAGTAGCTCCAGACGGAGTAGAAAAATATCTATCTATGATTCAATTTGAAAGTGTAGATTGGATTCATTCTTAATCGATTGTGATACGAAAGATAGCATGGTCTAGGCCATGCTATCTCTGTATAGGGAGGTATTTATGAGAGAGGTATGGAATTCCATTCGATATAACATACAGCGCGTATTACAATCTGATCCAGCGGCTACCTCTTGGTTCATGGTAGTTTGGACATATCCTCATATAACAGCCTTGTTTTGGCACTTTTTTGCGCATCGCCTGTACCGAAAAGGTTGGTTTACCTTGGCGCGAAGAGTGGCGTTACACTCACGGCGAGTAACAGGGATAGAAATTCACCCAGGAGCGCAAATTGGCAAAGGTTTGTTCATTGACCATGGGATGGGAGTTGTCATCGGTGAAACAGCTATCGTTGGAGATAATGTGACCCTCTTTCACGGTGTGACCCTTGGTGGGATGGATTCGCGCAAGATAAAACGTCATCCTACGGTGGAAGATGATGTGCTTATTGGTGCTGGTACCAAAGTATTAGGGGATATAACGGTAGGAACAGGTTCAAAGATAGGTTGTAACTTAGTCATCAAACGAGATGTTCCTAGAAATGTAATCATCTTTGAAACGGAACCAGATCACATCATTTATCGGCGTCCTAAGGTAGATCGATTTGACAAAGGATCTTATGTACCACGGCGCCATGCATTGCCATTAGAACCGAACGAGTTTACGGACCATATGGCGTGGCATATCTAGGAGGAACTATGAAAGAGTTGCGATTAGGCATTGTTCAATTAGATACAGAGATTGGGCAAGTGGATAGAAATTTTAATATCCTAGCAGAAAAGGTGCGAGCCTTGACAAAGCAAAGTGTGGATGTAGTTGTATTGCCAGAAACTTGGAATACAGGATTCATGACGGGCCCAGAATTACATACATTGGCAGATGAAGATGGTCAACGGTCACAATCTTTGCTACAGGAATTGGCGCGATCAGAACATGTGAATATCTTTGGTGGATCTGTGGCTGTCAAAGAAGGCGGCTCTATCTACAATAGAACCTATGTGTACAACCGAGAAGGGGAATTGCTCTCTACCTATGATAAGATGCATGGCTTTAGCCCTGCCAAAGAAGATCAATTCTTTACTGGTGGTAATGGGATTCATCAATTTGAACTAGATGGAGTACTTTGTTCTAGTGCCACTTGCTATGATATTCGTTTTCCTGAGCTAATTCGTAAATCTGCCTTGCAAGGGATAGAGCTATTCTTTTTACCAGCTCAATGGCCGATGTTACGCTTACATCATTGGCGTATATTGAATCAAGCGAGAGCTATAGAAAATCAAATGTATTTCTGTAGTGCCAATGGTTGTGGAATGATTGGTAAATTGCCGATGGCAGGGCATTCCATGGTGGTAGATCCGTGGGGTGAAGTGCTGCTAGAATGTGATGAAACACCACAAATACAAACAGTCACTATCGACGTAGATACAGTGAAAGATATTCGGTCTAAAATCAATGTGTTCCGGGATCGGAAACCCAATTGCTATTAAAAGAATATCTATGCATTTTAGGAATATATAAAATTGTCCATAGGTATTGCCAAGATGTAATACCTATGGTATAGTATATGAGTACTCAGTACACGGCCCCGTGGTGTAGCGGTTAACATGTCGCCCTGTCACGGCGAAGATCGTCGGTTCAAATCCGATCGGGGTCGCCATTTTTTTTACCTTTTTTTAGGTACATTCATATATTTATATATTTGCCTCGGTAGCTCAGTCGGTAGAGCAACGGACTGAAAATCCGTGTGTCGGCAGTTCGATTCTGCCCTGAGGCACCATATACATATCCTCATGCGGATGTGGTGGAATGGCAGACACGCCATCTTGAGGGGGTGGTGAGCGTACGCTCGTATGGGTTCAAGTCCCATCATCCGCACCAAACGAGGGCCTATAGCTCAGGGGTAGAGCAACCGGCTCATAACCGGTCGGTCCCTGGTTCAAATCCAGGTGGGCCCACCATAAGGAAACCATCTCACTTTGTGAGATGGTTTTTTTGTTATCTATAGAGGTTCATTGTATAATGAAAGAGAAGTTTACAAGGGATAACAATTAATAGTGAGTATATAAGAGTAATTGTCAGTTTTTGATGGTATATGAAATATGTATAGGAATGTATATGCCAGTAAGAGATATATTAGAAATGTGAGATAGACTATGGCACTTTCAAAACGATTAGAACAAATATTGCATATGATTCCACAGTGTCAAACGGTGGCAGATGTGGGTACAGATCATGGGTATTTAGCGGTGGCTTGTATAGAATCAGGCGTGGCTAAAGAGGTGATTGCCATTGATGTCAATCAAGGACCGTTAGAGTCTGCCAAAGGATTTGTGAAAGAACGAAAGTTAGAACAATCTATTGAATGTCGACTAGGAGATGGATTGGCAGCCACAAAACAGGGAGAAGTAGATTGTGCAGTCATTTGTGGCATGGGTGGAGAGTTGATGCAACACATCATCTCCGTAGGACCCGAGCTATTGGACACTTATGTATTGCAACCACAAAGCCATCGGCGAGAGTTGAAACAATTTTTAGTAGATCAAGGGTATGGCATTGTTCAAGAAGCGTGCTTAGTAGAGGGTAACCAATATTATGATATGTGGCTAGTACAACGAGGCGCTACTTCCGTATATAATAAGCTACCTAGAGATTCGATGTTATGGGAATATGGTGCTTTGTTACAACAAGAACAATCTGAAGTTTGGACACAGCACATACAGCGTAGAATTGAAACTTTGCAATCCATATTACAACACATGCGTGATGCTGCGAAGTCTAGTGATGCAGCTCAGGTGATGGAACAAGAATTACAAGCCTTACAAGGCATTTTACAATAGGTATAGGTGAAACTTTCACAAAAGATGTCTAACCATTGATGAGTATAGAATGTTACAGTATGCCTTGAAATGGTGGATAGGAGGTATATATGGTTACTATGAAAGATATTGCTCAAGCAATTGAGCGCCGAGCGCCATTGCAGTTGCAAGAGTCTTGGGATAATTGCGGATTACAAGTGGGATCTTTGAGTTCCCCAGTACAACGAGTATTAACAGCCCTAGATGTAACGCCAGAAGTAGTGTCAGAAGCGATAGAGCGGCACGTGGATACCATCGTGACACATCATCCGATGATCTTCAAAGGTATTAAATCTATTAATACGGATACGATGCAAGGAACGATGATTAAAGATCTATTATGCCATGCCATTAATGTGTATAGTGCGCATACGAACTTAGATGTCACAGAGGGTGGTCTCAATGATGAAGTCGCTAGACGACTGGGGTTACAAGATATACAAGGGCTAGAAGAAACAGGACGAGACGTAGCTTATAAAGTGGCTGTCTATGTGCCGGTTACGCATAGTGAACAACTTCGCCAAGCTATGGGCGATGCAGGGGCAGGTCATATTGGTGCCTACAGTCATTGCAGTTTTTCTGTTGGTGGAGAAGGGAGATTCTTGCCCTTAGAAGGGACAAATCCTTTTATCGGACAGGCGGGAATGATGGAAGCTGTACAGGAAGAACGAGTGGAAACGGTAGTTCCTGCAAAGCTATTAGGTCAGGTTTTAGCTTCTATGGAAAAAGTTCATCCTTATGAAGAGATTGCCTATGATGTAGTAGCATTAGAGAATGCCTATGATGCACATTATATTGGGCGTATTGGCAATGTATCGCAGCCACTATCGATAGAGGAGTTCAAAGAACTATTACAATCTGTATTCCCTCACAGTGAATTGCGTTGGGGTGGGGCTAAGAAAGCAGAAGTTCAGCGCATTGGTCTATGCACGGGTAGTGGAGCAGAGTTCATCAAGATAGCAGCCAAGCAAAAAGCGGATGTCTATATCACTGGGGATGTAAAATACCATGATATGCAACTGGCAAAAGAATTAGGCATCACCGTTGTGGATGCGGGCCATTATGGTACAGAATACATGAGCCAAACCTTGTTGAAACGAATGATAGAAAATACGTTTACTAATGGAGAAGTAGAAGTCATAGAAAGTAAGGTACAAAGAGATTTTTTCTTTGAAGTCTAGGCAGTTTAGGTTATAATATATAAGAGAGGTATTGACCCTCTTGGTGGTCTATGCTAGACTTAAACAGTAAGTATGAAAGGCGATTGCAAGTCTACTTGACTTGAGGAAAGTCCGAGCTCCATAGGGCAGGATGCCGGCTAACGGCCGGCGTGGGTGACCATAGGGAATAGTGCCACAGAAAAGTAAACCGCCACCTTCGGGTGGTAAGGGTGGAACGGTCGCGGTAAGAGCGCACCAGATACATGGTAACATGTATGCTCGGTAAACCCCATCCGGAGCAAGGCCGAATAGGAAAGGGTTAAGGGTTGCCCGCCTACCTTTCGGGTTGTGCCGCTTGAGCGTATAGGCAACTATGCGCCTAGAAAGATAATCGCCACTGCGAAAGCAGGACAGAACTCGGCTTATTGATTGCTTGCTCAAAACCGCTCTTCGGAGCGGTTTTGTTATTGTAGGAGGTATCGTTATGAAATTAGAATCCATTAAAACCTATGAAGAGTTTAAATCCATTGTCAAAGGGGATGACGAAATCGTACTAGCTTGTTTTACTGCAGAATGGTGTGATCCATGCAAGTTGATGAAAGAAGAATTAGATGTGTTGCACGATGAATTGCAAGGTGTGGCACGCATGATTGCCATCGATATTGATGAATCGAAAGAGATTGTCTTAAAAGAAGATGTACAAGGGGTACCGACGATTATTTGCTATAAAAAAGGAAAACAAAAAGATCGTATCGGTGGCTATAAAAAAGCGGCCTCCGTACGTAAGTTATTAAAACTATAAATTAGGGGTATAAAATTATTTTTATAAAATAGTGATTTATATTCTATAGAGTACAAGTGTTTCGTGGTATACTATGTGTATTACGTTAATTTGTATAGACGCTATAAAGTTATTGCAAGAAAGGGGCTTTTTTGTGAAAGAATCATTGAATAGTCTTTGGAATTTATTCCAAGAACGTAAATTAAGCCGACGTACGTTTATGAAATCCTGCGTAGCGTTAACCGCTATTTTAGGGTTGCCACCAGCATTGACAAATAAAGTCGTAGCAGCGGCAGAAACAAAAGAATTACCTACGGTGATTTGGTTGCATGGTCATGAATGTACAGGATGTGACGAATCTTTCATTCGTTCCACATCGCCTTTCGCATCTGATGTGATTTTAAATATGATTGCCTTAGAGTATGATGACACCTTGGCTGCCGCATCAGGGGAACCATTTGAACATCATTTACATCACTTGTTAGAAAGTAAAAAAGGTAAGTATGTATTGGCCGTTGAAGGTGGCGTTCCATTGGATGAAAATGGCTCGTACTGCCAAGTTGGTGGACGTCCATTTGTAGATGTATTGAAAGAATGCGCTGAGGGTGCTGCTTTCATCATCGAATATGGCTCTTGTGCAGCTTGGGGTGGTATTCAAGCAGCAAAACCAAACCCAACGAATACAGTATCTGTTTCTTCTATCGTAAAAGGCAAAAAGATCATTAAAGTACCAGGATGCCCTCCGATTCCAGAAGTGATGACTGGTGTGATTATGCATTATGCTTTATTTGGTGAGATTCCACCTCTTGACGTAGAAGGAAGACCAAAACAATTCTATGGAAATCGTATCCATGATACTTGCTACCGCCGTCCTTTCTTTGATTCTGGATTGTTTGTGGAACACTTCGATGATGATGCATCTAAAGCTGGCTGGTGTTTATATAAAGTAGGTTGCCGTGGACCAGAAACATATAACTCTTGTGGCAATTTGCGTTGGTGGAATGGTTTGTCCTATCCAATTCAATCTGGACATGGTTGTATTGGTTGCTCTGAAAAGGGATTTTGGGACAATGACAACTTTTACCAACGATTACCTCATATTCATACACCAAATACCATCACTGATGTGGATACATTAGGAACCGTAGCAGGATTTGGCGCCTTTGGTGCAGTTATCGCTCACGGTGGTATTACGTTAGCGAAACATAAATATGATTCCATCCAAGAAGAGAAAAAATATTTAGCAGAACAAGAAGCGAAACAAAAAGAAGCGGAACAGAAAGGTAGTGACCAATAATGAAACGAGTTGTAGTTGATCCAGTGACCCGTATTGAAGGTCACTTACGTGTAGAAGTCAGTGTTGACGAGTCCACAGGTAAGGTTCAAGACGCCCTATCCAGTGGTACAGCTTGGCGTGGTATTGAATTAGTAGCAAAAAATCGTGACCCTCGTGATGTGTGGGCTTTTGTGCAACGTATTTGTGGCGTATGTACTTCTACGCATGCTTTGGCCGCTCTTCGCGCTGTGGAAGATGCATTGGGTATCCAAATCCCTAAAAATGCTAACTATATCCGCAATATGATGCATAGTTGTTTAGATGTACATGACCATATTGTGCATTTCTATCATTTGCATGCTCTTGACTGGGTAAGCCCAGTAGAAGCGTTGAAAGCAGATCCTAAGAAAACGGCAGAATTGCAACAACAAGTATTAGATACTTACAATGTGAGTGGATTGCAACCAAACGATTTGGAATCTTCCACATCCGCCTACCCTAAGGAGTTCCCTAAAGGGAATGCTACGTATTATGCAGCTGTCCAAACAAAAGTGAAAAAAATTGTAGAAAGTGGTCAATTAGGCATTTTCTCCGCCCAATGGTGGGATCATCCAGATTATCAATTATTGCCTCCAGAAGTGCATTTGATGGCTATTTCTCACTATTTGACAATTTTGGATCGTCAACGTGATATTGTGACACCACATGTTATTTTCGGCGGTAAAAACCCACATCCTCATTACATTGTAGGAGGTATGCCTTGTTCTATTTCCATGGATGATATGAATGCCCCTGTGAATGCAGCTCGTTTGGCAAGTGTGGACGAATCCATCTCCTTGGCGAAAGATTTGGTGAACTATTTCTACTTACCAGATTTGTTGGCTATTGGTCATCTATATGTGAAAGCCGGTATGGTAGACGGTGGCGGATTGGCGAAAAAACGCGTCTTAGCCTACGGTGGCTATCCAGATGATACGTTCACTGGCATCAGCAATGGAGATTATTTCAAAAAAGCTCTAGTTCGTGCGAATGGTGTAGTAGAAAACTTTGAGCTTGGTTGGGAAAAAGCAACATTTACAGCACTAGAAGGGGAAGATTTGATGAACCCTGACTTCTTGTCAGAAGAAATCAATCATTCTTGGTTTGAATATCCAAATGGTGAAACCTCATTGCATCCAACAGAAGGTGTAACGAAACCAGCTTTCACAGGTCCTAAAACAGGAACCAACAAAAAATGGGAATTCTTGGATGAAGAGAAAAAATATTCTTGGATTAAATCCCCTACTTTCAAAGGTAAAGCTTGCGAAGTGGGCCCATTGGCAAAATATATCGTTGTCTATGTAAAAGTAAAACAAGGCGTCATCAAAGACCCAACTTGGGCTGAAAAAATGATGGTGGACCAAATTGATGCGGTGTCCAAAGTATTGGGCGTGCCAGCTCATGTATGGTTATGTTCCACAGTGGGCCGTACGGCAGCTCGTGGATTAGATGCACAAGTGGCAGCTAACTTGAGTCAACATTTCTACAATCGTTTAGTGGAAAATATCAAAACTGGTGATACTGTAGTGGCGGATACGCGTAAATTTGATCCTAATACTTGGCCAAAAGAGGCAAAAGGTGTAGGCGTACTAGATGCTCCACGTGGTGGCTTAGGCCATTGGTGTGTCATCAAAGATGGTCGTGTAGATAATTATCAATGTATCGTACCAACTACTTGGAATGCGTGCCCTAAAACAATTGCTGGCGAACATGGTGCATATGAAGCAAATATGATGGATACAAAAGTTAAAATTGCAGATAAACCATTGGAAATTTTAAAAGGTATTCATTCCTTTGACCCTTGCTTAGCATGTGCGACACACTTGTATAATAAAAAAGGTGAAAAAATTGTATCTGTTAATACAGATGCCCTATGTAAATAGGGAGGAGGCGCATCTATGTTACCATTAAATAAAAAGCCTTACCGTGTATTTAGTTTATGGCTCCGCATTTTTCATTGGACCATGGTGCTTTGCGTAACGGCTCTATTCTGGACTGGCTTATACATTGGAAATCCAGGGTTCCAAGCTACACCAGGTAGTGTGGAACCGACAATCGCAGTGGGCGGTTGGTTCTCTATGGAAATGATTCGCAAGATTCATTTCATTGCAGCCTTTATTTTAATTGCCTCCTTGGTATTTCGTATTTACGGAGGAATCCGATATCGTGGTGATCGCTTGTTCCCACGATTCCATAAAAAATCCTATTGGATTGGCATTTGGGATACTATGAAACATTACATGATGTTGCCACAACAACGGGAGCATCGTTTCTTACGTAACTCTTTGGCTCGTACAAGTTACGTGGGTGTCTATGTGATGTTGTTTTTAGAAATTTGTACAGGTCTTGCTATGTATGCACAAGTGTATCCAGATACTTGGGTGGCACAAATTTTTAATCCAGTGAATTTGTTATTTACAGAATATCAAGTGCATATGATTCATCATTATATTGCTTGGGGATTCTTGTTATTTACTATTATTCACGTATATTTGGCATTCCGAGAGGATGTTATGGAAGAATCTGGAGAAGTATCCAGTATGGTTTCAGGTATGAAATTTTACCCTACAGATCCAGAAGATATAGAGGACTTATATGGACCAAATAAAAAGTAATCCCATCGTACTATTAGGGGTAGGCAATATTTTGCTCACTGATGAGGGATTCGGTGTCCATGTGGTGAACCAATTACGGGAGGATTATGTATTTAATCCTCCTATTACCATTCTAGATGGGGGAACCATGGGCATGGAGCTTCTTACCTATATGCGAGGTATGACAAAATTACTATTAGTAGATGCTATCAATGGTGGTGATGCACCGGGTACAGTGTATGAGTTTCCACATGAGGAAATGAATAGTTATTTTACAGAGGCTATTTCTGTGCATGAGGTAGGAATGCAAGATATCTTACGTATCCGTGCGTTACAAGAAGATCCTCTAGAGGATGCCGTTGTCATCGGTGTAGAACCTGCAAGCTTAGAATTAGGCCTTACTTTGAGTGATGCTACGCAAGCTGCGGTAGCTGAAGTGAAAGAACGGGTGCTGAGGGTTTTATCTAATTGGCATGTAACAGCTACCCCTGTGAATGAAAAAAAGGCATAGGATGCTACACAATATGAAACTGTAATGATTAGATAAGGAGTTTCTATGCAAAATGAATTTGGCCGTGTAAAAGCGGTATTTCAAGAATTAAAAAATGCTCTGCAACAGTTGCGCAAAACAGGTGAAACCTATACGATTTATGTGGAAAACACTGGGCTTACGATGGAAGAACAAGTGGAAGTGTTAGAAACATTAGGTCGTGGTGATGTAACAATACATCTAAAGGATACAGATCAACCGGTAGAGTGGTATGAATCTACCATTCGTGGTGTATGGATTGGCACTTTCCGCAATGGTCGAGATGAAGCCATTCTCTATACCATCGAAGTATGTCGCTATCCAGAGCTAGCAGGTGCTTATGACGAAGATATCATTGGTGGGGAAGCAGATTTACAAGAGTGGATCGAAGCAGCGGACCTATAATTGGTATGATTGTCTATAAAAAATGTTACACCTATTAGGTGTTTACTGATGTTTACTATATCAATAAATCATAGTTGACATTATTTTTAAAAGAAAACATATAAAAAAGTATAGATAAAACTCTTTCATTATAATTTAGTGAGAGAGTTTTTCATTTGCGGGTACAATATTTTATGCTTAAACATAGTAGATTTTAGTAGGAAATAACGCATTGATAAGATTAAATATATGTGTATTTTAAATGGTTTATAAAGGGTGGATGTTTGTCCATCTGATGGATGTGGCATAGGATTTATAATACCTCTACAAATAGAGAACTATATGCATTTTTCAATAAATGATAATAGATTCTATCATAATAAACAGTTATAGCACCTATTCTTAAAGAATTGAAAAAGATAAGGCATGGTGTTACAATAATACACAAGAGAAAGGTCTCTGTTTTAAGTTGAGGAGGGATTACTTTGCGTAACATTCACG
This sequence comes from Veillonella sp. 3310, assembly GCF_003999875.1. GTDB lineage: Bacteria > Bacillota > Negativicutes > Veillonellales > Veillonellaceae > F0422. The sequence goes on along the minus strand of NZ_RQVJ01000007.1, from coordinate 53,918 downwards.
TTGAGAAAGTAACAGAAAAGGTAGCAGAATTATGTATGAATGCAGCATATCATCTTCCAAAAGATATGTATAATGCATTGAAAAAAGGCTATGAATGTGAGAAATCTCCAGTAGGTAAAGGGGTACTAGATCAAATCATTAAAAATGCGGAAATCGCTGATGCTGAAGATCGTCCAATCTGCCAAGATACTGGTCTTACTATCGTATTCTTAGAAGTTGGTCAAGATGTTCATTTTGAAGGTGGAGATCTTGAAGAAGCGGTACAAGCTGGTGTAGCAAAAGGATATGTTGATGGATATCTTCGTAAATCCGTAGTAGCTGAACCTTTGTTCAACCGTGTAAACACTAAAAATAATACTCCAGCAGTTATTTACACTAAAATTGTTCCAGGCGACAAAGTTGATATTAATGTAGAGTTAAAAGGCTTTGGTTCTGAAAACAAATCTGGCGTAAAAATGTTGGTTCCTGCTGATGGCGTTGAAGGCGTTAAAAAAGCAGTTCTTGAAATCGTTAAAAAAGCTGGCCCTAACCCATGCCCTCCAATGGTACTAGGTATTGGTATCGGTGGTACAATGGACTATGCAGCATTCCTTTCCAAAAAAGCTCTTCTTCGTTCTGTAGAAGTACGCAATGCACATCCTGAATATGCAAAATTGGAAGAAGAAATCAATGCAATGGTTAACAAAACTGGTATCGGACCTCAATTAGGCGGTACAACAACAGCAGTTTCCGTTAATATCGAGTGGGCAGCAACACATATCGCTGGTCTTCCTGTAGCAGTAACTATCTGCTGCCACGCTAGCCGTCATGCTCACGGTGAAGTTTAAGAGGGGGAATAACCATGGCAGAACAAATTCGTATTCAAACACCTTTAACTGAAGAACAATCCCGTAAATTAAAAGCTGGTGATATGGTTCTTATCTCTGGTAAAATCTATAGTGCTCGTGACGCAGCTCACAAAGTAATGACTGAAGCATTGGCACGTGGCGAAGAATTGCCAATCGATTGGCATGATAAAATCGTTTACTACTTAGGACCAAGCCCTGCTAAACCAGGAGACCCAATTGGTTCCGCTGGCCCTACAACATCTGGTCGTATGGATGCTTACACTCCAACAATGCTTGATCAAGGTATCAAAGGCATGATTGGTAAAGGTTCCCGTAAACCAGAAGTTATCGAATCCATGAAGAAAAATGGCGTAACTTACTTTGCAGCCGTTGGTGGTGCAGCAGCTTTAATTGCTAAATCTATTAAAAAATATGATGTTATTGCGTATGATGACTTAGGTCCAGAAGCTTTGGCTGAATTAACTGTAGAAGATTTCCCTGCAATCGTTGTTATCGATAGCGAAGGAAACGATTTCTACGAAATCGGTCAAGCTCCATACCGTGAAGACGTTTAATGAATCACTAAGAGGCTTTCTTTAGAAGGCCTCTTTTTGTATTACATATGTATTAAAGAGGAGAATAGAGATGACAGAATCTAGATTTGAAGGGACAGTATTGGGATATATAGGATATAGCATTATAGCTAGTTTAATCAGCATATGCACATTAGGTATTGGACTTCCTTGGGCTATCGTAATCTTTCATAAATGGGTTTGTGAAAATACAATAGTTGATGGTAAACGACTCTATTTTGATGGTACGGGTTCTCAATTATTCGGCAATTATATAAAATGGTTTGTTTTAACTATTATTACATTGGGGATTTATGGGTTCTGGTTATTTAATAAAACTACACATTGGGTTGTGAAACATACGCATTTTGCAGATTAAAAGGTAAAAGCTAGTATAGAATGTATTCTATACTAGCTTTTTCATCTTTTATATAAAAAGATTGTGATATAATACAGGTAGGTTAGTATATAACTAGAAAGGAGAGATTATGATAGGACTTATAGTAAGTGGTATTATTTTGCTCCTCATCGAAATGATGATACCTGGGTTTGGTATCTTTGGTCTAACAGGCCTGTTGCTATTTCTCTGGGGTATTTATGATTGGATGGGTGGAGGCCCTATGGCATTGATCACGGTTACAGTGCTTTCAGTGGTAGGTGTACTCTTGTTATGGTGGATTGTGTCGATTTTCCCTAACACACGGTTAGGAGAGCGATTGACATTACGGTTGCAATCTACGAAGGAAAAAGGCTATGCTAGTCATCCTGACCCTAATCGTTGGTTAGGTAAGGTTGGAGAAACCAAAACGGTATTACGGCCAGCAGGGACGATGATAGTGGAAGGAACATTCCTCGATGTTGTCACCGATGGCGAGTTTTATGAACCGGGTACAGAGGTAAAGATTATTTCTGTTACAGGTGGTCGTATTGTAGTGAGAGCTACAGATAGATAGGAGGTACTATGGAAACAATTATTGGAACTGTGGGATTCATTGTTTTTCCGATTATTCTCATCATCGGCATTTCTTTATTTTTACATTTTGTCCCATTAGGACTTTGGGTATCTGCCTTAGCAGCAGGCGTGAACGTAAGTATTATGACCCTCATTGGTATGCGCCTTCGTCGTGTATCGCCGTCTCAAATCGTGCTTCCTTTGGTGAAAGCCAATAAAGCAGGTTTAGATGTGACAGTAGACCAATTAGAGGCCCATTATTTAGCGGGTGGCGATGTAGACCGTGTAGTTGATGCGTTGATTGCGGCAGAACGGGCGACTATGGAGTTAACCTTTGAACGTTCTGCAGCCATCGATTTAGCGGGTCGTGATGTATTAGAAGCGGTACAAATGTCGGTCAATCCAAAAGTGATTGAAACACCAATTATTTCTGCAGTGGCTAAAAATGGTATTGAACTAAAAGTTCGTGCCCGTGTCACAGTGCGTGCTAATATTGACCGTTTAGTGGGTGGTGCTGGTGAAGCCACAATCATCGCCCGTGTTGGGGAAGGTATCGTTACTACTGTAGGTTCCTCTGAAGAGCATACGGACGTGTTGGAAAATCCAGACCATATTTCTCGTACTGTATTGAATAAAGGTTTAGATGCAGGTACAGCTTTTGAAATCTTATCCATCGATATTGCTGATGTGGATGTAGGACGTAATATTGGTGCTCAATTGATGACAGACCAAGCGGAAGCAGATAAAAAAATTGCCCAAGCCCAAGCGGAAAAACGCCGTGCTATGGCGGTAGCGCAAGAACAAGAAATGCGTGCCCATACACAAGAAATGCAAGCAAAGGTAGTAGAAGCCCAAGCAGAAGTGCCAAAAGCCTTGTCCCAAGCGTTACGTGAGGGTAATTTAGGGGTTATGGATTACTATTCGATGAACAATATTATGGCGGACACTAAGATGCGTGAAAGTATTTCTGAAGGTGATTATGCGTCTACTATCGATGGTAAAGGTACACATGAATAAAATGGAGGAGGTATCCGATTATGGAAATAGGGATACTCATTCTGATTATCTTAGGTTCCTTTATATTTAAAAAAGGAAAGCCCAATGAAGAGTCTTCACAAAAACCAGTTCCGAATAAGGATATGACTTGGGAGGAAATGGAAGAATACTACGGGATTACACTGTCACGGGATTCAGATGAATCTGTGAAAATGGAGCCTGATGTAATGAAGGGAACTACCTCTGAAAGGGCTGAGAATACAAGTAATTCAATGGGTGTGGATACCTATGAGAAACCGGTAGATTCGTCGAGATACACTACAGAGGAAATGTGTGCTGAAGTTCATGAACGAACAGGAGATACAAGAAAAAATTTTGCAAGATCATCTGTTGAAGAGGTTCGGGAAAAAAGAACTGGTTATCCTAGTACCTCTAGGCAGGAATCTTTGCGTTTGGCTGCTAGGCATGGCATGGTGTGGTCTATGATTTTAGAAAAACCTAAAGGAGTACGTATGTTACGCCGCCATAATCGATAGCAGTGTAGTAGTATCTATGGAAAATAGCTATCTTTACTGCAGTGGGATATATATGCACAATTGATTGAGACTTACATTCCGGACTAGATAATAAGCTATATAGTATATATAAAGATGAGCTGTTATGATGGGGAATCCCCTTCATAACAGCTCATTTTTCCTATAGCCCCACATATATTTGGTTCGTGCATAATCTAAAAGCGACCCTACTTAGTAGAGTCGCTTATGTTGATTATAAAGTTTTAATATCTGTTTCTTCTAAGGAAGTAACGATAGCATCAGCTAATTCTTCAAACAATGGTAATTGTTCGTCGTGTAATGCCCCTTTAATATCAAGTGGTGTACCAACGATTTCCATGTTTTTGAATTCGTTTGTGAAGTACTCAACCATGCGTTTCATAGCACCGGATGCCCAAGAGTGGTTGCCGACGATAGATACTTTATGGTTATGGAAGTTTAATGCATGTAATTCATGTAATAAGTTTTCCATAGTCAAGTACAAGCCTAAGTTATAGGTTGGCGACATACATACTAAATGGCTATATTTCCATGCATCAGAGATTATGTAGGATGGATTTGTTTTAGATACATCGTAAATACGGATATCTGTTACACCGCGTAAAGACAATAATTTTGCCAATTGTTGTGCCATTTCAGCAGTGTTGCCGTACATAGAACCGAAAGCGATGACAACGCCTTTTTTCTCAGCATTGTAAGTGCTCCAGTGCATATATTTATTAAGGATGTAAGAGATGGTTTCAGGAGTTCTCCAGATTGGTCCATGAAGTGGAGCAATGATTTTAACATCTAAAGCAGATGCTTTTTTCAATGCGTTCTGTACTTGTGCACCGTATTTACCTACGATATTTGTGTAGTAACGACGAGCTTCATCCTCGTAAACACGATCGAAATCTAATTGATCAGCGAAGATGTTGCCGTTAATAGTGCCGAAGGTACCAAATGCATCCGCAGAGAATAAAGTACCAGTTGTTGCTTCATACGTACAAGTTACTTCTGGCCAGTGAACCATTGGCATAGTATAGCTGTGAAGTTTATGGCGACCAAGATCGATGGTGTCACCTTCTTTTACTTCATAGTAGTTCTCAGGCGCTGGACGGCCATAGAATTGTTCAAAGAAACGGAATGTAGTTTTGTTACCTACCATTTTTACATTTGGATAACGGTCTAGTAATTCGACTAATGTTGCACAATGGTCTGGTTCCATGTGATTTACGATTAAATAATCTAACTCACGACCATTCAATAAATGTTCTACATTGTCAAAGAATTCTTGACGAATGCTATCATCTACAGAGTCTACGATACATGTTTTTTCGTCATCAATAAAATAGGAATTGTAGCTTACACCATTTGGAATTGGGAATAGATTTTCAAATCGTTCAGTGCTCCAATCGTTGCTACCAATCCAATAAATATGATCAGTCAATTTTTGTGCGCAATGCATAGTTAAATTCCTTTCATACATACGGGGGATTGTTATGCCCCAGATTTTCTTATCAAATATATATTACTAGTTTATAAGCTAGAACGCAACTATTTTATATAGGTATATAAGAAATACATAGATAAAGTTCAATTTATAATTTGACAATAGTTATAAATGTAGGTAAACTTATAAGCATATATAATAGTAAAATATGATAAAAATGATATGATTTCATAGTGGATTGAGGTTATTATGTCTGTATCTGCAGAATTACTGCGTGCCTTTGTAGGTGTAGGGTTGCATTTATCTTTTTCGAAAGCAGCCAAAGCAAATGGTGTTTCTCAATCGGCCATCAGTCAAAGTATTAAACAGTTAGAAAAAGATTTAGGAATTCCTTTATTTGAAAGAACAACTAAATCAGTAGCTTTTACAAAAGCAGGGCGTGAACTCTTTGAAACGTCCGTAGAAGCTTTTTCTATTTTAGATAACGGAATTGTAAAATTACAGGAACGATTATCTCGTGAATATAAAAGTTTACACTTGGCGGCTACAGATACATTGAGTAAACATTTTTTATTGCCTGCTTTCAAAAGTTGGCAAGAGAAAAAATTAGACATTAGTCTACGAGTGACCAATCGGCCGTCACGAGAATGTGTGGCAATGATTGAATCTGGAGAGGCTCAAATTGCTGTAGTGAATGCCTATGATGAGCTATATGATAACAATCATCTTGAGGTGATGGAACTAGCATCTATGCAAGATATATTTGTAGGAGGCACTACGTATCAAGATGAGTCAAAGGTTTGGACCATCGATGATATTATGGCAGAGCCTTTGTTGCTGCTGACAATCGGTGCTAGTAGTCGAACATTTTTTGATGCAGTTACGTATAATCGCTGTACAAGTCCGGCCTTTGAATTAGGCAGCTTAGATGTACTGATGGATTTGGTAGAAATTAATTTAGGCATTTCTCTAGTGCCTGAATTAGTAGCTAGAGAGAAATTAAAACTTGGTTCATTAGTGGAACTGAAAACAAATTTGCAGATTCCTGAACGGCGTATCGTACTGGTACGGTCTAGGATGGATGCATTAACAGAAGGCGTTTCGCAATTTATCAATATATTGAAAGACAGAAAACAATAAGGAGGATCATCGTGGAATTATTAAAACAACGTATTGATGCAGAAGGTATTGTATTGAACAATCGAGTGTTGAAAGTAGATGGATTTTTAAATCATCAAATTGATCCTAAATTGTTTGTTCAAATTGGCAAAGAAATTGCTAAGCAATTTGAAGGACGAGGTATTGAACGTATCGTTACTATTGAAGCCTCTGGGATTGCTATTGCTTTGCAAGTAGCTATCGAATTGGATGTGCCATTGGTATTTGCGCGTAAGAAAAAATCAATTTTGATGACAGAAGATGTATATCACTCTGTGGTATATTCCTATACAAAAGAAGAAAACTACGATGTCACGATTTCTAAAAAATTCTTGCCTTCTGGTGAAAAAGTATTAATTATTGATGATTTCTTAGCTAGTGGTGAAGCAGCTATGGGATTAGCAAAGTTAGTAGAAGGTGCAGGGGATACAGTGGAAGGCATTGCTATTGTCATTGAAAAATCCTTTCAACCAGGTCGTGAACGCTTAGAAAAAGCAGGCTATGATGTGCACTCCCTAGTGCGTATTGCGCGATTTGAAAATGATCGTTGCATTTATGTAGAAGATGAAAAGTAATAATGATTGAAATGAAACCTAATTTTGTGGTATCATTATGGTAATGAGTTTTAATTTACATGTAATAAAAATGGAGATAAGACAGTGAACAAAAAAGCGGAATTATTTCAACAGTTTATTGAAGAAAATGAATTAACAAATCTTTTCACTCTTCGCGAGATTGAAAATGACCCATATAATACAGTAGTATTTGATGCAACTGTAGAATACAATGATATTGTATTCCCATTGTTTGTGGTATTAGATGATACACCATTCGGCTTTGTTCGTTTAGAAATTGCAGGTGGTCGTTTTACCCCAGAACAACGAAAAGCAACATTAGATGTATTGAATCAATTAAATAGTGAATTTAAATGTTTCAAACATTATTTGATGGAAGAAGATGGATATGAAGCAATTCTTCTAGATGTAAGCGTATTGAGTGGAGAGACATTCGATCCTGCATTGGTAGCATATACCATTTTTGAAGTATTGTATCCACATACACAAAAAGATTTAACACGTATTATTGCAGCTGTGGAAAGCGTGAAAGTAGAATCTCCTGCTGAGGATGTAGCGACAGAAAAAACGACTGAAGAAGCTTCTAAAAAAGCAAGTAAACCACGTAAAACCACAAAATCTAAAAAAGGTTAAGATGTAGTAAAACTAACTTATATGGGCATTGTGACAAACAATGCCCTTTTTTTAACGAGGTGATATCCATGAATGAAAAGGCTAGAGTATTTGAACAATTTCTTGTAGATGAGAAATTGACATGCTTTGAAAAACGTGAAGTGGGAGATGAAGATCATACAGTTGTATTTCGCTCCTATGTACAAACAGAACTAGGGGATATTCCCGTGTTCTTATTATTAGATGATACGATCTATGCTACCATTCGCTTATTGATTGGTGCCGGCGTTGTGACTAAAGAAAATCGTCAAGATATCTTAACGTTTATCAATCGTGAAAATAGTACATATAAAAGTTTTAAATACTATATTGAAGAAGACGATGATAGTGTGTATTTAGATTGTATTAATCAAAGTGCTAATTCTAACTTTGATCCACGGTTGTTATATGTATTAATGACTCAAATTGTTGAATACATCCCAGGAAAAATTCAAACTATTGGCGAGGTATTCCGTGTTGAGCAATTACCGCCACCAGAACATGCACATGAATGATTTAAATAATTAATGAGTGAAAATGATTAGAATAAAATAAAAACCATCACTTTTGATTGAAATTAATCAAAAATACGCATGTGCACTTGGGATAAACAATTCAATTCGTGTAATGTAATTCAAAAATGCTAAAAAATGTAGAGAGATACACAATTCGTGAGATGTGAAGTAGTGGTTTTCTATAGCATATCTATTGTATCTCATGCTATAATAGGGATAGGTTATTTATACTATAGATTCACGTAGTATAAGGGGTGATACAATGGCATTAGGTGAAAATTTAAGACATGCCCGTAAACGGATTGGGCGGAGTCAACTAGATGTGGCTCGTGATATTGGTATTAGTAATGCTGCCCTGTCAAATTACGAAACAGGATATCGAGAGCCTGATTTGGAAACCTTAAAGCGATTAGCTAATTATTATGATGTAACGATTGATGAATTGGCAGGCAATGCAAGCATGGCCAGAGAAATTCTTTACGATTTGAGTAGCATCGTAAAAAATGGGCGAATTGCACACAATGGTGTAGAATATGTATTAAGTGATTCACAACGATTAAAATTGAGACGCCAAATTGCACATGCATTTGAAATGTTCAATGAAGGAAAATCCAATTGGTAGGATAAACATGTTATTCTAGGGACGTTTGTGGAATAGCATATCATCGTATAGAAAGCGTAGAAGCTCTCGGGTACGTTTGAGAGTGCAAGTTACTGTATCTACAAAATGAAAAGCACAGTTCTATGAAAATAGGACTGTCTTTTTTATTGTCCAAGTATATATGATATAATTTACTGAAGAGGGTTCGTGCCTATTTGCAGTAGCGGAGGAATGAATCTTATAGAATATATTCATACAGTATATAGATAGATAAGACGAGTGAAAGCGAGGTTGAACTATGGATAAACCAGTTGTAGTAGTGCCAGGGTTGGTGCGCAAAGATGCAGTGGCTTATTTGAGCGAGCATGTGACAGTACGTCAGTGGACAGAAAAAGAAAAGATGCCTAAAGAAGTATTAAAGGAATGGCTTCGTGATGCAGATGGTCTGTGGAGCATTAATCATTTTACAGTAGATGAGGATCTAGTGAAAGATGCACCTAATTTGAAAGTAATTGCACAAGCCTCTGTAGGATATGATAATATTGATGTTGATGCTTTAACAGCGCGTCACATTCCTTATGGCAATACGCCTGACGTATTGACAGAAACTACGGCGGAGCTAGCTTTCACATTAATGGCAGCTGCGAGCCGTAGAATTTATGAGAATGCTCAATTTGTTAAGGATGGTAAATGGGCTGAACGTCCTTCTAATATAAAAGGGAAGGATTTAAGTCGTATGACATTGGGTATTATTGGCATGGGTAAAATTGGTGTGTCCGTATCTCGTCGAGCACGTGCTTTTGGAATGACCGTGCAATATCACAATCGTAATCGCCGTAATGATGATAGCTTGTTGATGACCACCTATGTATCCTTAGGAAAGCTATTAACTACTAGTGATGTGATATTAGTAATGGCTCCATTGACAGAAGAAACCTATCATTTAATCGATGCAGAGGCCTTTGAAATGATGAAGGAAACAGCATTACTTGTGAATGTAGGCCGTGGAAAAATTGTGGACACTGATGCATTAGTAAAGGCATTAGAAACGGGTCAAATTGACTATGCCGCGCTAGATGTGGTGGATCCAGAACCAATTGGGGCAGACCATCCTTTACTTAAAACAGGCAAATGTTTAGTGGTGCCACATATTGGGTCTTTCACAGATCGTACACGAAAAGATATGGCGATGTTAACGGCGAATAATCTGATTGCTGGTGTGCATGGTAAACCACTGTTGACTTGTGTTAATGAAAGTGTCAATTATAAGGCCACTGAGGAGTAGTTTCTGGTGTTTTAACAGGTGTGCTAGAAAATGATGAGATTCATAAGAAACCGATGAAACATAGCTAGTCCTGTGGTATAATAAAGAGAATGTGCAGAACGTGCACTTGTGTATAATCAATGTAAGAGAGGAAGAATCACATGGAATCGAAAGAGACGATGATGAGTACGGAAGAAACAACGCCTCAAACTATTAACTTTATTGAAGCGATTATTAATACAGATAATGAAGAAAATACCTATGGAAAACGTGTGCATACACGATTTCCACCAGAGCCAAATGGGTATTTACATATTGGACATGCAAAATCCATTTGCCTAAATTTTGGCCTTGGGAAAACATATCAAGGGCTAACTAACTTGCGTTTTGATGATACAAACCCAGTGAAAGAAGATGTGGAATATGTAGAGTCTATTGAAGAAGATGTAAAATGGTTGGGTTTTGAGTGGTATGGAGATGTGCATTATGCATCTGATTATTTTGGTAAACTATATGAATATGCCCAAGTGTTGATCAAAAAAGGTAAGGCTTACGTAGATGATCAAACACCAGAAGAAATCCGTGCTAATCGTGGTGATTTTACAACACCTGGTACGAATAGCCCGTACCGTGATCGCAGTGTAGAAGAAAATTTACGACTCTTTCAAGAAATGAAAGAAGGTAAATACAAAGATGGGGAAAAAGTATTGCGTGCCAAGATTGATATGGCGGACCCTAATATCGTGATGCGTGACCCTGTATTGTATCGTATTTTGCACGCTGACCATCATCGCACAGGTTCTGAATGGAATATTTATCCTATGTATGACTATGCGCATCCGGTATCTGATGCGATAGAACGCATTACCCATTCTGTATGTACCTTAGAGTTTGAAGTGCATCGTCCACTATACAATTGGGTATTAGAAGATTGGGAAGATACAGAAAAACCAAAACAGATCGAATTTGCTCGCTTGAATGTAACAAATATGGTCATGAGTAAACGTAAATTGCGCCAATTGGTTGAATTGAATCTTGTGAGCGGTTGGGATGATCCTCGTATGCCGACGATTTCTGGTTTGCGCCGTCGTGGATATACACCAGAGTCCATTCGTGATTTCTGTGAGCGCATTGGTGTAGCCAAAGCAGATAGCCTAGTAGAAGTAGGCTTATTAGAGTTTTGTATTCGTGAAGATTTGAAATTGAAAGCTCCGCGGTACATGGCAGTGTTGGATCCTGTAAAAGTTGTCATTACTAACTACCCAGAAGGTCAAACAGAAACATTAGTGATCGAAAATAATACAGAAAATGAAGCCATGGGCACTCGTGAAGTGACATTTGGTCGTGAAGTATACATCGAACGTGGTGATTTCATGGAAGAGCCGGTGAAAAAATTCTTCCGCCTAGCACCAGGTAAAGAAGTACGCTTAAAAGGTGCCTATATCATTGAATGTCAATCTGTGGTTAAAGATGACAATGGCAATATTACTGAAATCCATTGTACCTACGATCCAGATACAAAATCTGGTACAGGATGCCAAAAGAAAGTAAAAGGTATATTACATTGGGTAGAAGCATCTACAGCAGTGGATATGGAAGTACGTCTTTATGACTATCTATTAAAAGCTGAAGATGATGAAACAGCAGATAAGGATTTCTTACAACAGTTAAATCCAAACTCTTTAGAAGTGAAAGCTGCTAAAGGGGAAGCTGCATTCCGCACGACACAAGCAGGTGACCACTATCATTTCTTGCGTACCGGCTATTTTGTAACTGATAAAGATAGCACACCAGATCATATCGTAATGAATCGTACCGTAGGTATGCGTGATACTTGGGCTAAACTACAAAAGAAACAAGGTTAGGCGAATACCATGAGTAGAAATATAACATATCTTTCATGGGCGATAGTTTTTGCTTGGTTTATGACTAGTATGATGACTAGTGTAGAAGCAGCGGATAAGGCGTCTATCAAATGGCCGTCCACCATGTTGGTGCAAGAAAGCTCAAGCAATAGTATCCTTTCTTCTGGGGTAGGAAAACCGTTAGAAGAGGGGTTACGTGAAATTGGCATTGATATGAGTACATCGTATCAGATACTGGATAAGCGAGGGAATAATTACTATTATGCCCGCTATGGAGAAGGAGCTTTGCTCTATGGGTTTGGTCCACAGAGAGAATCTTGGTTTCCTACAGTAACATCGGTTGGATCAAAATACGCGATATCTATGGTTCAGGACTATGAAGCCTATGTAAAGGAGCATCCAGAACTATTCAAGCTGGTTGTACCATTTCGAGAAGTAAAAAAGAATGTATACATAGGTGAAATCATTGTGAATACATGGTTCAAACAAGTGGAATACCCTATGTATCTGCAGATTGCATTCTTCACAGATGGAACAGGGGCACCACGGTTACGATATGTCATGACCCATGTGAAAGATGAAATGCTGAGAAAACAACTAAATTATTTATTATAAACAAAAGTTGCAAACTTTAAGAGTGACTATAGGTCTAGAGGACGTTGAAATAGTGATATCTTAGAGAATGCAACTTTTGTTTTTAAATGAAAAAACTTCTCATGCTTATTGACAGATGATAGGATTGTTTGTATTATAATAATAGAAATAATTTTCATTATTTTGATTCATCTTTCGAGATGATATATATCCGGATTATCTATTTGCTGTGAGAGCAAGTGTTCTCCCCAAAATAAGTAAAAAGGCAGGTACAACAAATGGAATCCATCGAGCAGATTATCGGTTACCATTGTGCGCCCGCGATTCGAGGAATTAAAGTGGCAAATCTTGTTGCTTTACCTCAGCATTTAGGGGCTAAGATGGTAGAAAAAACAAATGAGTATAATGATAAATTTAATCAAAAAGGACTGTTCTTTTATGAACTGTGCCATTGTGAAAAACGAAAATTATTACTCGTATTTCGTGAACGTATGCTTGAGGACTATTTGAGACAACCTGAGGTGCTAGCATTTTTACATCATTATGGATATGAATCCTATGAAACATTGGCAGATTGGTTATTACATTTGCGTGAGCGTATTGAAATGAGCGATGTGTTTCCTCATGAAATCGGTGTATTTTTAGGATATCCATTAGAAGATGTAAAAGCGTTTATTCAATTCCGAGGAGCAGGCTATAAAGTCTGTGGTGACTGGAAAGTATATGGAAATCAAGCGTCAGCTATGCACGCATTTCATTGTTTTCGAATGTGCCGTGACTACTGTCACGCACAGTTGAATAAAGGAAAATCTTTAGAGTCTTTGGTTGCCGTAACGGCATGCTAGGAGGTAACATTATGATCGCTGTAATTTATTGGTCTGGAACAGGTAACACAGCTGCAATGGCAGAAGCTGTAGGTAAAGGCATCGCTGATGCTGGTCAAGAAGTGGTAGTAAAATCCGTTTCTGAAATCACTGCTGATGAAGCAGCTGGCTATGAAAAATTAGCATTAGGCTGTGCTGACATGGGTGCTGAAGAATTAGAAGACGGCGAATTTGCACCATTCTATGAAGCATTAGAACCTAAATTGGCAGGCAAAAAAGTAGTATTGTTCGGCTCCTACGGTTGGGGTGGCTCTTGGTTAGATGACTGGGCTGGCCGCGTAGAAGGCGCTAATGGCGTTGTAGTTGACAAATTACCAGTAATGGGTGAACCTGATGATTCTGGTAAAGAACAATGTGAAGCATTAGGAAAAGCTTTAGTAAATGCATAAGCCAATATACGGCATATGATACACCAATATACTAGCTCTTAATCATAAGGGGTGGATAGATATATCTATTCACCTCTTATTTTATTTTTGCAACCTGATTGCTAATTCGGAATCACTCACAGATTGACCGTGCACGTTAAACTTTACTATAATAAAGAAATAGTTATAGTTATTAGTATAGGAGGTATTGTATGCAAGTATTACAAAACTGGAAATTACATGCATTGGCTCTTGTGATTACCATCATTGCAGAAATGATTGGAATCCAACGATTTGGAGCTGTGGTATTCTTACCGCTTCTTTACGCGTTGATTATGGGTTTATTTGTATCCATTCCATCATTCAAAATTTTAACAGTGGAAACCATGGAAAAATCAGCGGATTATCTTGGGATTGCAGTGATGCTCTTAATGGTTAAAGTAGGATTAGGGATTGGCCCTAACTTAGAAATCTTATCTACAGCTGGATTAGCTCTTATGTTACAAGAGTTAGGTCATTTCTTTGGTACTATTTTATTCGGCTTACCAGTGGCATTACTAGTAGGAATGCGCCGTGAAGCAGTAGGTGCATGTTACTCCGTAGACCGGGAACCTAATGTGGCGATTATCATCGATAAATTTGGCTTTAGTTCTCCTGAGGGTCGTGGCGTGATGGGTATGTATATCTGTGGTGTATTGATTGGCGCTATGTGGGCCTCTGTACTAGCAGGATTCTTTGCTCAAATGGGCTGGTTCCATCCATTGGCATTGGCTATGGGGGCAGGTGTAGGTAGCGCTAGTATGATGGCTGCTTCTACAGCTCCTATTATTGCGGTGTATCCAGAGTATGAAGCTCAAATTGCAGCCTTAGCAGGGGCAGCTAATTTGTTGACTACCGTATTAGGTGTGTATTTTGGTATTTTCGTATCCTTACCGGTGATGGAAAAAACATATAATTTCTTTACAGGCCGCACACGTGAACAAGATTTAGCAGAGGAGGGACAATAAGATGACTATGAGTGAAAAAATTACGCAATTTGTCATTGTCATATGCATTGCAGCGATTATGACTGCCGTGGGGAACATCATTGATGGTAAGCATCTATTGGGCCCAAGCCTTGTAGGTGTGTTTGTTATTGCAGGCTTAGCTATTATTGGTGCTATTATTTCTTATTTGCCATTAGCAAACCGTTTCCCTATGGTATTCTGGGTATCTTTAGTAGGTGTCATTGCCTCCTTGCCAGTCATGCCAGGACAAGCATGGATTATTGCACAAACAAAAGAAGTAACATTCTTAGCCACTACTACACCTGTATTGGCTTACGCAGGTCTTTCCCTAGGAAAAGACTTGGGAGCATTCCGTCGTCTATCTTGGAGAATCATTCCAGTAGCGTTAGCGGTAACAGCTGGTACATTTGTATGTGCTTCAGCAGTAGCACATTTTGTATTGCATATGCAAGGTGTAATTTAAATACAATGATATAGGTTATAGCTGAACCTAATGAAAGAGAGTTGATGAATTCTTATCAACTCTCTCTTTGTTTTCATGATACAATAGGATGTAAGAGTCATATATAGATACCTTTTAGTGAAGGTATTTTCATACAATGTAAAAGGAGACAGACTATGTTAACGAAAGAAGAAGTGAAACAACGTGTATGCGATGCCATTGTAGCAGGGCAAGATCGCTTGCGTATGTTGGCGAGTGCCATTATGGATGAACCAGAATTGGGATATAAAGAACATAAGACATCTCAAAAAGTACAAGATATGTTTACGGAATTAGGGATTCCTTTTACAACGGGGCATGCCATTACAGGTGTGAAAGGACGTCTGCAAGGCGGCAAATCTAAAAAAACAGTAGCCATGATTGGTGAACTGGATGCCATTGTATGTCATCGACATCCAAAGGCAGATCCTTTAACAGGGGCAGCCCATTGTTGTGGTCATAATGTGCAAATTGCCAATCTATTTGCAGTGGCTATGGGCTTACAAGCAGAAGGTGTTATGGAATCTCTCGGTGGGGATGTAGTTTTATTTGCGGTCCCAGCAGAAGAGATGATCGAAGTAGATTATCGCAATACATTGCGTGAAAAAGGAATGATTAAATATTTAGGCGGTAAGCAACAGCTGATTTATGAAGGAGCTTTTGATGATATCCATATGGCGATGCAAATGCATGTGGAAACAGCGGACACACCGACTGGAGAAATGAATTTAGGTAGTACCTCCAATGGATTTGTGGCAAAACTGATTGAATACCATGGTAAAATTGCCCATGCAGCGGCATCTCCTCATGAAGGGATTAATGCATTAAATGCAGCTTTGATGGGGGTGATGGGAGTCCATGCTATTCGTGAGACTTTCAAAGAGAGCGATTATTTCCGTTTCCATCCTATCATTAATCAAGGGGGAACCTTGGTCAACTGTGTACCAGATTATGTGCAAGTTGAAAGCTATGTGCGTGCTTCTAATGTACAAGCTATTGTGGATGGGAATCAACGTGTCAATCGTGCCTTGAAAGCTGGCGGAGATGCAGTGGGGGCTACTTGTGTGATTCATGATCTACCGGGCTATTTACCGATGCGTGATAATCCAGATATGAACAGTTTATTGCGGTCTAACTCAGAACCGCTATTTGGTACAGACAATGTACGTCAACGGGTGCATATGACAGCAAGTACTGACATGGGCGATGTATCCCATTTAATGCCTGTTATCCACCCTTGGGTGGGATGTATTGAAGGGGTGCTCCATAGTGCGGAATATAATATTACCGTACCAGATGTAGCCTATATTAAAACGGCTCAAGCCTTAGCCATGACTATTGTTGATTTATTATATGATGAGGCACAGGTTGCGGAAGAAATTTTAGAAAACTTTGAAGCTCCTTTAATAAAAGAAACGTATATTGAATTGTTAGATTCTATTGCCAGTGGAAAATAGTAAAAATTCTCATATCTAAAATAGTCGATGTATGATATACTATATACAAAGAATAAAGATTATCCATTGGTTTAGAAAGGATGACGTAAATGAAACAATATGATGTAATCGTAATTGGTACTGGTGGTGCCAGTTTAGTAGCTGATGCAGCATTAAAAGCAGGCAAACGTGTAGCTGTTATTGAAAAAACAGGCTTTGGTGGCACTTGTTTAACACGTGGCTGTATTCCAACAAAAGTAATGGTTACTGCAGCGGATGTGGTACATGAAAGCCATGGTTGGAAAAAAATTGGTGTAGAAACTGCCACACCGACTCTTAACTGGGATGTAGTGAGTGAACGGGTTTGGAAAGCTATCAATAAAAGCAAAGGGGTTAAAGAGTTTTATGAAAGCTTTGATAATGCTGATGTATACCATGGAGCGGCGACTTTTGTAAGCGATAAAGTGTTATATGTAACATTACAAGATGGTACAAAAACAGAAGAAATTACAGCACCTACGATTATCATTGGTACAGGCGGTCATTCTAAAGTGAACCATGTAGATGGCTTAGAAGAAGCGGGATATATTACGAGTGAGAAATTATTTGGCAATGAATATCCAAAAGTACCATATAAACGACTAGCTGTATTTGGTGGTGGTCCTATTGGTACAGAATTTGCTGGCGTGTTTGCTGCAGCGGGTACAGAAGTGACATTGATTCAACGTAATGTGCGTTTGTTGCCAAAAGAAGATGAAGCGATTTCTGCTCATATTTTAGAAGAAATGAAAGCCATCGGCGTAAACGTATTAACAGATACTGTATGCGATAATGTGCGAGTAGACAATAGTGATAAAGTGATCACTGTGAAAAACCGTACTACTGGGGAAGTATCTGAAATCCGTGTAGATGAAATTTTGGTGGCTACTGGTATTGCTCCGTCCGTAGAAGATTTGCACTTAGAAAATACGCACATTGAACAATTACCAGGCGGTTGGATTAAAACCAATGAATTCTTAGAAACATCGGTAGAAGGTGTGTATGCTTTAGGTGATGTAAATGGTAATGCAGCTTTCCGTCATCGCGCTAACTATGAAGGGGATATTATCTCTCATAACTTATATCGTGCTACGTCTCCAACAGACTATCGTTGGGCTCGTTATGATTTGATTCCTATGGTGACTTTCACCTATCCAGAAGTCGGTCGTATTGGTATGACAGAAGCGGAAGCAAAAGAAGCCGGTTATGATGTAGGAGTTGGTATCAACCATTATTCTAACTCCGCCAAAGGCATGGCCCTAGGCATTGATAAAGGTGATGTACACGATGGATTCATCAAAGTGGTAGTTGATAAAGCTACAAATCGTCTATTAGGGGCTCATATCGTGGGACCACAAGCATCGATTTTGTTCCAACCATATGTACATTTAATGAATAGTGGTGAAGTGAAATTAGTGCCGGTTCATGAAGACATCGGTTCTAGCACAACAAAAGAACTACGTGCACAAGGATTGACACGGTATTTGGATCCACAATCGGTTATCTCCATTGGTGAGGCGATGGCTCCACATCCAACATTGTCAGAGGTTTCTATGTGGACACAAGTGTTCTACGAACATAAATGGTAATCCATTAATAATATATAAATTTAAAAACTGTAGTGATGGGGAGGCTATCACTACAGTTTTTTAGTTCTATGACAGATAGTAAAGTATATAATCGTACCCTAGTAGTATAAAGGAGGCTACTAAGGATACTTGTAAAACTACTTCGTGGCAATGCTAATGTGGATGATTAGTTTACAATATGATCCTATATCCTATGAAAATGGAATGAGCTATTCCTGTAACACTTAGGGTATGATAATTTTGAAAACTATCGTTCTCAATTAAAAATATAGTTGATAAAAGAAAAATAAAAGTATATAATGAGAAAGTAATTGAGAATAAAAGGTTTGCTACACAGAGTAATACAATACTTGTGTTATATACCTTTATCATAAGTAGTACAGAATAAAGAAAGGAAGGAAGTATGTATGACAGAAGTTTTAATCCGTTTATTTGTTAAGAACAAAGATGAAGTAAAAGATACTAGTGTACGCCAACAATATGGTATTATGGCAAGCATAACAGGTATTATGGTAAATGTGTTAGTTTGTTTAGGCGAATTAGTCATCGGTTTTCTTATCGGCTCCATTGCCATGATTAGTGATGCCATCCATAATGTAGCAGATGCAGGAGGATCATTAGTATCCTTTTTGAGTTTTAAATTATCTGGACGTAAAGCAGATGCAGAACATCCATATGGACATGGTCGAATGGAGTATTTGTTATCCATTGGTTTTTCTATATTACTCTTTGTCGTAGCTGCTCAATTAGGCATTGAAGCGGTAGAACACATTATGAACCCAGAGGTAGTGGAGTTTTCCATGTCTGCACTAGCTGTTATGTTAGGCGCTATGGCTTTAAAGATTTGGTTATCCTTCTTCTTGCGTTCCATTGGTAATCGCATTGATTCCCCTATCTTGCGTGCCAATGGGAAAGAAGCTTTATCTGATGTATGGGCTACCGCAGCAATTGCTATTGGCTTATTGTTAGGTGGCATATTCCAATTGAGTGTTGACGGGTATTTGGGATTAATTGTAGCATTGATCATTGCAAAAGCTGGTTTTGAGGTGCTGAAAGAAGCGACAGACCGTTTATTGGGATTTGAACCTACAGCAGAGCGTGTGCAAGAGATTATTAGTTTTGTAGAATCTAAGCCCGGTATCTTAGGCACTCATGACTTAATGATTCATGACTATGGTCCAGGGCATGAGTACGCCTCCATTCACGTGGAAGTAGATGCCAAGCAAGATGCGATGACCATTCATACTATGGTTGACCGTGTAGAACGACAAGCTTTAAAAGAATTGCAGTTAAAGCTCACAATCCACATGGACCCAATCGTCGTGAATGAGCAAACTGTGGCCTTACAACAACGGTTAGTATCAGTTATCCAAGCCTACGATGATAGTTTCTCTTTGTATGATATCCGCATCGATGTGGAGAATAGAAAGATAGGCTTTGATGTACAAGTACCGCATAGTGTGAAATATACAAAAGAGGAACTTTCACAGAAATTGAGTCAGTTAGTGGAAGCGGTACTGCCGACATTTGTCGTGAAACCGAATGTAGTGCACGGCTATACTGGTGTATAATGATAAGTAGACAAAATCTAGGAACTATAAATATATAAAATATAAGAGGCAAGATGAACAATGGATGTCAACTTGCCTCTTATTTTTCTATTGCTTATTGGTGTCCCTAAATATATTATAAAACCAGTATATTTATATGTTATTACAGTTCTTATATAAAAGAAACTGAGCAGATTAATTGCTGTCTTCAAAACTTAGGAAAGAGCCAAAATAGTATACAAGGGATACTAAAAGGACTGGTACAGATTGTGCCAGTCCTTTGTAGTGCTTACTTTTATAAGCTATATGTATTGTATATTCTATTGGGCGTCCCATACCAAAGAACAAGTAGACCTTTCAAACGCTATGTATGAATTGTTCTCTTATACTTTGTCTGCTGGATAGCCATTGCGTGCATAATCTACAGCAGCTGTAAATAAGATATCTGTAGAAGAGTTCAATGCTGTTTCCGTAGAGTCTTGGATTACACCGATGATGAAACCAACACCTACTACTTGCATAGCTACGTCATTGGAAATACCAAATAAGGAACAAGCAAGTGGGATTAATAATAGGGAACCACCAGCCACACCAGAGGCACCGCAAGCGGAGATAGTAGCAATAATGCTAAGCAAGATAGCAGTGGCTAAGTCTACGTGGATACCCAATGTAGATACAGCAGCTAATGCCATTACAGTGATCGTGATGGCTGCACCGCCCATGTTGATAGTAGCGCCCAGTGGAATGGAAATGGAATACGTATCAGGTGTAATACCTAAGCGTTTTGCTAAATCCATGTTTACTGGAATGTTCGCAGCGGAACTACGAGTGAAGAAGGCTGTCACACCAGATTCACGAAGACAACGGAATACCAATGGATATGGATTGCGTTTCATTACGATAGCTACGATTAATGGGTTGATGATGAGTGCTACGGCAAACATGCAGCCTAATAATACTAATAATAATTTACCGTAAGTGAGTAAAGCACCTAATCCATTTTCGCCGATGGATTGAGCCACTAAACCCATGATACCAAGGGGAGCAAATTTGATGATCCATTGTACAGCTAGTGTGATTGCATCAGAGATAGAAGACATCACATCTTTTGTTTCATTTGCTGCATGGCGAAGGGCGAAACCAAATAATAAAGCCCAACCAAGAATACCGATGTAGTTACCACCTAAGATGGCTTTCACAGGATTTTCTACGATATTTGTTAATAAGGTAGAAAGTACTGCGGTGATACCGTTAGGAGGTGCTGTATCGGCTGGAGATGCGGATAATAACAAGGTAGTTGGGAATAAGAAACTGCCTACTACAGCGATAGCTGCGGATGCAAATGTACCGATTAAATACAAGACGATGATGGAACGCATGCCTGTTTTTTGACCAGAACGATGGCGGCTAACTGCTGCGATGACCAAGAAAAATACTAACACCGGTGCTACACCTTTTAATGCACCTACGAAGATGGTACCTAATAAAGATAACTTCACAGCATTTTCTGGTGACCATACGGCAATACCGGTACCGATTAAGAGGCCTATGCAGATCTGCTGGATAAGGCTAAATTTATTGATAAATTGAAATAATGCCCTCATAGAAAACTCCTTATACTTATAAATACTTAAAATCGAGTACAAATATCTACTCATAAAAGACATAAGCACATTATAAACGGAATAGATTCTTTTGGCAAGAGAAAAAAATCACAAATTATGGAATATCCTTAGCCATTCGTGTATAATGAATAGCGATATAATTAACTGGAGGTATATTGTGGAATTTAAAACACATGAAGATAAAAAAGCCTATGTGCAAGATGTATTTTCTCATATTGCGAAACATTACGATATGATGAATACCTTATTGAGCTTTAACCAAGATGCGCGGTGGCGTAGATTTGCTATCGAGCAATTAGAATTGACAGAAGGTATGCGATTGGTTGATATTGCATGTGGTACCTGTATGTTAACAAAAACTGCATTACAAGAAATTCCGTCCTTACATGTAGAGGGACTTGACTTTAGTCCTGAGATGCTTGCAGTTGGACAGAATCGGTTAGAGAAAGAAGGGTATACAGATCGTGTGACCTTAACCCAAGGGGATGCGATGGATTTACCTTATGAAAGCAATTCTTTTGATGGAGCTGTATCTGGTTTTGCCTTGCGCAATGTGCCAAGCATTGAACAAACGATTCGAGAAATGAAGCGTGTTGTTAAACCAGGTGGCAAAGTGGTTACTTTGGAATTAGCAAAGCCAACTATGTTTGGATTTAAACAAGCCTATTATTTATATTTTGAAAAGATTTTGCCTGTGTTGGGTAAATTGAGTCGTGATCAATCATCCTATGCGTGGCTCCCAGAATCCTTGCGCCGTTATGTAGGGCAAGAAGGTGTTCTTCAAATTTTTAAAGATGTGGGACTACAAGATGCTAAGTATTTTAAACTTACAGGTGGCATTGTAGCAGTTCATGTGGGCACGGTACCCGAAGAATAGAAAAAAGCTGTCATCCACGGCGACGTGATGACAGCTTTTGTTTGTTTTATTCATGTCCAAAGCGATTTGGATTTTTTAATGTTTCTTCATAGATATGATTTACAATCTTCCAGTTCACAATGGTGAAGAAGTTGTTAATATATTCTTCACGGCTGGAATGGGAATACATATACTCCCATAGATTGATACCTAATATTGCAGTTTGCATATCCATAATTGGATTATCTTGTTCTTTGGTGGAAGTAATGGAAAGGGTATTATCTGGGTTGATGACAAGCCAAGTCCATCCATTACCAATATGAGCGAGAGCCTCGTCAGTAAACTTCTTTTGGAATGTTTCCAAGGAACCAAAGCATCGATTGATAGCATCTTTGACTGGTCCGTCGATAGTACTTGTATTCGGGCTTGTCAAGGTGTGCAAAAATAAGGTTAGATTCTTATAGGTACCACCATAAATCTGAATGTCTTCACGAATTTCTTGTGGTACATGGCTTAGACCACCTAGTAGACAATCAATATGGCCGAAACGAAGGTCCGTAAATTCTTCTACTAGTTCATTAAGTTGAGATATGGCATGGCTGTATACATTAGTATACAAAGACGTGAGTATTTCTCTGTCGATGATTGGCTCTAAGGCGCGGTCAGAATAAGGCAGTGGTTCTAATTCAAAATATTTCATGGACACCTCCGTTGCAAAGACTTGATAATGATATATATTATCACAGTTAACTCTATGGTAATAGATAGGGAATTAAAAGTCAAGAAGCAAAGGACGTTTAAAAGATGCTTTCTATATACAATTGCACATTGAATAAACAATACAAAATCGGTATAATAAGAGATAATCAAAATACATGGAGTTACATCAATGGTTGAAAGGAGTTTTGTATGAAAACACAAAGTAAACATTGGATACTAGGCGCTGCTATTATTGGTGTGATAGCCTTAGGTCAAACGGCGTATGCGGCACAAGATCCGTTAATGTTACCAGAGCAAGAAGGCTTACAAGTTATTTCAGAAATACAAGCTAAGATTACAGTGGAGAGTCCCAATTGGGAAGTAAAGCAAGTGGTGGATACCTTTGCTAACTATGGGCAAGATCATAGTAAACAATTATATGAATTGCAAACGCATCAAGTTATCTCTGCAGGGCAATTGGACGTCATTAATGCATTGTATTATATGAATGTGCGGAAAAACTTTTACATTGAAAGCCATCGTTGGAAAAAAGATAGCTATGGAAGAAAAGTGTTAAATAGCTTATACGCAGATTATCAAAACTATTTAAATAGTCATCGTTATGTATCAGCCAATGAAGTAGATGCTTACAAGGAAGAGTTCTTAGGTATTTTGGCGCGTCATGCAGAGAAAGTGCACAATGATGAATTGCGTACATATATGAACGAAATGGTCATCTTTGGGCTAGAGCAAGCTATGAAAGATCATAACCCTTCCGTCCAAGAATACAAAGGAAAATAAGCCTTAGCCTACTCGTCATAGAGTAGGCTAATTTTTTGACAAATTATATAAGTTATGGTTTAATGTAATGGTGTTGTAATTAGTACAACTTCTTAATAATGTAAAAATGAATGGAGAGATGACATGAGTGAGCTCGCTAAACAGGTCCACCCTGTTGACGAAATGTTACCCCTATCTAAGTTGTTTTCCTATGGATTACAACACGTATTGGCTATGTATGCAGGTGCAGTAGCTGTGCCTATTATTTTGGCAAATGCATTGGGATTATCAACACAGGATTTAATACGCCTCATTAATGCGGATCTATTTGCTTGTGGTATTGCCACATTGATTCAAACCTTAGGAATAGGACCAGTAGGTGCACGTATTCCTATGATTCAAGGCGTTACCTTTGCATCAGTAGCACCTATGATTATTATCGGAACAGAGCATGGTTTACCAGCTGTATATGGTGCCATCATTGTGGCAGGATTATTTACCTTTTTGATTGCTCCTTATTTTAGTCGTCTCATTCGATTATTTCCGCCTGTAGTAACGGGGACGATAGTTACTATTATCGGTATTAGCTTGATGCCTGTAGCCATCATGTGGATTGCCGGCGTATCTCCGGAAGATCCGAACTATGCTAGCTCCACGAATCTATGGTTAGCAGGATTAACATTACTCATTGTAGTATTAGTCAATCGATTTGCAAAAGGTTTTCTCAGCAATTTATCTGTTCTCATCGGATTATTGGGGGGGACTATCATCGCCTATTTCTTAGGCGTTGTCAACTTTACAGAAGTTGGCCAATCAGATTGGTTTGGTATTGTGACACCATTAGCGTTTGGTATACCTACCTTTGATGTGAGTTCTATCATCGCTATGCTTGTGGTCATGTCTGTCTGTATGGTAGAGACCACGGGAGATGCCATTGCTATAGGTGAAATTGTGGATAAAAAAGTGGACAAGAAAACATTGAGCTCTTGTTTACAAGCGGATGGATTGTCTACTTGTATTGGAGGTTTTTTAAATAGTTTTCCTTATACGGCATTTGCACAAAACATTGGTTTGATTGCAGTAACGAATGTGAAAAGCCGTTTCGTGGTGGCTACATCTGGTGTAATCTTGATGGTGTTAGGATTGTTCCCTAAATTGGCTGCTGTAGTAGCATCCATTCCGAGTCCTGTATTGGGTGGTGCAGGGATCGCTATGTTTGGTATGATTATTGCTAGTGGTATCCGTTCCTTAGGAAAGGTTGAGTATGAGGATAATCATAACTTAGTGATTGTGGCTTTAAGCATTGGTGTGGCTATGATTCCTATCGGAGCCCCTCAGTTTTATCATAATTTTCCACCTGCTGCAAAAATTATTTTTGAAAGTGGCATTACCTTTGGCAGCATCTTAGCTGTCGTGTTAAACATGGTCTTTAACGGACTAGGTCATACAGATACAAAAGAATAATTGCTTTCATCTGTAAACATTGATGAAAGAATGAGCACGTCTCTAAAGAAATGCATTTATTGTGTTTCAAGATGACGTGCTTTTTATTATAGATTTACTGTGTAAACGTGATATAATAGGAACTATATAGGTAATTTTAAATATAATAATCTAAGGAGATATAATGGACGCAAAAATTATTGCTATTTCAATTAGCAGAGCAAAAGGACAAAAGAAAACAAACATCCCTGAAGCGGAGTTAGTAGTAAATCATGGTATTGAAGGAGATGCTCATGCAGGCCCATGGCATCGTCAATTGAGCTTGCTTGGTATTGAAAGTATCGAATTAATGCGTAAAAGCGGTGCTGATGTGAACCCTGGTGATTTTGCAGAAAATATTACTGTAGAAGGCTTGACTTTATTCCAATTGCCAGTGGGTACTAAATTAGCCTTAGGTAAGACTATCGTAGAGGTTACACAAATCGGCAAAGAGTGTCATCAAGGTTGTGAAATTATGCAACAAGTAGGAAGTTGCATTATGCCTACGCAAGGGATTTTTGGACGTGTTTTAGAAGGCGGAAAGATTCAAGTAGGTGATGCAGTGCGTATTGTTGAGGAGCCAGTCAATGCGTGATAGCCAAGGGCGTGTCATTGAGTATGCACGTATCTCCTTAACGGAAGCGTGTAATTTTTGTTGTGCCTATTGTCGGCCTCAGGAGATTACAGAAGCTATGGCGCCTGTGTTGCCGCCAAGCTTTTGGTTGCCTTTGTTAGAGGCATTGCACTTAGGAGGCGTCAAAGCTTTGCGCTTAACTGGGGGAGAACCATTATTGTATCCATATCTATATGAGTTGTTAGAGCGTATACAAGAGAGCCAATGGTTTTCCGATATTTCTATGACTACCAATGGTAGTCTATTAGAAACTCAGGCACAACGTTTATTTACAGCAGGGGTACAGCGATTAAATATTAGTTTAGACTCTGTGGAAGAAGAAGGATTTGCCAAAGCTGTAGGTCGCAATGGACAATTAGCTGGCGTGCTTCGTGGTATAGAAGCTGCAAAAACTGCAGGCTTTCAAAATATAAAAATCAATACTGTAGTGCAAGCGCCATTTTCTGACAAAGAAGTGGAAACCTTGTTGCATTATGGAAAAGAGTGGGATGTGGTCTGGCGATTTATTGAATATATGCCATTCCAAGGGAAACAAAGTCATGTGCCAACCTTTGGAGAGTGGAAGGAGCAGATTGAACGCATTGTGGGATCTGAGTTAACTCCAGTCACAGACCGATTGGGATTTGGACCAGCTCAATACTTCCAATTGCCAGATGGACAACGAATTGGCTTTATTTTTCCTTTGTCCAATCAATATTGTTCTTCTTGCAATCGCATTCGTTTCACTGCAGATGGATCGCTACGCTTATGTTTGTTGCGTGATGAAGATTTAGACTTGCGTGGACTTATACAAAATGGCGGTACACCAAAAACTATATTGCATTGCATTGAAGAGGCATTACAAGGTCGATACGCGAGTCATGATGGAAATTCCATTGAAAAAGTGGAACGTCCTATGTGGCGTATCGGAGGTTAGGAGTTATGATGAAAGTAGAATCTTTTGGACACTTACAAACAGGCCAAGAGGCTCATGTATATACAATAGAAAATGACGCACTGCGAGTACAAATTAGTAATTATGGTGCCACCATTGTCGCTGTCTATGACAAAGTGTTGCAACGCCATTTAGCATTGGGCTATGATTCTGTGCAGGACTATGAAACAAAGCATGGACAGCTAGGTGCTACCGTGGGTCGTGTGGCAAATCGTATTGCCAATGCAGCCTATACGTGGAATGGAACAGTTCACCAGCTAGAAGCAAATAATGGACCCAATTTATTACATAGTGGTAAAGGAAATATAGGGCATCGTTTATGGGATGTAGTGGAGGAGAGTTGTTCTGATACAGTGGTACATCTATCTCATTCCATTACATCTGCTGAAGATGGATTTCCAGGGGAGGTCTATGTAGAGGCGGTATTTAGATTGGTAGAACAGACGCTAGTAGTAACGTATGTTTACACAACTTCAGAAGATTCCTTTGTCAATTTGACGAATCATGTATACTTTAATTTACATGGAGAAGGTGACTTATCGAACCATGTATTAGAATTAGGATCTCATCAGTATATGCCATTTGGAGACCATCAAATTCCTCAGCTTGAACCAGCATCTGTAGAAGGAACACCGTTTGATTTTAGAAAAGGCATGGATCTACAAAAAGCATTGGACTATTATGCTGATGCCTTGAGCCAATATAAAGGATATGACCATGATTTTCTAACGGCTCCGGTAGAAGGAAGTAATGCAGTAGATTCTGTTGTGCCTTTTGCGGTGTTACAAGGTAAGGATGTGACAGCAGTATTCCATACGGATGCGCCACATTTTCAGGTATATACAGGAAATTGGTTAAACGAGGATGGTCGAGATCGTCATTATGGCAGTCATGCAGGGATTGCCATTGAGCCACAATTTGTGCCGAATGATATCAATATGAATGGTGAAAGCAAGACCAAAGCAGATACTGTCTATGAAAGAACAATTGCCTATTCATTTTATCATCGGTAGGCGTATCTACTAGCAAGGAGATAAGAGGCTAATGAAATCATTTACTTATTATAATCCAACCAAAATTGTATTCGGTAAAGATTGCGTGAAAGAATCATTAGTTGCTGAATTAAGCAACTATGGAACCCGAGTACTACTCACCTATGGTGGAGGTAGTATTAAAAAGAATGGCATTTATCACGCGGTAAAAGAAGCCTTAGAACAAGCGGGTAAAGAAGTGTTTGAGCTAAGTGGTATTATGTCAAATCCACGGACTACGAAAGTACGGGAAGGTATTGCTTTATGCAAAGAGCATAACATTGACTTTATCTTAGCTGTGGGTGGTGGATCTGTGATTGATTGCACTAAATTCATTGCAGGCGGAGCTAAGTTAGCAGATGCGGTTGATTTTTGGCAAACCTTCTTTTTAGACCATCAACCTGTAACGGAAGCATTGCCATTTGGGGTGGTCTTAACCATGGCAGCCACTGGTAGCGAAATGAATAATGGTGGTGTGATTACAGACTGGGAAACACAGAAAAAATTAAGTGCTTATGGACCTGTATTATTCCCTCAATTTTCTATGTTAGACCCTACCTATACCTATACATTACCGAGAGAACAAGTTGCTTATGGTATCGTAGATATGTTGTCTCATCTATTGGAACAATATGTGTCTACACCAGATGATGATAATGTGACGGATTCTGCCATTGAGGGAATCTTTAAAAATATAGTGCGCAATGGTCGAAAATCTATGGAAAACTTAGAAGACTACGAAGCACGTTCTAATATTATGTGGGGTGCTACCTTAGCCTTGAATCGTTCCTTAGGATTAGGAAAAAATCAAGACTGGATGACCCATGCCTTAGAACATGCTCTATCAGCTTTTTATGATATTCCTCATGGGGCAGGCTTAGCGATTATGCATCCAGCGTATTTGCGTTGGATTTTGCCTAAGGCTACAGCACGGTTGATGCGGTTTGCTAAGGAAGTGTGGGACATTGAACAAGGTACGTTGAGTGATGCAGACTATGCCTTAGCAGGTATTGAAGCTTTAGAAACATACTTCAAAGAAATAGGGGCTCCATCTACCTTGGAAGAAGTAGGTATTCCGAAAGAATCCTTACCACATATTGCGAATAGTTGCGTCCGCTATCCGACTGCATACAGCAATCTAACAGCGGAGGATGCCTTAGCTATCTATGAAAGTGTTTATAAAAAATAGTATCAGATCTCATGTGTGTCTTGCTAAGATAGGCTTTCAGATTGACATTTATAAGAGAAGTCAGTATAATTATAGCTATTGTTAATAAGAAATTTAAGTAACTTTTTCATAAGGGAGGCAGTGTCGTGTGGCACTGTTTTCTGTATATGAGGAATAGAAACGGAGAGACATACATGGCAGAGGTAAAAGAAACCTTACTTACAGCCGAAGGGTTGAAGAAGCTAGAAGAAGAATTAAATCATTATAAATCTGTACGTCGTATCGAAGTGGCTGAACGTATTAAAATTGCTATTTCTTATGGTGATATTTCAGAAAACTCTGAATATGATGATGCGAAAAACGAGCAAGCTTTCATCGAAGGTCATATCATCGAGTTGGAAAATAAAATTAATACGGCTAAAATCATCGATGAAAATGTAACAGGTGATACAGTAACGGTAGGTAGTAAAGTGACTTTGTTGGACGAAGAGTTTAATGAAGAATTAGAATATACTATCGTAGGTTCTTCTGAAGCGGATCCTTTCAATAATCGTATTTCTAACGAATCCCCTGTGGGCGTAGCGATTTTAGGAAAAGCGAAAGGTGACAAAGTAGAAGTGAACACACCAGATGGTATGGTGAGTTTTAAAATATTAAGCATTCAATAAGGGTAAAGAAGTATAAGGAGGCCCCTCATGAGCGAAGAAAAACATGTGCCGGAACAATTGGATTTAAACGATCAAATGTTGGTACGCCGCGAAAAGTTGGCGCAATATGAAGAGGATAATATCTATCCATTTGGACAACGATTTGTTGTTCAACATAAGGCACTCCAAATTAAGGATGAGTTCCGTGATTTTGATGGTCAACCAGTTGTGATTGCTGGTCGATTGATGACAATTCGTTCTCATGGTAAAACAGCCTTCGCTAATTTGCGCGATTTATCTGGCGATATTCAAGTATACTTCCGTAAAGATGTGATGGGAGAAGAAGATTACAAATATGTAAAAATGCTTGATATGGGTGATATTGTAGGTATCGAGGGCCATGTGTTTAAAACACAAAAAGGTGAAATTACTGTTAAAGTTAATAAATTGACTTTATTGTCTAAATCCCTTCGTCCATTACCAGAGAAATGGCATGGTTTAAAAGATACAGAACTTCGCTATCGTCAACGCTATGTGGATTTAATTGTAAATCCAAGTGTTCGTGATACATTTGTAAAACGTACGAAAATCGTAGCAAAAATTAGAGAGTATTTAAACAGCAAGCAATTCATGGAAGTAGAAACTCCTATGATGCATGCTATCCCAGGTGGTGCGGCGGCACGCCCATTTATTACGCATCACAATGCCTTAGACATTGATATCTATATGCGTATTTCCCCTGAATTATACTTAAAACGTTTAATCGTTGGTGGTTTAGAGCGTGTGTATGAAATTAACCGTTCTTTCCGTAATGAAGGTGTATCTATCCGTCATAATCCAGAATTTACTATGATGGAATCCTACCAAGCCTATGGTAACTTTGAAGATGCTATTGCTTTAACAGAAGGTGTGGTATCTTACTGTGCTCAAGAAGTACTAGGTACGACAAAAATTAACTACCAAGGCATGGATATTGATTTGACTCCACCGTGGAATCGTATCACTATGCAAGAAGGTATTAAACAATACACTGGGGAAGATTTTGATGCTATTGAAACATTGAGCGAAGCACGTGCGATTGCAGATCGCTTAAATGTAGAATATGGTGAAGCCGATGGTATTGGTAAAATTATGAATTTATGTTTTGAAGAATATGTAGAAGAAAACTTGATGCAACCAACTGTAGTATATGGACATCCAGTTGAAATTTCTCCATTGGCAAAACAAAATCGTGAGAAACCATTGACTACAGAACGATTTGAAATCTTCATTTATGGTCGTGAATTAGCAAATGGCTATTCCGAGTTAAATGATCCAATCGATCAAAAACAACGTTTTGAAAATCAATTAAAAGAACGTGAAGCCGGTGATGATGAAGCCCATCGTATGGATGAAGATTTCGTAACGGCCTTGGAATACGGTTTACCACCAACTGCAGGTTTGGGTATCGGTATCGACCGTCTCGTAATGTTCTTAACAGACTCTGCATCTATTCGTGATGTGTTGTTATTCCCTCTTATGAAACCAGAAGCGGTGAAAGTAGAAGAGGAAGAAACAGTAGAAGAATAATATATGTATGCGTAGGTCACAAGATATTGTGGGATGCGTAGATGGACAGCGACTAAACACTAATGCGTTTGGTCGCTGTTTTGTTATCCTCTGAGAGATAGGGAGAGGGCAAGAGGAAATTGCCCAAGTAAATGCCTATAAAGGTAGAAAAGTAATAGTAAATGTGCTAATATTAAAGATAGATTAATTAAGTACTTAAATGAATTCTATGAGGTCATGATTATGTTGGATTTAAAATTTGTCCGTGAGAATATTGAAACGGTACAAGAAAACCTAGATCGTCGTCATACAACGGGCGACTTGGCTAGCTTTGTGAAGTTCTACGATGAAAGACGTGCTATTATTCAAGAAGTAGAACAATTAAAAGCAGTACGTAATGCAGTAACAGCAGAAATCAGTCAATTAAAACGCAATAAAGAAAATGCAGATGATAAAATTGCAGAAATGCAACGAGTTGGTGATGAAATTGGTGCATTGGATAACAAATTGCGCGAAGTAGAAACAGAGTTGCAACAAGTAGCCTGGATGCTACCTAACATGTGTGATTCCTCTGTGCCAGTAGGTGCTGATGAAAATGAAAATATCGAACAACGCCGTTGGGGTACACCTCGCTCCTTTGACTTTGATGTAAAAGCGCACTGGGATTTAGGAGAATCTTTAGGGATTTTAGATTTTGAAAGAGCGGCTAAAGAAAGTGGTGCTCGTTTCACGATTTACAAAGGAATTGGTGCTCGCTTAGAACGGGCGTTGATTAACTTTATGTTAGACAAGCACGGTAGTGCTGGTTTTACAGAAATGATGACGCCTTACATCGTTACTCGTGAAACCTTGACAAACACAGGTCAATTGCCAAAATTTGCTGAAGACATGTATAAAGTGGAAGGGGAAAATTATTTCCTAATTCCGACGGCGGAAGTGACATTGACAAACTATCACGCCAATGAAATTTTGACAGCTGATGAATTGCCTAAATATTACACAGCTTTTACAGCTTGTTTCCGTGCCGAAGCAGGTTCTGCTGGTCGTGATACACGTGGTTTAATTCGCCAACATCAATTCAATAAAGTAGAATTAGTAAAATTTGCAAAACCAGAAGAATCTTTTGCAGAGTTAGAAACATTGACAGCGCAAGCAGAAAGCATTTTACAAGCCTTAGAATTGCCGCATCGTGTGATCACATTATGTACAGGTGATATGGGATTCGGCTCTGCTAAAACATACGATATTGAAGTTTGGATGCCAAGCCAAGGCGTATATCGTGAAATTTCTTCCTGCTCCAACATGACGGATTTCCAAGCACGTCGTGGTAATATTAAATTCCGTCGTGAACAAAAAGGTAAACCAGAATTTGTACATACGTTAAATGGATCTGGTTTAGCTGTAGGTCGTACAGTGGCTGCGATTTTAGAAAATAATCAAGAAGCAGATGGATCTGTACGTATTCCGACAGCGCTTCAACCATATATGGGTGGTTTAACTCATATTCATCCAGAGGTTTAGAAAGGAGTCCGCTATGAAATTCTTCATTGATACAGCTAATTTTGATGACATTAAAGCAGCCTATGAAATGGGCTTTATTGCAGGGGTAACAACAAATCCATCCTTAATCGTGAAAGAAAAACGTGACTTACACGAAGTGATTCAACAAATTGCTGATCTTGTAGAGGGACCAGTGAGCGCAGAAGTTATTGCTACGACAGCACCAGAAATGGTGAAAGAAGCCCATGAATTAATTAAGTTGGGTGACAATGTAGTGATTAAAGTACCTATGACAGCAGAAGGCTTAAAAGCAGTATCTGTACTTTCTAAAGAGGGAATTAAAACAAATGTAACATTGATTTTCTCTGCTAACCAAGCATTATTGGCAGCTCGTGCAGGTGCTACCTATGTAAGTCCTTTCGTTGGTCGTGTAGATGATATTTCTATGGATGGAATCCAATTAATCGAAGATATTGCTGAAATTTTTATGATTCATAATATTTCAGCAGAAATCATTGCAGCTAGCGTTCGCACGCCTATGCATATGACACAATGTGCCAAAGCAGGCGCACATATTGCTACAGTACCGTTTAATGTGTTACAACAATCCTTGAAACATCCATTAACAGATGCAGGATTAGCACGTTTTCTAGCGGATTGGGAAGCAGCCAATAAATAGTAGACACAAGTGGGAGGATCAAAATGGATCGCACATTAGCCTTAGAGTTTGTTCGTGTTACAGAAGCAGCGGCATTAAAAAGTGGTCGTTTATGTGGTCGCGGAGCCAAAGATGCAGCGGATCAATTAGCTGTTGATGGTATGCGCCAAACCTTCGATACAGTGCCAATTTCTGGTACCGTTGTGATTGGAGAAGGTGAAATTGATGAAGCGCCAATGTTGTACATTGGTGAACGTGTTGGGGCAGGCGGAGAAGAAGTAGATATCGCCGTAGACCCTATTGAAGGTACAAATCTAATTGCAAAAGGTCAAAATGGTGCTATTGCTGTATTGGCTATTGCTCCTAAAGGCGGTTTATTACATGCCCCAGATATGTACATGGAAAAATTGTGCGTAGGACCACGTGCCAAAGGTGTTATCGACTTGAATGAATCTATGACGGAAAACTTACGCCGTGTAGCTGCAAAAATGGAACGTGCCATTGATGATTTAACAGTAGTGATGTTGGATCGTGAACGTCACCAAGGATTAATGGATGAATGTCGTGCTGTAGGAGCGCGGATTCGTTTGATCACGGACGGTGATGTGAACCCAGCTATGGAATGTGGTTTAGAAGGTTCTGGTATTCATATGGTTGTGGGTACTGGTGGAGCTCCAGAAGGGGTATTAGCAGCAGCTGCTTTAAAATGTACAGGTGGGGATATGCAAGCTCGTTTGAAACCAGCTACAGATGAAGAAATTCGTCGCTGTCATGAAATGGGTATCACTGACCTAAACAAAGTCTTGACTATCGATGACTTAGTAAGTGGAGATGATGTTATCTTCTCTGCTACTGCTATCACAGAAGGAAACGTATTATCTTCTATTAAATACTTCCCAGGTGGCGCTCGTACTCATTCCGTAGTGATGCGTTATAAAACAGGAACCGTTCGTTTTGTAGATACTATCCATCGATTGGATAAGAAGCTTTCTATGAAAGTGAAATAAATAGCATACATCTATTCTAGGAAAGGCCGTCATAAGACGGTCTTTTTCTTGCGTATCAAGGAAAGATTTAGTATACTAGAGTATGAATGTTTGTCAGTCAAAACATGTTTGAAAGGTGATAGGGTATCACCATTGAACGATAACAATAGATAAGATTAGGAGGAATTCAGTTGGAAAAGCTTATTATTCAAGGAGGTACGCCTCTAGAAGGTCGTATTCGAGTAAGTAGTGCAAAAAATGCGGTACTACCAATTATTGCAGCGACTTTATTGGCGTCTACTCCAAGCACCCTGCTTGAAATTCCAGATTTGGAAGATGTTCATACTATTTGTGATGTAATCGCATCCCTTGGTGTGAAAGTAACAAAAGATGGAGAAAATATTACTTTTGATGCGTCTACAATTTCTGCTACAGAGGCGCCTTATGATTTAGTGCGTCGTATGCGTGCGTCCTTTTTGGTGATGGGACCTTTATTGGCGCGCAAAGGGGAAGCTCGTATTGCCTTACCAGGTGGTTGCGCTATTGGCAGTCGTCCTATTGATTTGCATTTAAAAGCTTTTGAAGCACTAGGTGCGACTATCACTATGGGAGAAGGTTTTGTAGAAGCAAAGGCTCCAGAAGGTTTGAAGGGTAACTTAATTTATTTAGACTTCCCAAGTGTGGGGGCTACTGAAAATGTCATTATGGCAGCCACTTTTGCAGAAGGTAAAACCATCATTGAAAATGCTGCAGAGGAACCAGAAATCGTTGATTTAGCTACATTCTTGAATAGTATGGGGGCTAATATTCGCGGTGCTGGTACGGATGTGATTCGTATTGAGGGTGTGAAAGAATTAAAGGGCGCCGTACATACAGTGATTCCAGACCGCATTGAAGCGGGTACGTATTTAATTGCGGCGGCTATGGCTGGTGGCGATGTATATGTAGAAAATGCCCTTTCAGAGCATTTAAAGCCGGTGGTAGCTAAGTTAAAAGAAGCTGGTGTTACCGTAGAAGAAGATATTGATGGTATTCGTGTTATCAGCGATGGACAGTTGAAAGCAACATCTATCAAAACATTACCATATCCTGGATTCCCTACAGATATGCAAGCCCAATTTATGGCGATGACAACGATTGCAAAAGGTACAAGTACTGTGATGGAAACAGTCTTTGAGAATCGTTTCATGCATGTAGATGAATTGAAAAAAATGGGGGCATCTATTGAGGTAGATGATCGTAAAGCCATTGTTACAGGCGTAGAGCAATTGGTAGGTGCTGAAGTGGAAGCTACCGATTTACGCTGTGGCGCTGCCTTAGTATGTGCAGGGCTAGCAGCTTCTGGTGTGACTAAAGTAGGCCAATTAACACACATCGATCGTGGCTATGATAATTTAGTGACAAAATTAAAAGGAATAGGTGCTAACATTGTTCGGGTGGACGAGTAAGCCAAAACAACCTCAAACAAAAGAGGATAGACGTAAACAACGTCGTGTACGTAGAAAACCAATAGGAACGACTACAAAACAAACATCTTTTAAACGAGAAAGTCGTCCTGTATCATTCCTTGAAAAAATGAGCCTTTTATGGACTACAGATATTGGCATCGATTTGGGAACTACCAATGTAGTCATGTATGTTAAAGGACGAGGTATTGTACTAGATGAGCCTGGATTTGTGGCGTGTGATACAAAGACTAGAGAAGTGATTGCCGTAGGTCATGAAGCACGAGCTATTTTAGGTAGAACCCCAGAGGGCATTGAAGTGATTCAGCCTTTGAAAGGTGGGGTCATTGCCGATTATGATACTACAGCGTATATGTTGCGTCATTTTATCCGCCGTGTAGTACCTGTATCGGGAATCATTCGTTCTCGCATCATAGCCTGTGTACCTTCTAGTATTACTCCAGTAGAAAAACGGGCTGTCTTAGAAGTACTATTACAAGCTGGGGCTCGTAAAATAGTTCTCATGGAAGAACCGTTAGCAGCAGCTATTGGGACAGGTTTGGATAAAGCGGAACAAGTAGGGGCTATGGTGGTTGATATCGGTGGTGGGACCACGGATATTGCTGTGATTTGTGATTCTGGTGTGGTAGTCAGTGAGAGTTTGCGTATCGGTAGTGATACCTTTGATGAAGCATTACTACAATATATGAAGCGGAAGAAAAAACTTCTCATAGGGCCACTCACTGCGGAAGACTTAAAAATTGAAGTGGGAACCGTAGATCCTAGGTCGGATGAGGAACGAGCTATCGTAAGAGGTCGACATAGTGTGACAGGCTTGCCACGGGCAGTGGAAATTACTTCAAAAGATATGAAGTTTGCTCTAGAAAGACCAGTACAACATATCATTGAAGGGATTATTAGCATTTTAGAAAAAACACCGCCAGAATTATTGGCGCAAATTAATGACCATGGTATTATTTTGACTGGTGGAGGCTCTCAGCTTCGTGGCTTAGACCGCATGATTACAGAAAAAACGGGTCGTCCTGCTTATGTAGTGGAACATCCTAGGTATTCTGTTATCTTGGGTACAGGAAAAGCGCTGTCAGAGTTGAATCAATTACGTGATACCTTAGAAGAACTACGATAAGCGGCTCTTGACTTCATGATTCTTTCACATACAAAGTATATGATAAGGAAAGTAAGATAATGTATGAAAAGATAGACTATTTTACTAGGAATTGATTGTTCTGACTCTTGAAAATATGATATACTGTACATGTAAGAAAAATGTAGGAGGTGTATATATATGAAAAAAGTTTTTCTATATAGTTTGGGGGCATTGTTAGCAGCATTTTTAGTGACATCTACTGCAGAAGCTGCACCGGTAAGTCATGAAACTGTGTTATCTGGTGAAGTCGTATCTGTGGTTAGTGTAGGAACTTCTGTCAAAGAAGGGGACCCATTGCTAACAGTACAAACATTAGGGGGACCTATGGTAGCATCCCGTGCCACCGTGAATGGCGTGGTACAAACAGTCTCTGTGGAGCCAGGTGCTACAGTGGAACGAGGTCAAATTATAACAGTAATCAATAACTAATTATTAATAATCAATAAGAAGAGGCGATATAGATGCAATTACATCGTTTTTGGCGTCGGTACACGAAGGGTGTGCTGGCGCTCTTATTGTGTGGGGCAACTTTTACAAGTGCTCATGCAATAGAATTTATGAAAGTAGAGGATTTACACCGTGGCATGGTAGGTCATGCGGATACAGTAGTACAAGGGGATAAAATTGATTCTTTTAAAGTGGAAGTCCTAGGCGTTATGAAACAACGTGGTCCATCGGGTGATTTGATTCTAGTGAAAGTATCAGGTCCCATTATTGATGCATCTGGCGGTATTGTTCATGGTATGAGTGGTAGTCCTGTATACATTGATGGAAAATTGGTAGGTGCCGTTGCCTATGGTTGGGGATTTACAGACGGTACTTTGGGTATGGTAACACCTATCGGTCAAATGGTGAAACTGTGGGACGAGAAGTACCAAAAAGATTTACCGAATCCGTGGAAAGATACACAATTGATTCCATTGGGTACACCATTGATGGCGGATGGCTATGATGAAACATCCTTAGCGTATTTGGGAACAAAATTTAAGGATTTTGGCTATAAAGGATATGCTACGGCTAGTGATAGTAGCGATGACATGGTGAAACCGATGGTGCCTGGTGGCTCTATTGCGGCATTATTAGTAAAAGGTGATTTGAAGATGGGCGCCGTAGGTACTGTTACCTATGTAGATAAGGATAAAGTGGTTGCTTTTGGACACCCATTTGATAAACGAGGCTCTACTGGATATTTCATGAATAACTCCAGTATTTTTACAGTAGTAAAGAGTATAGACTCTGGTTTTAAATTGGGATCCTTAGGGCGAGAAGTAGGTGTTATCACAGAAGATCGTGGAGCAGGTATTGCGGGTACCGTTGGGGTATTTGGAAAAGGTGTTCCTGTGCGTATGCAACTTCGTGATTTAGATCGTGGAGTAGAGCGAAATGCGGCGGTCACTGTCGTGGAATCTTCTAAACTGACGCCGACCTTGGTGGCGACCTCCGTATATAGCTTGCTGAACAAAACACTAGACCGTGTAGGTGGTGGTACAGCTAAGATCAATATTAAGATTACACCTGTAGATCTTAAGTTGCCTACGTTGGAACGACGGAATATGGTGTACTCTAGTAGCTCAGTATCTGAAAAATCCATCGATGAATTATTTGATATTGTGGAAAGTTTAATGAATAATGCGTTCAAAGACTATGAAATCCGTGATATCCAAGTAGATGTACAAGTGGAAGAAGCAAAACGCACGGCTACAATTATCGATGCTAGTGCAGACCAAGTCATTGTATCCCCTGGGGACAACATTGTGATTACCGCTAATTTACAAGCCTACCGCGAAGGAAAGATTCAACGAGAAATTATCTTTAAAGTGCCAGAAGATCAAAAGCTAGGAACCTATACACTTGAAGTGCGTGGGGGCGGCGTGATTCCGTTGCCATACTTGTTTGAAAAACAAAAATATAATTTGACAGATGAAATTGTAGAGCGATTGAAAGTGCATAAAAACTTTGATGAATATTTCAAAGATCTCAGTGAAGATGATCAGAATAACCAAATTGTAGCAGAGTTTTTAGCCGATGATATCAGTATGGTAGAAGAGTCTGGGGACAAGGCGAAAAAGCAACGCCTAGAAGCAGACGAGGAAGATGTGGACGATGATGAGTTGCCAAATGGGGGCAAACATAAAAAAGGTTTGAAAGCATCTGATGATGACGAAAAAGAAAATAACGAGGCTACACGGGTAGTCGTTGATTATGTTGTCTTAGGTGATGGACAGTTTACGGTACAAGTAGTAGATAAAAAAGATAGAGACCATTTGCGTAAACAGCGGATCAAAGAAAAAATTTCAAAGTTAAAAGAGAAAGTAAAAGTAGAAGAGTCAGACCAAAAGAAAACTAAATAGCCTCATCTAAAGAGAGCAGGAAGTGATATACCATCATTTCCTGCTTTTATTATGAAAACTCCGATGGTACTACTGCACATTCAAAGAGTTTTGTGATATACTAAAGATTGATACAAATACTCAGGAGGAACTATGATTTGGTTAACATGGATTGGTAAGCAAATGATCTTTTTCCTATCCCAGATAGGTGAGGCCATGTTGTTACTATGGAGAACCATAGGACAATTACCAAAAATAAATTGGAAACTCACAATCGAACAAATGGCACACTTAGGGGTGTATTCCTTGCCGATTTTATCATTAACTATGTTTTTTGCCGGCGCTGTGATGACATTGCAAGTAGCCGATGTATTGATTCATTACGGAGCACAAGGAACCGTAGGTGGTATTATGGCGATTGCCATGGGTCGTGAATTGGGACCAGTACTGGTAGGGGTTGTCTTATCAGGTCGTGTGGGTGCGGCGATAACGGCAGAGCTAGGAACGATGAAAGTAACAGAGCAAATTGATGCACTCAAGGTAATGGCAGTAAATCCTATCGGGTATCTGGTGGTGCCTCGTGTGGTGGCTTGTATGATTATGGTACCTATCTTGACATTTTATGGTGTTCTTATCGGTACAGGTGGTGGATACTTGGTGGCTACCATGGTGAAAGGTCTAGCCGGTTCTACCTATTTAGATTCCATTCAAATTTTTGCCATCCTATCTGATTTGACCTATGGATTAATAAAATCTTGCGTGTTCGGCGCGGTGATTGCCCTAGTGGGATCCTATAAAGGAATGTACACAGATATGGGGGCTACCGCTGTTGGCTATGCCACTACCAGCTCTGTAGTAACCAGTATCATTTTAGTCTTTATATTAAATTACTTTTTATCGGTGTTATTATTCTAGGAGGACCTATGATTGAATTACAAAATGTGGTCCTAGCCTATGAAAATAGAACGATTTTAGATCATGTAGATTTAACTATCCATGATGGAGAAACTCTAGCAATTTTAGGGGGCTCTGGAGCGGGCAAAAGTACTTTGCTTAAATTGATTATCGGTCTTTTACGACCTACAAGTGGTACGATTTTAGTAGATGGTGTAGATATTACGCAAATCGATGAGAATGAGTTCGACAAATTACGACAAACTATGGGAATGGTCTTTCAGTATTCTGCCTTGTTTGACTCTATGAGTGTAGGTGAAAATGTAGCCTTTGGATTACGTCAACATACGACTATGAGCGAAGAGGAGATTCAGCGTACTGTAGCTAAGAAGCTACGTATGGTAGGATTGCCAAAGACTGAACAGTACATGCCGAGTGAACTATCAGGAGGTATGAAAAAACGGATTAGCTTGGCTCGTGCCATTGCTTTAGATCCTAAAATCATTTTATATGATGAACCGACATCAGGATTGGACCCGATTACATCGGGCACCATTAGTCGTTTAATACGGAGCATGCAATCTCATTTGCAATGTAGTTCTATCGTGGTCACTCACGATATGAACTCAGCCTTTTTTGTGGCAGACCGCATTGCCTTACTAGATAAAGGAAAGTTTATTGAAGTATCACCAACGGAAGAATTTAGATATTCTAAGAATCCGAAGGTGCAACAATTTATAGAGGGACGTAAATCTGTAAAAACAGAGATACAAGAAGAAGGAGATATGCCATGAAGTGGACAACAGAAGCGAAAGTAGGCCTATTTACCGTAGTGGGGGTAGTCCTATTTGCTGTGTGTATTGTATTTTTAGGACGATTTGACATATTTGCAGCTCCTACTATGCATATTGCTGGGAATTTTCAATCTGTAACGGGGTTGAAAGAAGGCAATACAGTGCGCTTTTCTGGAGTGAAAGTAGGTAAAGTTAAATCTATGCAAGTCACTGACAAAGGGATTACGGTGGCTATGGACATCGATAAGGATGTAAAAATTCCTACAGATTCTGCATTTACCATGGAAAGCGATGGTATTTTAGGAGATAAATTCATACAAATTACGCCGGGTCGTAGTACTCTGTATTTAGATGATGGTGCTTTCATTACAGGGGATGGAAAAAGTGAAATCGATAAAACCATGGCGCAAGCTACGAAATTGATGGAAGCGGCCACCACTACATTGCAATCCATGAATGGCATCATTGGTGATGAAAAAACACAAAGCGCTTTACGCAATGCCTTACAATCGACAGAGTTAATTGCTCAAAATACAGCAAATTTGACGGCTCAAATGAATGCTATGTTAGCGAATAATAGTGACAATATTTCAGCTTTAACAGCAAATATGGTAGGTATTACACGAAATATGGAGTCCTTGACAAATCAAATGGATACGAATATGAAACAATTTAATGCAGATGGACAAGCAGGTACAGAGATGCGTCAAATTGTGAATAATTTGAAAACGACTACAGATAGTATTTCAAAAATGGCAGGCGCTATGGAAGGGGTTGTAACAGACCCTAAAAGCGCTGCAGATATTAAGGAAACTTTGCATAATACAGCACAATTGACGACTAAGCTAAATCGTCTTACCGGTGGGGACGTGAAAGCAGGTTCGGATGGAAAAAAGTCGGATCTTAAGACGCAAATAGGAGCAGAGGTATTGTATAATCCAGAGGATAAAAAAGCTCGTACTGATGCAGATGTGCGCCTTATGACGAAAGACTCTATCTATACCTTAGGGATTTCCAATATAGGAAATGGTTCTAATGTAGACCTTACCTATGGGAAACGAGTGCTAGATCAAGTATATCTGCGAGGTGGTTTATTTGATGGAAAATTAGGTATTGGAGCTGATTTTGGAATGGGAAAACCACTTTCACTATCTGGAGCTCTATTCGATATCCGCCATGGTTCCTATCGGATTCGTTCAGATGTTCAATTATGGAAAGATACCTATGCGGTAGGTCAATGGACTTGGTATGGTCATGATCATAACCGTGTGAATTATTTTGGGCTAAGAAAAACATTTTAGGAGGACTCAATGAATACAAAAATAATGACAGTAGCAGCGATGTTAGCTGCCTATGCATGTACAGTAGGAGCAGCGGCACCGCAAACAGATACAGTAAAATTAGTAGATTTTCAACAAAAAGCAACGGCGCAAGCGGCAATAATGACAAAGGTATATAAAAACCAAGC
This sequence comes from Veillonella sp. 3310, assembly GCF_003999875.1. Lineage (GTDB taxonomy): Bacteria > Bacillota > Negativicutes > Veillonellales > Veillonellaceae > F0422. The sequence continues at coordinate 11,361 of NZ_RQVJ01000007.1, read as the reverse complement.
ACAGACAAACGGTCAATCTGTGTCGGTTACATTGCCACAATCCATTGCATTAGCGTTGAAAAATAATAGAACATTACATCAATCTCAATGGGATTATGAAGCGGCAGTAGCGCAAGTAGGGGTTGCTACCAGTGGTAGAAATCCATTAGTGACGTATAATTATAGTGCTAACCATACAGGAAATGAAGTGAACGGTGTTAGTAAAACTGGAAATGCCTTTTCGCATCAATTAGGTGTGGGAGTATCTGTATTTAATCGTGCTTTGGATGCGCAAATTGAAGCAGCTAAATACAACCGTGATGGCAGTAGCGCAGCATTAATGGAAGCGGCACAAACAGCAAAATTAACGGCAGCAACTAATTATTTGTCCCTTATCATGTCTCGTAATAAGGTAAATGTAGCAGAACAAACAGTCCGTGATTACGAAGAACATTTAAAAAATGCTAACTTACAATATCAAGTAGGTATTGTATCTAAATCTGATGTACTGGCTACGAATACACGATTAGCGAATGCAAAAACTGCTTTAGTAGAAGCGAAAAACGCTGCTAATTTAGCAGAGGCAAAGTTCAATAATCATGTAGGGTTACCAGTGTCTACGCCGGTGGTAACGGCAGATAAAGAGCTATCTTATACACCATATGCTATTTCATTAGAATCGGCTAAATCCTACGGTGTTTTACATCGTGGCACGATTGTACAAGCAGCGATGCTAGTAAAAGGGGCTGAAGAAAATCTAAGACGTGCTGATGCCTCAGATATTCCAGTGGTCAAAGCGAATGCTAGCCGTGGTATGAATGGTACTCACTGGGCTGGTAATGATACTAAAAATTGGGCTGTAGGGGCTACACTATCTTGGAATGTATGGGATGGTGGACAATCAAAAGCAAATGTGACAGCAGCAAAAGCTAATGTAGAAAAAGCGAAAGAAGCCTATGCACAAACTATTGAAACTGTACAATTGCAAATCCAAGAAGGATACTTATATTTAAAAGCAGCAGAACAAAAAATTCAAAGTACTCATGCAGCAGTAGAAGCAGGACAGGAAGATTTCCGCATTAAAACATTGCGCTACCGTTCTGGAGTAGGCACGAACGTGGATGTCCTTGATGCAGAAACTGCCTTGGCCACAGCTCGTAACAATTATGTAGATGCTTTATATAACTATAACTTAAGCATGGCTACTTTGGAAAAAGCTATGGGTATTCCTGTAGAAGCCACAGTGGGTAGTGGTGTAAAATTTGTTAATCAAGGATAGTGATCATACCGATATGAGGTGAATCATGAAGAGGAAACACTGGCTACTAGGTATTGTACTCAGTGGATGTGTAGCAGGCGTTGGATTCGGCTTACAACCATTGAGTGAAACCTATGTAGGGCCTTATGTGCAAGAACAATTACATACAGCACTGAATGGAACTGTTTCCTATTCAACATTTCACATTGGTTGGGATGGTTCCGTTCAAATGAAAGATCTTATCGTAGACGATGCGAAAGGGCAACGTGTGCTTACCGCAGAGGCGTTGACGTTATCCATTCAATGGCTCAAGGTATTGCAATATCCTTTTGGACAGGTATCACCAGATGCTTTAATCGGTACGGTTACTGTTAGTTCACCGCATGTCAATATGGTGAAAGATGAACAGGGACAATGGAATGTACTACAGTTAGTGAAGGAACGAGAGTCGGATAGTCCTAGTCAATTTAGTGGATTACTACGATTAGAGAATGGGAGCGTATCTCTTTATTTACCTCATGCAGAACCGTTGCTCTTATCGGATGTAAATGTGACCGTCCTAGGTGATGGTGGACATATGCTAGATGGAGTAGTGGATGCCCAATTAGGAAAGGATCGTATTCATTCCAACATACAATGGGCGTTGGATGACAGTGGTAATCGATCATTCTATGTGGAAACACCACATTTAGATATGACTCCTATTATGAGTCGAATCTCTTTACCTAATACGGTAGGTTCTATAACTGGTGAGCTGACAGATGTAGCATTGACAGTCACACAACGTGGGGGCTTCTGGTATGGGGAAGGTGGACTTTCCTTCCAAAACGTGGGGACAACTATTCAAGGCTATCGGTTAACATCTGGGAAGGGGACACTTCAAATCCATGGAGATGTGTTGTTCTTGGACGGAATTGAAACCAATGTGAATGATGAGTACCTTCGTGTGAGTGGGACTGTACATCATGTCTTTGATGAGGATCCTACATTACATGTCAACGTAGGTTTAAAAGAATGGAATCTAGCCTCGTTTGGTCAATGGCCACTGACAGGAACTATTACGGCAGAGGCACTGCTAATAGGACCTATGTCTAATGTAAAAGCTAGTGGCGATGTAGAGGTACGAGATGTTGCCTATGAAGGGATCACAGTGAACCATGGGAAAGCTCATCTTTCCTATGGAGATCAAGTGATTCATGTAGGAGATGCAGAACTGAGTACGCAAGGTGGAACTGTGACTGGTACTGGCTCCTATCATATGGATACAGAAGATTTCTCCGCACAAGTAGAGGTACAAGATGTATCCTTATATGGACTGCCTCTTGAGGGCTTGCCTTCTGTACAGGGCACAGTGAGTGGGTCCTTAACCATTGAAGGGGAACAAGGATTGATTTCCAATATAAACGGATCTGTACATGGAAGCCACATTGGGTATCAATCTATCTTAGTGGATACCTTGGATGCCAGCGTATCTTGGGATGGTACACAGCTAGTAGTGCCGTACCTAAATGGTACTTGGGGTCAAGGCACTTTCACGGGTAATGGTCGATTAGGCAATGGTACATTTGGTATTAATTTACATGGTACTAATATTGGATTAGAACAGTTCAATGAGTGGAGCCCTAAACCGTTGGGCGGTACTGTTTCTGTGGAGGCTAACTTACAAGGGGCCCTAGAAAATCCGACAGGAACGGTTATGATTGCTGGTGAAACTCTTTCCTATGGAACAACCAAGTTTGACCGTGGACTTATTAAAACAAAGTTAGATGATAATACCCTTACTATTCTTGAAGGGGAGCTGGAATATAGAAAAAGCACTTATGACCTAGATGGATTTATCCAGTTAGACGGTGCGATGGATATCAAAGGCTCTGCAAAGGATGTGCGTATCGAAGATGTATTGCCAACCTTTACAGATATTCCTATGATGGGATGGCTTAATACGGATATTCATGTGCAAGGAACGTTACAAGAACCGCAAATAGAAGGTCATCTAAAAGCTTGGGATGGTTCCGCATATGGTAAACTTTTTACATCCATTGAAGGGAATTATACATATCATGATGGTCATCTCCATTTGCCAAGGTTAGATATCAGTACTTATGGATCCTCTATCATTGTAGATGGGGATATACAAGATAAGCAGTTAGATATTAATTTTGTAGGCGATGCAGTACCTATTGAACCTTTCGTTCGTGATGCGGGACTCCACATGGTTGGCTATGTAGGGGCAGAAGGTCATCTCGGTGGCACGGTGGATGCACCGATCTTTGAAGGAAACGTGCAGTCCGATACGATGCAGGTGCAAGATACTACCTTGCATGATATAGCAGGTTCTGTGTATATTACACCACAGGTAGTACATCTACAAGGGTTAACTTTCACAGGCAGTGGCACTAGTCAATACGAAGTGAAAGGTGGGGTTCAATTAGAGAATCCAAAACGCTTATTTGGGTATGTACGTGTCCGAGATGGAGATTTGCATCAATTATTGGCATTAACCAATGCACAAGTACCAGATGTGAATGGCAAGTTGCAGGCTACCATTGAGTTAGGTGGTACTAGTGACAGTCCAAGATTAGATGTAAAAGGGACTCTTGAGGATGCGACTATTCGTGATGAAGTGGTAGGAACGGCTACGCTTGACCTAGGTTATGGTGGAAGAACCATTGATATTCGTACCTTCAAGTTACCTATTAAAGAAGGGGTCATTGTGGGCAAAGGTAAAGCTGATTTAGATGGCTCATCGGATATTCAATTAGTGGCGTCAAAAGTGCCAGTGCAAACCGTATTGCCGCTAGTTACAAAAGATGTAAATGCACAGGGAAATTGGAACTTTATCATCAATGTACATGGACTTACAAAATCGCCAAAGGTAGAATTTTCCAGTGAAGTGGAACAAGCAGTCATCAATGGTATTAGTCTAGATCAGTTGAGTATATTAGGAACTATGGAAGACCAAGTAGTGAATATTCAACAAGGAATGATTAAAAAATCAGACTCTTCAATAAAAGTTCGTGGTAAGCTACCATTGAGCGCTTTTGTAACCAATGAATACGTAACGGATGATAAAAGCAAGCAATTTGACGTGTACGTGGATATGAATGAAGCAAACTTGTCCGTTCTGCCCTTGATGTTTAAAGAAGTGCAGTCCGCTGACGGTGCTATTCGTGGTGTTGTTCATGTGACAGGCAATTCGTCGAATATCTTGGCCAATGGTACTGTAGAGCTCCCTAGTGGGTCCATGCAATTACAATCTTTGAAAAAGCCAGTGACTCAACTAAAAGGGCAGTTGTTGTTCCGTGGTAATCATGTAGATATTACAGGTAGCACCACCATGGGAAAAGGCAATGCAGGCCTATCTGGGAATATTGGTTGGATGGGTTCTCGTATTACATCCTACTATGGTGCGTTACAGATGAAAGGCATTGAAATTGGTCATGAGTTTTATACAGGACCGTTAGATGGAGAACTATATATTGTGGATACACCGGAAATGCCGAAATTGGTGGGAGCTATTACATTGCATGACGTGGTGGGTTCGATTCCATTGAGCTTTGAAAGTTCAGATACATCGATTCCAGTGGGTTTAGACTTGACCATCGATGCAAAAGAAAACGTGCGTCTTTATAATCCATTGCTTTACGATATGTTCTTACAAGGTAAGGTTAAATTTGAAGGAACTGTAGGGGAACCGAAGGCGAGTGGTAAGTTATCCGTCAACAAAGGATATGTAAAATATTTGAAAAATCGCTTTAAAATCACAGAAGGACAGGCGAAATTTGTCACGGGCAGTATCATTCCTGAGCTGAATGTACGGAGTATGGCGAATGTGAAAAACTATCGCATATCTTTACAAGCGGAAGGACCTGCGACGCAGATGAAATTAAAATTAACGTCTGAACCTAATTTGTCGGAACGTCAAATCATTTCGCTGTTGACATTTGGTCGAAATGTGGGCAATGCTAGTGGAGTTACATCGGAAGATGCCAATGCATTACTGACATCTAGCTTACAGTCTTTGGCATTTGGCTATATTGAAGATGTGTTGCAAGATACCTTGGGATTGGATTTGGTGAATATTACCACAGGTTCTTTAGATGGAAAAGACTCTCGTGATTTGCAGGAAAAAAATAATTTTAACGTTACTATCGGTAAATATGTAGTACCAGATTTGATGATTACCTTAACTAGGGGCCTTAAAAATGACCATGTGTCATATGGTTTTCAGTATGATATCAATCGTAGCATTAGTGCTACAGGATGGATTAATAATGAAAATAAACACTACTTAGGGGCGCAGTGGCGTTATCGATTCTAAAGGAGGTGAAAGTATGCTCAATGATTATATTGCCAGTGTGGATACAATTGAATTGTTGACCTGGGAAGAAGAACAAAAGCTCTGGAAGGCTTACGAGGAACAAGGAGACTTAGAGGCTCGTATGACGATCATTGAGCATTACCAACCTTTAGTGTTGAAAGAAGCTAATGTGTATCAATCTTCTAAGGTAGATAGGATGGATTGCATTCAAGAGGGTACGATAGGGCTCATTGAAGCGGTAGAGCGATATGATTCTAAGAAAGGCGTAGCCTTTTCCCTCTATGCAGTGCATCGTATTCGAGGTCGTATCTTGGACTATCTTCGTAAGGAAGGTAAGGAAGGGATTGTGCTACAATCGGAAACAGAAGATGGTGAAACTTGGTGGGAACAATTGCCCGCTGAAGGTCCGTCTACAGAAATTGTTTGCGAGGAACGCATGTATGGAGCTATGGTTACATCGGCTATGAAACAGTTACCTTTAGCGGAGCAGCACGTAGTGGAAGAAGTGTATTACAAAGATCACAGTGTAGCATCCATAGCGGATACCTTGGAATGCAGTCATAGTTATATCCATCGATTGCGAAGAAAAGGCTTAGCACGTCTTAAAGGTTTGTTGGAAACCGCAAAAGAAACATGGGATAAGAGTTAAATATGAAGTACTACCCAAGTATCAACTGATAAGTTGATGACAAGGGTAGTGCTTTTTATCTATAAGGGCATATCGAAAAAACTCCCTTGACATGGATAGGGTTTTTGTTTATTATAATTATATTATTATATAAGCAACAGTGATGCGAAGGACATGACCCTAACCATCTATACTTTCAGAGAAAGATACCTTGGCTGTGAGTATCTAGTGTAGACTTAGACGTTACCACCTTCAAACTGGTTCAGTGAAGGCTAGGCTTGTAATTGAATCCGTATGGACCCGTTATCGTCCGTAAGAGTGAGTCCTATGAATAGGGACTAACTAGGGTGGAACCGCGAAGATCTTCGTCCCTTGTGTGGGAGAGGGTCTTTTTTTGTTGGTAAAAAATATTGCCATCCCCAATGGCATAGTAGTATTAGACCTAGGGAGGTAACCTATGAGTGAAGTAAATATCATTTTACCTGATGGAAGTTCTAAAGCCTTTGCAGCAGGAACAACATTAGGTGAAGCAGTAAAACAATTATCAAATAGTTTAGCAAAAAAAGTATTAGCCGCAGATGTAAACGGTGAATTAACAGATTTACGTGAAGTATTAGTGGAAGGCTCTAAAGTAAGCTTTTTAACATTTGCAGAAGACGGTGGCAAACACGCATTCCGTCATACTGCATCTCATGTGATGGCACAAGCTGTGAAACGTTTATGGCCAGATGCACAATTAGCGATTGGACCAGCTATCGAAAATGGTTTTTACTATGACATCGATATGGAACATAAATTAGTGCCAGAAGATTTGCCAAAAATCGAAGCGGAAATGAGCCGTATTGTAAAAGAAAACTTACCTATCGAAAAAGTATTGATGGAACGCCAAGAAGCATTAGATTTCTTCGCGGCTAAACATGAAAATTATAAAGTAGAGTTAATCAATGATTTGCCAGCGGATGCAGTGATTTCTGCGTACAAACAAGGTGAATTTACAGACCTTTGTGCAGGCCCACACTTAGCAAGCACCGGTAAAGTAAAAGCTTTCAAATTACAAAGTATTGCAGGAGCATACTGGCGTGGCGATGAAAAAAATAAAATGTTGCAACGTATTTACGGTACTGCTTTTGAAAAGAAAGAAGAACTAGAAGAATACTTACACTTATTAGAAGAAGCGGCTCGTCGTGACCATCGTAAATTGGGCAAAGAGCTTGGCTTATTCGTCATCAAAGAAGAAGGTCCAGGATTCCCATTCTTCTTACCAAAAGGTATGGCAGTGCGCAATGCCTTAGAAGATTTTTGGCGTGAAGTACACCACGACTATGATTATGAAGAAGTTCGTACTCCAATTATTTTGAGCCAACATTTGTGGGAAACATCTGGTCACTGGTTCCATTACCGTGAAAATATGTACACTACACAAATTGATGACGCAGAATATGCAATCAAACCAATGAACTGCCCAGGTGGTATCTTGGTATATGCAAATGAAATGCATTCCTACCGTGATTTGCCAATTCGTATGGCAGAACTTGGTTTAGTACATCGCCATGAATTGAGCGGTGCTTTGCATGGTCTATTCCGTGTACGTAGCTTTACACAAGATGATGCGCATGTATTCATGACACCATCTCAAATTAAAGAAGAGTTAATGAGCGTTATCGATCTATTCGGTCGTATCTACTCTCAATTCGGATTGTCCTATCATGTAGAATTAAGTACAAAACCTGAAGGCGCTATCGGCGACGATGCCATTTGGGAATTGGCAACTGAAGCATTGCGTGAAGCGATCGAAGCAAAAGGTATTCCATACCGTATCAACGAAGGTGATGGTGCGTTCTATGGTCCTAAATTAGACTTCCATATTCGTGACTCCATCGGCCGTACATGGCAATGTGGTACTATCCAATTGGATATGAACTTGCCAGAACGTTTCAACTTGGAATACATCGCAGAAGACGGACAAAAACATCGTCCAATTATGATTCACCGTGCGTGCTTCGGTTCTATGGAACGTTTCATTGGTATCTTGATCGAACACTTTGCAGGCGCATTCCCAACTTGGATGGCACCAGTGCAAGTGAAAATCCTTCCAATCAGTGAAAAACATGTAGAATATGCTGAAAAATTACGTAAAGCATTTAAAGATGCCTATGTACGTGTGGAACTAGATGATCGTAGCGAAAAAATTGGTTACAAAATTCGTCAAGCACAAATGGAAAAAGTATCCTACATGCTTGTGGTGGGTGACAAAGAAGTGGAAGAAGGAAAAGTGGCAGTTCGTAAACGTGGCGTAGGCGAACAAGGTGCGATTCCTTGGGAAGAATTCTTGGCCAACATCCAACAAGAAATTAAAGATCGTGCATAATATTAGCAATTCATAGATATCTATAAGTATATGGAGTGCCAACGGAGATACTTGTTCTGACACAAGTATCTCTCATAGATTCAAGTGTGTAATCCTCCTTAGGATATGCACGATACAAGTATTGTGTATACATAGGAAAAGCATCTTCACAAGAAGATGCTTTTCGTCATATAATAGGGGCAGAAAGAAATTTGTCTTTCCTTTTCTAGTATTCCGAGTAGAGGTGATGGAATCATGATTACATTCGATGATGCGGAAAAACAAAAATTAAGTCCAGAGGATTTGAAAAAGCTGAAAAAGCATAATGATATCAATGAATGGCCTTGCCCATTAACAGACGATATGAAACAACAAATGCATGATAGCTTTAAAGTAGTGCCTAAGAAAAAATAAGAAAAACCGTAGCTACCGATGAAGAGGTTCGCTACGGTTTTTTATGTATCATTATATCTCAGTATAGATGCGTATACACCTTATTGTAAATAGAATACTACACTTGCTGTTTTATTAGCAGACATATCACCATTTTCTACAGGTGTGGAAGTAGATATATCTGCAGATTTTACAGCCAACATAGCATATCGTGGATTCACTTCCATCGTATGAGTCCGAGTAGTTCCTAAGCTAATCGATTTTACAGGGCCTACAGTATGACCTAAAGCGCGAGCAATAACTTCTGCTTGGTGACGTGCATCGCTAATGGCAGAGGTAGATAATTGATCTTCAACCTCTTGCGATACATCTGTTTGGAAGGTAAGAGAATTAATATCAGAAGCACCACTAGCGATAGCAGCATCGATAGCTTTTCCAATCGAGGATGTATCATATACCCTAACAACGACAGTGTTATTTACATTATAGCCATTTAATTTTGAGTTTCCATCGATATAATCGTAATTAGGATTGATAGTAATGTTAGATGTTTGAATATTATTTCTAGAAACTCCTACATGTTGTAAAGAGGAGATGAGTTTAGACATAACAGCATCATTTTGTGCTTTGGCAGCTTGTACAGAGGTGTTTTTGTTGGATACCCCTAAATTAAGAAGTGCATAGGATGGCGCCACTTGACGAACGGCTTGGCCAGTAACGGAAATTTCACCTGGCGTCATATCTGCTGCCATAGATCCGATTGTAGCAGATGCCATGAATGCACCGATAGTGAAAGCTTTCAAAAGAAATGAATGTTTCATAGGTTCTTCCTTTCTATGTGGTGTACATATTGACAAATAAAAAATGAGTGCCCTACAATAATATACGCAGTACACCTTGTATTGTTATTATACTACACAATCTGTATGAAAATATGATGAAAGTTAGGAGTGAAATTATGAACCCTATTGATATTATGTTAGATCATAAAAGTATTCGCCAATATAAACCGATGCGTGTATCTCCGCAACATTTGAGTATTTTGCTAGATGTAGCGAAGCGGACTGCCACCAGTATGGGCATGCAAACGTTTAGTATCATCCGTATTGTAAACCCAGAAATAAAAGCAGCCATTGCAGAGGTGTGTAAGCAAGACTATGTGAAAGATATGCCAGAATTGTTTGTATTCGTGGTAGATGCCTATCGTAATGCACAAATTATGAAAGAAAAAGGGCTAGACCTTGATACAGCAAGTGATGCAGATCGATTCTTTCAAGGGTGGACTGACGCTTGCCTAGCGGCACAAAATATGGTGACCGCCGCAGAACTAGCAGGATATGGTACAGTGTATCTAGGTAGTGTGTTAAATGATGCAGAAAAAATAATCGAAATTTTGAAATTGCCTGAATTAACATTTCCTGTGTTAGGACTTGGATTAGGTATGGCAGATCAAAAACCGGCATTGAAACCACGCATGCCAAGAGAGGCGAATGTATTTGATGATGCATACAGTACGTTTGATAACTACCATGAATTGTTGGAAGATTACGATGAAGAGATGAACCAATACTACGATCTTCGTAGTCCAAATTACCCATTGCCCAAATTTACGGATCAAGTAGTGGGTCGATTGAAACTAAAAGATGAGAAGAGAAGTGCATTGATTAGAATAGCGGAAAAACAAGGGTTTCACTTTTGATACTATTCTGCCTTGTGGCGGTTATTAACTGAATATGATGAAGGGAAGAGCACGGTATACTCCTCACAAACGGTATTTCATAATGTTTGTTCGGAGCACACCGTGCTCTTCTTGTATATGTGTAATTTAGATAGTAAAAAAGCCACAAAGCGTTCTACGCATGATGACGCTCCAAGGAAGGTCATAGAACATCTTGCTCGTTTTTGCGTTTCTACATTTAGGTAGAAAGAACAGCGCAAAACGTTCTACCCATGATGACGCTCCAAGGGAGGTCTTAGAACATATTTATCGTTTCTATATTTAGGGAGAAAGAACGGCAAAAATATTCTACACATAATGGAGCTACAAGGGGTGGTCATGGAATATGTTGCTCGTTTCTATATCTCTATATTTAGGCAAATATGACGTCACAAAATGCTCTACCCAAAGATGGTGTTCCTTGGTAGATATAGTTTTTAATAAAGTTTGAAAATAATTGAGATAAGGGGTTGCAAATTATTTAAAAATATCATATAATACATTCAGTGCTTGAGACACAAGCACTTTTAATTTTCTTAGAACTTAGTAACTAAAGAAAATTAAAAAAGATTAAAAATAACTGTTGACACAAACTTGTGAATCTGTTATTATAATCTAGTCGCCACAACACAGTGTTGTGAATGACAAAGTTGATCTTTGAAAACTGAACAATGTAAGGTAATTACTTCGAAAGAAGTAAACATAAGCCAGAGTGCGG
>NZ_RQVJ01000006.1 GCF_003999875.1 Veillonella sp. 3310 | reverse complement strand
TATGGTGACCCGTGGGGGAATCGAACCCCCGATACCGCCGTGAAAGGGCGGTGTCTTAACCGCTTGACCAACGGGCCATGTTGAGTAAATGGTGACCCACCCGCGACTCGAACGCGGGACACCCTGATTAAAAGTCAGGTGCTCTGCCAACTGAGCTAGTGGGTCATAAAATGGCAGGGGTGGATGGGATCGAACCATCGCATGTCGGAGTCAAAGTCCGATGCCTTACCGCTTGGCTACACCCCTGTGTTGTGGGGTGAGTAATGGGGATCGAACCCATGCATAACGGAGCCACAATCCGCCGTGTTAACCGCTTCACCATACCCACCACAGGATATTTATTCTGTTTAGCACTGTCGTGCCTTACAACGATATTTAGTATATCAGTTAATGTTTTTTGTGTCAACCACTTTTTAAAAAACTTTTTTAACTGTTCTACTTATCTCATATCAATCACTAGGTCATAACATGAGCACCGCTGATGTTTTTAAAGTATATCAAATAATCTTTTTCTTGTAAACCCCTTTTTAATATTTTATTTTCCACTTTTATCATGGAGTACTCTTTCTATTTCTACTTACATTTCTATCATTTTTTTCTCTTATATACTCTCATTTTACTTTTGTTGCCTGCTAATTCAAGTATATTTTCAACATTCATCTCATCTATAGATATCCCTCATTATCAACCGTATATAGATTATTAAGATAGTCTATAGATTAGCTCTGTATGTTTTACTTACTATATACAAAATTAGAGGAATGTCGATTGTTTGCTATCAACATTCCTCTAGTTATTTTGGGACTATTTTACTATTTCTATTTTGCAGTGCATATTTTTAATATCTTAGAGCATTATATAGCATCTAGTTTACCCACTACCATCTTATATCATTAGTAGCTTCTTTGTTAAATTAGCTTAGCTAAATCATTTAAGTTTTCACCCATTGTTGGATGTGTAAAGATTTGGTCACGTAAGTATGTATACTTAATATCGTTGTCCATCGCCATTTTAATGATGTTAATTAACTCTTCGGAATTTTTACCAAACAAAGTAGCACCTAGGATCAAACCAGTATCCTTGTTTACTGTTAATTTAAATACACCACGTGGATCTTGATTGACTGCATGACGTGGCATATTGTTCACTGGTAATACCGCTGTCACAGCATTTGGGTATTGTGCCTTCGCCTCTTCTTCATGTAAGCCTACATGTGATAGAGCAGGCGTGATGAAAGTAGAATATGGCACATGTGTACGATTACCTAACTTATAACTTTCATCACCGTGTAATACACGATTTACAATACGGAAGTCATCTAAAGATACATAGGTAAATTGTGGGCCCCCATTTACATCACCTACAGCAAATACATTAGGAACAGATGTCATTAATGTATCATCTGTAACGATAGATCCATTAGGACGCACTTGGATGTCTGTATGTTCTAATCCAAGACCTTCTGTGTTTGCTTTGCGACCTGTAGCATGTAACAAAGCATCGAATACAAACTCTTCTCCACTTTCAGTAACCACTACTACAGTATCCCCTACATTTTTAATTTCTTTTGTAATAGCATTGAAATGGAAGTGAACACCATCTTCTTCCAAATATTGTTGCGCCAATGCAGCTACATCTGCATCTTCACGTTTTAAGATTCTATCGCCACTTTCAAAAGCAGTCACCTCAGCACCTAAGCGTGCATAGAGGTTAGCGAACTCAATGCCAATGTTGCCGCAACCAATGATGCCTAACCGTTTTGGTAATGTAGGAAGAGCTTGCAACTCAGTGCTATTGTACACAAATTTTGATGTAGATAGTCCTGGGATTGGAAGTACTACATTAGTAGCACCTGTATTAATGATGATAGTTTCAGCTGTCAATGTTTCTACACCGTCTGCTGTTGTTACTTCTACCTCTTTATTGGAAGTAAATTTACCATGACCAGTGTAAACGGTTACATTTGGATTGGATGTTAACATGTTTAAGTTTTTTGCATTCAACTTGCCTACGACTGTATCACGAGTTGCTTTAGCTGCTTCATAACTTTTACCTTTATCAGCGCCAACAATCATAGTTTTAGTCGGAATACATCCGATATTAATGCATGTACCACCATACATAGCTGGATCTTGTTCAATTAAAGCAACTTGTTTTCCTTCTTTGCCAAATGTGGCAGCTAATGTTTTACCAGCTTTACCAAAGCCGATAACGAGTAAATCATATTGTTTCATAATTGTCTCCCCTTTTGTAAATTCACATGAATAAAAGTGTATTATATATATTTCATTAGTAAATACAATATTGTTCTTATTGTATACCTATTTACTAGGAAATTCAATATTATTTATCACAAAATATTGATTATTCAATATAACATCCTTATTAACAATAAAACTAGCACCTTCATGAAGAAAGTGCTAGCTCATTATGACCCATCTATAGCATTTCTAAGTACAAAGACTATTCTGCAATTCTTGCTTGTAAATATTGTTTTACAAATGTTGGCAATACGAATGCAGATTTTTGGATGCCATAGTTATAGTATTTAGTTGTAAAATCTTGGGCGCGGTTTGGATCCCACTCTAATGGATCATATTTTTTTGAGCCCATAGTAAAGCAATGCATACCTGTCGGATACAATGGAATAAATGCTGTATATAGACGAGTCACAGGGAAATGTTTATTCACATAGTAGAATACATCAGATACTAGCTCTTGATGCATCACAGGAGATTCTGTTTGTTGTACAAACAAGCCGTCTTCCTTCAATGCACGATATGTATTTTTGTAAAATTCTTCTGTAAATAAACCTTCACCAGGACCAATTGGATCAGAGCAATCTACGATGATTACATCATAGAAATTTTCTTTTTCCGCTACATGACCAATACCATCACCAATAGTTACTGTTAATTTAGGATCTTGGCGAATCATAGCGTCAGCAATAGAAGGCAAATATTGTTTTGCCAATTCCACTACTTTACCATCGATTTCAACCATTGTCACTGTTTCTACACAGCTATGGCGTACACATTCCCTAGCAACGCCACCATCACCACCACCGATGATCAATACGTGTTTAGGATTTGGATGAAGGAACAATGGAATGTGGCTCATCATTTCATGATACACAAATTCTTCTCGTTCCGACGTTTGAAACACACCATCCAAAACAAGCATATTACCGTATTCTAAGCTATGAGCGACTTCAATTGTTTGAAAGTCGGATTTTCCAGAATATAAAATTTCATCCACTTCTGCGCATAACGCAAGATGAGGGGATTGCATTTCTTTAATCCATTGTGTCATGTCTTACTCCTCACATTGTGGCTGGATGTATAAAAAAGCTCCACCCAGCAAATTATCTTGTAACCAACGGCGTAGGGAAAACGTTCGTTCTATACCTTCATCATAGACAACACATCGTGTGTCATCATTGTTGACTTGCATGGATACGATAGGAACCCAATGCCATGTAGATAGACCTTCTTCCTGCCCACGATGACGATTCAAAAATGCGACAGGACAATCTTGTTCCAAACCACGTTGGATAAAGGCTGTTACTTCCTCTACTGTATAAGGACTTCCTTTCAGAGGAAAAATCGGCAATCGTTCCACTATATAGGCCAGATTGCTATCTGCCATATATTGCTTCACACCTTGTTCCCACCAAGTACTTTTATAGAGTCCACCACCATAACGAGGGCGCACGTATTCCCATACTTGATTCATCCGTTCCAAGGCTTGGTCTCCGTCTGCAGCCGTCTCCACAGGTAAATGACCATCACGGAAAAGCACATAGGAAATTACCTGTGTAGCCGTGATCGGTCCACAACCAGCCAATCGTTTCCACGCATCTGTATACCATTCTTGGTCATATCCATAGGAAAAATTCCCATCTTTTTTCACTTGTAACCATTCAGGATGCTCAATACGATAGCGTTTGATTCCTGCCATTAGTCTTCTACTACCTCAACAGTTTGCATACGGTCACCTTGTTGGATTTTATCCACTACATCCATACCTTCGATAACTTGTCCGAATACAGTGTGAACGCCATCTAAATGAGGTTGTGGTTCGTATACGATAAAGAATTGGCTACCTCCAGTGTTAGGTCCACGATGAGCCATAGATAAAGCGCCACGAACATGTTTATGTGGGTTGCCTTTAGTTTCGCAAGGAATTGTGTAACCAGGGCCCCCTACGCCAGTACCCATTGGGCAACCACCTTGTGCTACGAAACCAGGGATGACACGATGGAATTTCAAAGTATCGTAGAAACCTTCTTTGATTAATTTTACAAAGTTAGCTACTGTGCCAGGAGCTTCCTTTTCAAATAATTCGATAACAATGTCACCGTATTCCATATGAATAATTGCTTTTTTCATTACTGTACCTCCAAAAAAGTTCTAATCACGTGACCCGCTAAATGCAATCCTGCTACAGACGGAACAAAACCGCAGGAACCTGGACTTCTAGAATCATCATCTCGGTTCGGTGTCATCGGTTGTTCTGTTGAAAATAATACAGTTTGCTTTTTAATACCACGACGACGTAATTCTTTACGCATCACCTTCGCCAATGGGCATGTATGGGTCTTACTAATATCTGTAATCTTCAATTGGTCTGGCCACATTTTGTTACCTGTGCCCATAGAAGATATACATGGTATATGACTATTATAACACGTTTCGATGATGGATAGTTTAGCACTTACCATATCAATAGCATCAATTACAAAATCCGGGTTAATATCGGTGATGAAATTTGGATGACTTTCACCAGTATAGACCATATCATAAGCTTCAATATGTAGATTAGGATTGATTGCTAAGGCTCGCTCTTTTGCCATCTCTACCTTGCGTTGACCTACAGTACTTGGCAACGCAATAAGTTGGCGATTAATATTACTCACTGTTACTTGGTCGCCATCAACAATGACAATATGACCAACACCTGAACGCACTAACGCCTCTAACGCAAAAGAGCCAACACCACCGCATCCAAATAGCAGGACTTTCTTACCTTGCAAAGTTTTAATTTTTTCTTCCCCTACCAACCACTGTAGGCGAGTTAACATATGCTCCATATTAATAGGCTCCTGCGGGAATAATTTCGGTCCAATATCCATCTGGATCAGCGATAAAATAGATACCCATCGCTTCATTTTCATAAGCTACACAATTCATAGCCTTATGTTTTACCAAAGCACCTTCATAATCATCTACATAGAATGCCACATGGAACTCATTGTCACCTAAATTGTATGGACGATCCCAATCACGTAACCACGTTAATTCTAAACGATGCGGATTCGTACCATCTCCTAGGTAGACAATTTTAAAAGATCCATCATCTCCATCAATATGGTCTACTTCTTCTAATCCTAAGGCTTCTTTATAAAAGGATAGACTCTTATCCAAATCTTTCACATTAATATTATTATGAGCAAAGCTAAATTTCATACTTCCTCCTTAATTCCTAGTAAATAACAGTATTATTCTAACATAGGTACTACGGGAATACAATCACTGTACTTGAAAGTAAGCCCTGCTCCCCTCATCGTTTTTTGCCACCACCAAATGTGCACCAATTTGTTGTTGTAATTCTGGTACATGAGATATAATCCCCACCAGTCGACCTTGGGATTGCAATGCCACCAAAGTTTCCATTGCCACATCTAGTGTATCTGGATCCAAAGTACCAAAGCCTTCATCAATAAACATAGTGTCTAGATGAATCCCCCCTGCATACGATTGGATGACATCCGCCAAGCCCATGGCAAGCCCTAAGGATGCCAGGAAAGTTTCTCCACCGGACAACGTATTGGCAGGACGACTCGCCCCTGTATAAGCATCAAAGACAGCGATGTCCAAACCTCGGGCACCACGTCCCCCTTCCTCTAAGGATCGTTCTAGTCGATAACGACTACGACTCATATCATGAAGTCGTAAGTTTGCCGCACTCAACACTTCTTCCAGGATAGCACCGAGAACATAGCGCTCAAAGCTGACGCCCTTCATGCCAGAATCGCCACCATTCGCTAAATCGGCTAGCCCAAAAACAAAGGCCCGACGGTCCGACAACACTTTGGTAGTCGCTTCTAACTCCAAAATCTCTTGGATTGTTTTTTCCTTACCAGTCACTTGCGACTTTAAAATACCAATGACTTCCCCTAAATCTTTCAATTCTCGCTGTAAGCCGTCAACCAATTCTTTATCTATTTCCTCTGGCACGGTAGCATAAACTGCTATATTCTTTTCTACTTCGTCTAACAGGGCGTTTAACCGTAATGTTTCATTGTGATAGGCATTAAAGGTTTCTTTCCACACTGGCAGTTCATCAAATGCATGAGATTCCTGTTTAAATGTATCGATGGTAAGAGATTCCGCTGCTAATACTTGTTCCATATCCTTGCACATGCTATCTATATCGTGCGCCATACGATCCTGTTGCGCTTTGAGGGCACCTAGTTCTGCTGCGAGAACTGTTTTTTGCTCCTGACATGTTTGTCGCCCTTCGTCTATCGCTTTACGATCCGCTTCATACCGTTTCAGAGACTCTGCCAGTCCTTTTACCTCTGTTGTATAGGATTCCACTGTAAAAGGAGCAATGCTAGTTTCAATTCGAATCATTTCTGTTGTTGCATGTTGTATTTCTTGCTGTAAGGACTCTAACTGTCCCTCTAGAGTTCTTAGTTCTAATTGCTTGGTGTGAACATCGCTTCCCTCAGTTTGTATGGTCTGTTGCAATACTTCCAAACTTTTTTCTAATGTTAGCTTTCTTGCTTCTCCTTGGACTAACTCTTGTTGTATCAATGTGAAAGTCTTATCTATATCCGTTTCAGTCACATTTGCATCCCACCAGGAGAGACGTTCCGCTACCGTTTCTATCTCTTTGGCTTGTACTGTTCTATCCAAGATATGTACCAACTGCAAGATAGACGCTCTTTGAACGCCTGCTGTTACCTTTGGATATGTCTCGCACATTCGGTTCCATTCGTTCGTATATCGTTTCACTTCTTCTTCACTGTGAGCTAATTTAGTTTCTATAGTTGCCACCTGTGTTTGACTCTCTTGGAACTCTTGGCGGAGTCTATCTACCATTTCACGTACAATCTCTTCCGATGGAGCTTGTGCTAACTGTGGATGGTCGAGGGAACCACATACAGGACATGGCGCTTGTTCTTCCAATTGCAAACTCACTTCATACGCTTGGTGTTGTCGCAATAATTGCTCATTATGATGGAACAGCCCTTCGCGAGTCCTGCACACCTGACGTTCTTTGTCCAACTGTTGACTATGAAAAGTTCTAGCATCCCAAGCGGTTTCGAGTTTGTTGACAACCCCCTTTAAGGAGTCCCACCAACTACGCAATTCACTGGTGCATAATTTCTCCTCACCTACCGAAGTATAACTTTGTAACTCACGGTTCATGTCTGAAAAAATCGTGCCTTTTCGTTCCAACTCTAATTGACTTGTGATAAGTGCCTGTTGCAACGCCTTTTGTTCTTCCATCTGCTGCACTTTGTCCGTTTCTAAGGTATTCCGTTTTTCAAAAACCTCACGATATCGCTCTACTTCTTGTTGCAAAGCTTGTAATTGATGGTATTGCTCTTGTTGTTTTGTATAGGTATCCTCTTGAGCGATGAACTGTTGTAATTGACTGTCCCACTGTTGCAAGGTGTTCTCTACAGATTGTAAGGAATCGTCCAAGGTACCTAACTTGTCTACATTCTTTCTGAAAGTTTCTTGTAATTTTTCATATTCTTTCATGCGGATGCGAACTTCTTGTAAACGTTCCCAACGGCTAATAGTCCCCCCTAAGGCAAGATGCGCCGCTTCTCCCTCTTGATGGCTAACTAACGCCTGAGTATACTGCTCTTTGCGCGCTAATAAATTGACGTAATTTTCATACTTTACATAGGCCGCTTGCAATGACTCATATTGGTGTTGCTTCTCCTTCCGTTCCCCTTCACGCTCAATTAAACACTTACGCTCTTCTTCCACCAACGATACTAAATCTTGTAACGTATCTACTGTATAGGTACTCAGCAAAAACTCAACCTTTTGCAATGTATCTTGAATCCCTACGGTAGCTTTAGCCAATTCTTCCTTCAGTACATCCTGCATTCGTTTATATATAGATGTTTTAAAAATCGTGTGTAATAGCACTTCCCGTTCTGATGTAGGTGCCACTAATAATTTTCTAAAATCACCTTGTGGTAATAGGACAACTTGTAAAAATTGATCCACTCGAAATCCAATAATCTGCTGCACATAGTCACGGATTTCTTGGGCTTTCGTAGTGAGTAGTTTCCAATCTTCATCAATCCATTCACTGATGGCAGCCGTAGCCAATACCGTTCTTGTACCAGTACCACGCTTTTTTTGCAGTTCTTGCTTCGGCGTTCGTTCCATCCGATACCGATGGTCACCTACTTGAAACTCAAACATCACGGATGTAGGTGTAGTAGCATCTGCATAATCACTGCGCATATCTGACCCATCACGAAGACCACCACTTGTTTGACCATATAGAGCATATACAATGGCATCTAATATACTTGTTTTTCCTGCCCCTGTAGGCCCTGTAATCAAAAACATAGATTGATTGGCTAGCACAGCAAAATCAAGGATCACTTCCTTAGGATAGGGACCAAAGGCAGTCATTTCTAGTCGCAAGGGTCTCATATTTCTTCCTCCCTTAATACACGATGCCACAAACCTTCCATATAGTCTAATTCTTCTTGTGAAAGTTCTTCATTCCTAGCTTCCTTGGCAAATTGCGCAAATAAATCTCGCTCATTTAATTCCTTGAATCGTTTAGCACCCGTTGTATCTCGCACTACTTCCATGCGACCTACCAATTCTAATCGCATGCAATAAGGAAATACTTTTCGCAAGCGCCGCATACCATCCACTACAGGTGCCGTATCTAACAAGCGCACTTCCACATAATCATTATGATGCTGTGTATGGAGACTTTCATTAGCTAGTAAGTCATCAAAATAACCGGTAAGGCTTACAAACTGTCGACGCCCTACAATAGGAATTTCACTGATGGTTGTAGCCCCCTTACTATCCATATCAACGATAGTGAAGCTTTTGCTATACCCCACCTCATCAAAGGAATACGTCAACAAAGAACCACTATAGCGAATATGGTCCGCCCCAATTCGTTGTGGTTTATGTAAATGCCCCAATGCCGTATAGTGAAAGTCTTTAAATACCGTAGTCGGCACTTGTCCTGAGCCGCCCACTAACAAAGGGCGTTCCGATTCACTTTCAGCACCACCTGCCACAAAGGCATGGGCTAGACAAACACTGCGATAGCGCTGTGAACGACTCGTCGCATAGGATGCCCACTGTTGATACGCATCTGCAATAGTCATGTTGTATTTGTTTGTATCAATGCGTATATCATTTTCCACAGTATTGATGCTAGAAATCTCAGTATTATCTATATAAGAAGAATTATCTAGATTCGTAATACTTTCATCACTTAAAGAAGCAAATAAATCTGCTGATTCACATTTGACTCGACGTTTCTTGCTAGGCTTACTAGCTCCGACATTCATTGTAGACTCTATAGTTTCACCAACAATGCCTACTCGATTCAGTTCTGTCTGTATGTCTCGCACTTCCCCATAGGGTAATGCCCACACATCAAGTTGACCGTGTGCATCTTGAAATGTTATGGGTTTCATGCCTTGGTGGGCATGTCCTAGCAAATGGATGCCATGTGTTTCCCAGGCACTACGCCCCATAGCAAGACGTGGGCCACTGTCGTGATTACCTGAAATAGCTACCATGGGAATCTTCTCTGTAAAGGCTAATCGATGGAGTATAGAATCCCACAGCTCAATAGCCTCAATAGGTGGCACTGAGCGGTCAAAGACATCCCCACTGAGTACTACTAAATCAATCTTTTCCTCTTTCAACAAAGGAAAGAATTGGTGTTCCAGCACATGGGCTTGGTCTGTTGTTAAATGTTCATTATAAAATAGTCGTCCCAAATGCCAGTCTGCTGTATGTAGTATGCGCATACTTACACCTCGTTTGCATAAATCTCCCGTAAGATAGAAATTTCTTTTGCATATCCATCTAACTCATTTGGTGTTTCTAAATAGAATGGCAGATGACGTAATTTTGGGTGGATAATAAAGTTAGCAATGGCCTCAATACCAATATGACCTTCCCCGATTTTTTCATGGCGATCTTTATGAGCTCCTCTAGGATTTTTGGAATCGTTCAAATGCACCGCATGGATTCTATCTAGCCCTACAAAGTGATCAAACTCTTCCAACACACCGTCTAAATTTTCAATGATATCGTATCCACCTTCATGAATGTGACAAGTATCCACACAAACACCAATGTATTCTTTGTGTTTTACTCCATCAATAATACGTGCTAACTCTTCAAAATTACGCCCTACTTCCGTACCTTTCCCTGCCATAGCTTCTAATAGAACGGTAGTTTTCATACCTGGAAAAATCACTTCATTTAACATGTCTACGATATATTCGATGCCTTGGTCCACACCTTGTTTCACATGGCTACCTGGATGAAAGTTATATAAATGACCTGGCAAATATTCCAATCGCTCTAAATCTTCACACATAGAATTTTTCGCAAATTCACGGAGCCCTGGATCTGCTGCACAAGCATTTAAAGTATATGGTGCATGTCCTAGTAGTTTCCCAAATTGATGTTCTTTCAGGAATGCATCTAAGGCTTTCATATCTGCTTCGTCAAAGGCACGTGCCTTACCACCACGAGGATTTCTCGTAAAATATTGAAATGTATTGGCACCAATAGACAGTGCCTCTTTCCCCATATGTAAATATCCTTTGCTAATGGATAAATGACATCCAATTGTTAATTGACTCATGTATAACTCCTTATTACTAATATTCTGTATAATTAACTCTAATCTCTACCATATTGTAAACTGTGTTCTTATTAACTTCTATCTCTACAAAGCATTTCCTGTACTAGCACACCTACATGGTTTCATCTTTATGACACACTATTCTACTAGTAAGTATATCATGAGCCAATAAGACTTATATAGATATAAAAATAAGGGATAATTGTTTATTATAAGCAATTATCCCTTATTGAGCTGTTTCTAATCTAAGACTAGACGGTTTCCATTACTAATTAATGTGAGCTTTTACGCAAACATTCTGGACAAATGCCTTCAAAAGACACATGAAGTCCTGTAATTTCATATTCACTGTGGCGTGCCACTTCTTCTCTTAGACAATTCACTTGTACATCGTGTAAATCATTAATACGATTACACATTGTACACCGTACGTGTGGATGATTTCTTGTATCCCAATCATATCGGCTACAATCATCGCCCAAGTCTAAGACACGAACTATACCAATGCGTTCAAAAATCTCCATCGTTTTATATACAGTTGCCAAGCTCATACTTGGATGGTCTTCCCGTAAACTTTGGTAGATCATTTCCGCAGTGGGATGGTTGTTTTCTGCGTAAAGAACATTATAAATAGCAATACGCTGTGGCGTTACTTTATAACCTTCTTCTCGCAATTTTTGTGCAATATCCATAAAGCACATCCTTTCCACTTGGAAGCAAAACTGTGAGATTAAAACACTGTAACTCTATTTATATTATATCAGAAAGTTCATTCCCAAACAATAATCAGAATTCGTTAATTTTAAATATCGTCTCTTGACGGAATTAATCTTTAAAATATGGTTTGAAACCGCTACCTTGGTGTTTTTGTTGTTTTTGTCCATCACGGGAACGACGTTCTCCACCATTGGAACGTTGGTTACGATCACGACTAGAGCGTCTTCTATCTCCATCACGGCGGTCATCACGACGGCGACCATCTCTACGACGATCATCACGGCGACGGCCATCACGACGTCCACTATCTCGGCGACGGCGCACACGAAGTGGCGCTTCTTCTGTAATACTAACAGGAGTTGTATCTGGCTCTTTTGTCAACAATTTCAACGCAGCTGCTAATAAAGTAACAGAATCTATATCATTCAACAATTCTTCTGCACTAGAACGATAGCTTGCTAATTCTTCACGATTATCTGCTAAGGCAATTAACTTCTCTACTGCAATTTTTTGTTGTCCTTCTAATACTTCCCCTAAGGATGGAGCTTTACGACGAGCAATCTTACGTTTTGTCAACCGTTCAATGGCATGTAAATGTTCAATTTCACGAGGGATCACAAATGTCATCGCTACGCCTGCTTTACCAGCACGTCCAGTACGACCTACACGGTGTACATAGCTTTCAGGATCTTGTGGCAAATCATAGTTATATACATGTGTGACACCGCTAATATCTAATCCACGAGCCGCTACATCTGTTGCCACTAAGATATCGATAGTACCTTCACGGAATTGACGAATCACAGAGTCACGTTTTTGTTGAGACAAATCACCGTGAATGCCTTCTGCCATGTAACCACGTTTTTTCAACGCTTCTGTTACTTCGTCTACACGGCGTTTTGTACGACCGAACACGATTGCCAATTCTGGAGCTTGGATATCTAGTAAACGGCACAGTACATCAAATTTTTGGCGGTCTTGCACTTCAATGTAATATTGCTCGATTAAATCCATTGTGACTTGTGTCGGTTTCATACGGATTAATGTTGGCTCTGTTAAATATGTTTCCGCCAACTCTTGGATTGCTTTTGGCATAGTCGCAGAGAACAATAATGTTTGACGTTCTTCTGGGACAGCTGTCAAAATTTTATTGATGTCATCTACGAAGCCCATGTTTAACATTTCATCTGCTTCATCTAAAATGACCACTTTTACATGGTCGAATGAAATAGATTTTCGCTCCATATGGTCCATCAAACGGCCAGGTGTAGCTACAATCACTTGTGGATGTTTTTTCAACATACGGAATTGACGTCCAATATCTTGTCCACCATAGATTGGCAAGGCTTGAATGTTTGTATGTTGCGCCATTTTATTCAACTCTTCCGCCACTTGGATTGCTAATTCACGAGTCGGTGAAAGAATTAATACTTGTGGAGCTTGGATGGTTGCATCCACTTGCTCTAACGCTGGGATACCGAAAGCAGCTGTTTTACCTGTACCAGTTTGTGCTTGACCAATCATGTCTTGACCAGACTTTGCCACTGGAATCGCTTCACGTTGAATTGGTGTAGGCTCTTCAAAGCCCATGTCGTTTAAAGCTCGTAAAATGGGTTCGCTAATGTGTAAATCTTCAAATTTAATTTGCATATATAAAAGGGTCCTCCTTTAAAATCTTGTATATGTATCATGCGAATTAGTATATTATAACATAAGTAAGATGTCCTTGTATACGAGAGTATGATAGAAATCGATAACTTTCAATGTAGTATGTGCTATCTTCTCCCTATTGTACTCCCTAGTATTTCATGGTATACTTTAACGGTATACAAGCGTCTATAGCTCAGGGGATAGAGCGCCGGTCTCCGGAACCGGGTGCGCAGGTTCGATTCCTGCTAGGCGCACCATTGATATCACTGGATTCTCAACGTTGTTGAGGATCCATTTTTTTGCATTTGAGCCCAATTTGAGCCCAATTTAAATTTCCATAAAAAAAGAAAAGCCCCCATGTTATATCTAATTCAGATACCATTGGGGGCTTATTACATTATATTTTTTCTTAAAGTTGCTCTTTGATCAACTCTAATAAAGCATCACAGCTACGACTTATATCATCATAGGTTTCATCAAAATTCCCCGTATACCAAGGATCCTTTACATCTCGACTTTCTCCAGCAAAGGTCATAGCCTTATACACCTTATGATCAATGTCATCATCGATAATAAGACTCAAGTTTCGTGCATTATTTTCATCCATGATAATAAGGTAATCAAAATTACGGTAATCATCCATCGTCACTTGGCGGGCCTTGCGACGAGTGTAAGGAATATCCATTTCATCTAATTTTTGTTTAGTTCCATAATGGGTATCGTTTCCTATCTCCTCACGAGATGTAGCTGCGGACTCAATATAAATAGAATCGGTTAACCCCGCCTTGTTAATGATATGCTTCATATAAAACTCTGCCATCGTAGAGCGACAAATATTACCGTGACAGATGAATAAGACTTTTATCATACTGACCTCCTTACATACCAATAGTCCTTACAGCATACGCTATAAGGACTATTAGTGCAAGATTTAATTAGAAGTTATGTCGTACTCCCGCATCAATACGCCATGTATTGTCTATAGTAGCACCAAAGTTTTTAGTGAATGTACCATATACATACGTATTTGGACCTACGCTCCAAGAGCCCCCAATTTCAGCATCAAGCCATGTATCTTTCAAATCAAGTTCTGTATGTACCATTGGATTACCTGGTGCTGAATATGTTGTATTCACCTTACCAGAGAATTCATGAGCCAATGCGAGTTTTGCAAAGATGTTGGATGTTTCTGTTTCTCTGCCAATGCCAAATCCCAATCGACCTACTGCAGAGTTAACAGCATCAGCTTTCACATGCATAGATCCACCATTAACAATATTAGCATCATAGGATACACCATTCAAACGACCTACAATCAATTCTACACTAGGATCCATATAGAAACCATGTTGTTTCTTAATACGTTTACCGTATTCAGCACTGAAAGAGGTACCAAATGTATGATAATCACCATTCAATTGTTGTTTCCCTACGAGGTAAAGTTTGTAATTATTGGAGAAGCGGTTTACACGAGCAATGATATCTAAGTAACTTCCATCATCATGTTGGTTGGTACCATATAATCCAATACCAGCGATTTTACTATCTCCGTTACCAACACCATAAGAGTTGCTAGACGTACTGTAATGTAGAGCGCCACCCAGAGTCCAACCACTGGATACCTTATGATCATAACCAATTTGTACACCATTATATCTCATATGAGCATCGGCACCCTCTGTCACTTTAGATTCGCCGCCGATGTATTTAGCCCATACACCATCATTCGTAGTAGCCAAACGAAGATCTCCTAAACGACGTTGTAAATCGTTCGTAGTATCACTCCAAGCTATCGCTGTAGAAGCAAGAGCAGATTTCGTACTATTTACCACCGAGGATTCACTAGCATGTGTTACAGTCGCGGTATCGGTAACAACAAGATTACCTTGTGCATCAAATGCATTTGTACCAAGTTCAATCATAGCAGCCGGTCTTGTAATACCTTCATTAACTTGAACGGCAGCAGCTAGTTTCTTATCATTCCCTGTATATTGTAATTTATTAGCTAATAATTTCATTTCTGCACGATAACTTGCATCATCAGTCAAATTCTTAGCACTATCACCTTGTACAGTGATGTGGCTATGATCAGCAGCATGTTGGATAATGATTTGGCCATTGCCAGCTTCGCTCGCTGGCACACCTGTTTTATAATCAACATTTACAAAACCAGTGTAGTTTTGAATCGTAATAGGACGAGCATCAATAGGACGAATCACACCTGCTGTGGTTGGATTTGCACCACCTACAAGATTACGAACTTTACTCCCCTTATATAAGTAAGCTGCATCATCTCCTGATGGACGTGGTTTTCTTGGTGTAGGTCGTTCCTTACCAATCCATTCATTATTCCAAGTAGCGCCATTTTGTAAATATATATCGGCACCAGAATTATGCGGGTTTTTATTACTTTCAGCATATTCATTTAACACAGCACCAGTAAGACTAGAGTTAGAGGTTGTAAAAGCTAGTCCGATATTTGCTGGCGCTTCATTAAGATTTGGATTCTCACCATAATCTTTATTAATTAACCCTACATTACCAACAGCTACTAAATCCTTCGCACCTGGGTGTTTACCATCGGTACCTGCATTCACATATACATCGCCCTCTTCTGCCACAACAGAATAGGTATCTGACGTTTTAAGAGGATAGGTTATAATACGACCACCGCCATCAACAATAATATGTCCTCGGTGATTAGCTTGCAATCCTACTCCGACAGCGTCAATATCTATATTGCCTTTCACATGAATATTGCTATCACCATAGTCTCTGTCAGGATTATCGTTATGATGTGGCACCTTACCACCAAGACCAGCATAGACAGCACTCATATAATAATGCCCCAAATCTTTTTTATCTGCTGGTGCATCATTTTTTAATCGTACAATAAGATCTTTATCTATAGTCAATTGTGATCCAAATACAGTATAAATCCCTGTTACATTTTTAGATTTACCTGTGTCCATCAAGCTTTTACCATGTACATTTACAGTTAACGTATCTTCTATATGCTTAACCTCAGGTTCCGTTTGCTTTTGATTGCCTAATGATAAACCAATTAAGTTTTCTGCTTTATCACTATACTTAGTAATATCTGTAGCCATTACGGAATAAGACATTCCTGTTACTACTAATGCAGCCATCACGGCTGATACATGACGTGTAATTTTCATAAGAACCCCCAAACCAATAATATATATCAATAAATATACTGTCATTATACATCGTTATTTGCACTTCGTACATACTTATATGCATATAAACAAGGTATTATGCATACTTTATATAGTAAAGCATTATTATGCTAATTAGTTATAATTGATAAAAATTATCATAAAAATTGAAACTCTAAAACACTATGTAGAGATACAACCTCCAATAATCATATCACTGGATTCTCAGCCTTTTTAAGAATCCATTTTTGCATTTGCTTCTAATTTTGAGTCCAATTTGAATTTATTCTTGCCAAACTTAAATAAAAGGAGTATACTAAACGCAATTATTGAAAGAAAGGAGTCACTACAATGATGAAGCAAGCCAATGTAGCTACAACAAATGCAAATACATTTTTTTGGTTCTTTATCCAAACTACGGGTAAAGAACTATTTGAGCTACGCTAATTTAGGTATCATCACTGAGTGGCTTTAAATAGTGGTAAGGGCTACCCGTACTAGGTATAGGCGGGTAGCCCTTTTTATATATCTTCCTATACCACCACTCACAAATACCTATACATGTTAAGATTTTAGGAGGACATTATGATTATTCGATTACACACTACAGCAACAGAAGCACAAATTGCAGAACTACGTCAACAGTTAGAAGCCACTGGCGTTTCATTACATCCAGTACATGGAGAACAACAAGATATCATCGGTTTGATCGGCGATACATCCCGTGTCGATTTACGCACCATTGAATCCCTTCCATACGTTGAAAAGGTTATGCGTATCCAAGAGCCTTTCAAAAAAGCAAATCGTAAATTCCATCCTCAAGATACGGTGGTTACTGTAGGAAATGCAAAAATCGGTGGCGGTCACTTCGCTATCATCGCAGGCCCTTGCTCCGTAGAAACACCAGAACAAGTCATCGAAGTAGCAAAGGCTGTGAAAGCAGCTGGTGCTGGCATTCTTCGTGGTGGCGCTTTCAAACCTCGTACTTCTCCATACTCTTTCCAAGGCATGGGACCAAGTGGCTTAGCTTTATTAGAAGAAGCTAAAAAAGAAACTGGTCTACCGATTGTGTCAGAAGTCATGGATATCTCTCAATTAGAATATTTCGACAATGTAGATATGTTGCAAATCGGCGCTCGCAATATGCAAAACTTCAACCTTTTAAAAGAAGTCGGCAAATTAAGAAAACCAATCTTATTAAAACGTGGGCTATGTGCTACATACGAAGAATGGTTAATGGCTGCAGAATACATCATGAGCGAAGGTAACGAACAAATCGTTCTTTGCGAACGTGGTATTCGTACATTCGAAACACGCACTCGAAATACATTAGATGTAACCGCCATCCCAATCATACACGAGTTATCCCACTTGCCAATTATTATGGATCCAAGTCATGCAGCTGGTATGAGCCGTATGGTTCCGTCCCTTTCCCTAGCTTCTGTTGGTGGTGGCGCTGATGGTTTAATGATTGAAGTTCACAACAATCCAGAAAAAGCACTGTGTGATGGTCCTCAATCCTTACGCCCAGAGCAATTCGCTATTTTGGCAAACCAAGTGTTCACACTTCGTGACGCATTAGGTCATAAATAGGTCACTCCTATGAATACGATTCATATTCAAGCATCCACTTCTTACGATGTGATTATCGAACGGAATAGCTTGCCTCGTATAGCTGAGTACTTGCAATCGATCAAATCTGCTTGCTCCGTCATGATTGTTACCGACGACAATGTGGGCCCTCTCTATGCATCTACAGTTTCTAAATCTCTAAAAACAGCTGGCTACACCGTTTATACCTATACGTTCCCTCATGGTGAAAGTGAAAAGAACGGGCATCGTCTCATGGACCTTATGGAAACATTAGGACAAGCAAAGTTAACTCGGAAAGACCTAATCATCGCCTTAGGTGGTGGCGTCGTCGGCGACCTTGCTGGGTTCGCTGCTGCCACCTACTTACGAGGTATCGATTATGTGCAAGTACCTACGTCCTTGTTGGCGGCTGTAGATTCCTCTGTAGGTGGTAAAACGGCTGTTAACCTTGAGTGCGGTAAAAACTTATGGGGTGCTTTCAAGCAACCTATCCTTGTCCTCTGCGATCCAGAAACACTGTCTACCTTACCGAAGGAAGAATGGATTAATGGATGTGGTGAAATCATTAAATACGGTTTCTTAGGACATCCCGAGTTGTTGGATCAACTTCGTGAACGACCGCTCTTACAGTATCCTGAAGATGTTGACTCCATCATCTCACAATGCGTGCGTATCAAAGCTTATGTAGTAGAAGTCGATGAAAAGGAAAGTGGTCTTCGTGCGACCTTGAATTTAGGTCATACCTTTGGACATGGCATCGAACATGGTAGTGCTTTCACCATCCCTCACGGCAATTCGGTAGCATTGGGATTACTTATCATGGCAAAAGGTGCTGTAGCCAACAAAGAGCTAGACCCTACCATTGTTCTTAAAATTGAACACTTACTGGTAACCCATGAATTACCCACTACAACTACAATTTCAAAAGATCTTATCTTAGAAGAAGCCAGTCATGACAAAAAAGCTTCTGGATCTTCTATTACCATCGTGGTTCCTACTGGTTATGGTACGTCAGTACTAAAAAAAGTGACGTTCGAGGAACTAGCTACGTACTGCATTTTATAAGTGTCGTAACTAATATTCCATAGTAAATACATACTGTAATACTAATTATAGTTGTGTTTTTAATTATCACATTGTATTAAAATGCCCAAATAGAAGAAAGGACTCCTATGCAACATGTTTCTAATATGCCCTTATCCGGCACAATCCCATCCATACCCGCTAAGGCCCACGCCCATCGGGCACTCATTGCGGCTGCCCTTGCTACGAGTCCTAGCACAATTGTAATCTCCCACTCCTCTAAGGATATCGATGCTACTATGGATTCCTTGCGAGCTTTGGGTGCCACCATCACCTATGAGCATGGTGTGGCTCATGTCACTCCGGGCCCTACTCCATCTATAGGGCAAGTATTACCACACGAATCAGGCACAACATTGCGATTACTCTTACCTGTGTCCGCTTCTATTTGCGACACTGTGAAAGTCGATGCCAAAGGACGTTTACCAGAACGACCGCTAGAACCATTGCTCAGTGAAATGAAGTCTCATGGAGTATCCTTTTCACAAGAGGCACCGCCTTTCACCATGACAGGAAGATTACAAGGTGGTACCTTCTCCATGACAGGGACCGTAAGTTCTCAATTTTTTTCCGGTCTTCTTTTAGCGGCACCACAGTTAGGACACACCACCGTGAATTGCACGAGTCCCTTACAATCGAAAGACTATGTGACATTAACCATAGAAACCATGAAAGACTTTGGTGTACACGTAATAGAAGGATCCACCGAGGACGGGCATCCAAGTTTTACTATTGAAGAAAACCAACATTTTCACGGCACTGAGCAATACCCCATTGAAGGGGATTGGTCTAATGGCGCTATTTGGTTGGTCGCTGCCGCTATGACAGGTCAATCTATCTCTGTCACAGGATTGCTACCTGATTCTGTACAGGCAGATAAACGGATTCTTTCCATTTTGGAAAGTGCTGGTGTTACTTGTACTTGGAATGGTACTACTGTCACGGTTACTGGCAAAGCACATCAGCCAATCCATGTGAATTTAGAACAAATGCCAGATCTATTACCGATTCTATCTAGCTTAGCTTGCTCCATAGAAGGAGAATCTTCTTTTATCAATGGCGCTCGCCTTCGATTGAAAGAGTCAGACCGTTTAGAAGCGGTAGCACAGTTAGTTCGTGATTCTGGCGGTACTGTTCGCATGGAAGGAGATAGTCTATATATTACGGGAACAGGCACTCTTACGGGAGGCACTGTAGACTGTGTAAACGACCATCGTCTCGTCATGGCTGGCGCATTAAATGCACTCATCGCTACATCCCCAATGATTTTGAAAGACAGCGAAGCCATCAGCAAGTCGTACCCTCATTTCTTTACAGATTGGAAATTGTTAGGCGGCAAAACTCATAGAATATAAAAGTTGTAGATAATTTGCTATCACATGACAAACAATACATCTTCTAACTAATCTATTATCGAAAAGCGTATATTATATATTTTATTTTTTTATGCGATTTTCTTAATCATCACATGTTACTATGGTAGAATTCGTATCTATTAGCATGTAAATAGTAACCATTACACTGTATCTATCACACAAAAAGGAGTAATTATGGCATCCTATTTCGGTCGTACTGTGAAAGTCTCCACCTTCGGAGCCTCTCACGGTCAAGCTATTGGCGGAGTTGTGGACGGACTTCCTTGTGGTTTTCCAGTCAATTTAGAAATCTTGCAAGCCTTCCTGAATAGACGGGCTCCAGGGCAGCATCAATTACAAACACAACGAAAAGAAGCAGATATCCCTGAGTTTCAAGCAGGTATTGTAGAAGGCAGATTGAGCGGGTCTCCTTTGGCTTTCACGATTCAAAATACATCACAACGAAGTGGTGATTACAATAATCTACGAGATATACCACGCCCATCCCATGCGGATTACACCGCTCGCATGCGCTATGGCGAGTATGTGGATATGCGTGGAGGCGGTCATTTTTCTGCTCGTATTACCGCCCCTGTATGCGTAGCTGGTGGTATTGCCATACAACTGTTGGAATCCATCGGCATTCATGTACGAGCGCACTTAGCACAAGTGGGTACCGTCCAAGATGCACAGGTCGATTATGTGAATCCACCCATGGACAAGCTTACTAGTATCAGCACAGAAGTCATTCCTATGCTAGACCGTGTGCAACGCCATACAGCAGAGCAACTTGTACTAGAGCTAAAAACATCGGGCGATTCCACTGGTGGCATTGTAGAAGTATTTGCCACCGGTTTACCGGTTGGCATGGGGAATCCCAATTATGACGGTATTGAAAATCGCTTAGGTGCTACACTCTTTGGTATGCCTGCAGTGAAAGGTATTTCCTTTGGATCTGGTTTCCCTGGCTGTACCTCCCGTGGAAGTGAGCAAAACGATCCTTTCATTATCACCGATGAAGGTATTCGTACAGAGAAGAATAACAGCGGTGGCATCCAAGGTGGCATCACCAATGGTATGCCTCTTGTCATGCAGGTAGGTATCAAGCCGACACCGTCTATTTATCATGAGCAGCACTCTGTGTCTCTCAGTAACCGCAGTACGGAAGTGTTGCAAATTCAAGGTCGCCATGACCCTTGCGTAGCGCTCCGTGCCGTACCTGTCGTAGAAGCTTTGACTGCTCTTGTTCTCTTAGATTTTGTGCTGGAACATGACCCACAAGCATTCCGTCATTTCAGTCATCGTACGTTGGAGGTGTAAATGTTTGGATTATTAGGCCGTACCTTGGGCCACACTTATTCCCCCATGATTCACAGTGCTTTAGGGAATCCACAATATACCATCTTTGAAATAGAACCAGAGGATGTACAATCCTTCTTGCAACGTCCTGATTTGCAAGGGTTGAATATCACCATTCCTTACAAAGTAGATGCCATGCACGCTTGCGACCATCTTAGCGACATTGCGAAAGCCATCGGTTGCGTTAACACCATGGTGCGCCAAGCAGATGGAGCTTGGTATGGTACGAATACCGACTATGACGGATTCTTAGCCACCCTTTCTTGGTCACACATTGACGTCACAGACAAACATTGTATCATCCTTGGGGACGGCGCTTCCTCTCAAACGGTTCACATCGCCTTAGAGCGATTGGGGGCTAAATCAATTACTCATATCAGTCGTCATACAGAACCTACCTATGAAAGTATTCACCACTTTCACGAAACAGCACAGATTATTATCAACTGTACGCCCGTAGGTATGTATCCGCACTGTCCCAACCAAAGCATTCAGTTAGCACCTTTTAAGCACTTAGAAGGCGTTATCGACTTGGTGTACAATCCCCATCGTACAGGAATTTTGTTAGAGGCGGAATCCCTCGGCATTCCTCATGTGAATGGACTCATCTTCTTGCTAGCCCAAGCCATTACAGCGAGCGCTTTATTTTTACATCGTACCTATGATGAAAGTATCCTTTCAGATCTATACAAGCAATTCCGCCGAGACCAAGAAAACATTGTTCTTATCGGTATGCCTGGATCTGGTAAAACTACCATCGGAGAAGCATTAGCAACACTAACAGGGCGAACATTAATCGATATAGACCATCGCATTACAGAGGAAGTCAGTTCCATTAGTGATTATATTTTGACTCACGGTGAACCGGCATTCCGTGCTATAGAGTCCAAGATTATCGGAGATATAGGCAAACAAACTGGACTCATCATCTCTACAGGTGGCGGTGCTGTTACTATACCAAAAAACTATGCACCCTTAAGACAAAATGGCCGTATCTATGAAATCTATCGTCCTTTAGAAGAATTAGATACCGCAGGACGAGTTCTCTCCTCTGGTGGGATAGAGCGATTAGAACAATTGTACACAGAACGAGCTCCTCTGTATGAAAAATTCCGACAAGTACAAGTTGAAAATACTGGGACACCTGAAAATGTGGCTCAACGTATTCTAGAGGACTTATATAATCATCTGGCATAATTTGCTATTTATATCTATACTGTATTAGTTTCTTCCTATAATTCTCATCAATAGAGGCATTCAAGATTGCATACTCTTAGATAGTTTTCATAAAACTATCTGCATCTTATCACATCAGATGTATACCATCGTCTCTAGTCTTGAGAAACAACATACACATTTATGTGAATATGTTTTTAAGTATACTCGAAAATATTACATATATTTTTCGGCTTTCATAGGTGTTTCTTAGAATCCCGTGAAAGCCTTTTTACCGCCTAACCATACTATTATTTTACTAGTAGATAATTGACATTCTATAGAAAATAGTTTACTATTATCAAATATAAAAGTTTATATTGTATTAAGGAGGTTTTACTATGACGGACTCGCAACAAGAGTTAAAGCGTGGTCTTAAAAATCGCCACGTTCAATTATTAGCCATCGGTGGTGCCATCGGCACAGGTTTATTCCTTGGCTCTGGGCGATCTATTAGTTTAGCGGGCCCCTCTATCCTCCTCACGTATCTGATTACAGGTATTATCTGTTTCTTTATGATGCGTGCCTTAGGAGAGTTATTGCTTTCCAATTTAGATCACCATTCTTTCATTGACTTTGTAGAAGAATATTTAGGTGATCGAGCCGCCTTCATCACAGGTTGGACCTACTGGTTCTGTTGGCTTTCACTAGCTATGGCAGACTTAACTGCGGTCGGCTTGTACATGCAATACTGGATCCCTTGGATGCCCCAATGGATTCCAGCCCTCGTTGTACTGGCAGTCTTACTAATTATGAATTTAACAGCTGTAAAACATTTTGGTGAAATGGAGTTCTGGTTCGCATTAATAAAAGTTATTGCCATCGTATCACTCATCATCATTGGTCTTATCATGATCCTTACAGGATTCACTACCAATGCGGGGGCAGCGGCCTTTGCGAATCTTTGGAATTACGGCGGTTGGTTCCCAAATGGGGCGATGGGCTTCATCCTGTCTTTCCAGATGGTAGTATTTGCTTTCACAGGTATTGAATTGGTAGGGCTTACAGCTGGGGAAACAGAAAATCCAAAAAAAGTTATCCCTATGGCTATCAACAATATTCCATTGCGAATCATTCTATTCTATATCGGATCCCTTGCCATCATCATGAGTATTTACCCATGGATTGCAGTAGACCCAAATTCTAGCCCCTTCGTGGCTGTATTTAATGCAGTGGGTATCCTGGCTGCTGCGAGCATCGTAAACTTCGTTGTTCTAACATCCGCAGCCTCTGCTACAAACTCGGGCATCTTCTCCACGAGCCGTATGATTTACGCATTATCCAAACGTGGACATGCGCCGAGCCGAATGAAACGCTTGACGAACCATGCCGTACCGTATCAGGCAACACTATTCTCCGCTGCGGCCTTACTATTTACCGTAGTCTTGAACTATGTTATGCCTGAAAGCGTATTCATCATGATTACATCCATCTCCACATTCTGCTTTATCTATATTTGGGCCATCATCGTCGTATGCCATCTGAAATATCGTAAACAGCAACCAGAGTTGGCGAAACAGTCTACCTTTAAAATGCCATTGTACCCATTCATGAACTACCTGATCCTAGCGTTCTTCGTATTCATCTTGGTGGTACTAGCATTACAAAGCGACACACGCATCGCCCTCATGTTTACACCATTCTGGTTTATTCTACTATGGGCATTCTACTCCATGTTAGGACCTAGCGAAGACGACGAAACAACAACAAAATAAACAAAAAAGGTGTGACCATACGTCACACCTTTATCTTTTCCACAAAATGTGGTATACTATACGTAACAAAAAGAAGGGCCACCAACGTGTCGATGGCGTTAGGCTCATCTCTAAAGCTTTTAAAAATGGATAAGCCTAACGTGTTAAGGTGTACAAGACCTTATTCGTTAGGCTTTTTCCTTACTTAAACAGTAAGTCGATAAATGCTATGATAAGCATACAAATTTGTATCAATAAAGATGCAATTGCTAACTTTTTCATAGTACCACCTCCCCCTATAATTAGGAAGAGATGAGCCCAACTCACGTCGGTGATCCTTCTATTTTTTCATTATAGCATAAAATATACAAAACGTTATCTTTTAAAAGATATTTTTCAGAAAATAGACCATCTATCCATAAGGAACGCAGCACTAGCGTAGAAGATCTTGTGGCGCCTTTATTGACTAAATCAAACAACACCAAAAACGAGCAACCATCATAAAGAACGCAGTTATACGTAGTAGCCTTGTGGCGTTCCTTTATTACCTAAATAACATAAATATGAAAAGAGCACGGCATGTTCCGGAGCAAACCTAACCACTGTATCAATTTGCGTAGGAATGTGTCGTGCTCTTCCTTTTGCTTACTTAAGTCCCGAACGCCATAAGGTTTAATAACAAAACAAGTAACGCTCTTTTCCTCGGCGCCCCACCTGTGGATGAGTGCTTTCCGTGAGGCATCAAAATTAATCTATGCAAGAAACGAGCAACCCATCATTTAGATATGCTATTAAGTATGGCGCCCTTGTGGCGTTTTTTATTACTTAAATATAACCAACTCAAGAAGAGCACGGTGTGCCCCGAACAAACATTATGAAATACCGTTTGTGAGGGGTATACCGTGCTCTTCCCTTTATCTGATTCACATAAGAACGCCACAAGGCACGAACCACAATCAGTGGTTGCTCGTTTCCATTATTTCAAACGCCGAAAGAACTCATACACAGCAAGCGCCGCTTTTTTATTCATTCCCTCAACGCTCTCCAGTTCATGTAACTCCGCCACTCGCATGGCATCTAAATTCCCAAAATGTTTATACAGCGCTTTTCTTCGTTTTGGTCCTATGCCCTCTACATGATCTAAAACAGATTCTAAGTTCCGCTTTCCACGTAATCTACGATGGTAAGTGATGGCAAATCGATGCGCTTCATCACGAATTTGCTGCAGTAATTGTAATTCTGGCGTATGGTGTTCTAGAATAATACTTTCCGATTCTCCTTCTACGAATACTTCTTCGATTCGCTTCGCCAAGGATATGACTGGCACATCGGTAACACCCATAGCACGGATCACCGGCAAGGCTGCATTTAACTGTCCTTTACCCCCATCGATGATAATCAAATCTGGCATAGGCCAATCTTTTTCATTTCCATAACGGCGTTCCATAATTTCCGCCATAGATGCAAAGTCATCCGGCTTCCCTTGTACTGTTTTTAGCTTGAATCGTCGATACTCTCGTTTCGCCGGCTTTCCACCTTCAAAAACGACCATGGATGCCACCGTTTCTGCCCCTTGCATATGGGAAATATCATAACATTCCATGCGTTCTGGCAATCGTGGTAAGTCTAGTACTTCCGCTAATTTTTTCACCGCACCACCAGACTTATCGATAGTGTATTGCCACTGGCGACGACGTTCTGCCAAGAAGTTTTGAGCATTTTCCTCCGCCATCTTGATAAGGTCCTTTTTATAGCCTCGCTGAGGTACAGATACTTCTACTTGTTGACCTTTCATAGAGGTAAACCATTCACTAAACAGTTCACGATCCACACTATCTATAGGCAATAACAATTCCTTAGGAATGAATGTAGATCCTCCATAATACTGCTTAATGAACTCCGTCATCACCAGCTCTGGACTATCTCCTTCATGCTGAACAAAGTAATTTTCTCGTCCCAATAAGCGTCCACTGCGAATAAAAAATAGTTGAATACACGCCATAGGACCATCGATAGCCATACCTAATACATCCATATCACCTCGCTGTGTGACCATGCGTTGCTTTTCTTGTACCTTTTGGATACTTAATAAATCATCACGATACTTGGCCGCTAGTTCAAACTCCAAGTCTTCTGAAGCTTGCTCCATCTTGGACGTAATCTCTTGGATGACCTTAACTTGTTTCCCTTCAAAAAGAGCTACAATATCATCGATGTATTTACGATAGGATTCTACCGTTACATACTTCATGCAAGGCCCTTCACAATAGTGCATATGATATTGCAAACAAGGTCGTTCTACTTTCATACTTTTACAAGTCCGTAACGGATAATAGGACCGCAAGATGCGCAGTACATGATGCACCGCTGTCACATCTGTGAAAGGTCCAAAATACTTCGCTCCATCACGTTCTAAACGGCGCGTCATAAAGAGACGTGGAAAGTCCTCTTGCACGGTGACTTTCACGTAAGGATACGTCTTATCATCTCGAAGCATAATATTGTATTTCGGATGGTGCTCCTTGATTAAGGTCGCCTCTAAGATAAGCGCTTCCATTTCCGTTTTCGTTTGGATTGTTTCCACATCCCAAGCACGGCGCATCATGGCAGTCACTTTCACAGAACGATTCACATCTTGTTGCACATAGGACCGCACTCGATTGCGCAAGTTGATGGCCTTCCCTACGTAGATGATACGCTGGTACTTGTCACGCCACAAATAGACCCCCGGCGTAGTCGGCAGATGACTGACCTTTTCCAGTATATACGCTTGCTGTTCCGCATCCCCCATCATCATGTCTTGTTGACGAGACGGCTGAAAGTTTACTTCTTCTGCTTGCAATTGTCTATCAATAGGATTCATGGTGTGTCCTCAGTAGGCAACGGATGTTGTTCCATATAATTCCTAGTTTTCTCTAACACGGGGCCTAAGAATTTACCAGTGTAACTTTCAGGTAAAGCAGCAATCTCCTCAGGGGTGCCAGTGCCCACAATGGTACCGCCTCGGAAACCGCCTTCTGGACCTAAGTCAATAATATGATCCGCCGTTTTAATGACATCTAAATTATGCTCGATGACCACTACTGTATCCCCACCATCGGTAAGTTTTTGCAACACCTCTAACAATTTACGAATATCTTCCACATGAAGGCCCGTAGTCGGTTCATCCAGGATATATAAGGTTTTTCCCGTGCTGCGACGAGCCAGTTCAGTAGCTAACTTCACACGTTGCGCTTCACCACCAGATAAAGTAGTCGCCGCTTGGCCTAAGCGAATATATCCTAAACCCACTTCTTGTAGAGTGACCAATTTACGGTGAATTTTTGGGATGGCACTAAAGAACTCTACCGCTTCATCCACAACCATATCCAATACATCGGCAATGCTTTTCCCTTTGTATTTCACCTCCATGGTCTCTCGGTTATATCGAGCTCCTTTACATACTTCGCACGGTACATACACATCTGGCAAGAAATGCATTTCAATTTTGATGATACCATCCCCACGGCACGCCTCACAACGACCGCCTTTGACGTTAAAGCTAAATCGTCCGGCTTTATAGCCACGAATCTTCGCTTCATTTGTTTGACTATATAGCTCACGGATCGCATCGAATACACCTGTGTAGGTGGCTGGATTCGAGCGTGGTGTGCGACCAATGGGACTTTGGTCTATATTAATAATTTTATCCACATACTCTAAACCGCGAATCTCCTTATGGGCTCCTACCTTATGATGACTTTTGTAGAGTGCATTAGCTACGCCTTTATACAAGATTTCATTGATTAATGTGGATTTACCAGACCCACTGACCCCTGTCACAACAGTGAACAAACCAATAGGGAACTTCACATTCACTTGTTTTAAATTGTTCTCTTTAGCACCACGGATTTCTAAGCAAGCTTTCGTAGGTTTTCTTCGCTCTTTTGGTAATGGAATATATTTTTGACCACTTAAGTATTGACCGGTAATGGATTCTTTCACAGCCATCACCTCTGGCACTGTACCTTGCGCCACGATTTGACCACCATGTTCACCGGCCGCAGGTCCAATATCTACCAAATAATCCGCTGCTAACATTGTATCCTCATCGTGTTCTACCACGAGTAATGTATTGCCTAAATCACGCAGCCCTTTCAGTGTTTCAATTAACCGATCATTATCTCGTTGATGCAGACCAATAGATGGTTCATCTAAAATATATAAGACCCCAACGAGGCCCGAACCAATTTGTGTAGCCAATCGAATGCGCTGCGCTTCCCCTCCAGATAAGGTGCCCGCACTACGATTCATCGTCAAATAATCTAAGCCTACATTATTCAGGAATCCTAATCGAGCATTGATTTCTTTCAAAATTTGAGCACCAATGAAAGCCTCTCGTTCCGTCAACTGTAGATTGCCAAAATAGTCCACCGCTTCACTAATCGTTAGCTGTGTCACTTCATCTATATTTTTTTCACCTACACGGATGGCAAGAGATTCTGGTTTCAAGCGGGCTCCCTTACAAGCTGTACATGGTTTAATAGACATATAGGATTCAAACTCTTCACGCATGCTATCTGTAGTGGCCTCTGCATGACGACGTTTCACCATTGGCAATATACCTTCATATTCGGTATGGAATGTTTTAACCTCACCACGCATATTTTCATAGTCGAAGGTCACTTTCTCAGTGCTACCGTACATCACTTCTTTTTGTAAGGCTGTAGGTAATTCCGAAAAATTAGCATCTAATGTATACCCATGAACTTTCAACAAGCCCTCAAGTTGGCGCATGAACCACGCATTTGGGTTGGAGCTTAAAGGAGCTACTGCACCATCTGCAAAGGATACTGTAGGATCAGGAATCACTCGATCCTCATCTACCTCCATAGTGCTACCTAGGCCCAAACAGGATGGACAGGCACCAAAAGGACTGTTGAAGGAAAACATACGAGGTTCAATTTCCGGCAAGGAAATATGACCATTTGGACACGTAAAATGAACACTAAATTGATGAGCTGGGCCATCTACCTCTTGGATGATGACAAAGCCTTCTCCATGATGAATGGCAGTTTCCAAAGAATCCGTTAATCGGCTTTCTAAGCCTTCTTTGATAACAAGACGGTCTACGACGATTTCAATGGTATGTTTTTTATTTTTATCTAAGGAAATTTCTTCCTCAAAAGTATGTATCTCTCCATTGATGCGAACACGAGCAAAGCCATTTTTACGAATTTGTTCCAACACTTTTTCATGACGCCCTTTTTTACCCCGCACCACTGGAGCCATCACCATAATTTTAGTACGTTCTGGCAATTTCATGACCAAATCTGTAATTTGCTCAATCGTCTGTTGTGCAATCTCTTCTCCACAAGTAGGGCAGTACGCACGACCAATACGAGCAAATAATAATCGCAAATAGTCATAAATTTCTGTCACCGTTCCCACCGTAGAACGAGGGTTGCAGCTCGTTGTCTTTTGATCGATGGATATAGCCGGTGAAAGCCCTTCAATGTAATCCACATCTGGTTTATCCATTTGCCCTAAGAACTGACGAGCATAGGCAGACAAGGACTCTACATATCTGCGTTGCCCTTCTGCATAAATCGTATCAAAGGCTAGGGATGACTTACCAGATCCACTTAAGCCTGTTAATACGATAAATTGATTTCTCGGCAGAGCCACGTCAATATTCTTCAAATTATGTTGACGGGCGCCTTTTATAATTAATTGATCTTTCAAAATATCTCCTATTCTTCGTTCATATCCGACCACAATTGTCGTAATCTACCTAGTTCATCACGCAACTCTGCAGCCCGTTCAAATTCTAATTGTTTTGCTGCTGCTTTCATGAGGCGCGTGGTCTCTTCAATGGCATTGAACACATCTTCTTTCGTTTCGTATTGCGTTTTTGGTGAAAGTGCTTGTACTGCTTCTGCCACCACTTCTGTAGATGCTGTACTATCATACACCACAGGACTATCTGCTTTAGGCTTGCGTCCTTTCTTAGGGGTAGCAGCTTCGCCTTCTACTTTGGTCAATTCAATTAAGTCTTTCACTTCCTTGCGCACCGTACGAGGTGTGATGCCATGTTCTGTGTTGTACGACTCTTGCAAGGCACGACGGCGCTCGGTTTCATCTATAGCTCGTTGCATAGAACCCGTGATGCGGTCCGCATACATAATAACTTTTCCTTTTTCATTACGAGCCGCACGGCCTATGGTCTGAATCAAGGATGTATCACTGCGCAAGAAACCTTCCTTATCTGCATCTAGGATAGCCACCAAAGACACTTCTGGCATGTCTAAGCCTTCCCTCAACAAGTTAATCCCTACGAGAACATCAAAGACACCGGCCCGTAAATCACGGATAATATCGGCACGCTCAATGGTAGCAATATCGGAGTGTAAATAGCGTACACGAATACCCATCTCTTTCAGATAATTCGTTAAATCTTCTGCCATTTTCTTCGTCAATGTAGTAACCAATACTCGTTCATCAGACTTCGCTCGCTCTTTAATTTCCCCTAGTAAATCATCCATTTGTCCTTTAATAGGCCGAATCTCGATGATAGGATCTAATAATCCAGTAGGTCGGATGATTTGCTCTGCTACATTAGTTTGTACTTCCATTTCATAAGGACCTGGCGTAGCAGATACGTAAACAATTTGGTTAATGCGCTCCACAAACTCTTCAAATTTTAAGGGCCGATTATCTGCCGCCGACGGTAAGCGGAATCCGTAATCGATTAGATTATGTTTCCGCGCTTGGTCACCATTATACATAGCACGAATTTGTGGTAACGTCACATGGGATTCATCAATGATGATTAAGAAATCGTCTGTAAAATAGTCGATGAGGGTCATCGGCGCTTCGCCTGGTTGACGGTTCGACAACAGGCGTGAGTAGTTTTCAATGCCTGAGCAATAGCCCATTTCCTGCATCATTTCAATGTCATATCGTGTTCGTTGCTCCAATCGTTGTGCCTCTAAGAGACGACCATTTTCATTAAAGTATGCCAAACGTTCAGCCAACTCTGCTTCGATGCGACCAATGGCAAGGTCTAACTTTTCTTTCGTCGTTACATAGTGAGAGGCTGGATAGATGGCCACGTGTTTACGCTCTACAATCACATCCCCTGTGAGCACATCAATTTCCACTAAGCGATCGATTTCATCGCCAAACATTTCTACTCGAATGGCTCTTTCACTAGTGCCGGCAGGGAAAATCTCTAAGGTATCCCCTTGTACACGGAAGGTACCTCGCACGAAGTTCATATCGTTTCGGGTATATTGGATGGATACCAATTTACGAAGAATGTCATCACGGCTATATTCCTGACCTTGTCGCAAGGATACGCAGAGAGTGCTATAGTCCTCTGGGTCCCCTAAGCCGTAGATGCAGCTAACCGATGCGACGATGATTACATCTTTCCGTTCAAATAAGTTCATTGTCGCCGAGTGGCGCAGCTTATCGATTTCTTCATTGATGGACGCATCTTTTTCAATATATGTATCGGTAGAGGCAATATACGCCTCAGGTTGGTAATAATCGTAATAGGACACGAAGTATTCCACTGCGTTCTTAGGAAAAAAGCTCTTGAACTCGCTAGCCAATTGGGCCGCCAGTGTTTTATTGTGGGCGATGATCAAGGTCGGCTTTTGCACGGCCTCGATGAGCTTTGCCATAGTATATGTTTTTCCCGTGCCCGTAGCACCTAATAATACCTGTGCCCATTCCCCTCGTTCAATGCCTTCCGCCAAGGACTCGATAGCCTTCGGCTGGTCTCCCATGGGGGAGTACGGCGCCTCTACTTGAAAGGGTATGCCTTCTTCAGGAAAATGATGCAATCCGCTCATAGTCCCTCCTTATATTTTCTATCTTTGTAAACGTGAAAGTTCACTATCAATTCTATATCTAGTAACTTCTATATTATACCATGAATGTCCATTTTATTGTACTGTATGTTCGATACAAATCCATTACAACTATTATAGTGTACTCATGGAATATATTGACATCTACAACTAGTAATATCATTTCTTGTCAC
Organism: Veillonella sp. 3310; assembly: GCF_003999875.1. Classification (GTDB taxonomy): domain Bacteria; phylum Bacillota; class Negativicutes; order Veillonellales; family Veillonellaceae; genus F0422. Next base: position 88,052 of record NZ_RQVJ01000006.1, on the reverse strand, counting down.
ATGGTTACTTACACTACAAACATACACTATATACAAAAAGAAAAGCTGAATCTAAGATCCAACTTTTCTCTCACTGTCTATTATATTATTGTAATAGTATGTATACCCGAGCCCTACAGTACTTTTGCTACAGACTAAGTGCTATTAGTATTAGCCCTATCAATAGGCGCCAGATATCTATCCCTTGCCACGGATACGTCGCAACTCTTCTTCTGTAATTGGTGTATCTCCTTGCAAGGTTTGTGTGGCTGTGTCATCCCCTTCTAGCATTTCGATAAAGATGGCAATTCCATGATCCGATAAATGATGGCTTTCATCGCCGTGGTCATGTTCCAAGGAGTGCTTCATATTCTCCGCAATACGATGAACAAAATTCCATTGCTCATCGGTGTAGCTTTCAATACGGCTAGCAATTTCTTTCCAATTGCTCAAGAGCAACCGTGTAAGGGGTCTGTATAGATCACCGCCTACAAATTCCATAATATCTACAGCACATTCAATACTATCACTGTCGATACCATAACCATTCATCTCATTTTGGTCCACCACATAGTCATATAATTGTTGTCTGGTCATGGCCTATTGTTCTCCTTTATCAAAGAGGGCATTAGCAAATTCTTTTGCATTGAAAGGACGTAAGTCATCCATTTGCTCACCTACACCAATCCAACGTACAGGAACACCTAACTCTTCTTTGATAGAGATAACTACACCACCTTTAGCGGTGCCATCTAATTTGGTTACCACAATGCCTGTTACAGGCACAGCTTCGCCAAATAATTTTGCTTGGCTCACTGCATTTTGACCTGTAGTGCCATCAAGCACCAATAAGGTTTGATGCGGTGCCCCTGGGATTTGTTTATCCGCTACACGGCCGATTTTCTTCAATTCTTCCATAAGGTTGACTTTCGTATGTAAACGCCCTGCTGTATCTACAATCACTAAGTCCGCTTCTTTTGCAATAGCTGAGGCACAAGCATCGAACACTACTGCCGCTGGGTCAGCACCTTCCTTATGTTTTACAATGGATACACCTACACGGTCCGCCCAAATGGATAATTGTTCCGATGCAGCGGCACGGAATGTATCACCTGCGGCAATGATGACCTTTTTACCTTGTTCTGCATAATAATGGGCCAGCTTCGCAATGGTTGTCGTTTTACCAACACCATTCACACCCACTACCAAGATGACTTCTGGTTTATGAAGCTCCAACACTTCCTCTTGAGCTCCTAACATTTCTGTAATGCGTTCTTCCATAAAAGGCATCACTTCGCTAGTGTTGTTGATAATTCCTTCTGTAACACCGCGGCGGATTTCTTTCATTAAATACGTCGTTGTTTTAGGACCTAAATCTCCAGTCAGCATAGTTGCTTCTAAATCATCTAAGAAATCATCATCGATTTCAGCATAGCCGATAACAATGGTTTCTACTTTTTTTACAAAATTATTTTTTGTCTTTTCTAAGCCCGCTTTCACACGGTCAAAAAAACTAAATGCCATAATCGCTGTTCTCCTTTACTTCGTCAAAGGCTACTGTTAATAGACGTGACACCCCTCGTTCCACCATAGTCACCCCTTGTAAGACATGGGCTGATTCCATGGTCCGCTTACGATGGGTTACCACGATAAATTGGGTCGCATCCCCTAAATTATGCAAATAGTGGCTAAATCGTTCCACATTGGCATCATCTAACGCAGCGTCTACTTCATCAAGTACACAGAATGGAGCAGGTCGATAATCTAGTAGCGCAAAGAGCAAAGCTATAACTGTCAACGCTCGTTCCCCACCAGATAGCAAGCTTAATTGTTGGCGTTTCTTTCCTGGCGGCTGGATATAAAAATCAATGCCACTTTCTAAAATGGATTCTGGGTTGGAAGCTACAATTTGCGCTGTACCTCCCCCAAACAATTGGGAGAAGACATGTTGGAATCTCTCACGAATGACAGTAAGTACATCTTGCAACTGTTCAGACATAGCCCCATCTATTTCAGCGATGACACCTTCTAATTGTTCTTTAGCTATCACCAAATCTTCTTTTTGCTCATGATAGAATGCTAATTTTTCTTCCGCTTCTTCATATTCTGCAATAGCATTCGGGTTGATAGCACCTAAGCTTTCAATTTGTCTTGCCAAGTTCACCTGTTGTTGTTTCCACTCATTTACGGAGCCACCTAAGTGTATATTCTGTGCCTCTTGTTTAGTATACCCTAAAGCGCCTAATTGTTCCAATGCTTGTTCGCCTTGTAATTGATATTTTGTTAAGCCCTCTTGTAAGTCTACTAGTTTCTTCTGCACAATTCGTTGTCGCTGTTCTTTTTGATTTCGTTCTTCTTGTAATTGGTTTAATTGCAACTCCCAAGTGCGTACTTTGTCTTGGCCACCTTTACGAGATTCTCCAATGGTGATGACTCGTTTTTCTATAGCTTGTTTTTCTGATTCTAATGTTAAAACAGGCCCACCACCTAAGCGTATGACATCTTCACGTAATTGGCTAATTCGATGATCTAAGTTTTCAATCTCTACTGTCTTATCTTTCATATATTGTTCAATTTGAGCTACTTCTTTTTTACTTTGCTCTAACAACAATCGAGATTGTTCCCACCGTAAGCGTATTCCTTGTAACGTTTCACTTCGGTCACGCTCTTGTTCTTGTAAAGTTTGCTCTTGAGACACTAAGGTTGTGACTTGCTCTTGATGCCCTTCACGGTTTTCCAACTGTGAAAGCTCACCTACCAGCTTTGTAATTGTCTCCCCTAAGATAATTTGCTTTTCTTCAGCTTTTTGTAGTTCCTCATTATAGGTCTGCACCATTCCACTTAAGTTAATTTGCTCTCCTTGGGAGCGTTGCTGCTCTTGCTGCAAGCTACGTAACTGCAATTCTTCTTGTTCATAGGTTTGACGTAATCCCTTACCAGACTGTGTTAAAGCTTCTATTTCTTTGTCTAGTCCTTGTAAAGTCTGTTGTAACACCTGTGCTGTATCTCGTAATACATGAATATCTTGCTGTAATGTGTCTTGCTCTTCTTTACGGGACAAGATAGACACTTTTTTTCGTTTTGTAGCACCACCTGTTAGAGCACCACCTGGTTGCAATTGCTCTCCTGTTAAGGTAACAATCCGCAATTGTTGATGATATTCTTTTTGCAATGCTAATCCATGGTCCAAGGTATCTACAATAAGAGTACGCCCTAATAGCTGATTAAATACGCCTGTATATTGTGTATCAAATTGAATGCAGTCTACACCTAATCCCAATACATAAGGCGATGTTAAGGCTTTATGATCGAGTCGTTTTCCTCGTACCATATCCATCGGTAAAAACGTAACTCGACCACCTTGTGTGCGTTTTAAGTATTGTACTGCTTCAGAAGCAATCTTTGCAGTCTCTGTGATAACTTGATGAATAGCACCACCTAAAGCAGTTTCAATGGCCACTAAGAATTTTTCTTCTACAGTGAATACATCACCAATAGCTCCACGAATATGAGAAGACCAAGTTTCTTTCGCTTGTAATACATGTTTTGTGCCTTCCAAATAACCTTCATGCAGCTCTTCCCAACTATGTAACAGTTCTAAACGACCTTCTTTAGCTTGCAGTGTTCTTTGTACTTCTACTAATTCCTGATTTTTTTGTCGGCGTGTATCCTCTAGCTGTTGTAATGATTGACGTGCTATCTCCAACGCTTCCTCTACTTTACTAACAACCTGTTGTTGCGCCTCTAATTGCCCTTGTGTTTCTTCTACAGATTGTTTTATATCTTGTAAAGTAGCCTTCAAACGTTGCGCATCATCTTTCTTTTGTGTTTCTAACTCTTCCGCTCTTGCTAATTGATGGCGAGCTTCTTCCAACTCACGAACAACACGAATATGACGCTCATGAGCATGTTGCTCCGCTATGCGCATACCATCTAAATTAGCCTTCACTTGACTAAGAGAGTCTCGAGTGCTTTGCAAATTAGATTCCGCTTGTTTTACATCTTGTCCAATGGATGTTAAGTTACTTTCTTGGTCTTTCAAAGATGTCAAGTCACAATCATATTGTTGTGCTTTAACTTTCAGTTCTTCCTTCCAAGTTCTTAACTGTTCTTCTCCACCTTTTAACTCTTCTACCATATTGGCTTCTTTTAAGCGAGCTACTTCAATTTGTCCAGTCAGTTCCCCTAATTTACCTTGTAAAGTGGCATATTCATCTTCCATACTTTGGTTGGTTTCACGAAATGATTGAAGCTCATTTTGTGTGGTTTTATAAGTCTCTTGAATTGTATCTAAGCTAGTTTCTAATTCTTCTTGCTCACGAAGGTAGGATAAGTTTTCATTTTCTTGGCGTGTAAATAAACGATCCGCCGTTTTATATTCATGAAAAGCAATAGCTCCATCATAGCTACGCTTATCCTGTGATAATGTATTGTACTCACGTGTTACATTAGCTTTCGCCTCTAATTCTACTAATTGATCTCCTAGCGTACTCATCACATCATCTAATCGTTCCATATTACGATCTGTACTATTGATACGCCGAATAGCATCTTCTTTATTCATTTTAAAGCGAGAGATACCCGCCACATCTTCAAATATTAAGCGACGTTCTTCTGGTTTACTATTCAAGATAGCATCGATACGATTCTGCCCGATGATGGCCATAGAATCTTTACCTAAGCCTGTATCAGCCAATAATAGATGAATATCTTTTAACCGGCAATTTCTCTTATTGATTTGGAATTCACTTTCACCATTGCGATACATACGGCGTGTGATAACAACTTCTGCTAATTCTTTGCCCAAAGTGCCATCACTGTTATCAAAAATTAAGTTTACCTCTGCCGTATTGTGAGGGCGACGAGCTTCTGTGCCAGAAAAAATAATATCTTCTGCTTTTTGTCCACGCAAATGGCGTACATTCGATTCCCCTAAAACCCAGCGAATCGCATCAGTAATATTACTTTTACCACTACCATTAGGGCCTACAATCCCAGTCATGCCTGGAGAAAAAGACACTACCGTTTTATCAGCAAAGGACTTGAATCCTTTCATTTCTAGTCGCAATAATTGCATGACTGCTTCCTTTCTATGTATACATAGGTATGTTTCAAATTTACACAATATAATATATTGTTCATACTATATCCTAACCTGACACCTATTTCCAACCTCTCATCACATACTCTCTCTACAGAATATTAGTTAATCCATTGTTGTATAACCATAACCCACTATTTAAAGAGGCAAGCTATATAGTATATGATCTATCATGACATGCAATACTCCAGTATTATTATTTTCCTGTTTTTCTTGCCAAGTCCATTCTATCTGCTTATATTCCTGTCCAAAATACTCTATATTTCTGTTCTTCAATCCACGTATCTTTGATGTGAAAGGTCTTGGATATTCTACAATGACCTTATGAATCACACCAAATACTTCTAGGTGTTCTTCTATGGTTTGCTGGATAGCTTGAAGCCATTCATAATTGACTACCAATTCTCCAAAGGCAGGAGCATAGGGTCCTCCTACAATACCACGACCAGCATCAAAATCTTCTGTACTTTGTAATCCTACACGTATAATCTGTGTACCTTTGCCTTCTAAATAGGATTTTAAAAAAGCACTATAGGCTACCGCTTGTTCTATTGTTAATGGTACATAACTACCTTCATGAACACGATCAGCTAGTTCTGTATCTTCAATGACAATCACAGGATAAATGCGACATAAGTCAGCCTGCAATTGACCGGATTTCACCGCCGTTTTTACTAAAGTAGTCCAGGTTTCGCCAGGTAACCCAGGGAGTAATTGTATACCTAAAGTTATTCCTTCTTCACGTATCATTTTACACGCCTGTTCCACATCTTCTACCGTATGCCCTCGTTTAGCTTCTACTAGCATGGATTCCTCTAATGTTTGTACTCCTAATTCAATGGTTCTTACACCACTAGTAAAGAGCTCTTTCAATCGATCTTCTCTGATAGCATCAGGACGAGTAGACAAACGAATTCCTTGAACTATTCCTTGTTGAAATGCTTCTTTAGCTGGTTCCAATAATGTATCTTGCATTTCTTGTGGTATCGCCGTAAAGCTACCACCAAAGTAAGCTACTTCCCATTGTCCACTATATCCTTGTTCTGATACGGCTCTTTGTATGGAAGAACGAATGATTTCTGGACTGACCATCTCTTGTTGTCCTGATATACGTGGCTGATTACAAAATATACAAATATATGGGCAGCCAATATGAGGAATAAAAAATGGAAGTAATCTAGTTTTCTCTTTTTTGCTGTTCCTCATAACTGCCTCCTATGTATCATATAGAAAAAGGAGTGGTTCCCCACCCCTCAATCCTTACTATTGTATAAGCTTTTCATAAGCCTCTTTAGCTGCTGCTTGGGCTGCCACTTTTTTATTTCGCCCAGAACCTACACCTGATGGGACTCCATCGATGACTACTTCCATAGTAAAGAATTTATCATGATCCGGTCCCTCTTCATCGATAACATGATACCGTATCACAGATTCTCCTTTTTGTTGTACTAACTCTTGGAGCAATGTTTTAAAATCTTTTCCTACTTTCCCGGAAAGTGCCATATTCATATATCCATGCAAATGACTCAAAACAAACTGTTTTCCCACATCATAACCACACTCTAGGTAGATAGCCCCTAAGACAGCCTCAAAAGTATCTGCCAAAATGGAGTTTCTATTGGCTCCACCACAATGCCGCTCGCCTCTACCTAAGCGTAAATATTTTCCTAAGTCTAGAGTACGACTACATTCTGCTAAAGAACCTTCACAGACGGTGCATGCTTTTAAACGGGTCAGTTCACCCTCAGTCATTTCTGGATATGTAGTAAATAAATATTCTCCTATAATAAGATCTAACACTGCATCCCCTAAAAACTCTAATCGTTCATTATGATATTCATGGGATAATTTATGTTCATTCGCATAGGAAGAATGTGTCAAAGCACGATTTAATGTACTTATATTGCGTAAAGGCAAATATAAATTCGCAATAAGCTCGTGAAGTAATGCTTCACGAGCCTTGCTAGTTACTTTGCTACTTTTAGGAGCATTCACAATTACGCCTCGTAACGACGAACAACGATAGTACCGTTGTGTCCACCAAAACCGAAGGAGTTGGAAAGAGCTACATCAACTTTCATGTCACGAGCTCCGTCAGATACATAATCTAAATCCAATTCTGGATCTGGATTATCAAGGTTAATTGTTGGATGCACTTTGCCAGTCTCAATAGCCATTGCCATAACAATGGCTTCAATAGCACCAGCAGCACCTAATAAGTGACCTGTCATAGATTTTGTGGAGTTTACTGCTAATTTACTAGCATGATCTCCAAATAATTGTTTGATTGCCAATGTTTCATTTGCATCATTGATGGATGTAGATGTACCATGGGCATTAATATAATCAACTTCTTCAGGTTTGATACCTGCATCATTCAATGCTAATTCCATGCATTTACGAGCTTGTGTACCACCTGGTGCTGGAGAAGAAATATGATATGCATCACCATTTGTACCATATCCCACTACTTCTGCGTAGATATGAGCACCACGTGCTTTTGCATGTTCTAATTCTTCTAATACAACGATACCAGAACCTTCGCCCATTACGAATCCATCGCGATCAGCTGCAAATGGACGAGATGCTTTTGTAGGTTCATCATTACGTGTAGACATAGCTTTCATAGATGCGAAACCAGCTACTGCTGCTGGAGAAACTGCCGCCTCTGTACCACCAGCAAACATTACGTCTGCTTGACCATGTGCAATCATGCGGAATGCTTCACCAATCGCATTTGTACCAGAAGTACACGCTGTAACAACAGTTTCTACTGGTCCTTTTAAGCCTAATTGAATAGATACACGACCAGATACCATGTTTGCAATCATCATAGGTACTGCAAATGGACTTACACGACCTGGACCTTTTTCAAATAAAGTCACATATACATCATGGATAGAATCAATACCACCAATACCAGTACCAACTACAGTACCACAACGATCTGCTTCTTCTTTGTCTAAATCTAAATCAGCATCTTTTTGCGCAAGCACTGCCGCTGCAATGGCAAATGCTGCAGAGCGGTCCATACGGCGCGCTTCTTTTTTATCAATTCCAAATTGTGTTGGATCGAAATCTTTAATTTCACCTGCAATACGAGTTGCATAATCACTTGCATCAAATCGAGTAATTGGACCGATACCAGATTCGCCACGTAGCAATGCATTGTAAAAGTCATCTTTACCGATTCCCACTGGTGTCACAGCACCTAAACCAGTAATAACAACACGTCTTTCCATTATTCCACCTCTTTATAATCTCATTTAATCAATGGCTGCTGCCTCTGAAACTAGGCGAGCAAAAATCTCTTTCACAGGTAATATGGAGTCTACTTTACGCATATTATTACCCGAGAACACTAATCCCGTTTCCACGTCACCTTGTTGAGCACGTGAAAGGGCTTTAATAATACAGAATTTGTGAGAACAATGCTTTAAGCATCGATGACACTCTGTAGGTGGCGGTACTGTACCGTCTAATACTGTTTCTGCAAACTTATTACGCAACGCTTGTCCTGGAAGTCCTACTGGACTTTGGATCAAGACAATATCATCTGGAGCATCTGCACGAACGTACATTTTTTTCAATTCATCAGAGGCATTACACTCCACACTAGCAGCAAAACGGCTTCCCATTTGCACTCCACTAGCACCAAGTTTAATCATCTCCACAATATCTGCTCCATCAAGAACCCCACCAGCACCGATGACTGGAATATTTTTCACAGCCGCCACTACTTCAGGTACTAATTCACGAGAGGAGTGATCTGTACCTAAGTGACCACCTGCTTCACAACCTTCCACGATCACAGCGGAGGCTCCTAATCCTTCAGAAATACGAGCTAATTTAGGAGTGGATACGATTGGTACAATAGGTGTACCAGATTCACGACCTAAGGCAAACATATCTCTGGAAAATCCAGCGCCAGCTACTACGAGGTCAATGCCCTCCTCAATGGCCGTTTTTACAAGGCCTAAAAATTCTGTAGCGGCTACCATTGCATTTATACCGATAATGCCCGTAGGCGATAATTTTCTTGCTAATTGTATTTCGTATCGTAATTCATCAAAAGGCATGCCAGATGCTGCAATCAGGCCGATACCACCTTCATTTGCAACTGCTGCAGCCAACCGAGCTGTAGACAATCGGATTGCCATTCCACCTTGAATTACCGGTACTTTGGCTACCAATTTCCCTATTTTAAGTTCAGGGAGTTTCACTATTATTCCTCCTATGTGCAAATCCACTCAGGGAGCCGAGGCCCCCTTTGTGGTGCATAAGTGCTTAGACTTATTTTGTAGAATCGATGTAATCAACTGTATCTTTTACAGTTTTGATTTTTTCAGCAACATCATCAGGGATTTCAATATTGAATTCCTCTTCAAATGCCATGATCAATTCAACGATGTCAAGAGAGTCAGCGCCCAAATCATCGATGAAAGTGGAATCGATAGCCACTTCAGATTCGTCAACGCCCAATTGTTCAACAACAATAGCTTTTACTTTGTCAAATGTGCTCATTACGTACACCTCCTTTCATGTAGTCTATGTATAGAATCTTGCGTTTACATCACCATTCCGCCGTCTACATTGAGAACTTGGCCAGTAATATAACTTGCAAAGTCAGACGCTAAAAACGTTACTACACTAGCAATTTCTTCCGGTTGACCCATGCGACCAAACGGCACAGTAGCTGCAATACCTTCTTTAATTTTTTCAGGTAACACATCTGTCATTGCTGTTTCAATAAATCCTGGTGCTACTGCATTTACAGTAATACCACGAGCTGCTAATTCTTTGGCACAAGTTTTGGTAAAGCCAATTACCCCTGCTTTAGCAGCGGCATAATTGGCCTGACCCACATTACCAGTAACACCAGATACAGATGTCATATTGATAATGCGACCAGCACGTTGTTTTACCATAAGCTTAGCAACTGCTTTAGTCACAAGGTATACACCTTTTAAGTTAATGTTTAATACTTCATCCCAATCGGAATCTTTCATGCGAATCAATAATCCGTCACGAGTGATGCCTGCATTATTTACAAGAATATCTATATGACCAAATGTCGCAATTGCTTCATCTACCATGGCTTGTACATCGTCTGCATCGCCTACATTAGCTTTAATTTTGATAGCCTTACGGCCCAATGCTTCAATTTTTTCAACAGTTTCTTGTGCTACTGCTTCATTACCAATAAAGTTTACAACTACATCTGCTCCAGCTTTTGCTAATTCAATAGCAGTGGCTTGTCCGATACCACGGGAAGCACCTGTAACTAAAGCTACTTTACCTGTTAAATTCATTTTATTCTCCTTGTAAGAATGCAATCGCTGCTGCTAAGGATGCTTCATCTTCAACATTGGCTAATTCCATTGCTTTGTTAATTTTTTTAGTGAATCCTGTTAACACTTTACCAGGACCTACTTCTACAAATCTTGTAGCACCAAAGTCTACCATTGTAGCTACACAATCTTCCCAAAGTACTGGTGCTGCTGCTTGTTTTACTAAGGCCGCTTTAATAGCAGCTCCATCTTTTAAGATTTCCCCAGTAATATTCGCTACAACTGGAATTTGAGCATCTTTCACTTCAATATTGTCTAATTCTTCTTGTAAACGTTTTGCTGCTGGTTCCATTAAACGACTGTGGAAAGGAGCGCTTACTGGCAACATAACAGCACGTTTAGCACCAGCTTCTTTCATTTTTTCAGCTGCTACTTCTACGGCTTTTGTAGCACCAGCAATCACGATTTGTCCTGGACAGTTGAAGTTAACCGCTTGCACAGAGCCTACAGTATCGTTTACTTCTCCACAGATGCGAACTACGTCTTCACGAGGTAATGCTAAGATCGCAGCCATTGCGCCTTCACCCAATGGTACAGCTTCTTGCATATATTCTCCACGTTTATGCACTACGTACACAGCATCTTTAAAATCAAGAACACCTGCTGCTACTAAGGCACTATATTCACCAAGGCTATGACCACCTACGATATCAGGTGTAAAGCCTTTTTCTTTTAAAATTTCATAGCATGCCACACTAGCTGTTAAAATCGCAGGTTGTGTGTTTGCTGTTTTTACTAATTCCGTATCTGGACCTTCAAAACATAATTGTGAAATAGAATATCCCAATGCTTCATCTGCTTGTGCAAAACGCTCTCTTACGATAGGATACGCTTCGTACAAATCTTTCAACATACCCACTTTTTGAGACCCTTGACCAGGGAATACAAATGCTGTTTTCATAAGGTTTCCTCCTGCTTATCGGATAACAGATTTTAAGTTCAACATTACTTCTTCTGCTTCACGAACAATATCTTGAATGATTGTTGCGCAAGGTTTAATGTCAGTCAACATACCTGCAATTTGTCCAATCATAACGGAACCGTTTTTAGTTTCCCCTTCAATGGCAGCTTTTCTAAGTGTACCAGCACCTAGATTTTCAAGAGCTTCTTTTGGTGCGCCACTGAACTCAAGGGATTGATATTTACGAGCTAATAAATTCTCAATGATACGAACTGGATGACCTGTTGTCAAGCCTGTCATCACTGTGGAACGATCTTTTGCTTTCAATACAGCTTCTTTATAGTTTTCATGGGCAATACATTCTTCAGATACTACGAAACGAGAACCCATTTGAACTGCACTAGCGCCCAATGCTAAGGCTGCTGCCATACCGCGACCATCTGCAATACCACCAGCTGCAATAACAGGTACGTCCACAGCATCTACGATTTGAGGGATTAAGCACATAGTTGTAATATCTCCTACGTGACCGCCAGACTCAGTACCTTCTGCAATGACTGCATCGATACCGCCACGAAGTAAACGTTTCGCTAATAATACAGAAGCTACTACAGGAATTACTTTTGTACCGATTTCTTTGAAAGCTGGTACCCATGCGGATGGATTACCTGCTCCAGTTGTGATGACTGGTACGCGTTCTTCTAAAGCAACTTCCATAACTTCATTCACAAATGGAGACATTAACATAATGTTACAACCATATGGCTTGCTTGTGCGTTCTTTTAATTTATGAATTTCTGCACGGAATACATCAGGAGGCATATGTCCTGCACCAATAATTCCCAAACCACCTGCTTCAGATACAGCAGCTGCTAATTCAGCTGTACCTAACCAAGCCATACCACCTTGAAGAACGGGATACTCTATCCCTAACAAATCACAAATATCAGTCTTAATCATCTTTTCCTCCTTAGCACCATTTCATTACTAGACTTGCCCAAGTTAATCCTGCACCAAATCCAGCAACGGCAAGATTATCACCTTTTTGCAATTTTCCTGCACGCACTGCTTCATCTAAAGCAATCGCAATGGATGCTGCTGATGTGTTTCCATACTTAGGTAAATTAATAAATACTTTATCTTCTGTCAGATGCAAACGATCTGCTGCAGATTTGATAATGCGAGTATTCGCTTGATGTGGAATGAAGAAATCTAATTCTTCCAGTTCCATATTTGCCATTTCTAGAGCTTTCAATACAGTTTTACCCATCGTTTTTACAGCAAATTTATATACTTCTTGTCCATTCATATGAATGAAGGTAAGCCCCTCTTCACGACGCTCTGTGGTTGGTGGCAATGCCGTACCTCCAGATGGAATACATAGATGCATTCCGCCACTTCCGTCAGCCCCCATATCCATACCGAGCATACCATAGCCTTCTTCTACTGAAGATACTACAGCGGCTCCAGCACCATCACCGAAAAGAACACATGTATTACGATCTTCCCAGTTTACCACACGAGATAATACTTCAACGCCTACTACAAGCACATTTTTAAACAATCCAGCATTGATATAAGAACTAGCTGTAATCAAAGAGTATACATATCCTGAGCAAGCTGCAGATAAATCAAAGGCTGCTGCTTTTGTAGCGCCTAAATTAGCTTGGACTAAGCATGCTGTAGATGGAATTGCCATATCGCCTGTTAATGTGGCAACAATGATACAATCGATATCTTCTGCTGTTAACTTAGCAGCTTCTAAGGCTTTTTTTGCCGCTTCTGTAGCCATATCTGAAGCATTTACACCTTCTGGTGCAATTCTACGTTCTTTAATGCCGGTTCTTTCTTGAATCCAAGCATCGCTAGTATCTACCATTTTTTCTAAGTCTGCATTTGTAAGAACTTTTTCTGGCACATAGCTACCGGTACCAATAATTCCGACTGGCTTATTCAGCATTGTCATATGTTAGGGTCCCTTCTTCTTCAATACTTGAGGAAATATGTTCAATTAATTTCCGTTCTACTAGATCTCCAGCAATTTTAATTGCTGTCATAATTTCCTTAGATTTGGAGCTACCATGGCAAATGATAAATACACCATTTACCCCTAATAGAGGTGCTCCGCCATTTTCTGTGTGATCTAGTCGTTTTTTTATTTTCTTAAACACAGGAACAATCAATAAGGCTCCTAGTTTAGAGATAATGCTACTTTGTTTGATGCCTTCTTTTAGAATATCTTGTACCACAGATACAAGACCTTCTGCAAATTTAAGCACCACATTACCTACAAATCCATCACATACTACTACATCTACCGTTCCTTTTGGAATATCACGGCCTTCCACATTTCCTTTAAAAGGGATTGTTTTCAGTTTTTGTAGTAACGGATAGGTTTCTAAGACAACTTCATTTCCTTTAGTGGATTCTTCACCAATATTTAACAAGCCCACAGTTGGGTTAGGTTTACCAAGTAATAACTGCGCATAGTTATATCCCATGATAGCCCCTTGCACTAGATGTTTTGGCTTACTATTCGCATTAGCACCAGAATCTAGCATAATTGTCACGCCATTCGCTGTTGGTAATGGTGTAGCAATACAAGGGCGCTCAATCCCTTTGATTCTTCCCAAACCTAATAGAGCCGATGCTACAGCTGCTCCAGTACTACCTGGTGCAATCACCGCATCACATACCTTTTCACGAACTAAACGTGTAGCCACTGCAATGGACGCATCTTTCTTCTTGCGCAAGGCAATACTGGGATGCTCATGCATTTCTATGACTTCACTAGCATGATGAATGGAGATTCTTGGATTATCCAGTTCACCTTCTGCTTCCAAAATTTCTTTTATTTTATTTTTATCACCGACAAGCACGATATCCATAGTATCGTATTCGTGCACAGCGGCAATAGAGCCTAAGACTATTTCGAGGGGGGCAAAATCGCCACCCATAGCATCTACTGCAATCTTCATAATTCACCCTTATTCTATCACAGATTCCATAATAAATTTAGCGCGAAACACTTCTTTTATGGTATCTTTGATTGTTACTTTTATAAAGAATTTTTCTCCTCGTTGTCGCACTAATTCAGCTTTTGCTGCTAAATTAACATCGCTTTTAACGAGACTCTTATATTTAATATTTCCAACTCCAGCAATCATTGTAGGAACCCCTACAATAGCTCTTGCCAACGAGTTAGCCTGGGCGTATAAATATTGTGCCTCCACATAGCCTGATCGATCTAGCATCTCTTTTGTAGTGCGAAGAACACTGATGCCATATTGTCCTACTGCTAAATCAATGACATCTCCTACTACATCTGCCCGATCAATATGCTGTCTGTCATCAGAATGCTCCTGTGCCATTGCCTTAATCCGTTCACGTAACTCAGGAATGCCTAATGCCAAACGATCCAATCGAATGGTCGGAACACTAACTCCAAAATATGTGGCCAATTCCTCATCCGTCGTGAAGGGACTTATATTCAGTTTTTCGCGCAATAACTGTTGTCGTTCTTCCTTCTTTATACGACTCATATAACCACCTTTTATGACCAAGTAATAATACTTCCATACAATTATACTCTAAAATGATAATAGTATGCAAGCTTTTCTTGATTCCTATGCAAAATATGCATACTTATTTGAGAATGGTAAGTTGTCCTCTATTGCTTATCACTCGAATGGGCGCAGTTGTATTTGTTGCATTAGGCCTACGATCTACTATTTTTACATACCCCTGCAATACATCTACTACAATAGGTTCTGTATCTTCTTGGTAAATAATACCTGCCGTTTCTGGCGTATCACCGCCGATTAATGTTTGAATATGACTACCTGTAAAAGTATATCCTTTGCCAGTTGCTAGCAGTAATTCTTCATGTCCACTGCGATGTCGCTTAGCTCCTATCCATCGATTATGCCACGTTGCCTGATTTTTCAATTCTAGTGTAACGCCAGACTGGTGAGGGTTATTTCCACTTTCAGCAAATTCATTTAATGCCGCCCCAGTCCACACGGAGTCCTTCGTCCCTAAATTCATCACAATATACGAACCATGACGTCCAGGATTAGGATTCAATCCATAGTTTTTATTCAATATCCCTACATTGCCTGTTACTTGTACCGTTGCATACTGGGATGGTTTCGGAGTAGATGCAGGGGCTGTACCCGTATAGGTATCAGCCAACCGACTAGTGCCAATACCAATGCTACCTTCTTCGACAATAGCAGCATACACATCTGCTTGCTCAAATGGCACAGTTTCAATTTTCACAGGACCGTCTAACGTAATATAACTATCTTTATTAGCTTGTACCCCATTGCCAACGGCTTGAATCACCGTGGGCCCATGAACGACCACCTTTGTATCATATTTCGGGTCATCAACATGTTTTCGACCAAAGCCGGCATAGATACCGCTCATGTAATAATGTGCCATTTCATCGGCTTGGTCATAAGGGTGAGCATTACTTAGATCTACTTGCAAGCCCTTGTGGACAGTTAACTTAGTACCATCCAATACATAAATACCAGTTACATTATGGTGCTTCTGCTGCACCGTGTCATACCCTACACCATTTACCTTAATATGCAGTCCCTCTGGATAGTTGAGTACCTCGTGGTATTTGCGCATCGCCACAGCTCGCCCCGCTGTGCTTACCTCAATGAGCTCTGGTTGCGTCACAACCTGTTGAAAGCCTACCTCTGCCGACGCTCCATACACAAATGGTACAGTGCTCAAACATGCCATAACAAGTCCTGCTAGTACATTTCGCTTATAATTCATACATACTCCCCTTACGAATCACTTGGACCTCTACTATGAATATCTTTATATCCTCTTTAGTATACCATTGGTAAGAGCC
Source organism: Veillonella sp. 3310 (assembly GCF_003999875.1). Lineage (GTDB taxonomy): Bacteria > Bacillota > Negativicutes > Veillonellales > Veillonellaceae > F0422. The sequence continues at coordinate 71,847 of NZ_RQVJ01000006.1, read as the reverse complement.
ATTGCCTATGGTAGTGCTATTCCAATTGGTCATACAACATCTAGTAGGTAACAAAATGAGACGCCCCTCGTCGGAACGTCTCATTTTACAGATTTCTATATTAGAATTTAAATTTCATGCCTACATTATACGTACGGCCGCCTGTTGCTTCTCTCGCATAGTATTCACGATTAAAGATATTTTGTACTCCGAATTGCAATGTCGCTTCTTTGGATACTTTATAATTTACGGACGCATTAGTCAAGAAGTACGCATCTTCTGACTCTGGCTCGCCACCTGCGGTATCTTTGCTGTTGCGGGAGCTTACGTATTGCATATCCCACAACACATTCCACTTGCCACTATTGTATTCCAAACCACCATGGAATAGGTGCCTTGGAATTTCAAAGTTTTGTTCTTTTCCATCACTTTGATCTGTATTGTCCAAAGCTTTACTTTCTATATATCCCATTTGCCATGTATAGTTTCCAAAGACAGACCATTTGTTAGACAACTTGTGACGAAGTTCTAATTCTACACCACGACGTGTTTCTGATCCTATATTGATATACTTTTTGTAATCCTCAGTACCATCTGTCTTTTTAAATGTAACATATTGAATTTTATCCTTTGTATTCACATAAAAGGCTGCTACGTTTAATTTTGTACTTTCATTCCAAGATTTTTTCAAACCAAGTTCAAAGGTATCGGAATGTTCTGGATCTAACTCTGGATTTGCATGAATAGGAGTTTTAGATGTTTGACCGAAGCGGTACACTTGGTACAAGGTTGGCGGTGCAAAGGAGTGACCATAGGATGCATAGACGTTGGTAGAATCATCAAGGTATCTTTCTACGGACAACTTAGGACTCAACTCTGTGTAAGATCCATCATTATGATGTGCAACATCGTAGGACTTTGTTTTCTTATTGTACTCCCCGTGGGACCCATCGTACTTTTTAAAATGATCTAAACGAAGTCCGGCATAAATAGCCCAATCATCGTTAGGGCGATACGTATCTTGTACAAAAACTGCCATCGTGCGAGATGCCCCTGTATTCGTTTCACTCACACCGTTAGGGAATACCTTAGTATCTTTAGAGTTTTTATCTCGCCAATGTTGCAAAGAAATCTTTTCTTGATCAAACCGCTCTTGTTTCCAATTCAATCCCCCTACAATTTGATGTTTTCCTTCAGGTTTCCATGCTTTTTGCACATCTAGATTGTACGCTTTGCCTGGATAGAAGGAGTGCGTCCCTGGACCTTCATAATCTCCTGAAGTTGCTTTTGTTGGCACAGAATAGCCATCTTTCTTTTTATCTAAATAACCCAAGGAAATCTGTAATTTGTTCGCTTCATTTTTATATTGCAAACTATGAGAATGATATTCTCGCTCTGCATCATGACCTAAGAAACTATTGCCATTTAGTTTCACATACTGTTTGTCATTTACTTTTATATCCCCATCAAAAATAGTCTTACCATTCACTGTAACGGCAGTGATTGGATTATGATAGGAATACTTATTATTAGCGTAAGTATAGCGGTAGGTTAATGTTTCTTTCTCACCTAAGTTCATCGTCACATACGCTGATAGATTTTTATTATGAAGTGATTTATCCCCACGATTCCCTAACACATATTTGCCACTTTTCAATTGTTCCAACGGCATATCTGGTGTAATCGCTTTTACCTTACTAGTAATTGCTTTGCTCTTATCGGTCACAAAAAATCCTGGGAATCCATTTGTGCGACGCTCTTCTGCAGATACACCAATGGCTACCATATCAGACACTCGAGCATCAAATCCTAGTTCGTTGTTCCAAGTACCATAAGTCCCGCCATTGACCTTGCCATGCCAACGAATCCCTTGACGATTTGCCTTCGGTGCCACTTGTTTCGTTGTAATACTTAATACACCTGCTACCCCTTTACCACCATACAAGGAGGAACTAGCACCACGCACCAATTCAATTCGATCGATGGAATGCACGGGAATCACTTCCCAGTCCACCTTATTATTGAAAGAATTATTCATCGGCACGCCATCAACGAGTACCGATATATTTTTAGAATCGAATCCACGGATTTGTATTTCACCTGCCGAAGCTTGACTTTTATACACCCCTGGTAATAATTGTATCGCATCTGCAACCGTATCCACCTTGCGATTTTCAATATCCTTCGCTGTCACCACAGACACAGAACTAGGCGTTTTTGAAATATCTTGTAAGGTTCTCGTTGCCGTTACCGTTACATCTGGCAAGGTCACCGTTTCTTCTACCGCTTGCGCATCATGAGCATACCCTGTATAACTGCCCAGCGCTACCGTAACCATAGATAATAATAGTAACCGCGTTGCATTTCGTTTAACTTGTTTCATTAGTACTTCCCTTCTTACTATAAAACAAACATTAAGTTTTCTATTAGTATACCATTCATTTTCAATATTGCAAATCATTTTGTGAAAATATCTTCATATATAACAAAAAAGCGGCCGAAGCCGCTTTTTGTAAGTACGTAAAATTATTTACGTAAGCCTAATTTTTCTAAGATCGCACGGTAGCGTTCGATGTCTTTACGACGAAGGTAGTCAAGCATGTTACGACGTTGACCAACTAATTTTAAAAGACCACGACGGGAATGATGATCTTTTTTGTGCTCTTTTAAATGCTCTGTTAAGTATACAATGCGGTTAGTTAAAATCGCGATTTGTACTTCTGGGGATCCAGTGTCACCTTCGTGAACAGCGAATTCTTTAATAATAGCTGCTTTAGCTTCTGTAGTTAACATGTTTCATGTCCTCCTAAAAATTACAATTCCATAGGCCAAAGTAATGGGCGGAGACTCAATTACCTCGCCTAGGTTAATACATCGGTATCTATAATACTATACTTTGTGGTAAAAGTAAAGTACTTAGCCCAACATCATGCGGTCACTGAGGGTATTTTCGCTGGCTACTTCAAAGCGCTCTAATAAATCTTGTACGGTTAAGCTAGCCTTCTCTTCTCCTCGTACATCATAGATAACTTTACCATTATCCATCATGATCAAACGATTGCCGAATCGTAAGGCATCACGCATATTATGGGTAATCATCAAGGTAGTCAAATGATGTTCTTTTACTAGTTCATCTGTGAGCTGCAATACTTTTTCTGCCGTTTTCGGGTCTAAGGCTGCCGTATGTTCATCTAGCAACAGCACTTCCGGTTTCAACATAGTGGCCATCAACAAAGTAATGGATTGACGTTGACCACCACTTAATAATCCCATACTGGATGACAAACGATTTTCTAAACCCAAATCCAAACGAGCTAATTGCTGTTTAAATAATTCTCTTTCATTTTCTTTAAAAGCCCAAGACAATCCCATTTGTTTACCACGGCGTAAGGCAAGGAGCATGTTCTCCTCAATTTGCATATTGCCAGCTGTGCCCAACATAGGATCTTGGAAGACACGACCAATGTATTTGGCCCGTTTGTATTCCGCCATGTGAGTGACGTCTACATCATTAATATGCAATGAACCTTCATCGACGGAGAATACACCGGCAATGGAGTTCAACAATGTACTTTTACCAGCTCCATTACCACCGATAACAGTCACGAAATCTCCATCTTCTAATCGTAAATCAATGCCACGAAGAGCAATTTTTTCATTCACAGTGCCTTTATGGAAGGCTTTCACAATTCCTTTTAATTCTAACATGTGCGCACCCTCCTCTTAACCACGACGAAATTTACCTTGCCACGTTGGTAAAGATAGGGCAAGAGCTACTAATATAGCGGTAAATAATTTCAAATCATTTGGAGGCATACCTAGGTATAGTACAGTAGCAATAACGATACGGTAAATAATGGAACCGAATACAACGGCTACTAAGCTCAACACGAAGGAAGAATTACCAAATAGTTTGCGCACTACCGAAGAAGAAGCAAATAGTACCTCCCCGATGATAACAGATGCGAGGCCGATAACGATAGTTCCTACGCCCATACCGATATCTGCAAAACCTTGGGATTGAGCAATTAACGCCCCAGATACAGCTACAAAACCATTGGATAATAGTAATCCAAGAACAATCATGGAATCTGTGTTTACCCCTTGGGCACGAATCATTTGTGGATTTACCCCAGTAGCGCGGATAGATGTGCCTAGTTCAGTACCAAAGAACCAGAATAAGAATAATCCCACTACCACAGTTACCACTACACCAATGATAGTCAATGCTACCGCATTGGAAATACCCATGCTATGAATGGCGGAGTACACCGTATCCATGCGCAATAAGGAGATATTTGCTTTCCCCATAATATGTAAGTTCACAGAATACAAGGCAATCATGGTTAAGATACCAGCTAGTAATGCAGGGATTTTTAATTTTGTATGTATCCATCCCGTCACAGCACCGGCAACCATACCACCAATACCTGCTATCACAACTGTCAGCCAAGGATTCACACCCATGGTAATCAATACCGCTGAAATAGCAGCGCCCATAGGGAAACTACCTTCCACTGTTAAATCAGCTACGTCTAAAATTCTGAAAGTAATAAATACACCCAATGCCAACAATGCCCATAATAGGCCTTGTGCAATGGTGCTAATAATTAAGTTTGTCATAGATCCTCCTACTCGGGGTTGCCCCCACTACTATACTACTGTTGTCGCAATGACTCTGGAATTTGGATATGTAAGCGATCCGCTTCGTCTTGGTTGAATACAAATTTAATAGGCTCTTGCATCTCGATTGGCATACTATCCGGCGTACTTTCACCACGAAGTACACGGGCCGCCATATGTCCGGTTTGAACCCCTAATCTATAAAAGTCTACAGAATAGGCTGCAAGTCCACCTGTTTTTAACCATGTCTCATCAGAGGGGAACACTGGTAAGTTGGCGCTACTAAATATGGTGACGATATTCGCATAAGATGAAGCGATGATATTATCCGTTGGAAAGTACACTGCATCGATGCCCATGATCGCCAATTGGTTCGCTGCTTGCGGTACATCGTTCACATTAGATACGGTAATTTCCACTAATTCCATACCGTATTTCTGTGCTTCTTTTCGAAAACTCTCTGCTTGTAATTGTGAATTCACTTCACTAGATGAATAGATAGTACCGATTTTTTTCGCATTCGGTAATAATTGATGCACTAGTTCGACCCGTTTTTCCATAGGTACCATGTCCGTGGTGCCCGACACATTACCACCTGGATGTTCATCACTATCCACAAGTCGTGCTGTAGTAAAGCTCGTCACCGCAGTGCCTAATACAGGAATGTCCTTCGTCGCATTCGCCATAGCCTGTACCGCTGGGGTCGCAATGGCCACCACTAAATCGGAATTACGTGCCACAAATCGCTGGGCAATGGTGTTTAGATTGGATTGATCTCCCTGCGCATTTTGGTGATCAAGAATCACATTGTCTACAAATCCCTCTTCACGTAATCCATCTACGAAACCTTTGTTTGCTGCATCTAATGCGGGATGCTCCGCTAATTGCAAGATACCTACTCGGTACATCTTGCCTCCTCCTGGTGCTTCTAGTGAAGATTCATGCCATACCGAGAACCCCACCAGACAGACCACCAACAGGGCCAGTCCTTTTTTCCACATAAAAATCTCCTTTCTACTATACTACATTGGTAGCCTCGCGCTACCTCCTACAGTCTTTCTATGGGAAAGATATAGAGATTATACCACATGTGAAAGTAATAGAAAATATATAATTTGAAATTTCTATAGAATCCAATATTTTTATGTAAAATATATTTAAGGCCCGGAAAATTAATGCCCATGTTTATAATAATGAACATAGAAACATACTTGTCAAGATAGACAAAACGACTAGATTCTTACAACCTAGTCGTTTATCTATATTACACTATTAATTTGTCTTACAAGATACTTACACCGCGACACTAAACATATCAACTAGTGTATGTACAAGCATATACTATTATTTTCGCACAATACCAATATGCACCATACCCACAAAGAAACCGATAATGGATGGCACAATCCAGCCCATGCCGATAGAGGCAAATGGAAGCATTCCGTAATATGGTAATGCCCATTGGACAAATCCAGATTGATTGATAAATGCTGGCGCCGTTGCCATAGCATCGCCTAGTGCCGCCCATAAAGCAAAAGCTGTTGTCCAAGCATATACCGCTTGTCTTCCTTTGAAGATTGGTGCTGCAAAGGATAACAAAATGATCGTAATGGACAATGGGTACAAGAACATCAATACAGGGATGGCGAGTTCGATAATTTTTGTTAATCCCACATTAGCAATTAAGAAACCCACTGCTGTTGTTAAGTATGCATAGCCACGATAGCCCAATGTGTTCGGGAACATTTCATCAAATGTTTCACCACAAGCACCGATTAAGCCTACGCAGGTTTTTAAGCAAGCTAAGGTAACGATAATCGCCAATAACACAGCCCCTATATTGCCGAAGTAGAACGCATTCATTTGCGCCATGGTGATACCACCATTTTTCGCAAGGCCTAATGTGGTTACACTAGTAGCACCACTGTAGGCTAAGAAACCGTAGATAACAGCCATAATGGAGCACGCAATAAGTCCAGCTTTCACAAGCCCCATAGCAATATCCTTAGGTTCTGTCACTCCTACTCCTTGTAGAGCACGGATGACAATAATACCAAATGCTAAGGATGCCAATACATCTAACGTGTTGTAACCTTCAGTGAAACCTTTAAAGAACGGATGAGTCGCATATTCCCCTTGTGGCGCCACTGATGTGTAATCGCCCATTGGCATAACCACTACAGTGATCAATAAAATACTTAGAAATACTAAGAATAATGGTGTTAATACCTTGCCGATGTAGGTCATCAACTTGCCTGGGTTCAAAGAGAACAAAATAGCAATGATAAAGAACACTGCAGAGAATACTCCTAATGCAAGCTCTGGATTGACACCACCAAGAAATGGTTCAAATCCAATAGTATAGGATACTGTGCTCGTTCTTGGGATGGCAAATGCAGGACCAATGGTAATGTACAATAATAAGGTAAAGATTTTTCCGTACATTGGATGTACGCGACTCACTAAATCTTGTAAGCCATTACTACGAGACACGCCCATAGCAACAATACCCAAGAATGGTAGCCCGATAGCTGTTACTAAAAAACCTATAATAGCTGGCCATAAGGCTTGACCTGCTTCTTGCCCCAAGTGAACTGGGAAAATTAAGTTACCTGCCCCAAAGAACATGCCGAACAGCATAGTTCCAATAAAGGCTACGGAACCCCAAGATAATGTTTGCTTCATTGTCAGTCCCCCTACATAATGATTTTTAACACATCTAATACTTCGTCAGGCAACTCATCTTTTGTTCCTTTTAAGTTTTCAATGTAATCATAACGGAACTCAAATGCTTTATGAAGAATATGATGATACTCACGAACTGTAAAATCTGGTTCAAAACCTTCTACTTTTACATATTCTAAGTTTTCATATTTATAGAATGGTTCAAAATTAAGGCTACCTTCAACTAAGCCCTCTAACAAGCCTAATGTGACTTCTTTTGGAATTTTTTTATCCAAGAAGAAACCAGTGTTCATAATATAGCAATCTACACCAGATTGAGTGAACAATTTTTTGTAGCTTTCATAATCGGTACGCAAGGAATAGGTCCGGAATGGATTTGCATAAGGCTCAATGACCAATGCGTTAGGATCTACATTGTCATCTAATTTTTCCGCTGTAGAACGACGTGTTGCTAGCGTAGCACCCATAGTAGCCGCCAAAATTGGATCGTCAATTTTTAAAATCGGTGGTAACGTTTTATCTTTCATCAACCACACGATAGCATTCACTGGGTCTTTCACAAAGTTCACGCGATTGTCTGTCCAGAATTGCGATTTAATAGCACGACCATTGTTATTACGCACATCTTCTGCTAAAACAACTTTGTTGCCATCTTCATCTAAGGTGACCCCAACATTTTGCAATGTTAATAAATATTTATTAGCAGGATGTTCCACCGGATAGTCTTGCATTTTATCAAAATATGTTGGTTCTAAAGCAATAGAGGATAAATCTTCTGTATGAATGATATACGCATCATCATGTAACACAGAAATATCATATCGTCCATCATGTTGTTCATGGGTTAAGGTAGATTTACCCGATCCGGATAATCCGAATACGCCAATTGTATAGGAAGAACCATCTTGTAAATTATATCGCTTCATACCACCATGGCATGCCACATAACCATAACGATTTGCCAAGGACCATCCTAATGTAAGAGTGCCTTTTTTATGTTCCCCAAAATAGCGCATGCCTAAAATCATAGCGCAGTTATGAGCAGGGTCAAAAATAGCTAGTCCTCCAGGGTATCCTTCTACCACATAATCTGGATCAGAATAGATAAAAATATCCCCTTCAGGAATTTCCTTACTCTCTCTGTAAAAAGCCTTTACTTCCTCATTGAAAAATTGGAAGTTGATAGCCCAGGAGTACAAGATAGAAGCATGTTCTTTAGGAATCATTAAATGTGCACGAGCGGTGAAAGCTTCATCCAAGCCTACAATAGCTTGCGCAGAAATCCACTCTTTATGACGGCTATCATACACAGCTTCACGAGCAATATCACATAATTCTACTTCGTTAATACCTTCATCACCGATGATACGACGTGCTTTTGCATAACGACCTGTAGTTTTACCATTATTAGTAACTAATACTTTTGCATCTTGTGGTAAACCTTGCTCTTCCGCACGGTAGATTGGCATATCTAATACAATGACACCAGGTTCCTTAGCTGCTAACTCATAGGCCTGTGCAATGGATTTAACAGGTGTTACATTATTTCCATAAAACGCTGTTTCTATCGTACTTCTCAATTTAGAAAAAAGCGGGTTTTCTTTAATTTCGGACTGTTTCCATTTTAATCTTGTTGCCATAGTTTCCTCATTCGTTGTAACTTATTATACTTATGTATATTCTCTTATATTCTAACATTTAATTAAGTATTTCACAATATGAGCCTCATCATATACACTGCATTAGCCTTAGTAAATCCAAGCATCTGTGATATGTATCACAACGCATTCTTGCTATGCAGTGAGTAGATATGCAAAAACGGATATCACAAGGTATGCACCTCATAACATCCGTTACTTACATATATACAACTACGCTTTAAGATTCATAACAGAATCGATGTCTAGTTCTTGTAAATAGGTTTTGAAAGCCTCTGCCAACTGTGGATTTCGCAAGCCGTATTCTACAGTTGCTTTTAAATAGCCTAAGCGATCACCTATATCATAGCGTACCCCTTCATAGGAATAGGCTAGAATTTTCGATGAAAGTCTCGCAATAGCATCGGTCAACTGAATTTCATTGCCCGCTCCTTGAGGCGTTTTTTCTAACTCGTCAAATATGTCTGGAGTCAAAATATAACGACCTAATACGGCCAAGTTCGATGGGGCATATTCAAGTGGTGGTTTTTCCACTAGCCCAGCTACCTCGTACACATTCGGTTCAATTTCATGTCCCGACACAATACCATAAGAGCTAACTTTTTCGGGAGCTACAAATTGAGTACCTAAAATTGTTACGCCATCATGGGCGTAATGACAATCAATCAACTGCTTCAAACATGGATTTTGTGGATTATACACCACATCATCCCCCAAGAGAACAGCAAATGGCTCATCCCCTATGAAAGACTTCGCACAGTAAATCGCATCACCTAAGCCACGGGCTGTTTTCTGACGAATGTAATGAACTTTAATACTCGCCAAGTTTCGTACCATCTCTAGATGTTGTTGTTTTCCCTGTTGTTGTAATAGTTGTTCCAACTCCACACTAGTATCAAAATGATCTTCAATAGCCCGCTTATTGCGCCCCGTAATAATTAGAATATCCTCAATACCTGAATCGATGGCCTCTTGCACAATATATTGTATAGTTGGTGTATCCACAATAGGCAACATCTCTTTTGGTTGTGCCTTAGTGGCTGGCAAAAAGCGCGTTCCAAAGCCTGCCGCTGGAATGACTGCTTTTCTAACTTTTTTCATGGCGTCCCCTTAGATTAAAAATCTTTCGCTACCAATGTATATTCCCATTTCTTTTGTTTCGTGCGATATGTCAAAGAGCCCTCAAAGGAATGCAAATCTCTATGCCACGTCAAATCTACATAGCGTAATTCATGGGTTTGCAAGTCTCGTTGCATTTGTATACTAAAACGGTCTAATCGTGTAGCTTGTACACTTAAACCATAGTACAGATTATACTTCACATCGATTTGGTCAAATGGATATGGAGAATCTGCTGAAACCGATACATTACTTTGACGATATCCAGCCCATGCATCCACTCGTGGTCCTAATTTTGTAGTCGCTCCTACGCCCCAATATGGCATAGACCGTACGGATGAATCATATCCATAATAGTCCCGTTGGTAACCACCATAGAATTTTACCTCTGTCTTTGGTCCAACGTGAACTGGGTCATGAGAAAGTTCCCCAAAATACTTAGCATGTGAGCCCTTGATATGGCCTTCTACCCATCTACCATAGCTAGCACCACCACGAATGGTAAACGGCGTAGTACCTATATGATAGGCATGCGTATCTATGGACAGTTCAGGTTTCTTTTCTACCCATACCTTTTTAGCATTTAATGTAGCTGATTCACGACTATATGCAATCTTTGCTTCACCCCATGGCAAGAACTGTACATACCCAAAAGACGGTTTAAACCCAATATTGGTACCCCAAGTATAATGCAAGAATAACTCTCCATGCTTAGATACAGGATAGTCAATCTTACCATGTAAGCTCAATCCATCAGAAGAATTGTATTTTGGTCTTGGTACAAAGGAAAATACACTGACTTCTCCTTGTTTATCTTGGCGCAAAGACACGGTATATTTTTTTACAGAAATAATTCGTTTATTTTTAATATAAAAGCTTGCATTATGAATGACTGCTTTATCGCCAGGGAATACTTCAATATAATCCCCTTCCACACGATAATCAGGGGCTCCTTTGAAAGCGATCGCATGTTTTGTAGTTAACCAACCCTTTTCAATACGACCTGTTTTACCATCAAAGTCACCCACTTCAGCTTTCACCCAATAGGGATCCGCATAGCCAAATACATCCTTTGTATGCGCTTCACCAGTAGTCGCATTGTAGGTAATATGAGAACCTTTTAAATCTTTTGTGTCCCCTTTATCTTCTAAAAAGCGATAGTCTGATGTACTTTCATACTGTTGTGTCTTCACATTGCCTTCTATGTTTTGCGACAATAATTGTTGATTGCCACGTTCAACTTCTACAGAGCCATTGGCCCATACACGACCAGTGGTATCATTATAATACATTTTATCTGCATCAATACGAACTGGCACAGCTGGCTTCTGTACCTCTTGTTTTTCTTTAGGAGATACTGGCTTCACTTGCAGATTTGGTACATACTTTGTATCCGTAGATACAGTGGAACCCATAGGCGTTTGCACATACTGAACCGTAGCTACTTGGGGCTCCGTTTCAAATACTGGAGCTGTCGTATCTACTGCTTGTGCATGGCTTTGTGTACATGCCAATGCCGTCAAAATGGCAGCGGCTGTTACAGAATATCTTTTCATGCCCATCTCCTAGTTTTGCTCGCGTTTTACAATAATAACAGGTTTTTCTGTTAATGTATCATCTGGTACTACTTGTACTGGTTCTGCTTTTGCAGCTTTTACTTGTGTAGCAACTGGCTCTGCTGCTTTTGGCGCCACCACTGGCTCCACTGGAGCTTTAGGAGCTACACCGGTATCCACACCATGTATTTCTATACCAGAAATAGTAACAGAAGATTCCGGTTGTACATATACAAGAGTTCCTACTGGCAAATCAATGGATTTACCTTTTACAAAGAAACCACCTACTAAGCCCACTGGCCCCAATAACACAGCTCCCGCTACAGAGGCACCAGCCGCTTTTAATTCGCCTTTTGTTTTCGCTTTTGCTTCTTCCCCTTGGATAGCTGTGAAAATTGTGCCATCAATACCTTGTAATTGATCAAATACAATGTTCAATTTGGCATTACGACCAAAGGAACGAGCTTTTGTAATTTCTGTAATATGCCCAGTTCCTACCGTACCTTTAGGAATCAACAAAGTTTCTCCATCCATTACATCTTCGGCTACTTTGACATGTACCACATCATCTTTTACATTTTTTTGAGATGTCACAGGTTCTGTCAACTCTAGAGTAAATACTTGATCTGCTCCAATTGTGCCAGTCTTAGTTTTTAACGCTACTTGTGTGCCAAAAATAGATTGTTTTAGTTTTTGTACACGACTTTGTAAGGAGCCTTTTGTTTCTAGCCCATTCACACTGCGTTCCATTTCCCCAATGCGCTCTACAAGAGATCCACTATGAACTTCATCGAAATACATCCATTCCAAAGCATTCACTTCCTGATGTAACGTTACCTTTGTACCTTGCCCTTCTACAGATTTGTACAAAGATTCCACTTGACCAGTAATACTGCCTTGTTGTTTGGCTCCCAAAATAGTATCTTGCAATTGATGCACTCGATCTGTTAAGGCCCCTACTTGCACTTTACCATATACAGTACTTTCTAAGGCTTCTGTTTTTTCTAAAACAGTGTCTGGTGCAGCCCATACACTTGTTGTTAAAAGAGCGAATACGGCTCCCAATACAGCAGAACGTTTCATAGTATCTCCTCATCTCTACTAACACATAGATAGCACGGGCAAGCCCGTGCTAATCCATTAAATCTTCAAATCTATAATTGCTGATACACCGACCCCTTGAATGCGATTAGCAGTCGTTGGGTTTGTGCTATCAATCGGTACTAGTCCTTTTACGCGAGCTACGGAATTAAAACTAGCCTCTATTTGCGCTACCGCCTCAACACGTTCCACTTCACTGCTAGGGCCTGTTACCTGCGCCGCACCAATATGGCCGCCTTTACCTAGACTCACAATAGGAACTACTTTTGTTGAGTACGTAGTACTCAAATTATTTTGCTTTAATAAATTGTTCAAGAAATTATTGATGGAGTCACCGTACTTATCCACTAGAAAGCCCACGCCTCCTACTTTCAATACGCCCCCTACTAGACTGCCTAAATTAAATGCCTGTGCTTGTTGAACGCCAACAACACCTACAGTGGCTACTGAGAATGCTACCATAGCAGCTACGATTTGTTTTTTCATCGTAATATCCTCCTTTTCCTTTCCATTGTATCAAAAAATACATTTTTATTCTATACAAAGTATACGGGATATGTATGATTTTTTCATGAATTATTACAATTTTCTAGCAAATTCGTGGCACTTGGTCTTCTCCCAGCATATCCAAGAGGCGAATTCCACCTACTGCCGTTTGTAACCCTACTTTGCCGGCATTGCCATTCACCACATCGCCGATGATCACCGCATCACGACCTTCTGTGAAAGTACGCATCACCTGCACTACCTCATCTGCCACATCAGCACGTACAATGGCAATCATCTTACCTTCATTTGCCAAATACAATGGATCGTACCCTAACACTTGGCATACAGCTTGTACTTCCTCTCTAATAGGGATGGCAGACTCTTGCAAACGAATCCCTTTTTGTGCGGAGTTGGCAATCTCTTGGAGCGTCGTCGCTAAGCCACCACGAGTAGGATCTCTAAAGAATGCAATATCTTTACCAAAGGTTTCTAATAACTTGTGAGCCATTTTATGTAAAGGCGCACAATCTGTTTGTATCGTATCTGGTAAATCCAATCCATACCGAGTTCCCATGACAGCAATCGCATGGTCCCCCAAGGTGCCGGAAATGATAACTTTCATACCACTTTCAATATAGGAAGTACCTAACTGTACATAGTCTGGTACGATACCTACGCCGGCAGTATTGATGTAGATGCCGTCAACAGACCCCTTTTCTACTACCTTCGTATCCCCTGTCACAATGGATACCCCTGAAAGTTGTGCCATATCTGACATGGTTTGCAACACAGTTTCTAATGTCGAAATAGGCAATCCTTCTTCTAAGATGAGCCCGCACGACAAATACTGAGGCACTGCGCCCATCATAGCTAAATCATTTACTGTACCGCATACAGCTAACTTACCAATGTTGCCACCGGGGAAAATATGTGGTGTCACTACATAGGAATCTGTACTCATAGCCATACGTCCCGTTGTGACTGGAAATACAGCGCCATCATGTAATTCATTTAATATTGGATTCGAAAAATATTTCACAATATATTGGTCCACCAATTCATGGCTAAATTTACCGCCATTACCATGGACTAAGCGAATACGTTCCATTTATTCCTCCCAGGTCATTCCACCACTGGAAAAACCATATTTATACCAAGCTGAACAACTGCCTTCTACCGATACCATACAAGCCCCCACTGGATGCTCTGGTGTACAAAGTTTACCAAATAAAGGACATGCATCCGGATGAATCATTCCTTGAATGACAGATCCACATTGGCATCCTTTCGGCCCATCACTGGTTGTAAATGTTCCTAAAGGTAGTTGTACCAACGCATCATAGGCAGACCATTCTCCGCGCAATTTTAAACCCGATGCTGGCAATACACCGATACCTCGCCAACCATCATCGGACGGTTCATATAAAGTATCCATCAACTGTTGTGCTACAGAATTGCCCGTTTTTGCTACCACAGAACGATACGTATTACCTACATAAAATGTTTGTTCTTTTCGTTGTTCCAACAAATTCACAATAGCCGCCAAAATTTCTACACCATCAAAACCAGCAATACAGCTTGGCATATGATATTCATCGGCCAAGAATTGATACGGCTGTTCCCCAATGATAACACTTACATGGCCTGGCAACAGAAATCCATCAATTTGATGCTCTGGATTACTCAATAATGCACGTAATGCAGGAGGCACCAATTTATGAGAAATCAAGAAAAATACATTTTTTAATCCCTTAGCATGTACTGCCTGAATAGTGGCCGCAATGACAGCGATAGTCGTTTCAAAGCCGATGCCTAAGAAAATAATCTTTTTATCTGGATATTGTTCACTCAATCCAATCACTTCCATAGGGCTATAAATAATTTCAATATGAGCCCCATTTTCTTTTGACTGCCATAAATTACCTGTTGTACCAGGAATCTTCAGCATATCTCCAAAGGTAGCGATGACTACATCCTCTCGAGCCGCATACGCCAAGGCTTGATCCATATATTGTTGGTCTGTCACACACACAGGACATCCAGGACCGCTGATTAATTCTATGCCTTTCGGCAACATTTGACGAATCCCTTCACGAAAGATAGCCACTGTATGGGTCCCACAGACTTCCATGAATCGTACCGTTTCCTCTGGATTATGTAATTCGTGAATGCGCTCTAGTAAACTAGCTGCGACTTTCGATTTTTCCGTTAAAGTAATCTTGTTCAAGTTCTTCTAATTCGCGGAATGCCTCAAGGGTCAAACGCGCTTCCTCCTCATCTACAATTTGTACGGCACAGCCCGCATGGACTAATAACCAATCTCCAATTTTTGCTTCCGGCACCAATAACAGGCTGCACTCTCGTTGCACCCCTGTTAATTCCACGGTACCGATGGTTTCATTAATATGCACCAATTGTGCAGGTACTGCTAAACACATAGTATCTCCTATCTATTTATATAACTTCCTAACCATAATTGTCCCAAGGCGATAGCGCCATCATTCATAGGGCTTTGGGTTGGAACGTGGACCTTATATCCCTGTAATTCTTGCATTACTCCTCCTAGGAGAATGCGATTTTGGAATACTCCTCCACACAAAACAATGTGCGAAATCTGTCGTTTTTCACAACATTGTTTCGCCATCTGTCCTATATAATATATCAAAGTTCTGTGAAAGTTCGCTGAGATTTTTGCTACACTTTCACCACATTCTAATTGTTCTATGACAGAACGTACTAAACTCATCGTATCTAATACAGTTTCATCCATCTTCATATCTAGGATACTGCCCTTCTCTGAAAGCGCCAATTGCTCTAACTCTATAGCAAGATGCGCATCATAGAGATGCTCATAACCTAACCCCAACAAAGATGCTACGGTATCAAATAAACGACCACCACTAGAAGACTGTATCATCTGCATATGGGGCATCATTTTTTCTAACAATTGCCAGCCTTTAGGCAGTGATTCTTTCCACTGTTCTAGCACTGTAGGCGCTCCTGCTGGATAGAGCTGATTCACATACCACAAGGCTTGGCGCCACGGTTCTCGTACGGCTATTTCACCACCTGGCAAAGGGGCATAACTCAAATGTGCCATCCGTTCCATATATTCTTTGTGGCAATATAAAAATTCACCACCCCATAAAGTGCCATCTGTGCCATATCCTGTCCCATCAAAGCAGATTCCTAGCACAGGATCTTGAATGTTATGCTCCGCCAGTACCGCTGCCACATGGGCATGATGATGCTGCACTTCTATGACAGGTAATTGATGCTTCTCTGCATAGATTCTACCACACTGCGAAGTATAATAATTCGGATGGGCATCTACAATAACTTGAGTAGGCTGTAACTGAAATAAGTCTTCATAACGTTTCGTCGTAATCCACAATAAATCTTGCACTCGCTGATGTTCCATATCTCCCATATAGGGACTAAGGATCGCATGAGACCCACGATTCATACCAAAAGAGGCTTTCATATCTGCCCCCATGGCAAGCATGGTAGGACTCTTTTCTAATGGTACTACAAGAATGGACAACGGTACGTATCCTCGGCTACGGCGGATTAGAATCGGTTCATTCTGAACCACTTGCACCACCGAATCGTCCACGGGAGAAATAATCTCCCGATTGTGAGTCAATATATACTCTGCAATGCCCTGTAGCTCTTCCGCTGCCTGTACATCATCATATAGCACAGGGTCTCCACTGCGGTTGGCACTGGTCATCACCCACAAAGCCTCAGACGGTATCAAGCTATAATGATACGGTGCATAAGGTAAAAGAATGCCCAACGTTGCCATGCCAGGAGCTACACTAGGGGCTATAGTACGCTCTGTTATCTTTTGCAACAACACAATAGGCCTTGCAGGACTCAATAGCAGTTCTTCTTCCTTTTCAGATATATGTACATATTGTTTTGCTATTTCCAAAGACCCTGCCATGACCGCTAATGGTTTTCGAGGTCGTCCTTTGCGCTGTCTTAAGGATTGTACTGCGTTTTCTTGTAAAGCATCACACACCAAGTGATAGCCTCCCACGCCTTTTAGTGCCACGATAGAACCATTTTGTATATGCTCTTTGGCTTGTTCTATCGCATCCAGCCCAGTGGTGAGTACCGTTCCATCTGCGCCTTTCAATGTAAACATAGGGCCACAGTGCTCGCAAGCATTGGGCTCTGCATGGTATCTCCGACCGTTTAGGTCGTCATATTCCTTCTGACAGTTTTCACACATAGGGAATACTTTCATTGATGTTTTGTCACGGTCGTAAGGGGTACTTTCAATAATCGTATACCTTGGACCGCAATTCGTACAATTCGTAAACCCATAGTGAAAGCGTCGATTCTCAGGGTCTTGTATATCTTGCAAGCACGCCTCGCAAGGCGCCATATCAGCCCCAATAAAGGCATGTCCTTTCACACCATGAGAAAGGATGATGGTAAAATCATCCAAAGTCTGTAATTCCGTCGGTTCCATTTGTAAGGTATCGATACGTCCATGTATAGGTAACTCAGACTGCAATCGCTCTACAAACAGTTGGCAATCTGCATCCACACCTTGTATGTGTATCTCCACACCGCTCGTGTCATTTCTTACTGTGCCCACGATTCCTAATTCGTGAGCTAGTTTAGACACAAAGGGGCGGAATCCTATGCCCTGTACAATGCCCGTTACATGTATGGTGTATGCCTTCATAGAACCCGCCTCCCTTCTGTTATATAATTTTAGTGATTTTCTTGTCGGATCCCTGCTGCATCAAGTTCAGCTTGGATCATAATAGCACATTCAATACGTTTTTTCTGTAATTTACATCCCATTTCGTATGGTGTGCTAAGGTCTCCACCTAATGTTTCATTATTTGCATGGCAACCGCCAGAGCAGAAGAATTTTGCCCAGCAATTAGCACATGTTTCTTTCGTAAATACGTGAGTGTTTCTAAACTGTGTTGGTATATCGTAGTTTTTCAAACCATCGAAAACAGTACCGATCACATACCCATCTTTACCTACATATTGGTGACATGGATAAATATCTCCATTTGGTACAACCGCCATATATTCATGACCCGCTCCGCAACCACGTAAACGTTTTGCCATACATGGTCCACGATATAAATCCATACGGAAGTGGAAGAAGTTAAACTTCTCACCCCAACCAGCTAATTGACGTTCTAAATATAAGTCTGCCAATTTTTCATATTCTTTTTCAATAATTGGCATATCTTCTGGACGCAATACATAAGCACCGTCTTCCCCAACTACTGGTTCCATAGACAAATGCTCGAAACCTAAGTCGGACATAGCTTCTACGTCTTTACAGAAGTCTAGATTATTATGCGTATACGTACCACGCACATAATATTCACGGCCATCACGTTGCTGTACGGCATTGACCAAGTTTTTTGCTACCGTTTGGTACGTATCTCTGCCACCTGCACTAGGGCGCATGCTATTATGTACATCTTCACGACCATCTAAGGAAAGAACTAAACTCATGTTATGTTCATTCACATAATCGATTTTATCTTGTGTAAGCAACACACCGTTGGTGGTTAAGGTCAATTTAAAAATCTTTCCATGTTTGTCTTGAATCGATTCAATATATTCTACGGTCTGTTTCACTACATCCCAGTTCAACAAAGGCTCACCACCGAAGAAGTCGATTTCGCAATGTTGGCGTGGACCACTCATGGAAATTAAGAAGTCTACGGCACGTTTCGCCACGTCAAAACTCATTAATTCCCGTTTCACTCCGCCGTAATCACCTTGGCTGGCAAAACAATATTTACAAGCTAAGTTGCAATCATGAGCAATATTTAAGCAAAGAGCTTTGACGATTGGCTTTTCATCCACCACAAGTTTGAACTCTGCAGACATAGGAGCAAAGAGCATTTCCTCTTTGATGAGCTCATCTAACTCATCCATAATTTCGTCTAATTCTGCTGCATCCTCTGTCGCATCTAGTGCACTATGTACCGCCTCACGGTTTGTGCCATTATAGATATCTAACACGCGATCGATAAGCTCATCGATAACATGGATAATGCCACTATTCACGTCTAGTAGAAAGAACTTATCTTTCATTTTAAATTTATGAATCATCGGTTGTAATTCTAACATTCATACCTCCATTAACTTACTAAAGTCTAACTTGTATTATATCACTTTATACGTATAACGTATAGAAAGCTATCAATATAGGGTATACTTTTTCTAAAATTATAGTATGCAAAAAATTGTACTTTTAAAGCACATGTATTATAATTTAGACAGGCTAAAGATATAAAGGGTTAGCATACAGAATCCCCCTAGATCATGCACATCTAGGGGGATTTTTTTGTATACTCTTAAATACAATATAAAGCAAACAAGCTGTCCACCGAATGGTGAACAGCTTGTTGCTAATCCAATGATTATTTTTGTTTGCACACTTGGTTGCCTACTGTACAGCTAGTTTTGCAAGCAGATTGGCAGGATGTTTGACATTCGCCGCAGCCGCCTGTTTTAGCAGTTTTTTGTAGGGATTCAGTGTTAATTGTACGAATACGTTTAGACATCTTCATTCCTCCTAAGCACAAACTTACTCTTATATATTATCATCTAATACCGTTTCAAGCAAGCAAAAGGCATAGGAATTAGTGAGCTAACGCTTCTTTCAATGTTTTAAGGTTTTCTTCCATGATGTCAAGGTATGTCACATTTTTTTGTGCTTGTTCTTCTGTTAAACCTTCTGCAGGGTTTAATACATACACTTTTACGCCAGTTTCAGCAGCGATAGCATTAGCCAATTTAGGGCTTACCAATTCTTCACTGAAGATTGCTTTTACATTATGTTCTTTGATGAAAGCCACGATATCTGCCATGCGTTCTGGTGTTGGTTCAGCATCTGGAGATACTCCCATAATACCCAATTGTTCAAAACCGTATGCGTTTGCTAAGTACCCAAATGCCATATGGCTAACTACTAAATGTTTGTCGTGTTGTGTTTTACCAAATTCTTCATATTTAGCATGCAAAGCTTGTAATTTTTCTTTGTATGCTTTGCCGTTAGCTTCATAGTATTTTGCATTCGTAGGGTCTGCTTTAGAGAAGGCTTCTACAACGGCATCTACTTCTTTAGCAACATTCATTGGATCTAACCATACATGTGGATCAAACTCGCCATGTTCATGTTCGTGCTCATGTTTATCTTCTTTTTGAGCTTTATTATGGTCATCTTTGTCGTCTTTATGATCTTTGTCATCTTTATGATCTTTGTCATGATCATGTTCGTCTTCATCTTCATCTGGAGCTGGCAACAAAGTAACAGATTTAGACAATTCTACAGGTTGCGCTTTTTGTAGCACATCTTTTTCTAAAATCTTTTCTGTTGGTTCCAAACCTGCACCGCTATATAAGAACACTTTAGCAGTACCAATTTCTTTTAAATCTTTTGCAGTTGGATCCCAATCATGTGGTTCTGCTCCTGGAGGTACTAATAAAGTCACATCAACTTTGTCTCCCCCTACTTGTTTCGCTACATCATATACAGGGAACACGGTAGTAACGACCTTCATTTTTTCAGCTGGTGCTGCTTGTTTTGTATCACTGCCACACCCAGCAATACCTACTGCAGTAGCCACCATAGTAGCTCCTAGTACAAAATAGGTTAATCGTTTTTTCCAATTCATGAGTATACTCCTCCTAACACATAAAAAACAAGAAGTGATTAGTCTTTGCTAATTCACTTCTTGATTATATCCGATTTAAAAAATCCGTGCTTGAATGCATGAGCAGTCTATACACTCAATATCATTATCATTTAAACTTCTTGATCACCGCAATTGCCACTGGTGTTACAACAGCTACTGCTAACAAGGCTTCTGGAATACCATGAGACCATACGATACCCATCACAACATTAAATACTGCCTCTTGTGAAATATGTGTAGCTTTTGCAAATTCTACACCATAAATTGTGTAAATACCAGTCATAACAAGGATTGTATTAGTAGCTGTTCCCAAGAATGCAGCTAAGCCGATACGGATGGCTTTCACCTTAATTGGTACATACATATACACCAACGCTGCCACTAAACCGATCAACATTCTTGGCAATACAGAAATAATAGGATTCATAAATGCAAAGGATAAAATATTAGGCGCCATGTAAGCTTGTACCATACTGTACGCACCGAATAAGAAACCTACTGACATACCTACTTTAGGCCCTTCCACAACACCACCTAAGATAGTTGGGATGTGCAAGATAGTAGCACTAATTGGTGGAATTGGCACAAAGCCCCAACCTGTCATACCAAGTACAATGGTAATCCCTGCCAATAAACCAATAATCGTTAATTGACGTACCGTAAATTTTTGCGATGGCTGTGTTTGCAACGCTGTTTCTTTTTCCATGTTTTCCTCCGTTCTTATTCCCTTAGGATATAAGTCGAACCAATAATAAAAAAATGGAACTCAGTTCTGCTCTTCCTGATACAGACTATACAGTTAGTTCCTCGTATAGAGTAGTACAAATCAGCGGTTCTGTCAATCATAAAATGTAATTTTTCTTACAGTTATAAAAAGGCTCTTTGTCAAATGTAGCGACTACTTGTCCCAACATGTATTAATAGATCCTATAAAAAACGAACACCTTATGAGACTCTCATAAAAGTGTTCGTTGTTAATTTACAAACCTAACAATTTTCTGCCTTCTTCCCAAGCGAAGATAGGTGTTAGGAATGTCATTAAATTTTCTTCTTCAAATGGATAGGCACGCATTCCAATCGCTTCAGCAGCCTGTACATCAGAAGGTTTATCACCCACAAAGTAGATTAATCGTTTTTCCAATTCATGAGTATACTCCTCCTAACACATAAAAAAACAAGAAGTGATCAGTCTTTGCTAATTCACTTCTTGATTATATCCGATTTAAAAAATCCGTACTTGAATGCATGAGCAGTCTATACACTCAATTTCATTATCATTTAAATTTTTTGATGACAGCTAGTGCCACAGGTGTTACAACGGCTACTCCTAATAGTGCTTCTGGAATACCATGAGACCATGCAATACCCATCACCACATCAAATACAGCTTCTTGTGAAATGTGTGTTGCCTTTGCAAATTCTACACCATAGATTGTATAAATACCAGTCAATACAAGGATAGTACTTGTGACTTTTCCTAAGAAAGCGGCTACACCAATACGGATAGCTCTTACCTTAACTGGCAAGTACATATATACCAACGCTGCTACTAAACCAATCAACATTCTTGGTAATATAGAAATGATTGGATTCATAAACACGAAAGATAAAACATTCGGTGACATATACGCTCGTACCATACTGTAAGCACCAAATAAGAACCCTACTGACATCCCCACTTTAGGACCTTCTACGATACCACCTAAAAGGGTTGGAATATGCAAGATGGTCCCACTAATTGGTGGGATTGGCACAAAGCCCCATCCTGTCATGCCAAGTACAATCGTAATCCCTGCCAATAAGCCAATAATCGTTAATTGACGTACCGTAAATTTTTGCGATGGTTGTGTTTGCAACGCTGTTTCTTTTTCCATGTTTTCCTCCGTTCTTATTCCCTTAGGATATAAGTCGAACCAATACTAAAAAATGGAACTCAGTTCTGTTCTTCTTGATACAGACTATACAGTTAGTTCCTCGTATAGAGTAGTACAAATCAGCTATTCCGTCAATCATAAAATGTAACTTTTCTTACACTACAAGAAAACGAACACCTTATGAGGTGCCTCATACAAGTGTTCGTTCTACCATTACAGCCCCAATAGCTTTCTGCCTTCTTCCCAGGCAAAAATAGGCTCTAAGAATGTCATTAAGTTGTCTTCTTCAAATGGGTACGCACGCATGCCAATGGACTCAGCAGCCTGCGCATCAGATGGTTTGTCACCTACAAGGAAACTGCCATCTACATCTACATGCCACTCTTCAATGGCTTTTGTTAGCATACCTGGATTCGGTTTGCGACAATCACAAGCCTTCTTGTACTCTTCCACTGTTCCTTCTGGATGATGTGGGCAGT
Source organism: Veillonella sp. 3310 (assembly GCF_003999875.1). Lineage (GTDB taxonomy): Bacteria > Bacillota > Negativicutes > Veillonellales > Veillonellaceae > F0422. Next base: position 48,587 of record NZ_RQVJ01000006.1, on the reverse strand, counting down.
AATAGTAGGCTAATATATGTACACCTTCTGCTTCCAAACGGCGAGACATTTCAGCATGTAACGCTTGCACGTCTTCCTCTGTATAATAACCACGGGCCACACCACTTTGGTTTGTCACCACAATGATGTCATACCCACGTGTTTGGGCTTCTTTCATAGCCTCAATAGCGCCAGGAATAAATTCCAATTGCGCAGGGTCGCTCAAATATCCTACATCGACATTGATAACCCCATCACGGTCTAAAAACAATACATTTCTAGTTTCCATTATTTTACATATCCTTCATTATCTCGTAATAATGCACAATATTCATGAACTGCTTGTTCTAATGGGGTAAACCCTTTGTCATAACCAGCAGCTAACAATTTTGTAGTATCTGCTTGCGTATAGCTTTGGTATTTACCTTTTAATACTTCTGGGAAATCGATATAGCGAATCTCACCTTTTCCAGCGAAGGAAATGACAGCTTTCATAAACTCATTAAATGTATGAGCATGACCTGTACCACAGTTAAATACGCCACTAATTTCAGGATGTTCCCAGAAATAGAAGTTCACATTAACCACGTCGTTGACATAGATAAAATCACGTGTTTGCTCACCGTCACCATATCCATCGATGCCTTTAAACAAGGTAATTTCACCAGTCTCCATCAATTTATAGTACATTTGGCGCACCAAGGATGCCATTTTATCTTTATGTGTTTCATTCGGTCCAAATACATTGAAATAGCGCAAACCTACACATTGAGATTGCAATTGATTTCTAAATTTTGCCACATAACGGTCAAACAACAATTTAGAATACGCATATGGGTTTAATGCTTGTTCGCAGGCTGGATCTTCGCGGAATCCATTGGTACCATGCCCATAGGTGGATGCAGAAGAGGCATAAATGAAAGGAACTCGGCGTTCTTGGCAATAATGAAAGAGATTTTTAGACCCTTCATAGTTATTTTTCATCATATATCTGCCATCGTAATCCATAGTGTCTGTACAAGCACCTTCGTGGAATACTACTTCAATAGGACCACAATCGAAAGTATTTTGCTCTACCGCAATATCAAAATCTTCATAATCAATATAGTCAGCAAAATCCAACATTTCAATATTTTTGATTTTACGACCATCCGTCAAATCATCAACGATTAAAATGTCATTGCGACCTTTATTATTCAACTGTTTTACAATATTGGATCCAATAAACCCAGCACCACCTGTAACAATAATCATAATTTTCCTTCCTTTACTAATTCTTGAATATGTTTAATAATTCCTGTTGTGGAATATCCATCTTGGAATGGCAAGATTCTCACTTCTTCTACAAACTCTTTGCCAATCACTTCTTCTGGCTTGTAATCTCCACCTTTGACCAATATATTTGGTCGCAACTGTGAAAGTACCTCTGCCGGTGTATCTTCTTCAAAAAGAACTACACCATCGACAAAACTTAAAGAACTCATCGACAAAGCTCTATCTAGTTCATGGTTGATAGGACGACTATCCCCTTTTAAACGGCGCACAGAACTATCTGAATTGAGGGCCACCACCAAATGATCACCCAATGTAGCTGCTTCTTTCAAGTAGGTCAAATGACCACGATGTAAAATATCAAAGCACCCATTCGTAAAGACAACCACTTCGCCCCGATCTTGCCAAAACCGGATCTTTTGGGCTAATGCTTCTACAGAATAGACACTTTCTTTATCTTCTTTTTTAGCTTTCATAGAAGACAATAAATCTAATAGTTCTTGACGATGGATCGGATATGTACCAACTTTAGACACTACTACACCCGCTGCTGCATTGGCTGCCACTAAAGCAGCTCGGATAGATAAGCCCGCAATTAATGTAGTAAGCATCATAGCTACAACCGTATCACCGGCACCACTCACATCGAATACATCTTGCTGTTTTGTCTCTGCATTGTGCCATACATTACCATCTTTACGAACTAAGGTAATCCCTTTAGCCGAACGAGTAACAATGATAAAATCTAGTTCCATCTTATGTAAAATATGGTGCGCTGCCTTCACAACTTCTTCATCTGTATTCGGCACTTCATAACCTACGGCTTCACTAAGCTCCTTCACATTAGGAGTAATGCAAGTAGCACCATTATATTTTGACCAATCAGAACCTTTTGGATCCACAATAGTCATAATGCCAGCAGCTCGAGTTTTACTGAACACTTGGCTTAGCAAGGAGGGCTGGCAAATACCTTTCCCATAATCGGAAATTACAAGACCTTGTAACCCTTTGCGTAACAACTCATCTAGCCAAGTAAGTATCGCTGTTTCACTATCACTGGACAAGGGCTGATTCACTTCATAATCTAAGCGAATCATTTGCTGTTGTCCCCCTAAAATACGTGTTTTGGTTGTGGTCGGAATGGAATCTTCTGTAAAAACGCCAGTACATTGGATGCCATTATCCGCTAATAGTTGGCGTACAATTTTACCATGTGTATCATCGCCAATGCGGGATGCCATATGCACTTGGCAATCTAATTGCGCTAAATTATTCGCCACATTAGCGGCACCGCCCAAAACTTCCGTTTCACGTTGGACTAAATTCACAGGCACCGGAGATTCTGGAGAGATGCGACTTACATCACCAAAAATATAGCGATCTAACATGCAATCTCCAATAACCCCTACTTGTAACTGTGGTAAATCACGAAGTAAAAAGGATTGTAATGTACGATTAGGCATAGTCTTCTTCCACCAATTCACATAAAATATGACCCGCTAAAATATGCATTTCTTGAATGCGGGCTGTCACTTTTGATGGCACTGCAAACGTTAAATCACATAATTCTGCCATCTTTCCACCACCTTCACCAGTAAAGGCAAAGGTATGCATACCGATATTACGGGCAGACTCTACGGCTTTCACTACATTTTTACTATTCCCAGATGTGGAAATACCAATCAAAATATCTCCGGAACGGCCTAGCCCATCTACTTGTCGGGCAAATACTTCATCATATCCATAATCATTGCCTACTGCTGTCAAAATAGACGTATCTGTAGTCAGCGCAATGGATGCAAAGGAACGGCGTTCTTTCTGAAAACGTCCCACTAATTCAGCTGCTAAATGCTGAGAATCTGCAGCGGATCCACCATTACCGCAAAATAAAATTTTATTGCCTGCCGCTAGCGCTGCTTTACAACGCTCCGCCATAGCTTCAATAACACCCATTACTTCATAAGTAGCACTCAATGTGTCTACATGATCTGAAAAGCGGGCACTAATAGTTGGATGTAACTCACTCATGTGTTGTATCCTTTCCATGATTGTCCAATAAGTCGTGTAATTCTTGTAAGAAACTTTCTACATTATTAAATTGTCGATACACAGAGGCAAATCGCACATAGGCAACTTGGTCCACATCTTTCAACAAGGATAAAACAATTTCACCAATTCGTTCCGTAGTCACTTCTTGCTCTACTTCCATACGAATTTGTTTTTCTGTTTCATTCACAATCGATTCTAATTGATCCGTAGAAATCCCTCGTTTACTACAAGATCTCCACAAGCCATTCATCAATTTAGATCGATCAAATAATTCTTTTTTCTGATCTCGTTTAATCACCATAATCGGTAAATCTTCAATGACTTCATAGGTCGTGAACCGTTTCCCACAGCTCATACATTCGCGACGGCGACGAATATTATTATCGTCCGTAGACCGTGAGTCTGTCACTTTGATTTCATCATGATGACAATAAGGACATTTCATACCGTATCCTCCTATTGGTTGTGCAAGAAGGTCTTTCCTTGCTGTTGAATTTCTTCTATAAAAGTATCTAACATTTCATAGCGTTTGCGATACATATTTCGTTTATGTGTTTTCGCCGTTTCGTAAGTTTTACGTTCCTCTGCTAAAGGAATCACAAAGAACCTAGAATCTTTCTCCCATACGTGACCACCTAATTCTTCCCAGAAGTCATCAAATTTCACTAATTTATGACGATTGAAACGAATTAAATGTGTATTTGTATAGAACCCTTCGTCGGACACTGCATACAAGGTCTCAATACCTAAGCAAGTGGCTAATTGGCGTAATAAAAAGAACATAAAGTTTTTAGGACGGTAGCCATGCATTTTTTTCGTTAGCTTTTTCGCCTTATCTAAACCCTCTTTATATCCCTGAATAGTACCAACCCAAATACATGGTTGTCCCGATGGATCCACACCTAATCGGAAGTTGATATGATAAATACCATCTCCTTCGTAGGTTAGGAGCAAACTAAGTAATCCTTCTTTACGTTGCCCAGGCATATATTGTAAGGTAGCTTCTAGAGCTAATTCTTCGGAATGCCATACTCGAATGCCGCTTTCAGAAGGACTGTACAAAGCACGAATCGCGCCATCTGTAAAATATTTTGGTAACGCATCAAAATGTTGCATAATGCATGTCAAACGCTCTTGTGCCGTGGATTCTTTATACAAGAATACACGGTTAATAATCTCCCAAATCCCTTCTTGATCTTGTAGCAAATTAGAATAGCAACGATAGTTTGCAAAATATGCTTCTAATTGTTTCAGCTGAGATTTATTTTTATAGGAACGGGCGGTGAACAAAAAGATACGTCGTTTTTCACGCCAGCTATGGTATCCATAGATTCTTTTACCTAATTCCCATTGTTGTTTTGCATATGTAAACACGGTACATCCTCCTTAGGATAGACTATATCAAGCTATATTATACTCCATTTTAACAATGAAATTCAATGTGTACCCCTCATAGGTCATAGCATTTTCTATGAAAGTCTAGTTTCATAAAAAACTAGAGAGTCCTAAGACTACCGCTTAAAACTCTCTAGTGAAAGAAATGTTATTACATTCCCTAGTATATGTTGTTATTTACTGCCTGTACTACCGATACCACCCGTACGAATACCGCGCGCATCGTCATCATTGGTCAGTAAGTATTTAGAGAAGATACCTTGTGCTACTCGTTCCCCTTTTTCCAAGGCAACAGGAGCATCTGTGATATTGTACACAGCAATCATAATATGACCTTCGTTATCTTCATTGTTATAGTAATCAGAATCAATAATCCCTGTACTATTTGTGAGCATCAAACCTCGTTTAATAGCCATGCTCGAGCGAACGTGGATCGCCAAATATTCATCATAATGCATGAACGCTTTCAGTCCTGTAGGAATCAATACCGTTTCCTTAGGACCTACCACAACAGATTCTGCACATTCAATATCATAGCCTGCACTTTCAGAAGTCTTACGCTTCGGCAAATTGATGCCTTGCCCTTCAAAAGCAGACACTACTTCAAATCCACGAATATCCATAGTGCACCTCGATTATTTCAATAGCTCTTTGCGAGACAAGTTAATACGACCTTTGTCATCAATTTCGATAACTTTGACCATAATTTCATCGCCTACATTCACTACATCTTCTACTTTTTCCACACGTTCTCTTGCTAATTGAGAAATATGAACCAAACCTTCTTTACCTGGCAATACTTCTACGAAAGCACCGAAGTTCATCAAACGAGTGACTTTACCCATGTACACTTCGCCTGCTTCCACTTCTTTTGTCAAGTTCGTAATGATTTGGATTGCTTTTTCAGCTGCTTCCGCTTCTACTGCAGCAATGGAGATTGTGCCATCATCTTCGATGTCAATTTTAGCACCAGTTTCTTCAATGATGCCACGGATGACTTTACCGCCTGTACCGATAACGTCACGGATTTTATCTGGATCAATTTTCATCGTTACAATGCGAGGAGCCCATTTAGACATTTCTTCACGTGGTGCTTGGATAGCTTCCATCATTTTACCCATGATGTGCATACGACCTTTGTGAGCTTGTGCTAATGCTTCTTCTAAAATTTCACGAGATAGACCGGAAATTTTAATATCCATTTGGATCGCAGTCACACCTTTTGTAGTACCGGCTACTTTGAAGTCCATGTCTCCTAAGGCATCTTCCATACCTTGAATATCTGTTAAGATTGTGTAATGTTCATCCTGTGTGACAAGACCCATTGCAACACCAGCTACTGGCGCTTTGATCGGCACCCCTGCGTCCATCAAGGATAAAGTGGAACCACATACGCTGGCCATAGAGCTAGATCCGTTGGATTCTAATACTTCAGATACTAAACGCATAGCATATGGAAATTCTTCTTCTGTTGGAAGCACTGCTAATAATGCTCTTTCAGCTAATGCACCATGACCAATTTCACGACGTCCAGGACCACGAGAGGAACGAGTTTCCCCTACGGAGTAGGATGGGAAATTGTAATGATGAATGTAGCGTTTTTCTGTATCTAAACCAATGCCATCGATAGTTTGTTTTTCAGATAATGGCGCTAAGGTACAAATGTTTAACACTTGTGTTTGACCACGTGTAAACAAGCCAGATCCATGAGTACGTGGCAAGGCGTTAACACGACAAGAAATAGGACGAACTTCGTCTAATTGACGGCCATCTGGACGGATTTTTTCTACCGTAATCATATGACGTACAATTTCTTTCACCATTTTTTCTAATGTAGCGTAAATATCACCCGCTTGTTCTGGGAATTGTTCAGCAAAATGAGCCAACACTTCTTCGAATACAGCTTGTTGTTGCTCTTCACGTTGCACTTTATCTGCGCAACGTACAGCTGCATCTAATTTATCATGTGCATAGGCACGAACTGCTTCTGCTACCACTGGGTCTACTTCTTTAATTGGGAATGTGCGTTTCGCATGTCCAATTTCAGCTACCATAGACTCTTGGAACGCTACGATTTTTTTGATTTCTTCGTGAGCTGTCATGATTACTTCTAAGATGATGTCTTCAGGAATTTCGTTTGCTTCCCCTTCTACCATCAAAATCGCATCTTTCGTACCAGCTACAACCATATTTAATGTAGTTGCTTCTAATTGTACTTCAGTTGGGTTGACTACGATATTGCCATCTACAAGACCCATGCGCACGCCCGCAATAGGACCTGCCCATGGAATATCGGAAATGGATAATGCCGCAGACGCACCAATCAATGCACAGATTTCAGGTGCATGGTCATGATCAACAGATAATACAGTAGCTACTACATGTACTTCATTACGGCTACCTTTATCGAATAAAGGACGGATTGGACGGTCAATCAAACGACTATTTAAAATAGCAGACTCTGGTGGACGTGCTTCACGTTTAATAAAACCACCTGGGAATCTACCAACAGCATACATTTTTTCTTCATAATCCACTGTTAATGGGAAGAAGTCAATGTCTTTTGCCTCTTTTGATGCCGTTGCTGTAACCAATACAACCGTATCACCATATTGTACTAATGCAGAACCACTTGCTTGTTTTGCCAACTCGCCAGTTTCAATCGATAACGTGCGACCAGCAAGTTCCATTTGGAATCGATTCATTCCATGCCTCCTGTTTAATTCTTTATCCTTAAAAATCTTTATAGTTGTTATTATACACGAGAAGAAGGGGAAATACAATTTAAGTAGTGATACTGAGTGAGATACGATTGACATTCTATAACAGTAACTATACAATAAAAATACAAATTGGGTTATGATTCCCAAAACTAACTTTATATTATCCTTTGGGGTAAAAAAGAAAAGGCGCTCCTAATTGGAGCGCTTTTTATTATTATACAATTTAGTCACTTTTCTTTATTTTAATTAAAGCTATATTTTACAGTTCCTTTTTATTCTATAACCTACCGTTTATCACGATTATGTCCTATCATTATACGCAATGAGGACACAGGGTTCCATATATTTCATCATATTGATTTTTAGCAATACCTTCTAATACACGAGGTTGTTTTTCTTCATCTACTTGTGTATAGCCACTCATAACTAGTGTTTCAGCCAATCCAGTAATAATAATCGGTAGTAGTTCTGCGGTTGTTAAAACAATACGTATACGCTTGTACAAGCTAATATTCTTCTTATCTTTAAAATAATGCTTAGGAAATAGAAAAAAATGTTCAAATGGTAAAATAAAGGAAAACAAAATGGTAGATACAGTACAGACATTTTTTTCTTTAAATTTAATAATTGCACCAAAAACAACGCCAAAATAACAAGCCGAGACTATAATAATAAATAATGTAAACATATTATCTCGCCTCCTCTTTTTCTAGGTTCCTTACATCTGGTTCATACGAATTCACATATTGAATACATGATAATAATATAATTACAACCACTAAGATATAAAACAACACATTAGTCGATACATGTATCAAAGGCATCGGCCCCATAGGGTTGAAGTAAACATATCCCTTACCATCTACTGTCATAACTTGCAGTAGATTAAATAGCCCCAAAGCCGCAATTGTAATATACATATATAATACAAAGTGAATTACATTATGTAGCTTCTGCTTCCAACCGAAACTACTAATGCCTATTGTCGCAAAAAGGATAGATGAACAAAAAATAAATAAAGATCTAAAAAAACTTGTTCCTTCACTAATATCAGTAAATATAATGAGTGCGGATACAATTGTAATAATTAATCTAATAAATATTATTCGCGTTGGCCAATTAGGCTCATAACTAAGCTTTACAATTATCTCTGTTTTTTTCAGCTCTTTATTTTCTAAATCATTCACTATATCCCTCCTTTATATCTTAATTACATACCTAGATTACCTTTATATCAATAATAATCTACAATACATGAATTATACTATGAATGACATATGATGCTGTCAATAATCGTAAGTTTGACATAGAAAGGTATATGCAGGAAAAAGGGTATGCAAAGGTAAATAGAGAAACCGCTATTACGAAGATAGTGCAATAGATTACAAAATATAGTATACTAAAAGTGTTCAGAAATTATTTTGTATTGTTACATGTAATTTCAATCTTATTTTCATGTGTTTCTGTCAGCCTAACAAAGAAACTTACCGAAACTGGTGATTTTAAAATCATGTTAAAGGGAGGACTTATTATGGAAATGATAAGAAATATGGATGGATGCGGCACTTTTCGGGATGGCTCCATATGAAAAAAGAAACATAGATTGAAGAATTACATTTAACATAGATTTGTGCTGGGGGTTCAAATCCCCCGCATCCCACCAATTAAATAATTTTAGTAACAGCAAGTCGAAAAACGATTTGCTGTTTTTAGTTCTATAATATACTTTTTAGGGATGGCAATAGTCCTCCTTCTAAAGTATATTTTTTTAGTTGCACTTAGATTATAAATTCAAGTTAATAAAAAGGGGCTGTAACAAAATGTACTTTTTTGCATTTTAGTTACAGCCCCTTCTACAAAATCTACTATGGACGAACTTTATCAAATACGAAAGAACTATGGAATTTATATGGCAAGGAGATAGAGAGATAGCCATCTCCTTACAAACTATTTACAGCAAATAATCATCTATCTTTGTTTTATTTTATATCCTCGAAAGCATGATTCTAGGATAACCTTTATTTTTACGTGGTTTAACATAGCCAAATTCTATTAATGCCTGTCCCACTTTATCCTTATAAGAATCATCCAACAAAGGCTGTTTATTCTCCCAAACATTAGATAACTCTGAGATTTCTTTTACAGAGGATATATAACCTTTCAGAATATTAACACTCAATCCATTTTTAATCTTAGTTAACACCAAAGATACTTTGGTACTTAATTTGATATCTGGTGAGCTTAGTACATATTGCATAAAAACTTCATTGAGATTTTCATCTTCCAAATCTTCCAATTTGTCTTTATCATCTAATGACTTTATAAACTCATCTTTTAACTCAAACATCTTAAAGGATTTACATATATAGTTAATATTTACCGAAGATAAATCTCCCTTAATAATATATTCTATGATAGTTTTTTTAGTTTGATGTATCTTTTCAACTAAGACACTATCTTTTATTGAATCTATTAGCTTCATAGAATTACCATCTGCAATATCACTATTAACTAAACCATATATCAACTCATCAGAAAGCTCATAATTTAAAAGCATATTTATAACAAGTTCCTCTGCCACATCGTCACCATAATCTGCCATCAAAATCAATTCGGCATAATATGAGTTATTCCATAATGTCTCAATATTCTTTTCTGTCACTTCAATTAATCTCTGGTGAACTAAAGTATTAACTCTATTTTGTGTTAGTTCATGATTGATATTACTTATTGGTTCATTCGCATATTTTATGACGAATCCAAAAACCTTATCACTTACTAATGAACTATTTATAAAGGTATTACAGACAGAAATATTATTTTTTAATATATCTTCATTATTATCTTCATCCAAGTTGTCATTTAGATATTCAACGAAATCATCACTATATTTTTCAATCATATTCCAATATGAAGCTATATTATCTGAGCAGAACTGAACTTTATTTTTTCGTAATAAACAATCAAGCATTCCAGTCGTTACAGAGTTATCTTGTAGATCAGTTAACTTTGAAATTGCTGTTTCATTCTTCTCTACATACTCTAATTTATATTTATCAGAAATATCAGAATTAAGAATTCTTAATAGTATCTCCTCACTGTTAGTATAGTTTTTTTCATTCTTGTTTTCATCTATATAATCGGATATAACGATCGAAAAATTATCCTCAATATACTCTTTGCTTGACGATAACTGAGAAGAGTGGTAAATCTCACTTAACAAACTACCATAGTTTATAGTCTTTTCTAATATCGCTTCAGTTATAAACAATAAATTTCTAACGTTTAGCTTATATGCATGAACCTGCTCAACACCAGCCAATCTCACTTTATCACAATTTGCTTCTGACACATCTTCAAACTCGATGCTCGCAGAACGAATATTATCGACAAAAACATCAAACTCTTCTTCAGGTATTAAAGATATTATGTTCTCATTTTGTTCTATATATTCCTTAAATTTTACTAAGTTAGCTAAATCTATAGTTTTATTTGTTAAAACTGAAATCAGTATATTCTTAAAAGTATCAATATTTTCATCTTCGCAAAATTCCAAAGTTCTAACAAGGCTATCCACATTATTTTTCAATAACATATTAGAATAGATTCTTACTATATCTAAGTCAAACTCGTTTAAAATTTTTAATAAATCCTTATACTTGTCATTTATGTCAACTGAATCAACAATAGCTAATACATTTTCAGTTTGTTTTTGCTCTAAACAAGTATTTAATACTTTCTTATTCAATACATTGAAACGACTAAAATCAGATAGTTTTAATCTTCTTATTATCTCATTAGGCGTTTCAACATCCAAGAAAATATCTAGAGCTTTACCTTCCTTTAATCCTTTCATATAGATCATGTCATTTTTCTTTAATATATTTGATGTATCCACATTAAAGTTGCCCTTATAGTACCAATATGTTTCATCCAATAATCCGTCTACAATTAAAAATCTAATTAGAGGAAAATAATGACTTTCTACAATATCAAATCCATCAATTGAAAATAATTTATTCCTTTGTTCAGTGTTCATTTTAGATATAAGCTCTTTATAGCTATATATTTCAATATCTTTAATCTGCTTTTTTATTTTTTCTCTATCTAAATTAAGTTTATTCATTTCAACAGAAAAATCTTCTGGTAATTTTTTAACTAATACCTTTTTTTCATTATCAGTTAAAACATACTTATTCAAAAAATCATTATAATTAATCCATTCAGTACCGCTTGGATACTCAATGTAAAAAATATTATCAGGGTTTTGACTCCAATCTTTTAGAAACTGCGGCATTGTTTTAAATTGATTATTATTTGGTCTTACATCAGTCGATATCATCAATGCCATTGCTTCAAACTTATCATTCGCAATCCTACTATTTATAAATTTAATATTATCCTCGATTTTCTCTAGATCCTGCTTAAAATTACTAACAATTTTTTTCCTATTAGACTCCAATTCATCAAATATTGCCCTTATAAAGCCTTTATCTTCCTGCAAAAGATCAAACTCATTTGGGAATATATTTTTTAAAGTAATAAGTGCAAATAGTTTATTACTCTCCAAGTCAATCTTTCCTATTGGTATAATTTTAGAGTACACAATATACTCATTAACTATGTTTTTTAGAAGCCTCATATCATCCACATATAAAGAAATATCAGTCAATAAACTTCTATCAGGGGTATTCTCTACTTTTTTCAAAAGTTCAATAAGTGCATTTTCTGATGTTTTTGAGTCTACCACAGGGACTATAGGTAAAATGAAATCGAAGAATTTAGTTCTGTTTTTAGAGTAAAATAAACTATCCTTAAGCATATATACAAATCTTATCAGAGTTTCCCTTTCATCGTTTACTTTTACATATTTGTTTAACAGAAAATTCAGCTCTCTTAACTTTGTGTAAATGGACGCATTATCATATCTATCTAAATCTTCAAAAACAACAATCTTTGAATCAGAACTTCTCAGTAAGTAAACCAACTCTTTAATATCTCTATCTAATACTGACTCATCGCTATTATTATCATTAATATTTGCTTCCGCACCTTTGAATGTTATTTTAGAAATTTTAAATTTGTTCCCTCTATTGAATATATACAAATAATAAAACAATGGTGCAAATAACAACAAGGCACATATAAACATCAAAGATATGCCATTAAAATTTTTATACGACTCATTAACAAACGATATAAAATTATCTTTTATTATCCAAAGTAGTATTGAGCAAATTATTGAAAGAAATGCCAATGATTCCATGCATATGCTAAAGATGCTTTTATTTGATTTAAAACCATATTTACTAAGTGGTATTTTCTTTGATTCTATCTGAGATAATATTTGATTGATGAGTTGTCTTTCTACCCTATTGTCATCGCCTATATCCTCTGCTTTTTGATTTTCATTACTACACTTATTTTTAGCACCATCAACCCCTGAATTTAAAGCATTCGTCGAAGATGCTTCTTTTAGTCTATCGTCATCATCTTTAATATTATTTTTATATTTACCCAAAGAAACTGTAATTATATTTCTTAATTCCTTTTCATGAACATAGGTATTCCATACTGTACTTTTTCCAGCACCATATATGCCGGTAATAGCAATATTTTTTATACTACTATTGCTAAAAGCATAATCAAGTGCTTCTGTATATATTTGCTCGTTTTCTTCTAACACTTCAGGGGTAAGTGCATTGAATTTATTATGTTTTACACCTTCCAGCATCATATCACCTATCTTTCTTTGTCAAGACAAATTAAGTCTCCTATATCTGAATTTAATTCCTTGCAAATTTTACCCAAAATATTATGTATTATTATAGCACATTATATAAGTAACTATAACTTTAAAGCCCCTTTGTCAAATGCAGGAGCTACTAATATAAAAAGTTCTTAGCACTAGCTATTCTTTTTGCTTAATAGAAGTATACGAACTCTGAAGTGTTCAAAATGACGTAACTCATAACTTATTCTTTTTAACACTTTAATATTATTACAGCCTTCTGTAAACCGTTGGAATAGGGTAATACAAAGGCATTAACAATTCTCGCTCGTCTTCAGTTAATGTATCTGGATTCTTCATAAGAATCCTTCGGTTATATTTGAGCATCCTAGAGTGCGCTACTAATTGTTTTTTGTCACGCTTGCGTACTCGCTCGAGATCCCAATCTACCAAGCGACACACAATGGTAACAATCTGCCACAATATGTACATGAGGGAACATAGTTTGCATCACTAACTTAAATAGTGGAGACAGAAACATTACTACATTTAACCATCTCAGTGAAGGATCCTTTTTCGCCAAGTTGTCTAAATAGATATTCCATATTAGTTTTACTAAGTCATAAATAACGGCAAACAAAAGAATGCTTTTCTATGAAAGTGTGATTAGATTCCTGACATTTGTAACGTCTTTGTAAATAGGTTACAGTCACTGAATAATGCTGTGCAGCGTCAAATTTAACCTATCTAGGTCCTTTACCTTTAGACTTTCTAGGGAGCGCTCCACAATGTGGACACATTTGTATATGTCTATTTTATTGCAACAAAAAATGTTGGTGACTACTCTTATATGAGTAGCCCCAACATTGGGTATAGAGCCCTTATAAAGTCTGCTAGACTTCATGCTTCATCTTACCTTTTTATCATTATACCTATCAATTAATTGTTTCATAACATATTCCCAACGAATCCATACTTCCCCATTTGACAAATTCTCTACTGATTTATGCGATTGTAATGCCATTTTATTTCGTATATTATAATTTGCCATCAAAACTTCTAACTTTTCGGTATATTCTTTTATGGAACCTACAAGAAATCCATTATAATTATCAATTATCATTTCATTAACTCCTGGAGAGTCTTTAAATCCAATAACAGGCAATCCCGATTCCATAGCTTCCGCCATAACTACACTAAATCCTTCGTACTTTGAAGGAAACCCTAAAATATCAGCATTTTCATAAATTGGTTGTAAATTATTTGATACACCTTTGTACCTTATACGATTCTCTAAATTATGCGTTTTAATAAACATCTGAATTTCGTGCATATAAGCTTCATCTGTTACTGGCCCATAAAAATCTAAAAACCAATTAGGATATTTATGGCAAATTTCAGCAAAACTTTGTATCGTAATAAAAGGGCGTTTATTCTCCCCTTCAACTCTTCCAACAGATAATAGAGTATAACTAGACTTTACTCCTCTTTCTATTTTTGACAACTTTGTCGGTTCTACAGCATTAGGAATCACTACTACTGGAATCCCCAAAACTCTCTCTAAGTCTTTTTTAAAGGACGGTGTTAAAACTTGATATAAATCTAATTTAGATAATGATTTTTTTGATTGATAGATATTCTATGAAACTCTCTTTCAACATTTCCGTGAACCATTCCTATAATGGGCTTACATCCATTAGTTAAATGTTGAGCAACAAAAACACTATTTAACTCATGACAAATAAATATATCTATTTCATCGATATTAATAACCTTGGTAATTGCTGAACTTATTTGCTCATATTTATATTGATCAACTTTATTAATAACCGAAAGCCTTAAAAATCTAGTAATTTCTCTTTCGATCTTATATATATGGAACCTTAATATTTCCTAAGCCTAGATTATATTTACGAACAGATTGATCAAATTTATAAAATGGTTCTTCTCCCTCATCACCCTTCCAGATCATATACACTGTATGACCGCGCCTAGACATTTCATTTGACATATTTACAAAGACTCGTTCCATACCTGAAATGTTACTTATACTATTGATTCCAAATGCCATAATTGCAATCTTCATAATATACCTTATTTTTCAAATTTAGGAATGTAGGTATCTCCCCAAGATCCTGTAATATGATGAATCGCATACGTATCTTTTGTTGGATAAAAAGTATCTGTTATATTAGGTGTGCAAACCAATCCAACATCCTTTAAAACTTTAGTATTAAATGGCAGCATAAAACCTTGCTTATTTACTTTGATACCATATATGATTCGGATAATTTTAGTAACAATACGAGTATTAGTCATTCTTATATAAGCTGTTTTATAAGAAATAACATCATACCATTTTAATAAAAGGCCAATTAAAGGATTGCCTTTTTTACTTCCCATAATTGCATTACTAATCATTCTAGAATCTTCTATCCCAAAAAATCCATCATATTTCAATAAATCATCAAAATCCTTTAGCACTTCTATATCAGAATCAAGGTAAATCCCTCCCTCTATATATACCGCATGTAATCGTGCTACATCTGAAACAAATGCCCACTTTTTATTTTCATAAGCTTTTTTTGCAAACGGATATTGTTCAAACGGAAAGTTTGATTCATCCCATTTTTTTAGAGTATAACCTTCTAATTTTTCCCAGGATTTCATACATTCTTCTATTTTAGTAGGATATGGATTATTACCAAACCAAACAAAATATTTTACTTTTGGAATAGACCCTTCCTTATTTTGTTCATATTCTTTCTCATTACTTTTAGTACTAAACTAATACAAAATTGCTAGCCTAATAATATCAATATACATCGTTAAATTGACAAACATAAACTCCTATACAAAGCTAATGTTGTACAGAAAAACTATCTATAACTCTAAAATTTCCTCTACTAAGCGACTTTGACTATATACGTCGTTAGCTTTTTTTAATCCCATCTCAAATACCTCTGGTCGGCAACTCATCACATGTACAAACTCCTCTAGCCCTTTCACAATTGTTTCGTTAGATGTCAAATCTAACGTATGCCCAATATGATAATTTTCTAACACTTCAGGGTTAATTTCTTCCGACACTAGCACTGGTTTATTAAATCCTATAGCTGTAAATAAAATGGCACTACATTGATAGCGATATCGTTCTGCTCCATATGGCAATAATAATGCATCTACATTAATCAACTGTTCATCCCATTCTTTACCATTTAAGTTTTTATGTAAGAACCGAATATTATCATATGTACTATATTTTTTCATCATAGACTCAAATAGTTCTGAATCACTAGGGGTAACCGTTGCTCCTTGCACTAGTAAACTCACTGGACAATCAAATTTAGCCTCTATAAAGGCATCTAAAAATTGATTTAGTTGTTTTTCTTTTCTAAACTGTCCAAAGAACCCTATTGTCAATGGCTCATCACTACTACTTCTTACTACTCCTTCTTTTGGAGTATACACTGGAGGGACTACAGATGTAATATTTTTCTTATTTCCATCATTATACTCATCTCTAAAAGTCAATACTTTCAAGTATATGTTTTCATAAGGTTCACATTTTTTAGCATGTGCCTCAAATCGCTCTCGTTCCTTTTCCATAATTCCATGAAATAGCATAATAATAGGAACTGGAGAATGTTTCAATTCAGTACGAACAATAGACCTAGCAAACCTAAAGCTTGCAGTAGGAATAATTAAAGCATCACATTTTCCATCGAGTATTTTTTTATATGCAGAATTAAACCAAGCTTTTCGTCTTTTTTCTCGAAGTAAGGAAAGCCAGATCCGTTTCCAACGACTGACACCTGCATAAGAAATCGCTTCGCCACCCTCTAGATATTCTATGTCTACTCCATAATCAACTTTAAAGGGAAAGTTTTCTGGAACAAAGAACACTGGTTCATGCCCTTGCTTTTTCAACTCCTCAACTAAAATTCTATCAAATTCTACTTCATGCCCTGCGGGCATAACTATACTTTCTAATATAGCTACTCTCATTCGTATCTCCAGTATTTTATAATTTCTTACAACTTACCATTAGATTTAAGTAAATAATATAATTTTACATATTTTGTCATCGTGTAAAAATAATGATTAATAGATAAGATAAATCCTATTTTTCCATCTAAAAATCCACGATCCAATATATACATTTTAAAGAATGCCCACATTGGTCGTAATATAATATCTCTTAAAAAAGAGCACGATTTTCCTTCATCTTTATAACGATTAGCTGCTAATGTCGTATAGTTATTAAACTTATTAAAATATTGTTGCCAATTATCATAGGTATAATGGTACATTGGTGATTCTAGACGCTTATTTTCATAAGGTGTAATAATTTGTGGATGTACATATCCTTTAACCCAAGATCCCTTAGCGGGCATCAACCGACATACATAATCTGGACGTAATACTCCATGCGTTGCTACATTATGATGAAAGCGATTATGTCGCTGTATCCAATACGCTAAATCTTCTCCTTGTATAGCTAGCTTAATTTCTGCACATAATTCTGGGCTGCATCGTTCATCCGCATCAATAAAGAATATCCAATGACTGCTAGCTTGTTCTATCGCAAATGTTTGTTGTGCTCCCCAATCTCCATTCATTGATCGTTGCAAGACTTTTGCTCCTAACGATTCCGCAATAGATACTGTATTATCTTCACTGCCATCATCGATGACAAGAATTTCATCAGCAAAAGCTTGACAACTTTCTATACAATCTTTGATGTTTTGTTCTTCATTTCTTGTTAAAATTAACACACCAACCGTATTCATATACTTCCTCTTATCTATCCACATATAACAAAGACTATCATCTTGCGTGATAGTCTTTTATTCATTTTCTATTGTATCAATTTTACACCATGCATTCAATGATAGATTATAACATAAATTTTAGCAATCCATTATAAGTGTCGCTATTTATTTTACTAATCTTTTTTATACAACATCAACAATCGATTTAATTCAGCACCAATAGTTTTATAATCGAATGTATCTCTTGCATAGCTTATCGCTTTTTCTATTTCAGATTTTATAAGATGTTCATCATTCATATATTCTACCATTGCATTTGCAAAACCATTAGATGTATAGTCATCCACTACCTTACCAATAGTTTCATTATTTGTTGTATCTCTTACAAAAGAGCTATACCGGCTAATAATAGGTACACAACCAAAATACATACCTTCTAAAGTTGCAATACACGCCCCTTCTGTTCTACTAGGCATACAAATTATTTTTGATTGTTTTAATAGGTCAGCTAATTCATTTCTATCTGTTATATTTCCTAATTGAATTATATTAGATACAAGCCTTGGATTCTCTTCTAAAAATTTCGTGATATACTGTGAAAATTCCTTTGTTTGTGGTCCCACAAAGTAGAATTTCCATTGACTACGTATTTTATCAGGAATTTCTAATATACTATTCAAAAATAATTCAGTATTTTTCTCATAAATGCCAAGTCTACCAACAGTAATCACAATATTTTCTTTTTGATCTATATTTACTGTGGCATCATCGATCCCTAATGTAGATACACCGTTTGGTAAGTAATATAACCTATCTTTAAACATTGGGCTATTTTTTAAAGTATTATAATACTCTTTTGTTTCTACAGTAAAAAAATCAATATACCTACTTTTAAAAACCTCAAGACGACTGCGTAAATTCGAGAAGTTTCGCTTTGGAGAAAAGTGGGAAAATCCACCTTGTCCCATATCTAGCTTAGAATATACAGTGATATTAGGATTAATTTTCTTACAAAGTTTAGCTAATTTATATACAGTACTTCCATAATTAAAAAATATAATTACGTCATAATTTTTTATATGGTCTACTATATATTTTTTTATGTCTAATACCTGTTTCCTGAATTCTAAGCTTTCTGAAACTTTATTAACACACACAGATCTTAAAAATTGAGGATTCCACTCTGCTTCATACTCACTACTATTACATCCACAATAATTAGCTGTGTAATTAAAAGATTTATTCAATTCATACAATAACATCCCCGCATCTTTATAGGCAATGACCGAATCGTATGATGGACCTGATAATATTTCTAGTATTCTCATATTTTACTCTACTTTAAATAATACGCATCTACAAAAGCAACAGGATCTTCAAATAACTTGTAAGAGGAACGTATTTTTTCATCTTCCCATTCCCACCATTTCATGATAAGCAATTTTTGGATTATCTCTTCTGGGAAACGATATCTAATAATTTTATTAGCACCTACTACAATGGCATATGGTGGTACATCTTTTGTTATCACACTACCTGCACCAATAACAGCTCCATCACCAATTGTAAGGTTATTTAAAATTGTACACCGTGCACCAATCCAAACATCATTACCAATGACTGTACTTTTGTTAATAGGTAATTCATTCCGATATTCCAATTCTGACTGCCACGTAGTAACATAATCAGTTTTATGTCCATTCGGAACTACTAATTGGTCAATCGCAATAGAACAATATGCTCCAATAGACTTGATAATATCATCCCGTATATATTTATATCCCCAAGTGAATTTGCCAACAGGAATTCCTGAATATTTTTCTGTATAATATCTTCCCAAATTATCTTTAAATCCATATTTTTTTAATGATAATTTATAGACATATTCTGGGCAAATTCTGCTACCCTTGATTCTATAAACCATTTCTGCTAAATACGCATCCATTTTAGAAATATCATATTTCTCAATTAAATCATTATCCATCATTTTCTCCAGTTATTAATCGATATTCTCCCAAAGGTTTTCCTTCATCATAGCATCTTTGAATTTCTGTGATAACTCTTTTTACAGAGATCTGCTTCATGCATATTGGATTCTCACACCAACCAGGTCCTTTAAACATATAATCACACGGTGAACAATCCATTTCAGCACATATACTAGCAAATATACGTTGTGGTCTACATCGCCAATCAGGCTCTGAGCCATATAGACCAATGACTGGAGTATTAACAGCATTTGCTACATGGATAGGAAAACTACATCCATTAACAACCATATCTGCTAATCGTATAACTTCTCCTGTTTCAAGGAGGTTTGTTCTTCCTCTTAAATCAAGAACATTATCAGGAAATTCTATATCATTATATTTTTTTGACGGAACGCCAATAATAACCACACTCTTTTCTATTTTTTCTAATTCTCTAAATAGTTCCAACCAGTGTTCAATAGGCCAATCTTTAGGATATCCACCTGTTTCTAAACTACAAACAATAAAATCTTTATAACGTCTATGTTGTAATAATTCAATTACATTCTTCTTCTCTAATTCACTTCCCTCTGGATAGAAAAGACTATCCCATTCTGGTATTTGTGTAATATCAATTTGTAGTATATCTTTTACAAAGTCCGCATACACTACTGGTTCATAGGCATAATTCATCCATGATTTAGCAGAAATAAGATCCGTTAAAAAAAACTTTCTTTTGTGAGGAAAACCAATTCTTTTCTTTACTCTCGCTAACCAATAAATTATAGAGATACGATACAACGTATCCATCAAATATACAATATCAGCTCTCCATAGTTTTTTTATAATATTCCAAGAACTTTTATAGCTTTTATCAAATCCTAGATATTCGTCTACAAATGGACATCCCTCCATTAGGGCTCTAGCATTTTCTTCCCCTACTACTATTAGTTTAGTTTCTGGCAAGAGCGTTTTTATTCCTCTCAATATAGGGGTAAGCATCACCATATCCCCTAAACCACCAAATCGACTCATTACAACTTTTTTGTACATATTATTACCTTAGCAATTCCTATTTTATATTAATGTTATTTAATAACCGTTCCCACTCATCCCATATTTTATCCGGTGCATACGCTTTCATACTTGTATTGGCATTTGCTCCATATTCTACACGTAATGCCTGATTCCCCATTAATTTCTTTAATCCTCTAGCTAACCCCTCAGCACTATCTTCACATAGTATTCCATTATAGCCATCAATGATTAATTCATTAACAGCACTACAAGATGCAAAGCCAACTGCTGGTAAGCCTTTACTCATAGCTTCCCCTAAGGATAGTCCAAATCCTTCATATGCACTTGGAAAAGCAAAAATATCACAACTTGCTAATGCACCTTCTACGTCATTTGTAGTGCCTGCAAAACGAATCCGTTCTTGTAATCCATGTGCAGCTATCATTAATTCCATTTGCTTAAAAAAGGACTCGCCTTCTTTTGCCCCCCATAAAACTAGCTCCCAGTTTGGAAAATCATTTGCCAATTTACAAAATGCTTCAATTAACAAGTGTGGTTGTTTATGATTTTTTGATAATCTCGCTAAAAAACCAATTCTATAAAATTCTTTTAGTCTAGTTAAATCTACTTGTTCCTTGTATTGTGGAATCGCATTACCAATTACAGTCACCTTAGCATTCGGTAAATGATATAACAGATGTTCCTTAAAGGATGGTAAAAGAACTTGATTCATTGCACACTTCTCTACAGCTGGTATTTCTGCTTTTGGATAAAAGTGAAAATAATCTTCTGGATCACCATGACTCATTGTTACAACTGGTATGGAAGTCTCTAAATCCATAACCAACAGTTTTGTGGCTGCTGGTTGAAAGCTTACAATAACATCTGGTTGTGTCTTTTCCAATATACTTTGCAATGGTCTTAATAAATACGATTCAGCAAAATCATTATTAACAGTTCTCGCTTTTTGCTTATTAAACATACGATACCATTCACGTTTGAGACGTAATATGAGCGGATAGGTCACCCTTTTTCCATCCATATTCCGTAAATCATATTGCAAGATATCTCCATTAATCGGATAATAAAATTCTCCAGATTGTTCATCGCTGTATACTAATACAACCTCATGACCTCGTCGGTTCATTTCATTAGCAAACGCACAAGTTACCTTGGCTAATCCACCACTATCTGCAACCATTTTGGTAAAATTGGCTAACAAAATTTTCATATTACCGCCCTCTTAAAACCTCTCGAATTAGTGCCTCATGGCTATATGCCTCATTTGCCTGTTTTAATGCCACTTCTGTTTGTGCTTTTTTTGTACTTAATAAATCTACTAACTCTTGCAAGGCATGAATAATATCTGATTCTTTTAATGATTGTATCACACAACCGATAGGAAACTGCGCTAGTACTTCAGGATTTAATTCTGGTGATACTAATACCGGTTTGTTATATCCAATTGCAGTAAATAGCATCGCTCCCCAATGGTATCTATATCGCTCTGCCGCATACGGCATTGCAATAGCATCCACAGATAGCAAAGCCTCTTCCCAATCTTTACCAATTAGATTTTCATGTCTAAATACAATATTGGTAATATGTTTATACTTTTCTATAAGCGAATTAAATAATGTTGTATCCTCAGGCTTTGCAGTTGCACCTTGTACTACTAATTCAACAGGTACTGAAAACTTTGCATGGATAAAAGCTTGTATAAATGGTTCTAGATTTTTTTCTTTACGGAATTGTCCAAAAAAACCAATACGTAGTGGTTCTTCTTTATCTTTTATAATATAACTTTCATTATATACTGGCTTAAACACAGGTGGAGCCACTAATTGAACATTGGTTAACCCGCTATTAGCAAAATCATTTCGCAATGTAATGACATGCAACTTAACATTCTTATACGCTTGTATTCGTTTAGCTTGTTTTTCAAACTTAGGCTGTTCCTTAGGATTAATCCCATGAAATATAATATGTACAGGAACTGGTGAATATTTTAATTTACTTCTTAACAAAGATTTAATATACCGATAGGTTGCTGTAGGAATAATTATGGCATCACAAGCTCCTTGTTTTGCTAATTCATAAGCACTATTAAACCAAGCTATACGTCGTTTCTCACGTTGTATGGATCGCCACAGTTTTTGATACCAAGTAGCTCCTGCATACGTCACAACTTCGCCACCTTGTAACTCATGAACAGGAACTCCATAATCAACTTTAAAAGGAAACTTTTCTGGCACAAAAAACATAGGTTCATGTCCTTGTTGCTTCATTTCATTCACAAGGATTCTATCAAATTCTACTTCATGACCAGCTGGCATGATAATACTTTCTAATATGGCAACTCGCATAGAAACTCCTTACTGCAACCTTATAATACTTTAATTACAACTTACCATTGGATTTATATAAATAATACAACTTCACGTATTTTGTCATGGTGTAAAAATAATGGTTCACAGACAATACCCATCCCATTTTCCCATCTAATATACCACCTTGTAAAAGATACATTTTAATAAATGCCCAGAATGGTCGAAATACAATATCTTTCAAAAAGGAGACCGATTTATTAGCCTTTTTATATTTTTCTGCTGATGAGGTTGTATATTTGTTGAATTTATTAAAATATTGCTCCCAATTATCGTAGGTGTAATGATACATAGGTGCTGTTAATTCTTTCTTATCATAAGGTGTAATAATCGCAGGATGAACATATCCTTCTACATACGAACCTTCTTTGGGCATCAAACGGCATACATAATCTGGACGTAGTACTCCATGAGTGGCTACATTATGATGAAAGCGATTATATCGTTGTATCCAGTATGCTAAATCCTCTCCTTGTATAGCTAATTTAATTTCTTTACATAACTCTGAACTACATCGTTCATCTGCATCAATAAAGAATATCCAATGACTGCAGGCTTGTTCTATAGCAAATGTTTGTTGAGCTCCCCAATCACCATTCATTGAACGATTCACGACTTTTGCACCTAGTGACTCTGCAATGGATACTGTATTATCTTCACTACCATCATCGATAACAATCACTTCATCTGCAAAGGGTTGACAACTTTCTATACAATCCTTAATATTCTGTTCTTCATTTCTTGTTAAAATTAGCACACTAACTGTATTCATAAACTTCCTCTTATTTATCCACATATGACAAAGACTATCACCTTACGTGATAGTCTTTTATTCATTCTTTATTGTATCAAGTTTACGCCTTGTATTCAACAGTAGGTTATAGTTGATGTCGTACAATAGCCCCCGTTACTTCCATATAGGCTCGTTGTAAAGCAACTACATCTTTTAAATTATAATCATATACAGGAGTTCCATCTAAAGTCTCTACATGTTGATCTTTGAAGAACCCAATATGACTATTACTGAGCCAATGATATGGGGTTACAATAAGCTCTTGTGGTACAAATAACGATGGAAATAAGCTTGTATATTCGTGGTTTTTAGGCGCTACTAATTCCATAATAGTTGGCAGAATGTTCATATGCGTTCCTATCCTTACACCATTTAATAAATCTTTGTCAAAATCCTTATGTAACATATAAAATGCTGTACTTATATCTTCGCGTAAGCTATGTATTCTGTTACTATCTTGACTTGGCATAGGTAATCTTCTTGTATGGTCACCCGTTACGATAACTAAACTATCTTCATAGGTTTCTTGGATATAACGAATAAACTGACTTAAATAATAATCACAATATGCATAGGTGCCAATATCCTCAGTATGCTTATGTAAATAATCTGGCAGTTCTTTTAACAACGCTTCTTTTTCAAAGCCATACTTTTCAATTGGAATCGTGTATGGTCCATGATTTGAGGTAGTGTAAATAAAATGAAACTCATAGTTATCTGTATTGTTCTCATCTAACTTTTGTTGTATCCCCTCTAAAAATAAATGGTCATATACACCCAACCAAGTATGTGGTGTATCATTAGATGTAATATCAAAACCAGAATATATATTATGAAACCCATTTCCTTTAGCAAATAGACCTAAGCTAGACCAGGATAAGGATCCCCCATACCACAGCGAACATGTATACCCTAACTCTGAAATTTGTTTTCCCAATGATGTCGGTAGTTGGTGATTCCAAAAATATGCTTTTTCATTTAATTCTAAATTAACATCGTAAATACCATTCAACATGGAGCTAATAGATGGTTGAGATATTAAGCCACCTGCCAAAAAATTGTCAATAGAAATTGTACTACTTTGTTCACGAATTAATCGGCCTGCATTAGCAATGGGTATATCTTTATATATATCATCAAATGCGAACTGACTATAACTTTCTTCTACGATTAAAAATATCTTTTTAGGCTTTTTGATTCGAGGTCCTGCTGCTTTTTTTCGCATAGAGTTCCAGATTGTACCTACTAAATCCTGTTCAACCTTAATTAAAGGCGTTAAAATTTGGATAGTTTCCGCATCACTATGCGCTAGTATTTCTTGCGGTTTTGTTCGAATAGCTAATTCAAAAGCAATCAAATCATCGATACAAGCTTTAGCAAAAAACATATCTCGTTTAACCACTTCAGGTACGGTATCCCATTCAGGCTTATTACGATGCTTAAATGTGCCACCATAACGGAACCAATAATATACAACCACTGTAGCTATAACAATTACAGTATTATATGTATAATACATATACCCTGAATAAACGGTCGGTACAGCAATAGTTCCTAAAGCTAATAGCCAACTAAGGAAGTAATACATTCCTACTGCATAGATTGGCAAGGATACCAAAATCCACCATCCATGATTTTGGTTAAAGAAAATATCTAGTAAATTCCTTTTGTCTGCATTTTTCCCTAATCTTAAACTGGAATTATAGGTATCCTTATAGTGATAATAAAAGATTAGCTTTCCTAGAAACGCTATATATACTACAAAAAAATATAAAGTTCCCAAAATTGTTCTAATTAAATCACTATGCCTATCAACAGATTCCATACCTATTGAAGGTAATGTTACTAGTAAAAATAAAAATAGTAACACATAGGCATTAAAATCCATCCCCCACCAAAATCCATAGCTAAAGCAGGAACACCATTTCTTTTCCTGCCCTTTATAAGTCTTATTAGGTGCAAAAAAGTAGATAAATAAAAATCTAAAGATAGCACATAGTATGGGACTTAACAAAAATATTTTTATATCTTGTTGTAATCCTTGTAAAATTGAGAGTTCCATAATTCACCATAATATATTAAAAAAGATACTGTATTATTACCGATAATAAGAGTTCTGACATACATCCTCCCTATTTTCTATGTCTATACTATCTAAAATCCACTGAACTGCTATCCCGAATATAGATTTAACGTTACAATCGTTTCCTATACCATTCCACAATCCCTTTTAAAGTATCCTTCATAGTATATTCTGGTTTCCATCCCAATGATTCTAGCTTACTGCTATCTATGGCATATCGTAAATCATGACCCAATCGGTCTGGTACATACGTAATTAATTCATAAGGTTTTCCCAACGCGTCTAGAATTTGTTTTATTAACTTGATATTAGGAATCTCTTCACCAGCCCCAACATTATAGACATCTCCCACTGTACCTCTTTGTAGAGTGAAATCAATAGCTTTACAATGGTCCACAACATGAATCCAATCTCGTACATTTAATCCATCGCCATAGACTGGCAATGGTTTCCCTTGTAACGCCTTTTGTATCATAAGAGGAATTAATTTTTCAGGATACTGATGAGTTCCATAATTATTAGAGCATCTAGATATTGTTACTGGCAATCCATAGGTTTTATAATAACTCAATACTAATAGATCTGAAGACGCCTTTGAAGCTGCATAAGGGCTCGTGGGATGTAACGGGCTTTGTTCCGTAAATGGACTCCCTCCTTGCAAGGGTAATGTGCCATATACTTCATCAGTAGATACATGATGAAATCGTTCTATGCCATATCGTAAACAAGCATCTAATAAAATTCCTGTTCCAATAACATTCGTCTCTAAGAATACTTGTGGACCTGTAATACTCCGATCTACATGGGTCTCTGCTGCAAAATGTACTACTATATCTGGTTTATACGTAGCAAACAAAGCATCTACAAAAACAGTATCTCGAATATTGCCTTCCGCCATAGTGAACCGTGAACGATGTAAGAAATCTACTATATTGTTCTTATTCCCTGCATAGGTTAAGGCATCTAAACAGATAAAAGAATCATCTGGATAGGCATTCATCATATATCGTAAGAAGTGACTACCGATAAAACCACAACCGCCTGTAACTAGGATTTTCATATACTCTCCTATACAAAAGAAACCCGCTACATAAGTAGCGGGCATGGTGGTATGTTCTATGACGATACCGTTTTACTACTTATTTTATAACATATATACATATCTACAGTCAATATGGAGCATTCATCTAAATAAGCTCCCTACTCCATCGTATTCCCTCTCACGATCCGCCACACGCTTATTGTCCGCAATGCCTTAATATACTTCGCATATTCTTCTGGCATAGCTTGACCTTGTTCATGGATACCACTAGTATCTACATACAATCGATGATTAAAGCCCATTTTGGGTTGTGTAAATAGACTTGGCATTAAACTCATGTACGTATCACCTTTACGGCCTACTAGCTCTGCCAAGGTAGGATTAATTTGTAAGGCACTACCGAAGCTACTTTCACTCAGCCAATTAGGGTTGACACCTTGTCCATAGACAATGAATGGTATCGCCGAGAATGTCGGAATATCCACTTGAGTAGCAAAGCTAAAGCGTTCAGAGTGGTCGCCTGTAATCAAGGCCAGCATAGTAGGGTCCAATTTCTCTACATCATGAATCATTTTCCCCATTGTCATATCTGCATACCAGAAATGGCCGATTTCGTTCACCGTTTTGTCATCCTTTTTAATAGAGTCATCACCTTTGCCAATTACTTTGGAGGCATCAAAACCAGCTTTTGCTAAATCTACCGAGTATGGTGGATGGTTAGAAGATGTCATGATAAAGTGGAACACTTTTTCGCCTGGTTGTTCCCCTTTTACATAATTGGTTATGGCCTTAAACAAATCTCCATCAGGAGCGCCCCAAGCATTACCACCTTCATAAGGGAAACTAGTCGCACCATGAAACTCGTCAAACCCTTGTGCTAGTGCAAATCGTTCCACGTCTTGCCAAGTCCCAAATCCACCATACCAGAACACTGTTTTATAACCAAAATGTTTCATCATTTGCGCAATACCAGTACCATATTTCGCTTTATAGGACTGCCCTTCATAATTTGGATATAAACCCACATCGGCTAAGCCAGTAACATATCCATTAATCGCTGGCATAGTTCCTGTACCATGGGCTAGCATATACTTCGTGTGCATCGCCTTTGGTGAATTTTGAATCGCCTTACCTTCTTGTACAATGTAAGTACCTAATTCTTCATAGTTTGGTAAAAACGGCCATAAGCCGTAACTTTCACCTAGTACAAAGATAACATTATTCGGCTGAGTAGGTAATTTTTCTTCTGTAATGGTCCGTGTGAACGCTTCATCAATGGTGTTTGCCTCTGGATTACCTCCCACAGATTGGATGATATCTTTCAGCTCAGCACCAGTAATGGTAATTTTCTTCGCTTGTTTAGACCGTTCATAAATGGTGGATACCCGTTTCAACGCTTGTCCATCATCTAAAATTGCTTCATTTAATAGATTGGATTTCGTCCGTGCTGCATTTTCCCAATGGATGGAACCATTATAGGTAAAAGCCCCACCAAATCGCAATCCAATGCCTACGGCTACAACCAATAGGATGGATCCTAGTACTGCGGCAATTTGTTTGCCTTTACCATGTATCTGTATCGCCCACGTACGGTTCGTATAAACTTTCATAAATATATAGACCATCACTACACAGAATACAATAGCTAAGGGCACACGCCATAGCAATCCATATTCAGAAATCCCTGTTTGTAAGGTGGCACCAATGTCGTCATGAGCCCCGTTGATAATCATGGCATTGAAAGTAGCATGGAAAATCGTAAAATAAGGTATACGCAAGCAAAATAAAAACGTAAACACTGCCGTGCTAATACCGTATATCCAACGACGAATCGTCCAAGGTGAATACCATTTCCAACTCCCCCATATACCAGGTAATGTAGAAAATACTAACGTAAGCAGTACGATAGCCCCCGCTGTTTTTAAGCTAATCCGAAATCCTAACCATAAAGCCTCAAGAATGTCCCCGGCACCTACTTCTCCTAGTTGATCTTGAAAGAGCCCGATAAAGGCAATCCGAAACACCATGAATAGTGCGGAGAACCAAACTAATCCTTTTACATCTAACTGTAGTCCATGTATCCAGTTAGATAGCTTTGTATGTCCCATGTGTGTACTCCCCTTATTACAAATTGTATCGATATCTGTTGTGACAGAATATCGTCATCGTTCAACTATTATTACTTTCCATTATACTCCAAATTCCCATAACAATCAAAAAATCGCATACCATGATACATCATGATATGCGATAGTTCTTATTTTCTTATGCGGTTCTGAAAGCCCCATGTTTCACAACAGGTTTGCCTTCTCCTGTTTCACGTTGACGCAAGGTGCGACGTTCTGCACTTCGAATCACTTGGGATAAATGTTTCACGAATAATTCTTGGATGTACGGATTTTCTCCTAAGCCTTCGTTCCAAATAGATACGCCATAGCCTTGTTGGCCTAACAAGGTTGCAATGGAGTCTGAACGCTCGCCACCTAAGTAGTCCATTAAGTGAGCTGAGCCGATCAACGCCAATGGCACCACCAATACTTCTTGATGATCCAATCGTTCCAACAACGTCAAAGCTTGTTTGAAATTAGGGAATCCATTAGCGGTAAATACTACTACATTTTGTCCCGCCCCGTACAAGCATTTCAATTGCAACGCACTGTATTCTAATTGATTTTGTCCATTCGCCATTAATAACACTGTTTTATTTAAAGCACGTATATTAATATGTTTGATGATGGCTTCTATGGTATCGGAATAATCGTCAGCATAGTTCTTCACGCCTAAGGAGTTCAACAATGGTTTACCCACCGTAGCACGCAAGCCACGATCGTGAGCTTCTTTCATCACTTCTTTGCGCATTTGTACATAACATTGATCCCATACTAAAGCAAATGGTTGTACAAAGATATCTGTTACCCCTACACTTGCCAAGCTTTCAATAGCACCTGTTAATGTATAGACTTGCGCATCATATTTTTCATTCCATTTATCTACTAATGCATCCGATAAAAATACACGGCGCACTTCGACGCCTGGATACATTTCTGTAATCCGTCGTTCCATAGCTCCTACAGATGCTTCCACCGCATCTCCGTAGATAGATCCAAATGTTGCTAACACAATACCACGTTGATTCATATATGCCTCCATATTAATTCCTTGTTTGTTGGGTTACATAAACACACTTCTTAATACTTATCATACGTCACGTTTTGCATTATGTCAATGATAATTTTTCTCAGTTATTAAGATTGTTGAAAGAAGTTTATACTAGGCATATACAGCTTTATATTAACTCTTAAAAGTACCTATATGTGGCTAGCCTTCGCATTTGATAAAGATGTATTTCTCATCCTTAAATCGTATACTATACATACTGAAAAGGTCTGACAATAGAAGCTGTTATCTATTATCAGACCTTAACTAGTTAACGCACACTTATGGTTGCGAAATAATCCGTGGTGCTGCGACCTTGAATACTTCACGCAACAATGGTAGAAATCGACCTTCAATCAATGTACGATTTCGTTCACTTTTCGTAATCAACCACAAAGCTGTCCCATTATATTTGATAGAAATTAAACTATTGATGTATTGATCAAAGTCGGATTGTCCCATTTTCTCACGCAATTCTAACAATAAAGAATGCAATGGCTCCCCTTGATACTCTGGACGCTCTAACACTGGTGTAAATACTACTTCATACACAGAATCACTATATTGATTCGGACCTGCAGAACTTTGAAAATCCATGATAACCTCCTATATTCCTACACGGTTCTTTGTTTTTGAAATCGTCTTACATACTCTCGCATAAGTCGTGCATCTAATCCTCTATACATTCGTACCACGCTACGACGTATGGTTTTATTATAGATAGCAGTCAAAATCCACACGAGGATGAAAGCCCCTAGTATATCCCCAGGGTAATGATTTCCCACAAACACACGAGAGAATCCCACTAAGATAGAGCCATATACCATCCATGTACCTTGATTCCAACGATAAAATAAGATCCCGCAAGCAATGGCCATCGTTCCTACTGCATGGTCACTTGGAAAACTAGCATCCGCTGCATGATTTAAAATTAAGACAGCATCTGGATGATCCACAAAAGGACGATTTTCATAGAACATGGATCCTAGAATGAAACTACCAATCAGACAGATGACCAATAACACAGCCGTAGCGAAGCTTTCACCACGAAGCTTAAAGCTGCCTGTGCAGAAACCTTTCACATATAACCAAGCCAATATAAGTATATATAAGTATGGCACTAGTTTAGAAATCGATATCATCAATGCATCCACTATCACACTGTGGTTGGCCATACCATTGATAAGCGAGAACAACCAATCATTCATTATAACACCTTCCATTTCCTAACAAAGAGATAAATTATTTTCTATTATATCATGGTTCCTGTAGATTGTAATGTAGAGATTGTAAAAGCTTCTTATTCCTGTTAAAGTCATTGACAAAGTATTATTATATCAATCGTTCATAACACATATAACTACATAAAAAAAGAACTCCCGAAGGAGTTCTTTTCATATGTGTAACTATCAAATTAGAATTTGTAGTTAAGTTCTGCACGGTAGTATTCTGGCAAGTTAACAGATTTATTGTTGTCATCTTTTTTCTTGCTGTCGAATGTAGCGTAAGCAGAAAGACCAACGTTTTTAGCTACAGTGTAGTCTACAGTTGCTAGGTAACCTCTGTAGTTTTGGTTTTGATCATTCAAGTTCCAAGTATTGGATACTACTGGAGCTGCTTTTTTCAAGTCGAAGTATTGAACTTTTGCACCCCAAGTACCAGCTTTAGCCATATCAGCTTCGCCATAGCCTAGGCCTGCAGTCCAAGCTTCACCTGCTGCACCTTTAGTTTCTTGTTTAGCATATTCGCCACCAACCCAAACTTTGGAGCCTAATTTAGCATCAACAGATGCACCATATACACTATTTACGCCTTTTTCATGAACATCAGCATAGAAACCTTTTACCGCTAATTTTTCAGTTGGCATAGTGTTTAATTGATAAACTGTTACTTGAGAATTATCTTTACGTTCAGCTTTATCAAATTCTACTTTTTTACCAGCTTCATTAATATAGCTACCACCTTGTAAGTAACCATAGGCAACAGATGCATTTAATTTATCTTTACCAACTGTCGCTACTGCACCTTCAAATGCATCATCGTATACAAGGCCATTACCAACTACTAAATCTTGACGACCTACTGTAGCTGTTGCATATTTACCGAAGTTATGTTGTACATATACACGGTCAAGGCTAGTTTCTGGATTACCTGCTGCACCGAATTCTTTTTCGCCAACTAAACGAACTACTGCTTTAGTATTGTCATTTACAGTTGCCGCAAATTGCACACGACCACGATAATCAAATTTAGATTTATAAGTTTCAGATTTATCTTCATTTTCTACTTTAGAGTGTTGGTAACGAAGACGAGCATCACCAGTGAAAGAGAAGTTGCCTACTTTGTTTTCTAATGTAGAAACACGAACACCTAAGTTGTTCAATTCAGCGGAGAATTCGTTAGCCAAACGGTTGATGATAGCATTTTGTTCAGCGTCAACACGATCTTGACGAGCCATAGCTTTTGCTACCATTTGAGCCATTTCAAAACGAGTGATATTGTGTTGGCCTTTGAAAGTGCCATCTGGGTAACCGTTAACGATACCTTGGGAAGCTAATTGAGCTACTGCTTGGTATGCCCAATCTTGTGGAGTTACATCGGAGAATGGGTTTGCTGCGAATGCAGAAGTTACACCCAATACTGCTGTGGCAGCCAATACTGCTAAATGTTTTTTCATGATAATTACCTCTCAATGAAAATAAAATAATATAAACCGTCTCCTATAATGAGTCAGATTGAATTATATCATTGCATTACTTTTCAATGGAGTGTCCACGTTTCCTCACATATAAGCAATACATGTCTGTAATCGAATCTAATTCTTCTATATTTGACTTGAGACCATCATAACACAAGAAATTATAAAACTCAACAATATTTTTCCGTTTTTTACTCAATTCGTTTAATTTTGAACAAAAAAAAGAACTCCCGAAGGAGTTCTTTTTATATGTTTAACTGTCAAACTAGAATTTGTAGTTAAGTTCTGCACGGTAAGCTTCTGCTTTAGCTTTGTCATCTTGACCTTTAGTGTCAATTGTTGCATAACCAGCAAGACCTACGTTTTTAGCAACAGCATATTTAGCTGTTGCCAATACGCCTTTTTGATCTTTCTCAATCAAGTTCCAAGTAGTGGATACTACAGGAGCATCTTTCTTGATGTCGAAGTATTGAGCTTTCACACTCCAAGTACCTTGTTTTGCCATGTTGTAGTTACCATAGCCTAAACCTGCAGTCCAGCCTTCACCATTAGCACCTAAAGTTTCAGTTTTAACATATTCACCGCCAACCCAAACTTTTTTGCCAAGCATAAGGTCAAGGGATGCACCATATGCATTGTCTAGATTTTCTTCATGAACATCAGCATAGAAACCTTTTACTGCAACTTTTGCTGTTGGATTATAGTTTAATTGGTATACAGAAAGTTGTTCATTTGTGTTAGGGTTTTGTTCGTCTGCTTTACGACCAATTTTATTAAGTTTTTGTCCATAAGCTTCGCCAGCTTGTAAGTAACCAAATGCAACAGACGCATTTAATTTATCTTTACCAACGTTAGCTACAACGCCTTCAAATACATCATCATATGCAAGACCTGCACCAACTACTAAATCTTGACGACCAGCTGTTACAGTTGCATATTTGCCGAAGTTATGTTGCACATATACGCGATCGATAGCTGTATTAGGGTTACCTGCTGCGCCAAACTCTTTGCTACCCATTAAACGAACCACTGCTTTAGTATTATCATTTACAGTTGCTTCGAATTTTACACGACCACGGTAGTCAAATTTAGAATCACGTGCATCATTGGAACCAATGTAACGAAGACGAGCGTCACCAGTGAATTTGAAGTTGCCCACTTTGTTTTCCAATGTAGCTACACGAACGCCTAAGTTGTTCAACTCAGCGGAGAATTCGTTAGCTAAACGATTGATGATTGCATTTTGTTCAGCGTCAACACGATCTTGACGAACTAATGCTTTAGCAACCATTTGCGCCATTTCATAACGAGTGATGTTGTTTTGGCCTTTGAAAGTACCATCTGGGTAACCGTTAACGATACCTTGGGAAGCCAATTGAGCTACTGCTTGGTATGCCCAATCTTGTGGAGTTACGTCGGAGAATGGGTTTGCTGCGAATGCAGAAGTAACACCCAATACTGCTGTTGCAGCTAATACTGCTAAATGTTTTTTCATGATAATTACCTCTCAATGAAAAATAAAATAAAATAATATACATCGTCTCATACGTATAGCTTGACTGATTATATCATCGCATTACTTTTCATGGAGTGTCCATGTTTCCTCAACATTCAGTAATGACATACCTATAATCTAAATCATAGCAAACATACTTGACTCGAAAGTATCATATCATAGGATATCCATATAAAGCAAATACTTCCCAATAAATAAGCGTTTCGTTTATTTTCGCACGCAAAATATATATACTTTTAATAACCATATCTAACTATTTGCTATAACATGTATTATTCCAATCTTTTCTTACAGCATTTTAGACCTTTAAAACTCCTAGATCGAGATAATAAATGAATACTTACTTAGCCCCAAGTTTCACTTAAATTGCAAATAAAAATTGAATATATTTACCCATACTTTTAACACACTACCTAAGTATATGGAGCAATCCTATTTACAATCTATCATTTATCATATAAAAAAGAACTCCCGAAGGAGTTCTTTTTTATAATTAACTTTCAAATTAGAATTTGTAGTTAAGGTCTGCACGGTAGTAGTCAGGTAATTCATAACCATCAAGATGTTTACCACGTAATTGTGCATATGCTGTTAAACCAACATTTTTAGCTACTGTATAGTTAACAGTTCCTAACCAACCTTTGAAGTCATCTGTAGAAGCTTTAGGTAATTTAGAGGATGGAATAGTTACAGGGCTCATTTCTCCATTACGGAAATATTGAGCTTTTACATTCCAAGAACCGGCTTTGGAGATATCGTATGCACCGTAACCGATACCTGCAGTCCAAGCATTTCCTTCTTTACCGAAGGATTCGAATTTAGCGAATTCACCGCCAACCCAAATTTTATTATGAGCGCCGAAGTGTGTATCTAATGCTCCACCAAAGTAGTTTTCAGAGTTTTGACCATGGTCTTGTACATAGTAACCTTTTGCATCAACATGTTTACCTAATTTTGCATTTACTTGGTAAACTGTTGTTTGGTAACGATCTTCACGGGAAAGGTTTTCGAAGTCACCACCAACCATGTAACCATGCGCTACTGTTGCATTCAATTTATCTTTACCTACAGTTGCTTTTGCACCTTCGAATGCGCTGTCATAAGTCAAACCGCTACCGATTAAGATATCTTGACGACCTACGGAAGCAGTCGCGTATTTACCGAAGTTATGTTGTACATAGATACGATCTAAGGAAGCACCTACGCTGTCGTTAGAACCGAATTCTTTATCGCCTGTTGCTAAACGAACTACTGCTTTAGTGTTGTCGTTTACAGTAGCTTCGAATTGTACACGTGCACGGTAGTCAATTTTAGAACGTTTTTTTGTAACTGCTTTTACATTATCTTCATCTACTGCTAAAGATTCATCGTTTACATC
The DNA here is from genome assembly GCF_003999875.1 of Veillonella sp. 3310. GTDB lineage: Bacteria > Bacillota > Negativicutes > Veillonellales > Veillonellaceae > F0422. The sequence goes on along the minus strand of NZ_RQVJ01000006.1, from coordinate 12,623 downwards.
TACATCAGCTACATCAGCTGCATCAGCTGCATCAACATCTGCTTCTTCAGCATCACCAAATGTAATATCATTTACATATGCATTTTCTACAGTATTGGAACCTTGGTAACGAACACGTGCATCACCAGTGAATTTGAAGTTGCCCACTTTGTTTTCTAATGTAGAAACACGAACGCCTAAGTTATTCAATTCAGCGGAGAATTCGTTAGCTAAACGGTTGATGATAGCGTTTTGTTCAGCGTCAACACGATCTTGACGAACTAAAGCTTTTGCTACCATTTGAGCCATTTCATAACGAGTGATGTTTTGTTGGCCTTTGAATGTGCCATCTGGGTAACCGTTAACGATACCTTGGGAAGCCAATTGAGCTACTGCTTGGTATGCCCAATCTTGTGGAGTTACGTCGGAGAATGGGTTTGCTGCGAATGCAGAAGTTACACCCAATACTGCTGTTGCAGCTAATACTGCTAAATGTTTTTTCATTGTTAGTACCTCTTACTAAAAACATAAAATTACTTAATCTTTTCTGAATCATATAACAAAATTTATTCTACATATACAATTCATCTTTATATTTTTAATAGAGTCTCCATGTTCCCTCTAGTAATTTATATCTATGATTTATATATGTATTCTACAAAATTTTGTTATATCCATTTACTTAAATGTATTGAAAAGACTTTTGTATGATACCATAAATTTAAAGAAAGTACAACTATTTTTTTCGATATCCCTCTATGATGTCTAATACATTTTGTTTAAAACACCGATAATAAGCTATTTTCTCTCCTCCAATTCCAACCAACGTAAAGTACTCATGTCCAACTCTTCTACCACTTGTTCTCGTTCTTTGATGGTACTTTCAATGGCTTCATAGTCACTACCCCCTTGAGCAATCATAGCATCATAGGCTTTCACTAGACCTTCTAGTTCCGCAATGCGAAATTCTAATTGTTCAAGTTCTTTCATCTCCCCTAATGTCAGTTTCTTTTTGCCACCTTCGTTGTTATCCACCGTAGTATCTATTGCTTCTGGATTTATACTAGTATTCACATCTATGCCTGTATCACGTGATAGGTTTTGTACACCTCCACTTTCAGCATCTACTACCATCTCATCATTGGCATGTTGTTCCGCATTCTGCCCCCTAGAACCAGCGGATCCACCCTGTACCTGCACTGCATGGCGTAGGACACCACGTTTTGTATCACCACCCATGCCGCTCGTTAGATTCGTATCCGCTTCATAATCAGAGTAACCACCATGGTATATCTCGATATGACCTGCTCCAGTGAATACAAAGAGTTTATCTACCACTCTGTCCAAAAAGTACCGGTCATGACACACGGTGATGACAATACCACTATAAGAATCTAAGAACTCTTCTAAGACTTCTAAGGTTGGAATATCTAAATCATTGGTAGGCTCATCTAGGAGTAGCACATTGGGGGCATCCATTAAGATGCGAAGTAAAAATAATCTTCGCTTTTCCCCACCAGACAGTTTACGGATTGGCAAACCATGGTGGGATGGAGAAAATAAAAAACGTTCCAATAATTGACCTGCACTTAAGGAACTGCCATTGGGCAAGTGCAAATACGAGCGATTTTCTCGAATATAGTCCAACACCCGTTGGTCCTCTTTAAAGGTCGGCAATTGTTGCGAGAAATATCCAATGCGAACTGTTTCTCCACGCCCCATAGTCCCACCTGTCGGTTCTAGGGACCCTTGGAATAGCTTCATCAACGTAGTCTTACCAATCCCATTAGGTCCTACCACACCAATTCGGTCATGACGTACCATATGGTACGTAAAGTCTTTAATCACTTCTCGTCCTGTAGGATACGCAAAGGACAAATGCTCTATATCAAAAATGGTATTTCCTAAACGAGAGGCTAATACTACGGGATCCACAGTACCTACTTTTTGTCGTTTTTCCATAGCTTTCAATTGCTCGAACCGTTGCAATCTTGCCTTTTGTTTCGTGGTACGCGCCTTCGCACCACGGCGCACCCATTGTAATTCACTGGCAATCAGTTTTCTGCGCTTTTCCTCAATGGCATCTAACTGTGCTTCTCGTTCTTCTTTCAACGATACATAGGTTTCGTAGGTCTCTTGAAATTCATATATAGTCTGATTCGATAGTTCCCATATGGTGTTACATACGGCATCTAGGAAATATCTATCATGGGTGCTCAATAATACAGCCCCTTTTCTATCTTTTAAATATAGTTCTAGCCATTCAATGGTGGCCTCATCCAAATGATTCGTAGGTTCGTCAAGCAATAATAAATCACAAGGATAGACCAAGGCTCTAGCTAATGCTAATCTTCGGCGTTGTCCCCCAGATAATGAGTTTACTGGCCCATGTACATCATGAAAGCCAAGGCGTGTCAATATCATTTTTGCTTCTTGTTCTACAACCCAGCCATCTTCTTCATCCATGCGCGCTAATAATTTCATATACTGCGGTGATTCTGGATCTTGTAAAGCTCTTTCAAAATCTCGTACTAATGAAAGTTTAGGATGGTCCCCTAATAATACATTATCTAGCAATGTGCTTGTTTCATCGATATACGGATCTTGCTCCAGTCGATGGATGGTAGCCTTCCCATTCCGTTCTATACTGCCCTTATCTGGTTCTTGCGTTCCTTCTAAGACCTGTAATAAAGTTGTTTTTCCTGTCCCATTGACACCAATTAAGCCAATGCGATGATACGATGCTATGGTTACATTTACTTCTTTAAATAATAACCGTGTGCCATAGGATTTTTCTATGTTATGTAATGTTAAAATGTTCATATGTTTCCTTTCAATTATCATACTTGTGATAATAACTTATATATTTACAGATTAAAAAATGGTACCAATTAATAATAATTGGTACCTAAAACTAAAAATTTATATATCAATATAGCAAAGTGTTAGCTTCTTGCTTCGATTATATTTCTTTTATACTTCTCTTCAACTTTATCTATTACCCTAGTATATAAGGCAGGATACATTTTCTTTACATTAATAATTACCTTCGTAATCGATGCACGATGCGTAACGGTTTGTTTATGTGTTCTTATATAAGAAACGCATGCCAAGTTCATTAACGGATAGTTTATAGGTTCTATTTTGATATCATATTCTAAATCAATACATTCTTTATGAGAAATCTTAGATACTGGTAATGTTACCCAATCATTTTGTCCAGCTTCTGCAATGACAAGAATAGGACGATATTTAAATTTATTTTTTTTGACTCTCACATCATAATATGGAAATATTGCTAAACAAAAATCTCCAACCATCACATGCCCTCCGCATCCTCAAATTCATCATAATACATATCATATACTGAGTCATAAGGTCTAATTTTTTGAGCATCCTTGCAAATATCTTCAATTTTTATAATATGATTTCCATTTTCTAATGGTGCTACTCCTATACGGGCCTGTTTCCAAGAATACTCTTGATGTGATAAATCACTCAATTTCCAGGATTCAAAACCACCATATTGATGAATGATATTATTAACAATGTATTTATTTTCTTCTTGTATTTCTTTTTCATCTATAAAAGATAAGCCATCATCCGTAAAATAATTTCTAACTACTGGGCTTACTGGACCATACTTCCATCCTTCTAAGTCTTCTTTAAACATAGGATTACCTGTAATGGCTATTGCTTCTCTTTGCACAAAATAAAGAAGTTTATGTAATTTTAACTCATCAATAGTGACTCCTGCCACTTCTTCATATCGATTAATAATATATTTAGCAACATCTAATACCTTTTCCATAGTAATCCCTCCTTTTTTATTATCATATCTAAAATCTATCACTTTGTAAACACACATTCCTCCATTGACACACCTACTTTCATGGATTAGAATGAAAGTAATCTATTCATTATTTTATAAGGAGGTTGTCATGGACACTGACACGGTTCAGCAAGAGTTTGAACATATTGGTTTTGAAATTGTAGAAGTTGACGAACGGGACGTTCTATTGTACGAGTTATCTGATGGTAGCGAGGAAGAAGACGGTCAATATGCCATTGTTTCCGATGAGGATGGACGTATTCCTGTTTCAATGGATACCCCAGTTATTGTTTCTGTGTATGATGATAATGATACATTTCAATGGAGCGTAACACTTCCGAATGGCGAAGAATTGAAAGAATTATTCCTGCGCGTGGAAAGTGCAGAAGAACTGCTAGATACATTGCAAGATATTCGCAATGAAAACATCGAGCGTTACGATTCTGAAATGGACTCCTATAGCGAGTAATACAGCAAAAGGCTGTCATCCCATGTACTGTGTACATGGTGTGACAGCCTTTCTTATTCATCTTATATAAATAAGGGAATATTGCTACTCTAGCCTCAACAGTTTCCTATTGTATTTAATTTTTCTCTGTCTTATGTGCAATCATTTCTTCACAAGCAGCTACGATTTCCGCTGCCCCATCAACTTTCCAAGCTTTGGCCGCTTCATGCATGGCCTGCAACCGTTCCTCATTTTGTAACAAAGCACCGACTACATCATCCAAGTTTTCAATGTGTCGTGCCCACTTACCACAGCCCTTTTGTTCTAACAGTTCTGCATTGGCTTCTTCTTGCCCAGGAATGGCATTAAAGAATACCATGGGCACCCCGATGGTGACCCCTTCCATACAAGTCAGGGCCCCTGGCTTTGTCACGAGCAAGGTTGCTTTACGCATCAACTGCGGAATCTCATTGGTATATCCATAAATAGAAATCGGTGTACGCAGGGAATCTTTCATATGGTGTAACGAGTTGTACAATCCATCATTCAAGCCAGCCACTACATGAATTTCATCGATACCCGGTACATGGTCCAACCGTTGTAACGCTTCTTCTACACAACCTAAGCCAAGGCCACCTCCCATGAGCAATACACGCTTACACTGATCGCTACCATAGGGTTCCTCTAAAGGTTCAAAGAAATGGCGCATAATAGGAATGCCCGTCACATGGATTTTTTCCAAGGGCACCCCCATATTTAGCACTTCGTACACCATGGATGGCGTTGCCACATGGTACGCATCGATTTCATCATAGCGCCAAAATTGATGAGCTGCAAAATCTGTGAGTACAGCTGCAATAGGAATATCGATTTTTCGATGCCGTTTCAACACACTGGCAGCCCCGCAGGGAAAGGGATGGGTACAGACAATTAAATCTGGTGCTTCCTTTTCAATGAGCTTTTCCATTCGATTTTTCAGCATCCAAGACACTACGGTCTGTGCTACACTACCTTTCCATTCAGCCCCCGACCATCGATACACGATGTCATAGAGGAAGGGAAAAAAGTCGAGCATTTTGAAATACGTTTCTTTCAACAGATTATCAAAAGAGAACGTATCTGTTCCAAGGAAGTCCACATGATGCACCACAGCAGTCGGATCCTTCTGCTGCCAATATTCCTGTATAGCTAGCGCTGCTTGCGTATGGCCCGTACCAATTGAGGCAGATACGATTAAAATACGTTGTCCCATGAGACCTCCTTTCTTTAGATGCGTCGTAACGATTTACCTGGTCCTAATGGGATTCATTAGAACACTACATTATGTCTATTCTATCACAAATTAAAAGAGATACAAAACAACGCCACTATTCCAAACCATATAGGCATGGAACCGTGGCGTTATTTACATCTCTTAGGAATGACCTGAATTATTTTTTGCGAACTGGCGCAGCTGGTCCATTAACAAGATCTTTTAATTGTTTACCTGCTTTGAAAGCTGGGGATTTAGATGCTGGAATGATCATTTCTTCTTTTGTACGAGGGTTGCGACCAGTACGTTCAGCACGAGTACGAACTTCGAAAGTACCGAAACCGATAACTTGTACTTTTTCTTCTTTCGCTAATGCTTCGCCAATTGTGTCGAATAAAGCTTTTACTGCTTTTTCAGCATCTTTTTTTGTCAATTCAGCTTTTGCTGCAACGCTTGCAATTAATTCAGTTTTGTTCATGATTGAACCTCCCTTAAAAATAGTATCCTCTAACTTAATCATTCGAGTTAAGTTTCACCTTAGCCGCTTCCCAAAATGTATCTAGCTCTTCGAGAGTAAAATCCTCCCATTGTTTTCCACTCCGTTGAACCTCTTGTTCCACGTATGAAAAACGCCGTATAAACTTTGTGTTTGTGCGGTGTAGTGCATTTTCTCCGACTATTTTATACCATTTAAACAGATTTATCAAGGAAAAAAGTATATCTCCTCCCTCTTCTTCTGCTTTTTCTACATCTTTTTTGAATATTTCTTGCTTAAATTCATCTATTTCTTCATAAAACTTAGCCCATACCCCTTCTTCCGTAGGCCAATCAAAGCCTACTTTACTTGCTTTTTCTTGCAATTTTTGGGCTCGTAACAGAGCTGGTAAGCCAGGAGAAATTCCATCCAAAATAGATGTACGTTCATGCCCTTTTTCTTTTGCCTTCAATTCTTCCCAAGTGGCTAATGTATCTCCTACAGTTTTTCGGTCTGCCCTTTGGAACACATGAGGATGTCGTCGTATCATTTTTGCCGTTATATCATCCACCACATCTTGCATAGTAAAATGTCCATTTTCTTCCGCCACTCGTGCATGAAATACAATTTGTAACAACAAATCGCCTAACTCTTCTCGTAAATGATCTATATTCTTTTCGTCGATAGCCTCTAAAGTTTCATAGACTTCTTCTAATAAATATCTCCGTAAAGAACTATGAGTTTGTAATTTGTCCCAGGAACATCCATTAGGTCCCCGCAATTCAGCTAATACGTCCACTAAGGGATCCAATGTAAAAGGACTCATTTCTTTTTCACTCATTTAGATCCTCCTTTCCTCATGGCTTGTTTTGCCAAACTTTTAAATTCTTTCAACTCCATCGTTTTCGTAATACCTAATGCCACCACATAAAATAGAATTCCCAAAACGATGGAAAGTGCCACACTCATTGTATTCGATAGGATAGTACTTATAAAATTATAAACCATCACTGTACCTCCCCCCATGGCTAGGGACGAGAATAGTATTTTTCCAATTTCTATGAAAGAAATCTTAAACGATGTACTGCGATACAGTATATATACATTCGCTATTGCCGCTATGCCAAAATCTACGTTGGTAGCCCACGCAGCTCCTTCAATACCCCATTGCGGTGTTAAATAGAGATTTAGTAAGATTTTCAGTACAGCCCCTAAGAGCAATGTAAACATAGGGATTGCCGTATGTCCTAAGCCTTGTAAGGCCCCTGTGGTAACCTGTTGTACCCCTAATAACCAAATACTAGCGCTAAGGACCGCAATGGCACCACCTGCATTAGGCGTGTTGAACATCATCTGAGAGATGGGTGTAGCCAATACACATAATCCTACAAAGGCAGGGATGGTTACAATATTTGTCATCCGTAATGCCGTCCTCATACGATGATGAATTTCTTCTTGATCTCGTTCTCTATGTAGTCTAGATATAGCAGGTACCAAGCTTGTTGCTAAGGACATAGTCACGATGACAGGTAAACTAATCAAGGAAGTAGCCATCCCCGTTAAATACCCAAAGGCTGTAGTCGCCTCTTCCTTGCCATATCCCGATAGCATTAGCTGTTGTGGTACTAACCACAAATCGATAGCTCCTATGAGAGGTATCATAATATTAGCTAGTGCCACTGGAAGAGCCAATACGATTAGTTCTTGTATGATTTTGCTCGGTGATTCTAAAGCGTATACCTGCCCTTCTAGCTTAGATTCTCGTCCATAATAATACAGCAATACCACAAGCCCTAAACCGACACCGATGACAGAAGATAAGGCCGCTCGACTGGATGCTAGCTCAATACCTTGCGGCAAGAAATAGATAGCTGCCCCTACCATCACAAGGACACGACCTAACTGTTCGCACACCTGGGATATACCGGTAGGTAACATATTTTGAAATCCCTGAAAGTAGCCACGAAAACACGCCAACAAGGATACAATCCCAATAGCAGGAGCTACCGCTAATAAAGCACCTTCTGCTCGACTATCTGTAATTAATCCCACATCTATGACATAAGGAATGGCTAGGTAAAACCCTATACTTAGCAATACACCTATAATCCCCATAGTGGTCAAGGCAACCTTAAAGATATGTCGTGCCCCTCGAAAGTCCTCCTGTCCTACTTTACGAGCGATCATAATGGAAATAGCCACCGGCAAACCCGCTGCGCCAATACTAATGATAAGCTGATACAGAGAATAGGCCATTTGGTAGAGCCCTACCCCTTCACCGCCCAAAATACGGGCTACAATGACCTTACTAATGGCTCCTATGACTTTCACCAGTAGCCCTGCTACGGTTAAGATCATAGCTCCTTTCATAAATCCTGTCATATTAGCCCTCCTTTGGAAGTTTTCGTTCAAACTCACTCATTACTTGTTCTACTTGGCGAATTACATCACCCGTTTGTAACGTATAGGCCCAGGCTGTAGGATTCGACCCACGATGTTTCATATGTTTCCAAATAGTTTCACTGATGGCGCCCATATCCCAATCTTCCATTTTCGATTCATCTTGCCAAGTGAATAGAATATTCCCATCTTTGCGAATGATGCTCTTCATGCCTAAAGCACGAGCACGTTCTTTAATACTTGCTAGCTTGATGAGGCGTTCCACTGGTTTCGTAGGAGATCCAAAACGATCAATCAATTCATCTACAAAATCGTCTAAACCATCTTTTGTATCAATTTGTAATAATCGTTGGTACACAGAAATTTTGCGAGCTTCATCATGAATGTAAGCACTGTCAATGAAAGCATCGATGCCCACATCCACCACTGGTGCTGGCAATGACCGTTCTGGCATATCTTTTTTCTGTGCTTTAGCGATGGCTTCTTCTAACATGGCAGCATACATAGCAAAACCCACCGCTGCAATATTACCATGTTGTTGAGCCCCTAATAAATTGCCAGCTCCACGTATTTCCATATCTCGCATGGCTAGCTTAAATCCTGCCCCCAATTCAGTCAACTCTTGGATGGCTTTCAACCGTTTTTCGGCACTTTCATTTAACACCTTATCGGGACGATACATGAAATAGGCATAGGCCCGCTGACTAGAACGTCCCACACGTCCCCGCATTTGGTACAACTGTGAAAGACCCAAGTGGTCTGCATCGTAGATAATAATGGTATTCGCATTCGGAATATCTAAACCCGTTTCGATAATGCTGGTACATAAGAGTACATCATATTGCCCCTCTGTAAAGTCTTGCATCACATGTTCCATCATAGCCCCTGCCATTTGTCCATGGGCCACCGCAATGCGTAAGTCCGGCATGGCACGTTGTAATTGCTCTTCCATATGCGTAATGGACTGTACCTTGTTATATACAAAATACACCTGTCCACCTCGTTGTAGCTCACGACGAATCGCTTCCGTCACCACTTGCATATCAAACTCTACCACATAAGTTTGTACTGGTAACCGTTCCATTGGCGGTGTATGAATGACACTCATTTCCCGAACCCCAACTAAAGACATATGCAAGGTCCGCGGAATCGGTGTGGCACTGAGGGTTAAAATATCAATATTCGTAGCCCACTGTTTCCATTTTTCTTTTTGCGCTACCCCAAATCGCTGTTCTTCATCCACCACTAATAGTCCTAGCTTTTTGAACTGTATTTGCTTACTCAATAGGGCATGGGTGCCGATTAAGATATCTACCTGTCCGTCTTGTACGGCTTTGATGATATCCTTCTTTTCTTTGGCAGAACGGAATCGGTTTAATACTTCTACACGAACTCCAAATTGTGAGAATCGATACATGAATGTTTTAAAATGTTGCTCTGAAAGCACCGTTGTGGGCACTAGCATAGCCACTTGCTTGCCACTCATGACAGCCTTGAACATGGCCCGCATAGCCACTTCTGTTTTGCCAAACCCTACGTCACCGCATAACAATCTGTCCATTGGACGTGGAGATTCCATAGATTCTTTAATTTCTTGGATAGCCTGCAACTGGTCATCTGTTTCTTCATAAGGGAATTGATCTTCAAACTCTTGTTGCCAAGGTTGGTCTGGTAAGAATGCATACCCCTCTATAAGCTCACGTTTTGCATAGAGTTCCACCAAGGTATCCGCTAAATCATCAATGGATTTTTGAGCTTTCGTTTTTGTTTTAATCCATTCCTTACCGCCCATTTTGTGTAATTTCGGTGTAACCCCTTCATTACCAATATATTTTTGCAATTGGTCCAAATGGTCTGCTGGCAAAAAGAGCCGATCCGTACCAGCATAGTCGATTTCAATATAGTCTCGATGAATGCCTTCCGTTTCAATGGTCTTGAGTCCTCGATATTTGCCAATACCATGTATGCTATGCACTACATAATCGCCTACACTAATATCGGTAAAATATTTAATTTCTTGCCCCTTTTCCACTTTCTTCCGAATTTTTTTCTTCTGAAAGCCGAATATATTTCCTTCCGTAATTACAGTCAGGTTAGAATGAGGTAATTCAAATCCCTCTGAAAGGATACCGTCCACAATAAGCACAGCCGGTGCTGTCCATTCCCATCGCTCACGATGCACATAAGAAATCTTATTCTCTAATAAGGCATTTTCTATGGCTTCACGGCGTTGCTGATTGTGCAATACCAACACAATTTGTCGTTCTAAAGAAGCATTAAACTTAATATCATCCATGAGCATAGGAATCTGCCGTTCATAAGAGGCGATGGATTTCCCCATCATACCGATAGTGTGCACCTTCCCCCATCCAGCAGAACGTTGCATCATACTGAATAAAATAGTTGTATGTGCCTTAGACGATGCTTTCCAATCTTTCCACAGCATATATAACTCTTCATTCGTCGAATCTTCTTTATGCACTTTTCCTAAGGCTTCTTCTAACCGTTTTGGCTCATCTAAAATTAGTAAACTTTTATCTAAATAGGAAAGGATAGAATAGGTCTCCTCATCACTATCTGCATGGATAGGCAAGATCATACATTCCTCAGTTTCCCCTATAGACCGCTGTGTATCCACATTGAATTGGCGCATCGTGTCGATAGTATCGCCAAAAAACTCTAGACGATAAGGGAATTCACTTTGGATAGGGAATATATCTACAATATCTCCACGCACACTAAAATGACCACGATATTCCACCTGGTCCACTCGTTCATATCCAATTTGTACTAATTGTTCCAATAGATGTTGTTGATCTATATCTTGTTCTATCTGCAGAGGTATCATACGATCTAATACAGTAGATGGTGCACCTACAAACTGACTTGCCTCTTCCACAGTAGCTAATACAATCACTGGTTTACCTAACGCTAAGTTTCCTAAGGCTTCCATACGTTTAGCCTGTGTATCTAAACTCTTTGCAGTCCACTGTGAAAGCGCTCGATCCACTATGGGATACGATAATACCTTAACCTCTGGTAACAGACATTGTATATCTCGCTCCCACATGTCCTTATGTACTTTATCATGAGTCACAATCAAAGTAGGTCGCTGTGTATCTTGTAGCATAGCTTGGCTATACATAAACGATTTCTGCGAAGCTCCTAACCCATAGATTTGCGTAGCCCCTTTTTTATAAAAGGCATCTATGGTATCTTTCATTGTGCCTTCTATATCTAATACAGGTTTATATGTCATCGACATATACCATTTCCTTTCCGATTAATTATAATACTGTAGCCCTTGCTACACTAGTAAACTTATTTAGTTCTTAACCACAATACAAAGCTTATTTCATTTGAATTCTATCTACTTTGGCAGGATTATATAAGTCTAAAAATTAATTTTTCAATACTATCTAAATATAGTTCGAAAACTATACTGTGAACAAAAGAATCCAGTAATATAGATATATCAAAAATATAAGAAAAGGGCTATAGATAACTATAGCCCTTATGATTATTCTAAGTTTTCTTTAATCGCCGTATTTGTGGATTCTTCAATATAATGAAGGGCTGCATATATTAAATACGCACCTACTGTAAGACCGAAGAAAAAGGCTTTGAATATTTCTTTGTTCCAACGAGTTTCACGTAAACCAGAAACCGCAGATGCTAAAAAGCTTAAATCTGTAACTTTCATAGCAACCTCCTTGTACCAACACTTGTACTTGCCATATTTACAATACATATACAAAAAAAGCGAATATAACTATTCGCTTATCTTCTAAATTGGTGCGGGAGAAGGGACTTGAACCCCCACGCCAATGGCGCCAGATCCTAAGTCTGGTGCGTCTGCCAATTCCGCCACTCCCGCATAAGATGGTGACCCAGGAGGGATTCGAACCCCCGACCTTTTGATTCGTAGTCAAACACTCTATCCAGCTGAGCTACTGAGTCATATGTAATTTAGTTGGCAGGGGCAGTAGGACTTGAACCCACAACCAACGGTTTTGGAGACCGCTACTCTACCAATTGAGCTATACCCCTATCTTTACGACTTTATTAGTATAACGTAAAGTTGATACTTTGTCAAGTGATTCTTGTAGCAGAACCAAGGTATTTAGCTGGGCTAGCGTTTGCTAGCCCTCGCTAATCCAAATCAGCGACTTCCTATCCTCCCAGGCCGTTTCCAGCCAAGTACTTTCGGCGTTTACGAGCTTAACTACTGTGTTCG
>NZ_RQVJ01000005.1 GCF_003999875.1 Veillonella sp. 3310 | reverse complement strand
AGAACTTTAGTGATTGCTGCTGTTAAAGTAGTTTTACCATGGTCAACGTGACCGATAGTACCAATGTTAACGTGTGGCTTATTACGTTCAAATTTTGCTTTTGCCATTTTGAATTGTCCTCCCGGATAATTAAAACTTTATATATAGTAATCCTGCGGGGCTAGAAGCCCCACTGGATGCACTTTTGATTAGCCATTTTTCTTAGCTTGAATTTCTTCAGCAATTTTCTTAGGCACTTCTTCGTAATGATCGAATGTCATGGAGTAGTTACCGCGACCTTGAGTTTTGGAACGTAGGTCAGTAGCATATCCGAACATTTCGCTCAATGGAACATATGCTTTGATATGTTGGGAACCGTTGCGAGCTTCCATTCCATCCATACGGCCACGACGGGAGTTCAAATCACCGATTACGTCGCCCATGTATTCTTCTGGAACTTCAACTTCAACAGCCATGTATGGTTCAAGTAATGCTGGGTCAGCTTTACGAGCACCCTCTTTGAAGCCCATAGAACCTGCAATTTTGAAGGCCATTTCAGAGGAGTCAACATCATGGTAGGAACCGTCAAATACGATAACTTTGATGTCAACCATTGGATAGCCAGCGATAACACCGGATTCCATAGCCTCTTTAACACCGTTCTCAACTGGTCCAATGTATTCACGAGGAATAGAACCACCAACAACTTTATTTTCAAATTCGAAACCAGCACCTGGTTCTTGAGGAATGATTTCCAACCAGCAATGGCCGTATTGACCTTTACCACCAGATTGGCGAACGAATTTACCTTCAGATTTAACTGCTTTACGAATTGTTTCGCGGTATGCTACTTGAGGTTTACCTACATTACATTCAACCTTAAACTCACGGTTCATACGGTCAACGATGATGTCAAGGTGAAGCTCACCCATACCGGAAATGATTGTTTGTCCAGTTTCTTCATCAGTACGAACTTTGAAAGTTGGATCTTCTTCAGCCAAACGAGCTAAAGCCATACCCATTTTTTCTTGGTCCGCTTTAGTTTTTGGTTCCACAGCAACAGAGATAACTGGTTCTGGGAATTCCATGGATTCAAGAATAACTTGCGCTTTGTCATCACAAAGTGTATCACCAGTAGTAGTATCTTTAAGACCTACTGCAGCAGCGATATCACCAGCGTACACGCGTTCGATTTCTTGACGGCTGTTAGCATGCATTTGCAAGATACGGCCGATACGTTCTTTTTTGCCTTTAGTAGAGTTGAATACATAAGAACCAGACTCTAATGTACCGGAGTACACACGGAAGAACGCTAATTTACCAACATAAGGGTCAGCCATGATTTTGAAGGCTAACGCAGCGAAAGGACCGTCATCAGTGGAAGGACGAGTTGTCTCTTCACCAGTGTTAGGATCGATACCTTTGATTGCTGGTACATCTGTTGGAGCTGGCATGTAGTCAACTACAGCATCTAGCAACATTTGTACACCTTTGTTTTTGTAGGAAGAACCGCAAAGAACTGGGAACAATGTGTTTTCACACACAGCTTTACGAAGAGCTGCTTTAATTTGTTCTTCAGAAATTTCTTCACCTTCCAAATATTTTTCCATCAATTCGTCATCAGTTTCAGCAACTGCGTCAACTAACATTTCGCGACGTTCTGCTGCCACATCAGCATATTCTTCAGGAATTTCAGTGATTTCGTATTCTTTTCCGTCATCACTGATGTAGATTTCAGCTTTCATAGTTACCAAGTCAATGATACCCTTGAAAGTGTCTTCGGAACCGATAGGCACTTGGATAGCTACGCTATTTGCGCCTAAACGAGATTTCATCATATCAACTACGCGGAAGAAGTCAGCACCTACTGTATCCATTTTATTTACATAAGCGATACGAGGTACGCCGTATTTATCCGCTTGACGCCATACTGTTTCAGATTGAGGCTCTACGCCACCTTTCGCACTGAATACAGCTACGGATCCGTCTAGTACACGAAGGGAACGTTCTACTTCTACTGTAAAGTCTACGTGACCAGGAGTATCGATAATGTTGATGCGATGACCTTTCCATTGAGTAGTAGTCGCAGCGGACGTGATTGTGATACCACGTTCTTGCTCCTGCTCCATCCAGTCCATCGTAGCAGCACCTTCATGTACTTCACCGATTTTGTGAACTCGACCAGTATAGTAAAGGATACGTTCCGTTGTGGTTGTTTTACCAGCATCGATGTGAGCCATGATACCGATATTACGAGTTTTCTCTAAAGAAACTTCTCTTGCCACTTGTATATCTCCTTAACTAATTACCATTTGTAATGAGCAAATGCTTTGTTAGCTTCTGCCATTTTATGAGTATCTTCTTTTTTCTTAATAGCTGCGCCAGTATTATTGAACGCATCCATTAATTCGCCTGCCAAACGTTCTTTCATAGTGCGTTCACCACGAAGACGAGCATAGTTTACCATCCAGCGAATACCTAGAGATAAACGGCGATCAGCACGAACTTCAACCGGCACTTGGTAGTTAGCACCACCGATACGGCGAGCACGTACTTCTAACACAGGCATTACATTTTTTAAAGCCTGATCAAAAACTTCCATAGGGTCTTGACCCATTTTGGAACGAATAATTTCAAATGCATCATATACGATGGATTCAGCAATGCCTTTTTTGCCATCGTACATTACTTTGTTAATGAAACGTGTTACTAATTTGCTATTGTACACCGGATCTGGTAGTACATCGCGTTTCACAACAGGGCCTTTTCTTGGCATGTCAATTCCTCCTTTAACGATGTGTGTTCTCTAATCTTATGCTAAATTATTTTTTAGCACGTTTCGCGCCATATTTGGAGCGGCTTTGCATACGATTTTGTACGCCAGCTGTATCCAATGCACCACGAACGATGTGATAACGCACACCAGGAAGGTCCTTAACACGACCGCCTCTGATAAGTACAACGCTGTGTTCTTGTAAATTGTGACCAATGCCTGGGATGTATGCAGTTACTTCAATACCGTTTGTCAAACGAACACGGGCAACTTTACGAAGCGCGGAGTTCGGTTTTTTAGGCGTAGCTGTGTATACACGAGTACAAACACCACGTTTTTGTGGACACTCTTTCAAAGCTGGAGAGTCAGATTTACGCACTAAAGATTTACGGCCTTTACGTACTAACTGGTTAATAGTTGGCATGTGGGCACCTCCTTTCCAAACAATTAGATTTATAATTGATCCGCTCGATGATAGATCGTTCGGATATTACCAAAACTAGCGAAGCACGCCGATTGCGGCAGCTCCTACTTTAATGTGAGCAGCTTGTCCCAATTCTTCCATCGTGTGATTACGATTGACTGGCACATTATGCTCTAAACAAATTTCCAGAATCGGCAAGATAAGTCGGTCATCGCTATCAAGACCTACAAATACACACTCTACTTCATCACGACTCACCGCTTTTCGCGTTTGCTTCGCTCCTATTGTGAGATTTGTATTTGAAAGCATATCGATTTTCATATGCGTCTCCTTCTCATTCGTTACTTACTTTAGGGCGCACTGCCCCTTAAGCACTTTACTAGTTTACCATTCTTTATATGCCATGTCAAACGATTTTACCCCTCATAAATCGCTACAATAAAGCATTTTATATGTACATGCATCCGTGCGGTTCAAAAATAGTATTTACTGTATATTTTACGTTAGTTTTATGCAGATTTTCTATTTTATTTGTATGTATATACACTGCTTTTTTATTTTAGTATTTTATCTATGCAAAATTGATATAGTATTTTTCTATATTTCCTTATAAAAATAACGGATAACTCCCTTATAGGTTGTTATCCGTTATTCCTTTAGACAATATTAACTTGCTATCTAGGCTCGTTTTACTGTCTTATATTATTCTGCTGTTTCTACATCTGTAGTTTCATTAGCTACATCTGCATTGACAACTTCTGTATCTACTACTAGATCTTCTAATTCAGGCGTATGTTTTACTACCTTAATTTTACGATAGCGGCTCATGCCTGTACCAGCTGGTATTAATTTACCAATGATAACATTTTCTTTTAAGCCAAGTAATGGATCAATTTTACCTTTGATCGCTGCTTCTGTAAGAACACGTGTTGTTTCTTGGAAGGAAGCTGCTGACAAGAAGCTGTCGGTTGCCAAGGCTGCTTTGGTAATACCCAATAGTGTACGAACACCAGTAGCTTCTTTTTTACCATTTAAGCGTAACCGACGGTTTTCATCTTCAAATGTATTTACATCGATAGAATCTCCTGGTAATACATCTGCATCGCCAGCATCTTCAATTTTCACTTTATGTAACATTTGACGAACGATAACCTCGATGTGTTTATCGTTAATTTCTACACCTTGAGATTTGTATACTTTTTGTACTTCATATACTAGGTAACGTTGCGTTGCTTCTGTACCCATTACACGCATAATATCATGAGGGTTAATGGAACCTTCTGTTAAACGTGCGCCTAAAGATACTACGTCACCATCTTTCACAATGATGCGAGATCCATAAGGGATTAAGTAATCAAACTCTTCACCCTCAGCTGTAGTAATGAAGATGGTATTGGTACCTTTTTTATTATCGTTAGGAACGACACGTACAGTACCTTCTACTTCTGCAATGATAGCATTACGTTTTGGACGACGTGCTTCAAACAATTCTTCGACACGAGGTAAACCTTGTGTGATATCATCGCCGGCAACACCGCCTGTATGGAATGTACGCATTGTTAACTGTGTACCTGGTTCACCGATGGATTGTGCCGCAATGATACCTACTGCTTCACCAACTTGTACTTGTCCACCAGTACCTAAGTCACGGCCATAACATTTCATACATACGCCATATGGAGAACGACAAGTCAATACAGAACGGATTTTCACTGTGTCGTAATGTTTTACTACTTCATCAGCTAATTCATCAGTAATTTCACCATTCAATGGAACGATGACTTCACCAGTTTCTTTATTGATTAATTCTTCTGCTGCTGTACGGCCCACGATACGATCTTTCAATGGTTCGATAACGCCAGTACCTTCCACGATAGCTTCTACTTCAATGCCATGAATTTCATTGTTGCGTACTTGAACTTCTTTTACATCAGAGTTCAAGATAGCTTCGATAGCTTCTTCTGTTAATGCTGTATGGGCAGGGAAGATTTCTACACCTTCACTATCAATAACAGGATACACAGTATCTTTACCCAACATATTTTCAATCATTGTATTGCGTAATGTCGTACGAATGGTATCGTCCACTTCACCTAACGCAATGGTTTGAACAATGTTAGTATGGTTGATGTCGCTATCGCTACCCAATTGTGCACCACGTAATGCGATAGATTTCACTTGAGATTCTGCTAATGCTTCAATAGTTGCTTCTGTTACGATGCTTTCAGCGTCAGCAATCACTTCCCCAGTCATAGGGTCTACTACATCGCGATCTAACACACGACCGATTAAATCATCTTTTAAGTATGTTAATGCATCTTTTGTATTACGCGCTAAGCGAGCTCTTTCACGAGCTAAGTCGATACCTACCACATCGCAATCTTCCTCACGAACGATTACATCTTGAGATACGTCAACAAGACGACGTGTTAAGTAACCGGAGTCAGCTGTACGAAGGGCTGTATCGGCCAAACCTTTACGAGCACCGTGAGAGGACGTAAAGTAATCCAATACAGTCAAACCTTCTTTAAAGTTTGCTTTAATAGGCAAGTCGATGATACGACCAGATGGGTCCGCCATCAAACCACGCATACCTGCCAACTGACGAATCTGTTGTTTGTTACCACGGGCTCCGGAAATCGCCATCATATATACTGGGTTGAAACCATCTTGGTCAGCCGCCATATTATCCATCATGGCTTCTGTTACATTGTCGATAGCTTCATTCCAAAGTTCGATCGTTTTACGGTAACGTTCTTCTTCTGTAATTAAACCACGACGATATAGACGGGATACTTTATTAACTTCTGTATCTGCTTCTTCTACAATACCAGCTTTTACTTCTGGTACTTTGATATCCGCAATAGCAATTGTCATACCAGCACGGCGAGCGAAAGAGTAGCCCAAGGATTTAATGCGGTCCAATAGTTCTGCAGTTTTTTCATTGCCGAACGCCTGGAAACATTGGTCGACTAATTTACCAACCATTTTCTTATCCATGACTTTACCCAAGGACCATGTGCCGTCTTCTTCTTTCACAAATTGACGGATTTCTGGATATAAAGCTTCGTTAAATATCAAACGACCTGCTGTCGTTTTAACTAGACCATATCCTTCGATACGAATGTAGATAACGTCTTGTAAGCCGATGGCACCAGAATCATATGCCAACATCACTTCATCATAATTTGCAAAGCGTTTTGCCTTATCTTCTGTACCTTTACGAACTACTGTTAGGTAGTAAGTACCCAAGATCATATCCTGAGATGGAACTGCTACTGGTTTACCATCTTTAGTAGATAAGATGTTATGGGATGAAAGCATCAAGGTACGTGCTTCCGATTGTGCTTCTACGGACAATGGTAAGTGACACGCCATTTGGTCACCGTCAAAGTCGGCGTTGAAGGCTGTACATACTAATGGATGCAATTTGATAGCACGGCCTTCCCAAAGGATTGGTTCGAAGGCTTGGATACCTAATCTATGCAATGTAGGGGCACGGTTTAGTAATACTGGATGTTCTTTAATAACTTCTTCTAAAGCTTCCCAAACACCAGCACCGATACGCTCTACTTGACGTTTTGCGGCTTTAATATTGCTAGCTTGTCCACGTTCTACCAAACGTTTCATAACGAATGGCTTGAATAATTCCAATGCCATCTCTTTTGGAAGACCACATTGATGCATTTTCAATTCTGGACCAACTACGATAACGGAACGGCCGGAATAGTCAACACGTTTACCCAACAAGTTTTGACGGAAACGACCTTGCTTACCTTTTAACATATCGGATAAGGATTTCAATGGACGGTTGCCAGGACCTGTCACAGGACGGCCACGACGACCATTGTCAATCAACGCATCCACAGCTTCTTGTAGCATACGTTTTTCGTTGCGCACGATAATATCAGGAGCGCCTAAATCCAGTAAACGTTTTAAACGGTTATTACGATTGATAACACGACGATACAAATCATTCAAGTCAGAGGTAGCGAAACGACCACCATCTAATTGCACCATTGGGCGCAATTCAGGTGGGATAACTGGCACTACATCCATAATCATCCATTCTGGGCGATTGCCAGATTGACGGAATGCTTCTACTACTTCCAAACGGCGAACGGCACGAACTTTACGTTGACCTGTAGCAGTTTCTAATTCACTGCGCAACTCATCATTCAATGCTTCTAAGTCTAATTCGCAAAGTAATTCTTTAATCGCTTCTGCACCCATATCGATACACACGAATGTATTCTCTTCTAAGGCACCAAGCTCTAATTTTTCTTCACGAGTTAATACTTCGTATTCTTTTTCTTCTTCTGGAATTTCTGTATTCGCCGCAAGCTCTGCATTCACTTCTTCTTTGTGTTTTGCAGAATTGATTAATTGCAAACGTTCACGACGTTGTGCAATGGTTTCAATGATGACACTTTTACCACCGATTTTATAGTCAGCATCATTGAACATGGCTTCGTATTCACGGAATTCAGTTTCAAATAACAATTGCTGTTTAGACAATGGAGATTGACCTGGATCCACTACGATATACGCAGCAAAATATAATACACGTTCCAAGGAACGAGGAGATATGTCAAGGATCAATCCCATGCGAGATGGGATACCCTTGAAATACCAAATATGAGACACTGGTGTAGCTAATTCAATATGGCCCATACGTTCACGACGCACTTTAGCACGAGTGACTTCTACACCACATTTATCACAGACAACACCTTTATAACGGATGCGTTTATATTTTCCACAATGACATTCCCAGTCCTTTGTTGGTCCGAAAATGCGCTCACAGAATAAACCATCTCGCTCTGGTTTTAAGGTGCGGTAGTTAATTGTTTCAGGTTTTTTAACTTCTCCATGAGACCACTCCAAAATTTGTTGTGGTGAAGCTAAACCGATTCGCATGGAATCAAATTCATTTACGTCTAGCACTGTATGCTCCCTCCTTTACGAGATAGTGGTACTTACTCATTATCAGAAGATTCTACATAGCCACTGATTTGGCTGATAATATCATCTTCTTCACCTGCTGTTACAGGCTCTTCTTCTACAATGTATCCGTCAGGTGTTCCTTCTACTGTGGAAGCTTCTCCTTCTGTAGTCGCTTCTGTAGTACCTTCTTCCATCACTTCACGAATATCATCATGACGTGGTACATCCTCATCATCTAATTCCTTGATAAGAACTTCTTCTTGATCTTCATTCAAGATTTTTACGTCAAGGCCAATACTTTGCAATTCTTTCAACAATACTTTGAAAGATTCAGGTACACCAGGTTCAGGAATATTTTCACCTTTAACGATTTTTTCGTAAGCTTTTACACGGCCCACAACATCGTCAGATTTCACAGTTAACAACTCTTGTAGTGTATACGCTGCGCCATACGCTTCAAGAGCCCACACTTCCATCTCACCGAAACGTTGTCCACCGAATTGAGCTTTACCACCCAATGGTTGTTGTGTAACAAGAGAGTACGGACCAGTAGAACGAGCATGGATTTTATCATCTACTAGATGGTGAAGTTTTAACATGTATACGTAACCAACGGTAACTTTGTTATCCATTTTTTCGCCTGTACGGCCATCGTATAATACAGTTTTACCATCATCATCACGACCAGCTATGCTAAGTGTATCGAACACGTCACTTTCATGAGCACCATCAAATACTGGTGTCGCAATATGAATACCAGCCACGTCAGGTTTTGGCATACCATACATATCATAGTCATAACCAAATTTTTCCAACTCAGTACGCAAATGACTACGTTTTTCACGAACTTGTTGAATCGTTTCAATCACATGTACTACACGACGAATTGCACGCAATTCCTCTTCTAACGCTGCTTCCATTTCTGGACGTTCAGCTTCTACATCATCAAATGTTTCAATACCTAATTCATAGATACGTTTTTCTTCAGCCAATAAGAAGTTATAGCGTTTTTCTCCACCAAGATCTTCAAATTTTTCTTGAGCTCGATGTAAAATTTTATCTAAAGCTACTACTTTTTGACTATCAATTTGTTTATCTGTTTCAAGGTAGTTAGCAATCGTAGGATCTGCAATGGCTTGTTCTAAACTTTCAATTTCCGCATAGATATCTTTGATGCCATCAATTTCATCCCAATATGTACCGTTTAATTTAGCTTCTTTCAGTACTTCTTTGATTTTTAGATCAGTTGCCTTAATTTGCATACCTAATCCTTGTACTGCCCAACCTAAATGCGTTTCCAATACCTGTCCGATGTTCATACGAGACGGTACGCCTAATGGGTTCAATACGATTTGTACTGGTGTACCATCTGGTAAGAATGGCATATCTTCTTGACGCATAACGCGAGAAACGACACCTTTGTTACCATGACGACCCGCCATTTTATCGCCTTCGTGGATTTTACGTTTTTGCGCAATATATACACGAACTACTTTATTAACACCTGGTTGTAATTCATCACCGTTTTCACGCGTGAAGATTTTAACGTCCACAATCTTACCTGCTTCACCATGTGGTACACGCAAGGAAGTATCGCGAACTTCACGTTCTTTGTCGCCAAAAATAGCGCGTAATAAGCGTTCTTCTGGAGTTAATTCAGTTTCCCCTTTAGGAGTTACTTTACCAACTAAGATGTCACCAGGTTTAACTTCTGCACCGATGCAGATAATACCATTTTCATCCAAGTTTTTAAGGTTATCATCACCAGTATTTGGCAATTCACGAGTGATTTCTTCGGCACCTAATTTCGTGTCACGAGCATCACATTCGTACTCTTCGATATGGATGGATGTGTAGATATCTTCTTTACAAAGTTCTTCACTTAATAAAATCGCATCCTCGTAGTTATAACCTTCCCAAGGCATGAACGCTACCAATACGTTGAAACCTAATGCTAATTCGCCCCCATCTGTAGCTGGACCATCTGCCAATACTTGACCTTTCACCACGGATTGACCACGGTATACGATTGGTTTTTGGTTAAAGCACGTAGATTGGTTAGAACGCATGAATTTGTTCATTTTATATACGTCTACACGACCATTATCACGTTGTACATGGACTTCATTACCCCAACAACGTGTAACAATACCAGCTTCTTTTGCTAATACACAAACGCCAGAGTCTGTTGCCGCTTTGTATTCCATACCTGTACCAACTAAAGGTGCTTGTGCACGAAGTAGAGGCACCGCTTGACGCTGCATGTTCGCACCCATCAAGGCACGGTTCGCATCGTCATTTTCTAAGAATGGAATCATAGCAGTACCGATAGATACTACTTCTTTTGGGCTTACGTCCATGTAGTCTACTTTATCTGGAGATACTTCTAATACATCATGACCACGACGACATGCAATGTTCTCAGATACGAAGTAACCTTCTTCATCAATGCGAGAGTTCGCTTGGGCAATTGTCATGCCTTCTTCTTCATCTGCTGTCATATATACAACTTGGTCTGTAACACGAACTTTCAATACTTTGTTAGCATCTTCGCCTGTACCATATACTTTTTCAATTTTACGGTATGGTGCTTCGATGAAACCAAATTCATTCACTTTCGCATAGTTAGACAAGGAGTTAATCAAACCGATGTTTGGACCCTCTGGAGTTTCGATTGGACACATACGACCATAATGGGAATGATGCACGTCACGAACTTCGAAGCCTGCACGCTCACGAGATAAACCACCAGGTCCTAACGCGGATAGACGACGTTTATGTGTCAATTCACCCAATGGGTTAGTTTGGTCCATAAACTGAGACAACTGAGAAGAACCAAAGAATTCTTTGATCGCTGCCACAACTGGACGGATATTCAATAATGCTTGTGGTGTAATAACAGATACGTCTTGGATTGTCATACGTTCTTTTACCACACGTTCCATACGAGTTAAACCGATACGGAATTGGTTTTGCAACAATTCGCCTACGCAACGAAGACGACGGTTACCCAAATGGTCAATATCATCAGTTTGACCAATGTTTTCGATCAAGTTCATCATGTAACTTACGTTAGCAATCATATCTTCACGCGTCACAGTACGATGACTAAATGGCAAATTGCTATTGTTACAAATCACTTTTACTACAGTGCCATCTGTATTCACTACGAAGAACTCAGGTACTACATCACCGCTATATACACCGCTATTAGCCACTACGTCAAGAACTTCTTCGTTCACATAAGTATTCGCTTCTACGATGATTTCACCATTTTCGTCTACGATTGGTTCTGCCAAAGTTTGACCGAACATGCGTTGACGCCAGCCTAATTTTTTATTTAATTTATAACGACCTACACGAGCTAAATCATAGCGACGAGGATCAAAGAATAAGTTATCGAATAAGTTACGAGCACTTTCCACAGTTGGTGGTTCGCCTGGACGAAGTTTTTTGTAGATTTCTACTAATGCTTCATCAGAGGATTGTGTGCTGTCTTTTTCTAATGTACGAAGTAAACGTTCATCGTATTCAGGATGACCATTTTCATCCACTTGTCCATTCCAGAATAATTCCAAGATGGATTCGTTAGTTTCCCAACCTAATGCACGTACTAATACTGTAGCTGGTAATTTACGGTTACGGTCGATACGTACGGACACAATGTCGTTCGCATCTTTTTCTAACTCGATCCAAGCACCACGGTTCGGAATCACTGTGGAATCATACAAACGGTTACCCATGGTATCGATACTGCCACCGTAGTACACACCTGGAGAACGAACTAATTGGGATACGATAACACGTTCCGCACCATTGATGATGAAAGTTCCTGTATCTGTCATCAATGGGAAGTCGCCCATAAATACTTCTTGTTCTTTAATATCTGGATTTTCTGGATCATTGTTAACGAGACGAACATTGACGCGCAATGGTGCTGCATACGTAGCATCACGATTTTTGCATTCGTTAATGTCATATTTTGGTTCTCCAAGGCTGAAACCTTCAAAGGAAAGAGCTAACTTTCCTGAATTGTCTTTAATCGGAGAAATATCGTTAAAAATATCTTGTAAACCGCTCTCTAAAAACCACTCATAGGACTTGCGTTGCACGTCTAACAAATGTGGCATTTCGAGAACTTCGTTGATCTTAGCGTAGGTATATCGAGTACGCTTACCCACTTGCTCAGGTTTGAACATGTTCTTTTCACCCCTCATAATAATTGGCTTACATATTCTATAACGGTATGACTGCAGACGATTCCAGGTCTCAGTTTTCCTGCTGACCAATGACAAAATAAGCAAGGCTCGTAATTTTTTCTTGTGAACCTTGCTTTCCTCATTTCAGCACAACCTTGGATATATTCCTTCATCAATTCAATGTTATAGTTACTTTTTTGCAATTAAATATTATAATCTTCTTATATCTATTTGTCAATAGCTATTATACTAAAAGTTCTCCATAGTACGAATACCATGTAATACTCCATACCATTAACGACTAAAAAAGACTTGGTACACAAACATTTTATTCGTTCGTATCCAAGTCCTTTTTCTTTACCATCTGCACGGCACCTACTGGGCATATAGCATAACAGTCACCACAGTGAATGCACATGTCCTGATGGATGACATAGCGATCACCTTTGCGTGTAATAGCCTCTGCAGGGCAATCCATAGCACACCCTGCACAACAAACGCAGGTATCATTAATATAAAAGTACATAAGCAAGCCTCCTAGCCTTAGTATACTACGAGGCTCCCCACATGTCACTCTTCCACAATACACTGACACATCTTCATAGTCAATAGTGCCGCTTCATGGGATTCTTGTGTCACCCCTGCACAACATTCCGGATCCACATGAAGTGGAATTTCTGGCAATCCTGCTTTTAGAATCAAAGCATTAGAAACCACGCAAATATCCGTACATAAACCAATCAAAGTTAAAGATTCGATAGGTTCCTCTTCATGCATTCCTTTAAGATGGGCCAACAAATCTAAGGACCCAAAGTTAGGTTTATCTAGTACATCCACCCGTTGACCTCGTTCACGAGCCACTTCCAACAGGTCATCCGCAATCTCCCAACCTTTGGTGCCACGGGCACAATGTTCCACTGGCAAATGTTTCCCCTCTTGGCTTTCAAGATAACCGCCATCGTGGGTATCACGAGTGAACACAACAGGACCAGTAAAATTGCGGATTTTTTCACGTACCGCCGGTACAATAGCCTGCGCCTGCGGTGAACCTAATGTTCCATCAATAAAATCATGTTGCATATCTATCACAATCAATACGTTCATAGGGCATCTCCTTTGTTAGAAAGTAGGCAAGGAAATGATACACTCCCTTGCCTCACCTAATTGATAGTACTTAAACCTTTGACTACTTATACTATTATCATTATCCTTTGACTACGTCAGCGCAACGAGCACATAATGTTGGATGATCCCCATCTTGACCAACTGTGTCGCGATGAATCCAGCAACGTTCGCACTTTTCTAACTCAGATGGAGTTACCACGATGGATAATGCTCCGTCTTCTACTGTTACTGCGTTGTCTGGTGCTTTGTCACGGCCTTCCACTACATGCGCTTCAGACACGATCAACAAGCTAGCTAAGGAAGCACCGAATCCAATCAATGCTTGGTACGCATCGCCATCTGCATACACAGTGATGGATGCATCCAAGGAGTGACCGATCGCTTTATCACGGCGAGCGCCTTCTAAAGCTCTTGTCATTTCACTACGAAGGTCTAACATCGTTGCCCAACGTGCAGACAATTCCCCGTCCACATGCTCTGCATGACCTTGTGGCCAATCTGCTAGCATCACGCTTTCTTCCATACCATCTTCTTTTGGCATGTATTGCCATACTTCTTCAGCTGTGAAAGAAAGAACTGGGGACACCATTTTAACTAATGTTGTCAAGATTTCGTAGATGGCAGTTTGTGCACTACGACGAGCTACGTTGTTTTCTTTCTCTGCATACATTGTATCTTTCAACACGTCTAAGTAGAAGGAAGATAAATCTACAGTACAGAAATTATGGATTGTGTGATACAAGATGTGAAATTCATAGTTTTCATAAGCATTTGTTACTTTTTGACGAACTTCTTCTAAACGATGCAACGCCCAACGATCCAATTCTGTTAACTCTTTATAAGCTACTTTATCAGTGTTAGGGTTAAAGTTATCTAAGTTACCCAACAAGAAACGGAATGTGTTACGGATTTTACGATATACTTCTGCCAATTGTTTTACGATATCTTTGGACAAACGCACGTCTGCTTGGTAATCTGCAGAGGATACCCACAAACGCATTACGTCAGCGCCGTGTACATCGATGATATCAGAAGGAGCCACTGTATTGCCTACAGATTTAGACATTTTGCGACCTTCTCCATCCACTACGAAACCGTGAGTCAATACGGCATTGTATGGTGCATGACCACGTGTAGCGATACCTGTTAACAAGGAAGAGTTGAACCAACCACGATGTTGGTCAGAACCTTCTAAGTACATAGCGCAAGGTACATCCATTTCATTTTGTTCCAATACGCCAGACCAAGAGCTACCACTGTCGAACCATACGTCCATGATATCGGTTTCTTTGTGGAAAGAATCGTGTCCGCAAGATGGGCATGTGAACCCTTCTGGCAATAATTCTTTCGCTTCATGAGCCCACCAAGCGTTGGAGCCTTCTTTGGCAAACCATTCTTGTAAAGAAGAGATAGTATCATCATTGATGATGTGCTCTCCGCAATGGTCGCAATAGTAGATAGGAATTGGCACACCCCACGCACGTTGACGAGAGATAACCCAGTCCCCACGGTCTGCAATCATGTTATAAATGCGGTCATGACCCCATTTAGGAATCCATTGTACTTGTTCGTCGATGGCTTTCAATGCTTCTTGACGATATCCATCCACGGAGGAGAACCATTGTTCTGTAGCACGATAGATAACAGGATTTTTACAACGCCAGCAATGAGCATATTGGTGACGGATATTGCCTTTTTGCACCAATGCACCATTGTGAGCCAAAATTTTGATCACTGGTACTTCTGCATCGTGGATTTCAACACCCGCTAGTGGTTGTTCTGTATCCCCATAACGAGGTTCGTCTACTTTGGCAATGTAACGACCTGTAGCGTCTACTAAAGATAAAATTTCAAAGTCGATTTTACCTGCATCTTTGTATGCTTTTACTACATTAAAGTCATCTTCACCATGAGCAGGCGCTGTATGTACGCAACCTGTACCAGCGTCTAAGGTAACGTGAGAACCCAACAAGATAGGAGCATTACGATCAGCAAATGGATGTTTAAAGTTCGCTAATTCTAATTCACTACCTTTAAACGTGTTCAATACTTCATAGGACTCTACGCCCATTTCTTTGGTAGCTGTTTCGATTAAGCCATTCGCAAGCAACCATGCTTCATCGCCGATTTTCACCCAAGAGTAATCTAATTCTGGGTTCACAGAGATCGCTTGGTTGGCAGGCATTGTCCAAGGAGTTGTTGTCCAGATGACGGAAAACAATTTACTAGTGTCAAAACCTGCTGGCAATGTGCTGTCAGCACCGTTTACGTAAGCAAATTTAACATAGATGGAGAAAGATTTTTTCTCAGCATATTCAATTTCCGCTTCCGCCAAAGCAGTTTCACAATGCGTACACCAGTACACAGTTTTCAACCCTTTGTAGATGTAGCCACGTTTCGCCATTTCACCAAATACGCCGATTTGTTTCACTTCGAACTCAGGGCGCAATGTTAAATAGGGACGATCCCATTCACCAAGCACACCGAAACGGATGAAATCTTTCTTTTGTTCTTCTACACAATTCAATGCGTATTCACGACATTGATTGCGAAGATCCAATGGACTCATTTCATGACGATTCAAGCCAGTGTTTTTGATAACTGCATGCTCGATAGGAAGACCATGTGTATCCCAACCAGGAATGTATGGTGTGTAATGGCCTTGCATTGTTTTATATTTCATCACAATGTCTTTTAATGTTTTGTTCAAGGCATGACCGATGTGCAATTTACCATTCGCATAGGGAGGGCCATCGTGCAAAATAAAAGATTTTTTACCTTTATTTTTAGCTAAGCGTTTTTCATAAATTTTATTATCTTCCCAAAACTTGATAAATTCTGGTTCGCGCTTTGGCAAATTACCGCGCATAGGAAATTCTGTTTCAGGCAAGTGCAAGGTCTTACCATAATTCACTTCATTAGACATTCTATTTCTCCTCTCAATAAAAAAAGCACCCGCTCCCCGAAGGGACGAATGCAAATCCGTGGTACCACCCTACTGATGATTCTTGTGAAAGATACCCCCAACGAATCATCGCTCAAACATATAACGGTGTCCACCGATGTGAGTACCCCCAGTACGGGCTCCCCAACATATACTCAAAAGTGATCCGCCATGCATTCACCCATGAGGCTTTCACCATCCCTCACTCGCTCGGAGCTACCTTGCATGACCGTCTTTATCAACGTATTAACATATATCGTTGTCAAATACAGATACAATTATATACTATCTAGAATGTACTTGCAATAGGTCTAGACGCATTCTATACGTATATTATAAACGATATATCCTATGACCATGATACTATTATATAGCCATACTATCTTACTTCGCCAAACCCATACACCACAAATGCTAGAACCATATGTATAAAAATCTACTCGGAATCCTACAAGAAACTATTAGAGGTATACCTAGATTAGGGGTATAATAAATCTCACTGATATGCTACCATAGATACATACATAGTTGGAAATTTATAGTAGGGTCATCTACACGTACATAGGAGTCAGTATGGAACTTTGGAAACGCACCTTATACGTTTGTTTATTCGGGGCCTTCATGGCATCGGTGGGGCTCAGTCAAGCAGCTCCCCTCATTCCCTTATATTTACAGGACCTAGGAGTCCACGATCAAGGATCTCTTGCTAATTGGTCTGGTATCGCCATGGGTGTCACCTATCTTATGGTGGCTCTCGTCTCACCTTTTTGGGGAAAACTAGCTGATAGAAAAGGAAGAAAATTAATTTTACTACGGGCTAGTTTTGGAATGATGGTCACCAATGCACTTCTTGGATTCGCACAAAGCCCTGAACATGTTGTGATGATCCGCATTCTAAATGGTATGGTATCTGGATTTTTTTCTGGATCTATTACGTTAGTAGCCACCCAAACTCCAGAGTCCAGAACTGGTTGGGCCTTAGGTCTATTATCCGCTGCCAACTTAGGAGGCTCCTTATTAGGACCTATGATTGGTGGTTATATGGGAAGTACCTTTGGTATTCGGTATGCTTTTTTTGTGGTATCCGCTTTACTAGGCATAGCTTTTTTATCTTCCTTATTATTCATAAAAGAAGACTTTACTCCTAAAGTAAAGGGCCCAGCTCCTTCTTTCAAAGACTTACAACAATCTATCTCCAATTGGAAAGGTCTTATCTTCGTATCTATCGCTTCTTTCATTTTTGCCTTCACTACCATGGCATCAGCTCCTATCCTTTCTGTATTCGTGCAACATATTGTAGGCCGTGGCCACGAACACATCGCATTACTAGCTGGTTTAGCTTTCACATCTACAGGGATTGCTCAAATGTTAGCTAGCTCTGTACTCGGTCGCTACATCGACAAATTAGGCCCTCAATTCATTCTTTGGACAAGTTTTATTTATGTAGGATGCCTGACAATTCCACAAGCCTTTACAGATTCTATTATCGTCTTATGTATCATTCGATTTTTACTAGGCTTTGGATTAGGCGGACTATTGCCAGGAATCAACACCTATATTGCGAGTATTACACCAAAACATTTAGCTGGGCAAATTTTTGCTTACAACCAGTCCACTCTATTCTTCGGCTACTTTATGGGCGCTGTAGGTGGTTCAGCCATCGTATCTCAATGGGGCTTTAGTACCATGTTTATCGTGACAGGTATGATTATTGCATTAACAGGGGTCTTCTTGAAAGTAACATTAGGGCGTACTACAACAGCCAGTCATTAGCATCATTCTTATAAACTACAATATAATTTTCCATCCTATATACTATGCATTACATATGCTTTATGATGATGCACATATGACAAAATACATAGAATATAAAAACAGAGGTCCTATCATCAAGGCCTCTGTTTTTTATCGTATTATATTGAAAACATTTTGAATCACTATCTACTATACTGACAGTGTAAACCTATAATGTATTAACCCCTGTTTCCAACGGGAACCCTTCATAAGTCACCCAATCGCTAGAACTGCCTACATACATAGCTGGTTCCACACCCACTTCTGCTAACGCAATCATTAAGTTGGCTGCTGTCACACCAGAACCACAATAGGCAACGATAGGTTTTTCCACCTTAGTTAAGTCACCATAAGCTGTTTGTAATTCTGCAATTGGACGTACACCATCAGCTGTAAATCCCCATTCATAGAAATGATTGATTGCTCCTGGTACATGTCCCGTCATGCCATCCATCGTATCCTCTACCGATCCATCATATCGTTGTGGTGCCCGCGCATCGATGATGACATGACTGCCAGCTTGGCTAGCTTGTAACACTTCATCACGGCTCATCACTAAATGGTCTTGTAATGTATAGTCCAACGGTTTTGAATCTGCCATAGTAGGTGTAGATTCTTGTGTCAATGGGTATCCTTCCCGATACCATCGTTCAATGCCACCGGCTAGGACTTTCACATTGGTGAAACCCATATATAGTAGCAAGAACCGCAACCGACCAGCAAAGGAAATCCACGCATCGTACACCACGATGTGAGAATCCATGGTCACACCGCATTCGCTCAAACGATTTGCTAAGACAGCCATGTCTGGTAAGGGATGACGACCACCGTGTGTTCCTAAAGGACCACTCATGTGTGCGTCCATATCAATAGCAAAGGATCCCGGAATGTGGGCTGCTGCATAGGCATCAAAGCCACGAGCATCGAGGACCACCACTCTATCTAATTGTTCATGTAATTCTTTCGGAGAAATTAAAACACTCATCATTACACCTCCTATATATAAACTAGAATGCCATACACTCTATATAATCTAGTGTAACATAGATTATCTTCGATGTGTATGGCATTTCTATTCATACATGTATGATATGACATACTATTAATTTTTATCGGTTTTCATTACTCTTCATAAGAAAGGTTAATACTCATATTACTCTTTAATAGCTTGAAACGCTTCTTTTGCAATTTGTAATGTGTATGCCAAATCTTGATCGCTATGGCACGTAGATAAGAAGTTGCTTTCATATTGGCTGGCTGCATAATAGATGCCACGTTCCAAGTTGTAATGGAAGAATGTTTTAAACACTTCCATATCACAAGCGCTGGCGTCATCGAAGTTATGCACTGCTTTATCTGTGAAGAAGAGAGTAAACATAGATCCTACTCGTTGTACTACTACAGGTACACCTACTTCTTTCGCCGCCGCTTCTAATCCTTGGCATAAGGCTTCTGTAGATTCCTCTACTTGACGGAATGCATTCGGATGTTTTTGCAACATAGACAAGGTAGCAAGACCTGCCGCCATGGCTACTGGATTACCACTCAAGGTGCCTGCTTGGTACACAGGACCGGATGGAGCAATGGAAGACATAATTTCTTTCTTGCCACCGAATACCGCCATTGGTAAGCCACCGCCTACGATTTTACCTAAGCATGTCAAATCTGGAATGACATTGTAATATTTTTGTGCCCCTCCAGAACTGGAGCGGAATCCGCACATCACTTCATCAAAGATGAGGACTGCACCGTGCTCTGTCGTTACTTCACGCAAAGTCTCCAAGAATCCTTCCACAGGAGGTACACAGCCCATATTACCTGCTACTGGTTCCACGATGATGGCTGCAATACTTTCACCATGAGCCTCGAACAATTGGCGAACTGCATCAGAATCATTGTACGGCAATGTAATCGTATCCCTTGCCACACCAGTTGGCACGCCGGGACTATCAGGCACGCCAAAGGTAGCTAAGCCAGAACCAGCTTTCACTAACAAGCTATCACTATGACCATGGTAACAGCCGATAAATTTCACAATTTTGTCACGACCTGTATAGCCACGAGCCAAACGCAAGGCACTCATAGTAGATTCTGTACCAGAGTTCACCATGCGTACCATTTCCATAGATGGATAGAAAGCTTGAATTTTTTTCGCCACTTCTGTTTCAAGCAGTGTTGGTGCTCCATAACTAGTACCACGAGGGATGGCTTCCAAAATAGACGCCACGATTTCAGGATTCGCATGACCTAGAATCATAGGACCCCAAGACAATACGTAATCGATGTACTCATTGCCATCAATATCGTAAATGCGAGATCCACTAGCAGAACTGATAAAAGGAGGATTGCCCCCTACACTGCGGTAAGAGCGAACGGGACTGTTCACACCACCTGGCATATATTCACGAGCCTCTGTAAAGGCTTGTTTTGATTTTTCTAAACTAAACATAATGGCTCCTATATTTCCACACTATTTTTCTTGTAGCCAACGTGCCACATCCAAGGCATGATAGGTAATAATCATCTTTGCCCCTGCTCGTTTCATGGATAGCAAGGTTTCCAAAGTAATGCGTTTTTCATCTACCAACCCCGCTGCCGCTGCTGTTTTAATCATGGCATATTCACCGCTGACATTGTAAACGGCTAAAGGACAATCGAAGTTATCCCGTACTTCGCGTACAATATCCAAATAGGATAGAGCTGGCTTAATCATAATGATATCCGCCCCTTCGATGATATCTTGTTCCACTTCACGCAAGGCTTCTAAACGATTGGCCTCATCCATTTGGTATCCTTTACGGTCCCCAAATCCTGGCGCAGAATGGACCGCATCACGGAATGGTCCATAATAGGCGGACGCATATTTCGCCGCATAACTCATAATAGATACATTGCTAAATCCCGCTGCATCTAAGGCTTCACGAATCGCAGCAATACGTCCATCCATCATGTCAGATGGTGCCACCATGTGAGCACCCGCTTTCGCATGGCTCACTGCTACATTACACAATAATGGCAACGTAGCATCATTCATGACTTCATGATGTTCCACATGACCGCAATGGCCTGTAGATGTGTATTGGCAAAGGCATACGTCGGAAATCACGATCAACTCTGGCACTTCTTTACGGATCGCCATAATCGCTTGCTGTACCGGTTGTTCCATATCCCACGCAGAAGAACCATCTTCATCTTTGTAAGTAGGAATGCCGAAAATTTCAACTCCCTTAATACCTAAGTCATAGGCTTCTTTCGCCAATTTCACAGCTTCGTCCACGGATACATGATATTGTCCTGGTAAGGAAGAAATTTCTTCTTTCACCCCTGTGCCGGGAACAATAAATATAGGATAGATTAAATCATCTACTTGTAATGTTGTTTCACGAACCAACGCACGCATGGCTGGGTTGATGCGCAATCGTCTTGGTCGATTTCGTAATTCCATATTATGCCTCTTTCTATTTGCAATCATTCAAGATTAGATCCACCATCGCAGGGATTGTAAAAGTTTCACCAATTAAATCTGGTTGAATCCCTTCTTCCACACAGGTAGCACCTGTAATCGGTCCAATGCAAACAACCTTCGTGTTTCCTAATAAATTCACTGCATCGGAGCCAAGCATATCTTTTGTATTCGTCACCGTAGAAGAACTTGTAAACGTAATGTAATCTACTTCCCCTGCTCGTAGGGCTTCTTCTAAATATTCTTTGTGGGACGTATCTTGTACCGTTTCATACAAACGCAATACCGTCACATCGCATCCTGCCTGTGAAAGTCCTTTATAAATCACATCGCGTGCCACTTTTGGTTGTACTAGCACAAATCGCAAATCGCCTAGCGCTCGTTCTGGCCATACACGACTCTGTTCTACTGTAATGGTTTCCACCACAGATTCCGCTTGGTAATTCGGTGGCACGATGTCCGCACGAATGCCTCGATCTAATAAAGATTTTGCGGTAGCACTGCCGATAGCACATACTTTCATAGAACCTAAAGCACGGCTATCTAAGCCACGGTCTAATAAACCATCAAAGAAGAACCGCACCCCTTCGGCAGATGTAAAAATTAATCCATCGTAGGAAGATAAGCTATCATAAGCCACATCCATCTCCTCTGTACGAGGCAATGCCTGTGTTTTGATAGCAGATGCTTCGATGACATGGGCCCCCAATTCTAGTAATCGTTCAGATAAGGCGCTAGCTTTACTACGAGCTCGTGTGACCACGATAGTTTTACCAAATAATGGTTTATTATCAAACCAACGTAATTGCTCCCGCAAAGATACTACTTCCCCAACGATAACAATAGCTGGTGCTTTCAATTGCGCTTTTTCTACATCTTCTACGACATGCTCCAAGGTAGAGACCAACGTTTCTTGGATTGGTTTTGTTCCCCAACGGATGACTGCCACTGGAGTTTCCTTAGGACGACCATATTTGATTAAGTTAGTGGCAATGCTCGGTAAATTCGAGATACCCATCACAAAGGAGATCGTATCCACAGATTTAGCTAAGCCATCCCAATTCATACCAGATTCTGGTTTTGTTGGATCTTCATGACCTGTAACAATGGCAAAGGACGTCGCCATGGCACGTTGGGTGACAGGAATCCCAGCATAGGCTGGCGCAGAAATACCAGATGTAATACCAGGTACAAATTCAAATGGCACGCCCGCTTCTACCAAAGCCAACGCTTCTTCACCACCACGACCAAATACTAGAGGGTCGCCCCCTTTAAGACGAGCCACCACTTTACCTTCTAATCCACATTTTACGAGAAGTTCGTTGATTTCCCATTGATGCATCGTATGATTGTTGCTTTTTTTACCTGCATAAATGATCTCTGCTCCTTCTTTCGCATAGGACAAGAAATGAGCATCTGCTAAATAGTCATAAACAATAACATCTGCTTTTTCAATACATTCCTTACCTTTTAGAGTGATTAATTTATGATCACCCGGTCCGGCACCAATTAAATATACAATGCCTGTCATTTCAATACTCCTCTTTCTACTAAATCGTCAATGATGGCTTTGCCCCCTTCTTCATAGAGAGCTTTCGCCAAGTTACGACCTAACATATCTGCTTTTTCTTTTGGTCCTGACAATTCACCTTCAAAACAATTTTTTCCATCTAAAGAAGCAATGATAGCTTTCAACGTTAATTGTCCTTTATAAATCGTCCCATGTACACCCATCGGTACTTGGCAACCACCTTCGAGTTGACGAAGGAAACTACGTTCTCCACGAGTAGCCCACATAGTATTTTCATCGTGCAATACAGATAACATATCTAGCATTTCTGTATCATCCTTGCGACATTCAATGCCCAATGCCCCTTGACCTACAGCAGGAATCATTTCATCGCTAGTGAAAGTCTGTGTAACAACAGATTCCAGCCCCAATCGTTTTAACCCTGCCTCTGCTAATACAATGGCATCAAAGTTTTCTGTTTCTAATTTGTTTAATCGCGTTTGCACATTCCCACGAAGTACAGAAACCTGCAAATCAGGTCGTTGATTCAACAATTGTGCTTGACGGCGTAAACTACTAGTCCCTACCTTAGCACCTTGTGGTAGTTGATCTAGTGTTTTATATTTTGGTGATACCAAAGCATCACATGGTGTTTCACGCTCTGTAATAGCACCTAGTACCAAATCTTCTGGCAATTCTGTAGGCATATCTTTCAAGCTGTGTACAGCCAAATCGATGCTACCATCACGCATAGATGCTTCTAGCTCTTCTGTAAATAAACCTTTACCACCGATTTCAGCCAATGGTTTTTCTAAAATACGATCACCTTTCGTACTGTGATGGACTAACTCCACCTTGCACTGTGGGTAATGTTTACGCAATGTATCTGCTACATAGTTGGCTTGCCATAAAGCAAGGGCACTACTACGGGTGCCTATACGAATTATGTTTCTCATAGTGTGTCGTCCTCCACTTCCAAAGCAAACATATCTTGGAATAACTTCCAAT
Organism: Veillonella sp. 3310; assembly: GCF_003999875.1. Taxonomy (GTDB): domain Bacteria; phylum Bacillota; class Negativicutes; order Veillonellales; family Veillonellaceae; genus F0422. The sequence continues at coordinate 110,217 of NZ_RQVJ01000005.1, read as the reverse complement.
AATCTCGCTCTTCTTCTTTACCCGCTACTTCACCAAAATGAATCATTGGATCACGCAATAATTTACGTACCAACATGCGGGACATATTGCTAATAATCTTACGTTCTAGCTCTGTGGCATTAGGTAATTTTGCCATCGCTCGATGTACTTCACGTTTACGAATGGCTTCTGCTTTTTCACTAAGCAAGACCATAATAGGACGAACCGATAGATATTGTAATTTTTCTTCAATTTCTTGTAAGGCTTCTTCTAAGATAGGCTCTGCTTTTTGAGCTTCTTCTTCTCGTTGGTGTTTATTCGCTTCTACTACACTTTCCAAGGCATCAATGTTAAACAAATACACTCCTGGAATTTCTGTTACATCTGGGTTGATATCACGGGGAACAGCAATATCGATCATGACAATTGGTTTACCACCACGGCCATCCATGATTTCTTCCGCTTCTTCCCATTCAATCACATAATGAGGTGCACCAGTAGATGTAATAATAATATCTGCTACTTTGGCTTCTTCTACAAAATTGTCAAAATCAACGGCTTTACCATTGAATTGCTTTGCCAATTCTTCTGCTGTTTTGAACGTCCGATTGGACACGAAAATACTCTTTACCCCTTTAGCTTGTAAATGACGAGCTGTGAGCTCACTCATTTGACCAGCTCCCAAAATGAGAACCTTTGCCTCACTGATAGGAATATCTAAACTATCTTCCGCTAAATTGACTGCTGTATAACTAACAGATACTGGCGTATTCGCAATCCCCGTCATCGTACGCACACGTTTCCCTACAGCAATGGCTTTTTGGAAAATAATATTAAATACAGATGCTGTTAATCCCTTACTATAGGAAGAAATATAGGCCATTTTTAATTGGCTCAAAATTTGACCTTCTCCTAACACAAGAGAATCTAAACTAGATGCCACTCTAAATAAATGAGAAATACATGCCTTCCCTTCATACAGGAAAAACCATTTCTCATCTACGTCTACCGTTTCTTCACCTTTCAGATGCAGTAGTAAACGTATCATATATTCTTTTACATTCTCCATGTCATTTAGGACGACATAGAGTTCTGTGCGGTTACACGTCGATAAAAGGACGCATTCCTCTACTTCTTCATGAGCATAGATGTGATCCATAGCATGATCGAGAGCTTCTTTGGAAAAAGAAAATTTCTCTCGTACATCTACAGGTGCACTTCTATGATTCAGACCTAATACGACTAATTGCATGTACAATATTCTCCTTCACTGAGTCTCCTTGACCCTCTAATATTTGTATAAACTCCGATTCTCCTAAATTTGTACGCCAGAACTGCTCTCGTTCTTTTGGCGTATTTAATATATGCTGTAATTCTTGTCTCCATAGACGAATCTGAGGCAGCCACTCGGCTAATATGCCGTACCTGGTTTCTATATCCTGTCTAAGCAAGCGACTCACTCGTGGGCTCACTTGATTGGTAAATATAGAAATCTCTAAATCACCAATCTCCGTAGCACTGCCGAATACCCAAGTAGAATCATCTTTCACATCAGCCCGATTAATGAAAGCTTGTACTTCTTGAGCATCTTCCATGACTTGCGCATTCACAGCAGGAATATCCGTAGCAATAATGACAAACTGTTGCCCTACCATATATTCTGAGCTATAAGGCTTCTCTATCCATTGTAATACACCTGCTTTATGGTATGTTACAATGTCAGGCAATACATCAGGACTAACTACTATAATAGATGCCTCTTCGTCTATTAACTTTTCAATTCTACGCAGCGCTACTTGCCCTCCGCCGACTACAAGACAAGGCCTGTCTTTAAGTGAAAGTCCAACTGTTATCATCCTACTATCCTTATATGTCTCTACAATGGCAAAAACGGCTTGAATACTCAAGCCGAAATTCACCTTATACTTCTGTTTCTGTCTCTACAGGTTTTGTTTCCTCTAAAGCAATACCATCTAATAATTGTAGTTGCGCTGTTAAAATTGATTCTACTTTTGCACGGAACACGGCCATTTCATTCGCAATGGTAGCATATTTAGCTTCTGCTTCTCGCAACGCACGATTGGCATCTTCTAAAATCGTAGATCGTTGTTGTTCCGCATTCTGTAAAATTAAATCAGCCTCTTTACGAGCTGCCTCTTTTACATTTTCACCAGTCTCTTGAGCAAGCACCAATGTATTGCGCATAGTTTCTTCCGTTGATTCATATTGATTCAAACGTTTTTCCATTTGCTCTACTTTATCAGTCATTTCACGGTTTTCACGATACAAGATTTCATAAGCTTGTACCACTTCATTCAAGAACTCGTTTACTTCATCGCAGTCAAAGCCACGAATACTTTTTCCAAACTCTTTATTATGAATATCCATTGGTGTTAACATAGGATCAGCCTCCTTACATAAATCGTTTTAGATGTACTCCAATACGCCCTTTTTTAGACGTGCCGGTAATACTTTCTATTTGCATACGACCTCTGCCACGAAGAGAAATAATATCTCCTTCTTTTACTTCTTGCGCTGGTCCTTTCGCAGGTTGCCAATTCACTTGTACTAATCCTGCCTTAATGGCCTCCACAACTTTTGTACGAGATGTACTAAAACCTGAAGAAGCTATAGAATCCAACCGCATAGACGCAACAGTAGTTCGCACTTCTTTTATTTTTTCTTCTTTCGGTTGTAATTCACTCAATTCCATCCGTGATACTGTAACCGTGACCATAGCAATTTTCGTAAAGTTTTGAATCACAAAATCTGCTATCGTTGCATCTACGATTACCTGCGCCCCACCACTAGTGACGATAATATCTCCAAAATGAGTGCGATCAATACCAAGTCCCATTAGGGAACCCAACACATCACGATGTGTCAATAATCGGAATCGTGGATCCCAAGATACTTTCAGCACCGCAATTTGTAAATCTACTGTTCCTTGAAAGTGAGGGTCCACAAAGGCCACTCGAAGGCGTTCTGCCCCTTCGTAACCACCACTGGAAATGATATTAATACCACCAAAATTCGCTTTTACTGCATCTGCAATGACAAGGCCTGTAGGTGACATAAAATCTGTCACACGGTAAGGTCGGCCTGCTTGTACTTGCTCCGCTAGATCAATCATACGTCTAGCCTCTTCGCCATTACCAGATGCTTCAAAATATCGAATTAACTTTTCTTTATCTTTCACGTTGTTTTCCTATTTCATTTGACCGTTCATAACAAGCTAAGATGCCTTCCATAATGGAAGAACGCAACCCTTCTTTTTCCATGGCTGCAATACCTGCTATAGTCGTACCTCCGGGAGATGTCACTTGATCTCTAAGCACACTCGGATGAGCGCCTGTTTCTAAGGCAATCAAGCCAGAGCCATACATCGTCTGTACCGCCGCTTGCAACGCCAATGGCCTAGTGAGACCAATCCGAACACCTGCATTTGCCATAGCATCTAAAATGGTATACATATAGCCTGGACCTGCCCCTGCTAGAGCGCCAATACGGTCTAAATCAGCTTCTGAACATACCACGGCTTCACCTAAGGCTTCGAAAATGCGCAAAGCTTGTTCTCGCTCACCTGGTGTCACTTGTTCACTACTAGCAATCGCTGTAAAGCCAGCTTTTACCAAAATTGGAGTATTCGGCATAGCTCGTAACCAATGTACATGGGGTGCAAAGGATTGTAATGTATCCAATGTAATGCCTGCCGCAATAGAAATACATAATGTTCTCGCCTCGATTTGTGGTCCCACCTCTTCCATAAGAGACGGTAAGACTTGAGGTTTTACGCCAAATACAATGGTTCTGTACTCATCAAAAGCAGGTATGGCATCACAGTCCGTGAAGGCTGTGACACCTAACGTGCGCTCTAATTCTGATGCTTGCTCACTGCGACGCACTAGTACATCTACTTCCTCAGGGCCCCAAACACCTTGTTCCAAAGCCCCCTGTAAAATAGCACCACCCATCGATCCTACACCAATTAGTAGTATTTTTTGCATGGCTACCTCCTAATGCTTAGGCTTGTGGTTCTTTCCAAGCTAATTTGTCAGATATTTCTGTGTACTCTTTATCTGTATAATCTACTGTTACATTCACTGGTACGCAGATAAAGATATCTTTACCAATTTTTTCTAATTTGCCATCTAAAGCAAATGTAGCGCCACTAACAAAGTCCACAATACGTGCAGCTTCATGAGGGTCTGTATTTTCAAAATTAATCACTACTGGACGCATATCGCGCAATTGATTTGCAATGTTTTCAGAGTCTTCGAATGCTTTTGGCTCTACGATGACTACTTTCATACCACTAGAACGTTGTGCCACTGTATTATATCCTCCTGTTTTTGGTTTTACTGCAGATGCTACAGGTCCATTACCACCTGCCACTGGTGCTGTTACCACTGGCTGTTGAAATTCTTCTTCATATGTATCATCTGAATACTCTTCATATTCATATCCATCATCTTGATTACCGCCAAAAAAGTTTTTTACAGAATTCCAGCTGTCTTTCAGTGCCATCGTCATTTCCTCCATTACTTATCATAGTGGCGTTCTCCAAATATTGCGGTTCCCACACGAACAATATTTGCACCCTCTTCAATTGCTACTTCAAAATCATGGGTCATCCCCATGGATATATATTCAATCTGCCCTTCATCAAAATGAAGTTTCATGTCTTCAAATAAAGCATGAGCCACTCGAAAAATTGGGCGAGTCTCTTCTGGATCATCAAAAAATGGTGCCATACACATAAGCCCTTTTACCCGTACATTGGGTAATGTTTTGGCATATTCCCGTATGGTAGGAAACTCTTCCACATCCATGCCAGACTTGCTCTCTTCTCGTGCCACATTAACTTGCAGTAATACTTCTTGTACTAACCCTTCCCTAGCGGCAATGCGCTGAATTTCATCCAACAACTTAACACTGTGAACCGAATGAATCAATGCAAACTTACCTATCGCATTGCGGACTTTGTTGTTTTGCAACTGTCCAATCAAATGCCATTGTAACTCTGGTCCCTGGTAGAGTTCCATTTTTTCTTTTGCTTCTTGTACACGATTCTCACCCACAGTTCTTACGCCTAACTGGGCTACCTCTTGTACAGCCTCTACAGGATGATTCTTCGTCACCGCTACTAGCGTAACAGAATCTGTTCTTCCCACTCGTGCTTTCGCCGCTTCAATGCGTTCCTGCACTTCATGTAATGCTGTTGCTATCATATATGTCAGTCCTCTTTCGTCGTTACATTCCACTCTGAAAGGTCTTCATAAAAAAAATAATACTTTATCTTTCTTATTATAAACGAAAGAATAAGAAAAGTACATAGAAAAAGCATGATTTCAAGCCTATTTCTCTGTATTTTCTTATTCTTAGTCATCTAGTTTATGTATTTGTCAAGTATTCCATGTGTGGGTGAAAGTATATGTTCCCAATCATGCACCGTCATCACATGTGATGTTCTCGAGTGCCCTACAATGTCCTAGGGTGTCCTATGAAAGTAACCATCCTTAAGAAAAAGGAATCTAACACATCTGCGTCCTAGGCTTGGTCTCGCAGGACAGCGAACATGGCCATACGTCCTGTACATCCTTGATCTCGCCGGTACGAGTAACATCCATCAGTGGTCATCGTGTCTGTGGATGATACCGACACTTGCTCCAGTGGTATGCCCTTCTGCACCACACAGGCTGCAATGTATCCTTTCAAATCTACATGTGGTGTAGCTGTTATTTGTCCGTCTCGTTGGATATACCGCACCACCTGGTCCACCTGTGAAAGCCCCAAGGCACGCATGTCTTGTCGAAATTGTTCAGCGATCTCTTCGCTCACCTCAAAGGATTCCCCTCCAATAGAAGGACCGATGAAGAGATAGCAATCAGAAGGCAACGTTCCGTACGCATTGCGCATACTATCCATCGTACGCTCCACAATGTGAGCGATGGCTCCACGCCAACCTGCATGGACAACCGCCACTGCATGATGCACCGCATCATAGATGAGCACAGGTACACAGTCCGCCACAAGCAACAAGAGAGGAACATTCATCAAGTTCGTATGAATCGCATCGCTATCTGGGATACTGTCATCCCAACTAAAAGCACCTCGACCAACAAGCTCTTCCGTCACCCTCGTCACACCTACACCATGTACTTGCTCACCACAAGTCAAATGATTAGGATCCATCCCTAGTACCTGTGCTAAGCGTTTGCGATTCTCTGCCACCGCTTCTGGAGTATCACCAACATGTAGTCCCATGTTAAAACTATCAAAGGAACCTTCGCTGACACCACCATAACGATAGGTGACACCATGAGTGAGGGGGAAGTGCTCTAACAAAGGACTATATTCGTAGGTAATACTTGTGGAATTATCTTGAGAAAATAGTGCATGATGAAGCGAGGAGGAAGTTTGGAATAGTTGCGTTTTGTTCATGTTGTGCCTCCTTTGGGTTAGTAGAATCGTTTACATTTGATCCGTGTAAATATTATTTTTAATAGATTTACTAGTTATATTCCATGAATTTAGATGTTATAATTCATATAAAATAAAAGAATATTGTACTTTCTTGCTACATTATTATTACAAATAAAGCGTAAAAGTAAACCGCAAAGCAATAACTACAATACTCTAATCTTAGTAACTTTTTCTCCATCATTAATGAATTGAATACCATATACAAAATCTGATTGCCAAATAAATACACCATAAAACCAAGTATTATCATCATAAATACGTACCGGTCTACCATATGCCTCATACACTTTTTCTAACGAATCTCCTACTGCAATTCCTCGATACGTTGTAGCATCACGATTAGTAACTTCAATTACTCCTGCCCTTTCGATTTGCCCATAAATACTGCTATACGTTATACCCCCATATCGCATGAAGGCTCTTTGCTCTCCATCTCGTCTATACTCATGATGAACCTCTTCTGTGGGAGCACCTAAAATTCGACGAATCTCCTCATAAGTAGCATTAGGGTATACTCCAGCTATACTACGTTCTGCTCCCCCTAAATGATGTCCGATCTCTTGACCTGATGGATAGCGACTCGGATACTCCGACCGTTGTGGTAATCGAATTGTACTCGCAGAAGATCCACTCGTTCTAGTAGAGCTATTTTGTTTCCCCGCTTCATTCCAAGATTTTTCAACCTTTTTCCACGTTTTAGACAACCAACTCGCCTCTACATGAGTTGGTGTGAAGATGGTAGCACTAAAAAGTGCTAGTAAAATAGATGTGGTTAGTTTTTTCATATTCTCTCTCTTTCATTACAACTCATATACTATTTAAATATTGGACTATTTTATTACTAGTATATCATTAATACATCTATACATTCTATCTAGGCAATTAAACTTTTCACACATTCCACGATAGGTAAATCTGCTTCTAACCAATCTACATCATATAATGTTTCTAAGCCTAACCAACGAGCTGCACTATGTTCTTGCAAATGAAAGTCTCCTAATAATTCACATTGATAGGCATGCATAATAAGATGAAAATTAGGATAGTCATACTCTACGGTTGTTAAAAAATCTCCTACTGTAATCTGTACATCTAACTCTTCTTGTATTTCACGAGATAAAGCTACTTTATGAACTTCTCCAGGCTCAATTTTACCTCCTGGAAATTCCCAACGTCCTTGCAAATCTCCATAGCCTCTTTGTGTAGCTAATACTTGTTTATCTTTCAAAATAACTGCTGCTACTACTTCTATCGTTTTCATCCCTATCTCCTTCAATGATTCACAAAATAATCATATAGATCTTCTCGTATTGGTGTTTCTAAATCATACATAATGCGAACGGCCTTTTTCGTTGTACCCGGCATTGTAAACACTTCTGTTTCACCTGTAGCATAAATATGTCCTAAATAATAAAACTCTTTTGCTCCATCTTCATCATTTTTATTTTTCCGAATAAACAGATGCATCGTAATATTTTCTTCTTTTGCATGTAAAGCTCTTTGTACCAAATTATTGGTAAGGTCCACACCACTTTTAGAAATAGCAATTAATTGTTGTGGAGATAATAATTTATCTTCATATCTAATGGTATCTGCAATATCTTCGCCCTTATCATAATTGATAAATACCGGATATGTTTTAGTGGGCTCATCATATTTATAACCACCAATATTTAATGGCACAATACTCGTTTCCCACTCCATTAACTGACATACATCTTCATACGTATATTTTTGATACAGCGTAAATGATGCCTCCTCATATCGTTGACTATAATATTTTTGATTCCTTTGAAAGCCTACTTTTACATAGTCTTCGACCATATCACGGAAACCTTCTTTTTCTAAAGCTTCACGGAATACTGTTGATATTTGTAATCCATCGACCACTTTATCGCACAGCACGGCATCCTTAAAGCTGGCTTTGGCAGATCCTGTTTTAAACTGTCCAGTAAATAAATTAATGATATTTTTTTCTGTATGGATTGTGCAAGGAATGCCTAATCTTACTAACTGATATTTCATATACACCAATGGATTAGCTTCACCTTTCAATAATCCTTCCAGTACATAGAGTTCATGCACACGTTTACCAAGTACCATGTACTGCCCCATATACTCTAATATTTTAGCTTCTACCGTCGAAAACCTATGGGTGTAGTCTTTTTCATAGTCTACTAAAAACTTATAATATGTTTTTGCATTACTACTAAAGATCAAAGAAATATCAATACTTCCATAGTTCTCAAAATCTATCAATTTAGGTATGCGCCCTAATTTATATTTTAAATTTTTATAGGCTTGTCGAATATGTTTAATCTGCGTGAACTTAGCCGTGTCGATAGATTTAAAAATACGTTCTTGAGCAATCGCATCAAAATGGATGGTAGATGCACCTGGAATCACTCGTGTACCTTCTTGCACATAATAGCGTAAACTATCCTTATTATGGCTTACATCACCAGAAAGAGCTACAGGAATCATAAAATTATTATTAAAATTCCCAATAAAATCAAGAACGACTACATAATCTTTACTGTTATGACGACGCAGTCCCCGCCCTAACTGTTGTACAAACACGATAGGACTCTCTGTGCCACGAACCATAACAACTTGATTGACCTCTGGAATATCGATACCTTCATTAAAAATATCTACCGTCATAATATAATCTAATGCATCATTTGCATCCGGCCCTGATAATCTTTGAATCGCCACTTCACGACTTTCTTGTGAATCTGCACCACTTAAACTTAAAGTTCGCATCCCCAGCTGATTAAAAGCCATGGATAGTTCTTGTGCTTCTTCAAGACTATGACAGAATACTAACCCTTTTACTCGCTCTCCAGAATATCCATAAAAATTACATTGCTCTAGAATTAATCTAGCCCTTGTTTGGTAATCCCATTCATTGGCAAAAATACTCTGAGCTTCATCACCTTCATAGGTTGTTATCCCATCAGATAATTGTCCGATACCAAAATAGTGAAATGGACATAGCAAATCTGCCTCTAATGCATGTTGTAATCGTATTTCATGAATAATATTGTAATCAAATAGCTTATAAATATCGAAATCATCTGTACGCTCTGGACTAGCGGTCATAGCAAACCAAAACTTAGGCTTGAAGTACTCCATAATTCGGTGGTAACTTTCAGATCCTGCCCGATGCGCCTCATCGATGACGATAATATCAAAATCTGTAGGGGAAAATCGCTCATAACAATCTGGCTTTGACATCATTTGCATAGTGGCAAATAAATACGTTTCAGAAAATCCCTTTGCTGTACCTGATAATACACCATACGTCACGGAGTCACCAATCACCCGTTGATAGGATTCCATCGCTTGACGAGCTACCTGTTCACGATGGACCAAAAATAGCACTCGCTTCGGTTTAACACTGCTGACAGCAAATGCAGATGCATAGGTTTTACCTGTACCAGTTGCAGAAATTAATAACCCCTTGTTAGCCCCTGTCTCATATAGTTCTGTAAACTTTTCAATCACATAGGACTGCATACTATTCGGCTGTAATACTTTTGGGGCTTGGTTATATTCAGTTACACTCGCATCTGCCACTGCTGGTAATTGTTTCTTAGTAGAATCGTTGTACTGTTTATATAACACTCTATATGTATCAATATATTCTACATAAGCCTTTGTTTCATCTGCTGCCCATAAACTTTCAAACTCCTCTAAGACAGATGTCACAAAAGATTCTTGCTTATGAGAACTATAATGCACATTCCACTCTTTATTTCTCGTCAATGCATGGAGTGTCATATTTGAACTACCCATGATAATCGTAAACTCATCTTCTAAATGGAATCCATATCCTTTTGTATGAAAGCCTACATCAGATCCTTGTGCATCAAATATGCGAAGTTCAATATTACGAAACTGACTTAACTTATCTAGTATTTTAGGATCATTAAACATCAAAAAATTTGTTGTCAAAATACGGCCTGGAATATGTTTTTCTTCCAACTCTTTTAACGTCATCAATAATGGACTTAATCCACCGGCTGTAATGAAGGCTACGCTGATAAAAAAAGATTCGCACCGTTTTAACTCGCTCTCTATGGCAGAAATAACCTTCCGACCTTCTTCTGCATTATTCGATACAAACTCTGGCCCACTATGTTGTAATGATTTAGTAAAGTTTATCGCACTCATCTCTATCTCCTATATACATCTATATAAGATCACTCTACCAGCTCTTATGCATAAGATCAATAGAAAAATAAAAAGAACACTACACATCCTATAACAAGCCTGAGTATTCTCATGGTTTGTCAAGAAATGTATAGCGTTCTTTCTTATCTTATGGTGCTTGTATCAACGTAACAAAGTATCTTACCACCATTCATTGATATATGTATTTTGTCTTGGGTAGGCCCGATTTAACACTTCTAGTATATCATCTGGTCCTTCTAGTGTTTCTTCAAAAGCAAGTTCTGTAGCACTCATACGACCCATAAGCAATAAGCTCAAGGCTCCTACGGAGAACACTAATTTCGCATTGATGTCCACATGTTCTTTATGTTTCACCACTTGCGCTTTGCCTTCTTTATAGGATACCACATAGGTACCGTGGTTCCACTCACATAATGGGTCTTTCACCCCGAATTGGATGGCTCCTTCTAATGCCACGGGTACAGGAATGCTTTCCATAGCCAGCTTCACATCTACGATACGGCTCATCATAAATGGCATCGTACTATGTCCTGTTTTTCCATTTGTGTGAAAGATATAACCTTGGTCAATCATGCCTTCGTTCCAACGTACGCTTTCACCTTGGGAGCGATGGTTGTACAAGAAGTTCAGCAATGCTTTTTGAGCACGGCGAGTGGTGTACACAAACTCGCTCACCCCGATCTCAGGCTCTCCTAAGCGATAGAAACAATAGCCTTCTAATTGTCCCGAATCATTTTTTACATATCCCACTTGTACGCCTTCTGCAAAAATAGATTCCAACAAACGAACCCATTCTTTTTCTTTTCGTACCGCATAGCCGGACAATGGTTTTGTATACGTTTCATAGACGCCTGCTAAACGTTTCCATTCTCGTGGAGATCGCAACATACCAAAGGATAGTGTTTTATCTAATTTCTTTAGCAAAGGTGCTAACTCGTCTAGTTTCATGGTTTGCACCCATTGATGGGCATACAAATCCCAGCCATAGTTTTGGTAAAACCCTGCAGAAGATGGCATTAAAATGGTTAAGCCTTGTCCACGCTCTTTCAATTCCCCTAAGGCGGCTTTCAATAATTTTTTACCCACCCCGCTACGCCGTACAATCGGATCTGTGGCAACCCCTACCATGTAAGACATAGGTAGGTCCACACCGCGAACACGAATGGTATTTTGTCGTAAATGAACGGTACTCACCAAATAACTACGATCGATGCCGACCATCGTATTGTCTGGTTCATAAGCCGTATCAAAATAATATTTAAAAAATGGATGATCTTCTGGTTCAAAACAATAGGCCCACAAACGTTTTACTTCTTTTGTGTCTGACTCTTTGGCAATTCTAAATTTCAAAATAATCCCTCTTCCATCGCTATGGTACATAGAAAACAGTTCGTATACTTTATTCTATTATTATATAAAAAAATAAGGGCCTACTGCTAGACCCTTTATACACTTCTTTTGTGAAAGTTTACAGACATAGAAAAAGAGCCAGCTTAACCGGCTCTTTCAAGCATGCATCCTCGAACGCATACCCCAATTATTGCATATAAGTATACTTCTTGTAATTTCTAAAACCTAGAAGCAAGGGTGATATGAGTTATTTTAAATATGACAGCATTCCATTGAAAGGTGCAAGACATGATGTATGATCTATTTATATATACAATAATACTCCATCTATAAACAATTTAGCGCCATACCCAAATAAGATCAACCCACAAATTCGGTTAATCCATACCAATTGCGAAATCTTGATACGCTTTGATAGTTTGTGAATGATCGTCGATAACGCACCAAACCAAACAAAGGCTGACACGATGTATCCCAACAAGAAATAGAGAGAGGCTTCTTCTGGAATGCTGGCTTTCACAGCACCGAACATCATGGTCACATCGATAAGTGCCTGTGGATTCAACCACGCTACCGCAAAGGCTGTAGTCACAATGTTCCAAATGGTCACATTCGTATCCACATGGGACACATTCGGTTCCGAATTGAACACGGTGTAGCCCATGTAAAAGATAACCGCCCCACCTAGCAATAAAATGATGCCTTTCAAAAATGGCCATATGTCAAATATGGCACCAATGCCATAAAAGGCTGACACGCTCAAGGTGAGGTCGAAAAATGCCACGATTAAAATCGTTGTAATAATACGTGACACCTTTTGTACCAATGCTGTATTAATAATAAATAAATTCTGCATTCCTATGGGTGCCAACACGGCAAAACCGATGAGTAATCCTTCCCAAAAGTAGGTCATGGATGACTATCCTCACATGCGCCTTGTTTAGCACAACGAGCATCATATTTTTCAGCAAAATGATCTGGGTTGTACGACTCTTTCGCCATGCGAAGACCAGGCAAGCCCATATCTTCTTCACGGTTGATAAACTTTGTATCTGCAAATTCATGACGAATGAATTCATTATTGATAGCTTGATACAAACCACGGATAGTTGGATTTGCTTTTTCAATATGAATGAGCGCCATATGCTCATTCAACATTTCCCCAATGGTGAAAGCTTCTACTCGTCCGAACAATTTAATGCAACCACCTACAAGACCTAATGCATCCCAATGATCAAACAGCAAATTGATAGCAGTTAGTTCATCTTCAATGCCTTCTTCATGGTGTGTCTCCACCCATTGTGCTGCAGCTTCACGACAAAGAGGAATCGTATTTTCATCAATTGGCATATATTCATAGTTAGAATATTGCATACGGAATTGGTTCAAATGATTTTTCTTTTGGCGCAACTTTTTACCCGCTAAGGTAATCATATCTTCTGTACGGTAAATATATTCAAAATTGTCACGGTCTGGTGTAAATTCATAGCAGTCTGGACACAACTTTTGCATCCGTTCCATCATGATGGGGTTTACACCTTTTAACAAAAATGGAATTTGATTTTCCTTAAACCACTCTTTCGCCATTTGTAATCCATCTACAAATTTGGCATCTTTTCCCGCGAACGGTGGTAACATAAATGGAGATTCTGTCACTCCACCACCTTTAATAAATAACACGCCTTCTTCTTCTGCCCAAGTAATGCCATAAATATCTTGCCACATAAACAATGTGGTAAAACTATTATCTGACGCTTCATAATGATGCTCTCCAAAATACGCATCAATACGGGGCTTATCTTCTAAGGTAAAACGCTTGAAGTCTAAAATAGGACTCGCCTCCTAATACTCTGATTTTATGATATAACATTACTATTATATGCTATTCATCGATAAAATTCAATGCAGAATAAATACCCTATTTACATTTTGTGATTTTTATCTATTTCGCAGAAAATTTGGTATAATAAACTTGTCACTATATCCCAATTCCGTGACGGAAAGGGGGTGTTTTTATTGTTAGACTTTCTAATCTTGTTGTTTGTTACTATCATGGCGAATGTAATCAGCTACTACCTTTGCAAATGGCTAGATAGTAACAATAAATAGTGACTAGCCAATGCCGTAATATAAACGGCAAAGAAAAAGCACAGGGTTGCCGCCCTGTGCTTTTTTGGTGTAATCTTTGTTAGACTTATTTGTTGTTTTAGCTACTCACATTGTAACATAACTTAACGTAAAGGTAAACATAGAATACCTCAGTATCTCCACCCTCCGTAAAGCGCCATTGTAGAAGTGGTCTTTCTTGCCTCCCTTATTTGATACATTCCGCAAACGCAAGAAGAGCACGGTGTGCCCCTCACAAACATTATGAAATACCGTTTGTGAGGGGTATACCGTGCTCTTCCTTTATACGCAATTACGAAAGGCAAGAAAGCCGCTACTAAAACAAGCTTTCGTCTTCTTTTAACTCTTCTCCAGAGATCACCGCCACAGAGGCAATTTTATCTCCTTCGTCTAGGTTCTGAGTTTTCACACCAGAAATGGCTTTGCTTTTCTTCACGGCAATGTCGTTCACATCAAAGCGAATGATCTTACCTTGTTCAGAAATTAGCATCATTTCATCGTTGTCATTTACGATTTCTACAGCTACGACTTCACCAGTTTTATCAGTGATTTTAAAGTTTTTCGTCCCTTTGCCACCACGTTTTTGTACTGTGTAGGAGCTTTCCACATTGCGTTTGCCATAACCTTCTTCACTGATAGTAAAGACTTGGCATTCTTCGCCGGTACCGTGGATAATACTAGCACCGACAACTTCGTCGCCAGCGTTCAAGTTGATACCTTTCACACCACGAGCAGCACGTTTCAACAAACGTACGTCACTTTCATGGAAGCGAATAGCCATACCTTTTTTCGTACCTAACAATACATCTTGGTTGCCATAGGTCAAGCCCACAGAGATCAACTGATCCCCTTCGTCCAATGCCACTGCATTCAAGCCACCACGGCGAATGTTGCGATACTCATCGATGGATGTGCGCTTCACAACGCCTTGTTTTGTGACCATGAACAGGTTCACATCGCTGGAGATGCGTTCTAAGTCAATCATGTTCGTCACTGTTTCCCCTACATTAAGAGGAAGCACGTTGATGATGGCTGTACCTCGAGAGTTACGACTAGATGCTTCTGGTACTTCATAAGCTTTCAAGCGGTACGCACGACCTGTGGATGTAAAGAATAACAATGTATTATGCGTGCGCACATGCATGATTTGTGCTACATAATCGTCTTCTTTTGTTTTCATACCCACAACACCTACGCCACCTTTATGTTGGTTACGATACACATTGGCATTCATACGTTTAATATAGCCTTGTCGTGTTAAAGTGATAACCATTTCTTCGTCAGCAATTAAATCTTCCACATCAAAGTCAGATGTATCGATGGTAATTTCACTACGACGTTTATCACCATATTTTTCTTTCATAGCGATTAGCTCTTCTTTGATGATCTCACGTTGACGTGCATCGGAAGCTAAGATTGCTTTCAAGTCCGCAATCAATACCAATAAAGCAGCATGTTCTTCTTCGATTTTTTCACGTTCCAAGCCAGTTAAACGAGCTAAACGCATATCTAAGATAGCGTTCGCTTGAATTTCTGTAAGGTTGAACTTTTCAATCAAAGCGGTACGAGCAATATCTGTAGTTTGAGAGCTGCGGATCGTATGAATCACTTCATCAATATGATCTAAAGCGATCAATAAGCCCTCCAATACGTGTGCACGTGCTTCTGCTTTCGCTAAGTCGAACTCTGTACGGCGTACAATGACTTCTTGACGGTGCGTTAAATAATGACCTAATACTTCTCTCAAAGTCAATACTTTTGGATGGCCTTTCACTAGCGCCAACATAATCACACCAAATGTATCTTGTAATTGTGTATGTTTATATAATTTATTCAACACAATATCTGGTTGCACGTCCGCACGCAATTCGATAACGATGCGAAGACCACGGCGGTCACTTTCATCACGAAGGGCGGTAATGCCATCCACCACTTTATCACGGCTTAAATCTGCAATAGTTGCAATTAAGCGCGCTTTGTTTACTTGGTACGGAATTTCAGTGACTACGATGCGATGTTTCCCCTTAGTCATGGCCTCAATATGAGCTTTCGCACGCATTTTGATGCTACCACGACCTGTGGCATAGGCTTTTTTTATACCATCACGACCAAGGATAGAAGCTCCTGTTGGGAAGTCTGGACCTTTGATAGCCGTCATCAATTGGTTCACATCCACCTCTGGATCGTCGATGAGCATCACAAGACCATCTACCACTTCCCCTAAGTTGTGGGGTGGAATATTTGTGGCCATCCCAACGGCAATACCAGCGGAACCATTGATCAACAAGTTCGGAATCTTAGCAGGAAGTACAGTTGGTTCTTCCAAGGATTCGTCATAGTTCGGCATGAAGTCCACTGTTTTTTTCTCAATATCTGCGAGCATTTCTGTCGCAATACGAGACATACGAACTTCTGTATACCGCATAGCCGCTGCAGAGTCGCCGTCAATAGAACCGAAGTTACCATGACCATCCACGAGTGGATATCTTGTATTAAAATCTTGGGCTAAACGCACCGTTGCGTCATACACAGAACTATCACCATGTGGATGGTATTTACCAAGTACGTCGCCGACGATACGAGCCGATTTTTTGTACGGTTTCGATGGCGTCATGCCTGTTTCATGCATCGCATATAGAATACGACGGTGTACAGGTTTTAAACCATCACGTACATCTGGAAGGGCGCGCATAACGATAACGCTCATGGCGTAATCGATATAGGAGCTGCGCATTTCTTTATCGATTTGGACCGGCACAATCTTGCCATGACTCCAAGCCTTTTCCTCCATTGTATCACCTCATTTTACAACACTGATTATATAACTAACCTATTATACCATTTTATGCACTTTTTTTCTATCTTTTTACATGAAAGTTTCAATACAGTCACATATAAACACTTACGAACGTATGCGTCGCATAAATATTCATACCGTTTTATCATTCCACCGCTAGCATGGCCTCATTTAATCGATTCATACGGAACTGCTCCACCACATCGATCATAAAGCGTTCATTATGGATAGGATTCACATCCATCTTGAATAGGTGGGACTCACAATGACAATCACTGCAGCCAAATCCTTTTACCTCATCTGTACTGATGGCTTTCATGGCCTGTGCTAATTCACATTCTAAATCACTGGAGCTACGAATCGGTAAGGCTGCCACAACAGTGCTGACACTGCGCAAATAATCTAAATGCCAATGTTTCTTTTTCCGCTTCCGTTTATGGCGTTCAATACGCTTTTCCAAATTCGCCTTCGCTGAGCCTACATACACATAATAGCCTGGTTCAAAGTGCATGTTGCCCTTACTACCGATGGTTAAGTCCACCGGCTCTTCTACCTGCAACACCATGAGGTAATCTCCACGGTCCTCCGCTTCTCGGCGCACCGCTTCATCATTATACAAGCATTCTCGCACCACCCTCGGTCTATTGAAATCTGAGGTCCACTGTAACGCCATCGCTTTCCAGTCTAACTGCGGCGCTACCTCAATAAATGTTTTGGTAAATTCCAAATCTGTGTGAAAGTCCGGGGAAAACCACAGAGCTCGTTCCCACTGCACTAAGAATAGAATCCCTGTGCGGTATCCTTCTTGTTGTAACTCTTGTAAGTGTAGTAAATGTTTTCGTCCTCGCTCCGTCACCGCATCAGGGAACATGGCCCCTTGATCACCAAATAAGGTACAAGACTTCACTTCTAGTAAAAAGCGTTCTTCCTTATCATTGGTAAGGAGTAAATCAAATCGACTATGACCCACAGTGTACTCTCGTCGCACCACACGCCACTCTTCCCAACCAGGGATGAGTTGTTCCTCTATCATGTACTCCGCCATGTCATTACAATAATTGGTGTCCAACATGATAGGCACACCATCACGTTCAATACCGATGACACGATATTGTGTTTTTGCTCCTTCTTTGGGATGATGCAGCACATACATTTTCACCCCTACAAAGAGGAGTTCCCACATACGTCCAGGGTTCGGCAAGTGAGCTGCAATCATCTGTCCATCTAATTCTAAATGCACCACAAATCGGTTAGGTCGCTCTACAAAAGTAGCGACCTGTACATTTTCATATAAAACTTTCATACTAATTCCTATCTTTAACGTTCTATCCATTCATATATACTAGTAAGTCATCTGTACTATTTCTATATATTTTTATACTCTCGATTTATGCATTATATATATTAAGATTAATTTATTATAAAATTTATCTTCAATACTAACAAACAAGTTCTAGGGTCATAGTACACGCCACACATATCATACATGCCACTCATGCTACACGCCCTATATACACACCAAACTTTTCCACACGGATACTCTTATAGACTATTACCATGATCCACTCCTATATAACCATCATAACATATACACCGTTCTGTGGATAACCATATGGGTATCCTGTGTCTAGTCTGTGTATAAGCTCTAAGTTATTCACTAGTTATCACACAGTATGTGTATAACTATGTGGTTATCTTGTGTATACTATGTGTGTAATCCAATGACACCTTAAATATGCTTTTATTTTAGTCTTAACTTAATCACTTTTTGTGGATAATTCTGTGTGTAACTCTAAATTTCCAGTGTATAAGCCGTGTATAGTTTGTGAATAAAATTCGTTGCCTCAGCTACATACAAGAACCACTTCTTATAGTATACTAAGAGCATAGGCTTTCGCCTAGTCATATATAATAATTAAGTACTTTAACATACATAAGAATTATCAACATTTACTCGATATTAAGGAGATACACATGGCACAAGTGGCAGGCAATTTACAACGTATCCGCAACGGGAAACGCACCTATGCGATTACCCCTCGGATTCCCGGTGGTTTCGTACAACCACAAATGTTACAAAAATTTATCGACGTGGCAAACACATTCCACGCAACTTTAAAAATTACAGGTGCACAACGCATCATGATCACCAACCTAAATGCAGAAGATGTAGACAAAGCATGGGCTATGCTCGGCATGGAACCAGCACATACTGTATCCAATCGTGTTCGTTCTGTGAAATTCTGCCCTGGCACGACATTCTGTAAACGAGCGAAACAAGACAGCGTACACTTAGGCATGCAATTAGAACGGAAATATATTTCTAAAGAAATGCCATCTAAAATGAAAATTGGTGTATCTGGCTGTCCTAACTCTTGCTCCGAAGCGATTACAAAAGATATCGGCGTTATCGGTAATGACCAAGGTTGGCAAATCTATGCAGGTGGTAGCGCTGGTGCTCATCCACGCTTGGGTGACTTAATCACAGAAGTAGCTACTGAAGAGGAAGTACTCACTATCATCGATCGCATGATTGCATACTACAAAGAAAATGCCCAAATCGAGCGTATCGGTCAATTCATTGACCGCATCGGTCTCAATGCATTCCGGGCTGCTATATTAGACACTGTTGATTCCCCAACAACTACTGCCAAAGCATCTGCGGAACCAGTGGTCAAATTACCAGGTCAAGGTAATGCAGGTCTTGCAGAGGCTACTGCAACTGCTAACGACAAAGGGGCGACTCCTCTTTCACCAGGACAACTGATTACAAAAGATACCATCGTTCGTCATGTGGTGGAAGTATACCCTGAATTAATCCCAATTTTACAATCCATGGGGATGGGATGCCTAGGCTGTCCATCTTCTACAGGTGAACCTTTATGGCAAGCTGCAAATATCCACGGTATGGACATCGATGAATTAGTAACAAAACTTAATGCAGGTCGTAATGTATCTGAAATTGCTATTACAAAAGATTCCATCATTCGTGATATTATAGATATGTATCCACAAACGGTACCTGTGTTACAATCTATCGGTATGGGTTGTTTAGGCTGTCCATCCTCCACAGGAGAACCTATCTGGCAAGCTGCCAACATTCACGGTATTGATGTGGACGAACTCGTTTCCAAATTAGAAGTCGCACGAAAAGGAGCTTAACATGTCAGCAGTATTGGGACACATTCACTTTTGGTTATACAAAAAAATTCAGCTTATAGCTGAACGTGAACAAATTATTAAAAAAGAGGCACAAACTCGCCTCGACGATTTAGCCGATGAGTTATATGCAACAGCGATCGATTTGTATGGGAAACCAATTCCTCCCGATCGTCAGTTGGACCGTATCATCGACCATAATAACATCCACGGTTGGTTACACAACCAATTACAAACCTCTTCCGTTCGCGAAGCTACTTTCATTAAAGATTTAACTGATTGTGGCGGCGATGATGGTATTGATGCTGTATTAGAAGCTTTCATCAAACAAGGTGCTATGTGCGGTACAGAAGCAAAAGAAAAACTTACTGCTCAAACAGCACCTGCTATCTACACAGTGATGCAAGACTATTATGTAAATGGTATGCCTTGTGATCCAAGCGATACTGTCATCGAGCAAACCGATACTACCTTTAGTTGGTACGGAAATCACCAAAATCAAATTTCTTATTGGAAAACAGCGGGCGTGAATCCAATTATCATGGCTGCTGCTTTCCAAGCATGGTTCAGCGCCTTCGTAAGTCATGTAGCACCGGACTTTGCATTCAATGTAAATCTTGATGGTGATATTCCTGTATATACAATTGCAAAAAGCTAAGTAGCTAAACCCTTTTTATATTGTTAAAACAGCAGTAACGCTGTTGGTATTGACTTTCACCCCTGTGAAAGTCCCTAGAATAGGAGGTTCTACTATGGCAGGAACTGTAAAACAAGAACTAGGTTTAATTTTTGATGGCCCGAACTACAAAATTGTGAAAAAAGGCGGCGTCGCTGGTGACAAAGTGGAAAAACACAATCACCCAGAAGCTAACGTCATCTTCACTGTGGTAAAAGGTAAAGTGAACGTATTCCTTAACGAAACAGAATCCCATATCTTAACACCAGGCGAAGTATTACACTTCGACGGCAACAACTACATCCAAGCTACATTAGTGGAAGATAGCGAGTTCGTTGTAAACCTAATTCATAAATAATCCAATTATAAAAGGTGTGAATCCATGCTAGTCATTAGCATTGGGTTCACACCTTTTTTGCGCCTATCTACCATATTATACTTCATTCAATAGCATAATATATGCTTGATACTACACTATAAGAATACACAGCATACAGTAAAACCCCCTAGGCTATCTAACCTAGGGGCTTGTTATATCTTATTTGTTGATGCGTGCTACTACATCTGGTGTTAAGTCGATAACTTGGTTACCTTCTTTAACAGCGCCAGCAGATGTTGGATTAGCCACTAATACATCGATGTTTTTTTCTTTTGCAATAGCTTGAATTGCTTCTGCTACTTTTTTATCTAATGGAGCTAATACACTTGCTTCTTCTTGGTTGTATTTTTCTTGGATGCCACGAACACTTTTATCAAAATATGCTTGTTTTTCTGCATCTGTTTTGAAGTTGTTTAATTTTTTAAATTCACCTTCTAATTTAGGGCCGTATTCTGCACGCAATTTATCAATTTGCATCTGGATAGCACCAAAGCCATTGTAACCAGTGTAGATAGCTTCTTCGTTAATTACGCCTACGTTAGCAGCGTTAGATACTGTGAAAGCACCAACTACAGCTAGTGCACCTAAAGTTGCAATTTTTTTAGTTAAGTTCATGTATAAGCCTCCCTATGAGAAATAGTTTCATTTATGTACTCAGTATAGCAAAGTTGAATGCATTTAGCAAATGACCTTACTGCCTTACTATACCCTATATATATGAAAGTATCATGAAAAATTATTGTTCTTCACTTACATATACATATTCTTCTTTTTTCAATTTGCTAATAATTTCTGGCACCATGCCTATCAAACGATCGAAACCAGTATATTTAGCAGATCCTTTGATATTGAATAATTCAATACGTTCCCCTTTGATCACAAGCACAGCTGTTGGCTCTACTTTCGCTCCACCACCGCCAGCTTTTTGGCATCCACCTAAACCAAGGGATACATCAACGAATGGTACAATCGTAGTATCACCTAATTGTACAGCTTCACCTACTACGGTTTCCACACGAATCATTTCTTTAAATTGTTCAAATAAAGGCTCTAAATTGTCTTTTAAATTAGTAAGTTTAGTATCCATCATGACCTCCTATGATTCTTCAACTTCTGAAAGTTCTTTATTTTGCACTTTGCTTACGACGACGATACTGTACAAATGCTTTTGCACTGTCCATCAGACACTCTCTGACTGCTTTTTTCACTATAAATAGAGTTCCATAGAATGCAAATACACCTAATTGCATATGCCCTTTCACTGTTAAACTACCTGTATAGGCAAACTCTGTATACGAGAAATTAACTTGCTCTACTTGTTTCGGACATAATGTATAGGCAGCCGCGGTGATCAGACCCATTTCATAAGGTCTAGGAATCCCAAAATCACCTTCTAATTGGAATACTCTAGGACTAGCATGGCTAGCACATTGCTTACTGACCGTAAACAACGCTTCATAAAGTTTAGGGTTTGATACATGTTTCCACCACCAATAGGTTGGTAAGTCTTTTGTATCTTCTTGTTTCTTTGTTGTCTCTTCTTGCGGTGATGTAGTGTCTACTGATTCCAGCACCTGTCCATTGGCATCAAACCGTACAGATTGCACAGGTTCTGGCCCTG
The DNA here is from genome assembly GCF_003999875.1 of Veillonella sp. 3310. GTDB lineage: Bacteria > Bacillota > Negativicutes > Veillonellales > Veillonellaceae > F0422. Next base: position 87,443 of record NZ_RQVJ01000005.1, on the reverse strand, counting down.
AGTATCCAGATAATGGATACGGATCTGGTTCGTCTAGCACTTCTTTTGTGTCTACATCTTCTTTACTGTCTGTCGCTAACGGATCTAGTTCTTCTTTTACCCTACGATTTAACCAATCTTCGTAATCACGGGCAGAACCAACTTTCATAGACCCTAATACATAGACCTCCTTAAACAAGGGATGCCCTTGCTTATACGCAAGATGTACCTTCAATACTCGATACATCCACTCAATACGGAAGTCAAATTCATAAGGCTTGCGCGAACTTACTTTCAGACTATATGTGATAGGAATACATAAAATGGCTATGATGAAAGCTATTACTAGCAGCAATAGAATCATCCATAGTGACACGATACCACCTACCTTTCAGTATGTTATACGATATACATACTTAAATTATACCATTCTTTACCCTTAATGCTCAATACCAAGGCGTGCTTCTACGCCTTGATCATAATAATGACGATACGCCTCCATGACGGTAACCAAGTCCGCTTCATCCAATAACCATTGAGGAGCACCACGGCCAGTGAATACCACTTCTACATTAGGATTGCGAGCCGCTAGTAAAGCGCGCCCTTCCGCTTCGTCAATTAAACCGAAAAATAACGCCATATTGTATTCATCTAAAATAACAATATCAAAGTCTCCTGTAGCTACCGCTTGTAGAGCCCGTTCTTGTCCAATATGGATTAAGTCTTTGTACTCTTGTGGGGGCTGCCCTTTGGGAAAGACTACTACATCATCCCCCCATCGACGCAACTCTTCGTCGCTTTTCATTCCTTCAGGAATGATGAAAAATGGTTTCCCTACTGTTTCTACTGTTATAGGTTCCAAATGATCTAATACAGCATGTTCTGAGTACACTTTTGACTTCATAAATTGAAGCAATAGTACTTTCTTACCAACTCCAGCAGCACGCACTGCTAAACCGATGGCAGCGGTTGTTTTTCCCTTGCCATCACCTGTATAAACTTGTACATAGGATTTCATAATTGCCTCCTATTGAATGGGCAAAAATAATAATGGATCTGTAGCCACACCATTCACACGCACCTCGTAATGAACATGACTACCCGTACTTTTACCAGTACTTCCCATCAATGCAATGGATTGTCCTTTTTTTACAGTCATTCCTACTTGTACTAGGAGCGCTGAATTATGCCCATATTTTGTCACAAATCCATTACCATGATCAATTTCTATTTCATTACCATAGCCACCATTATACCCTGCATAGGTCACAGTGCCCGCCGCAGTCGCTACTACTGTCGTTCCCGCATCATTGGCAATGTCTAAGCCTTCATGGAAAGCTCCTCCACCATACACTGGGTCTTGTCGTGCTCCAAAAGTAGAGCTAATGACACCTTTTGCAGGCCAAATGGATGGCATATGACTATTGGCATCCGTTGCATCACCTTCTATAGCTAGCATAGATTGTAATTCTCGAATATCTTTACCCACTCCATCTTTGAGGACATTATAGAGGGTATACATAGACACCAGACGTCGTTGTGCTTGCCGATCTAGGCTAGATATATGGGCAGATAATTGGGTAGTTGTGAAAGTTTTATTTGAGCTTTTGGGAGAAGGGTCCTCTTTCTCTTCTTTACTCTGTGTACTGCCATCTGTTTTTGGCACTGTACCTGACTCTGTACCTTTAATCATATTTCTAATATTTTGATCGAGTTCATCCAAAGTCTTCATTTTTTTATCTAAGACCTCTACCTTTTGATCCAATAGTTTTAATTGCTCTTTTTGTAATTGATTTTCTTGGCGCAATTGCAAGACTTCTACTTGCCGCGCAATCCCCCAGATACCAAATCCTAATAAAATAACTAAGACAGCAATTACTATGATGGCTATGGTCTTACTTTGTTGTTTTGTAAACCGCAAGTTCCAGTCATCACCATGTTGATTTAGATGTGACTGCAACCACTTAGGTATTTGCATATAACATCCTTTCTATGCTGACACGGAAGAACTGGCTAACACATCTCCATTGCTTCGTTGTCCCATAGCAGATTGCAAGCTAGCTAATTCTTCTTGTGAAAGACTGGCTAAACTTTTACCATTCACAATTGGTTTCGTAAAAATACGTGATTCATTTCGTCCATACACACTGGAAATGACAATCCCATTGAAATTGCCATCTAATAATGTTAAGGAAAAAGATAGTTCATTACCGATATTTTCAAAAGCATTATATTTCACAAAGCCAATATGCTGAAATGTTTGTGCCTGTGTAGATTGAATCACTTTTTGTTCTGATAAAATCGTTTGCCAAGTGCTTGCCATATCTCGTAATTCTTTCACTTCAATGGCAAGGCGTCGCTCAATACTCTGACCATTTTCGCCATCCATAAAGTATCGATACCGCTTGGTTAGACGACTCAATCGAATATGTAAACTGAATGCATGTAATACTAACAGTACAATGATTCCCGCTAATATCCATGGTAACCAAGGTAATAGTTGTTCTAACACAATAATCCTTTCTATTCTAATTCATGTTCAAATGGCTTGATAGCACGTTGTAAAATGCCATGTAAAGAGGCTATCAATACACCGTAGTTAACGATAGGAACCCCTTGCACAGAGGCTACATCAATACGTCGTAATACCTCTCGACGTGTCAACATACAGCCACCGCAGTGGATGATGACATCATACTTAGATACGTCATGAGGGAAATGTCCACCGCTAGTCCACTCTAGTTCTAAGTCTGTGTATCCTTTTGCTTTCAGCCATCTTGGAATCTTTACCGTTCCAATATCTTCACATTGTTGGCGATGTGTACACCCTTCACTGATTAATACCTTAGAGCCTGCTCGTAATTGGTCTATGGCGTGTACACCTGCCACTAAATCTTTTAATTTTCCTTTAAACCGTGCCATCAAAATGGAAAAGCTTGTTAAAGCTATCTCCTCTGGCACAATTTGACTCACCGCCTCAAAAGCTTGAGAGTCTGTAATCACTAATTTTGCTGGCTTATGTAATTGCTCCAACGTAGTTGCTAGTTCCTCTACTTGGCAAACCATAGCCATGCCATGATGGTCCAAAATTTCTCGAATCATTTGCACTTGTGGCAAAATAATACGACCCTTTGGAGCCGATTCGTCAATAGGACATACTAAGACAAATACATCTTTTTCTTCGATATAACCACCTAATAAAGATTGTACATCCTCATCTACAGGTTTTAATTTACTTAACGCCTCTAGCAAAGTCATACGGTTTGCCCTATTGTTGACATCTGCTATTACTATCTGAGATGCATAAGGTTGTAGTTCTCCGTGGGATTTAATGAAGTCAGAGCCTTGATGACCTTCTACTTCATTGATGACCACCAACGTAGGTATATGGCTACTTTGTAGTTGTTGTAACCATTCTATATCTTCTGGTATGGGTTCCATATCTGTGCGCAACATATACACGGCTAAATTCATCGTTGGCAATACTTGTTTCGTTTTTTCTACCCGCAACAATCCTAATTCCGATGTATCATCAATGCCTGCTGTGTCTACGATCATGACAGGACCTAAGGGCAATAGTTCCATCCCTTTAGACACTGGATCTGTCGTCGTTCCTGCAATAGGAGATACTAAGGAAATCTGCTGCTCTGTTAACGTGTTAATCAAGGTAGATTTACCCGCATTACAACGCCCAAAAAAGCCTATGTGCAAGCGATTCCCTCTAGTTGTTTCTAATACCATAGACTTCCTTTCTATTCACTTTCGATATAGCTGATTAAACGCATTAATTCTTCTTCACTTTTGAAAGAAACTTCAATGGTTCCTTGTACTTTTTTTGTATTTTTTAAACGAATATCTACAGGAGTCCCTAAGCTATCTTTCAATCGTTGCATTAACTTGCGCAACTCCGCTGTTGGTTGAGGCTGAGACGACGTTAAGCGTTTCTTGCCAGCCTGTAGTTCTTTTACCAATTGTTCCACTTGACGGGCATTTAAATCTTTTTCCTTAATCCGTTCTAAGGCTTGTAATTGTAAATGTTCCCCATCTAACGCCAATAACGGTCTTGCTTGCCCTATAGTTAGCATACTTGTTTCTAACTCTTGTTGTAAAAACTCTGGCAATTGTAATAATCGCACAATATTCGCCACGTAGGAACGACTACGACCTACTGTCAGGGCAATTTCTTCCTGTGTTTTTTTGAAAGTATCCATTAAACACTGATACCCAAAGGCTTCCTCAATAGGGTTTAAATTCTGCCGTTGCAAATTTTCTACTAAGGCAATTTCACTCACTTCTTCTGTTGTATAGTCACGGACTACCACAGGAATTTTAGTCAATCCCGCTTGTTGACACGCACGCCAACGACGTTCACCCGCTACGATTTCATAATGATCATCTACTTTGCGAACTGCAATAGGTGCAATGAGTCCATGAGCCTGAATCGATGCTACTAGGCTTTCCATATCTTCTTCTGTAAAGCGTTTACGGGGCTGATTAGGGTTAGGTTGTATTTTAGTAATATCCATTTCATAGCCACTTTTATGACCATCTTTAAAAGAACCAGACAAGCCAAACGACCCTAAGCCTTTACCAAGACCACCTTTTGATTTCTTAAGCTCCACGCTCAATTACCTCCCGTGCTAAGGCACAATATACTTCAGCTCCTTTGGACCTTTTATCATAGATAACTACTGGCAATCCATGGCTAGGAGCTTCTCCCAATTTCACATTTCGTGGTATCGTTGTTGTATATACAGCATCGCCAAAGTAATTCGTTACTTCTTCTGCCACCTGTACCGCTAACTTAGTTCTACCATTATACATAGTCAGCACAACACCTTCTAATTCTAATTCTGTATTTAGTTCTTCTTGTACTAACTCGATAGTTTTCACCAGTTGGCTCACACCTTCTAAGGCATAGAACTCTGTTTGTATAGGGATTAATACGCTATTGGAGGCGGTTAATGCATTAATTGTTAACATACCCAAGGAAGGAGGACAGTCAATAATAATATAGTCATAGTCATCTACGATAGGTGCTATCCGTTGTTTCAATGTATACCCTTTGTCTTCCATCGCTACTAAGTCTACCTCAGCTCCTGCTAAATCGATGGTTGTGGGCGCAACTTGCAGTGTATCTATGACAGTAGATTCTATGATATCAGTGATAGACACATCGTCCACAAGCATTTCATACACACCGTGGTCAATGTCCTCTTTATCGATTCCTAATCCACTTGTAGCATTTCCTTGAGGATCTAAGTCTAATAAGAGTACTCGTTTTCCTTCTACAGCCAAACAAGCGCTCAAATTAACAGCAGTTGTCGTTTTACCAACACCACCTTTTTGGTTGGCTACGGCAATAATTCTAGCCATGATTTCACCTCTTTCTTATCGTCTTATCACATTATAACATAGATTGTTATGTTTTTTATGAAAGACACCAGTATTTCCTCATCTTTTTCATATATTTTTTTACTGTTTCACGTGAAACACTTTGCCAGTTGTGTCATGTAATGTTTCACGTGAAACAATCCCTCTATGAACCACTATATAGACACTTTTAAGCATTGACAAACAGTTTTATATACAGTACGATTTTCATATGATTTATAGTAACTATGAAAGGATAGGCTCATGATGAAACAACTACGTCCTTGGATACTTGTTATCGCCTTTTTATTCTCTCTCTTTTCCACTTCACAATTAGAAGCGATGCATGTAAAAGGAAATGAACTACCAGCAACAGACTTAGTAGTAGCAGGTATCCCTGCAGGATCTACTACCGATGCTATTTATAAAAGTTTGGGGGGTCCTACTGCTCTTAAACCAAATAGAGTAATTTACGGAGGCATCACCTTCCATGTAAGTAACAAACACTTTCCGGAAACAACAATGACAACTATAGACAACCGAGATGCTGTCACTGCTAGAGGTATCACTGTCGGAGATAGTATAGCAGACATTTATACAAAATATGGTCAACCTAGTATGGTATATAATAAAGAAGGCGTTCACGTTCTTTTTTATGGCGTATATATGCCAACTTACGATTATAGAAAAGGAATTGAATTTGTTACAAATGGAAATTCTATCATAAGAATTAAGATACTCAGCGGTATTTCTCAGTAATGTTTCACGTGAAACATTCTACAGGTTAACCACAACACACATATGATGAAGTCCGTATTCAACGCATATCTACATATACATAAAAAGGAACATGGCATGATTTTTGCCATGTTCCTTTTTATATATTTTTTATAAAGAATTTTAAGCCATCTAATTCTTCTAGACACCTTATCCCATGGAGTAACTCTTCTGAGAGTTCTGCCTACTAAGTGTTATAGTATACTAACTATTCATCACCTAATAAGCCTTTCACTATATTCACCGCAGAAATACCATCTTTGGCATAAGAATCAGCACCGGCTTCATCTGCATAGGCCTGGGACAATACCGCACCACCTACGAGGACCTTCGCATTGACGCCAGCTTCACGTACAGCTGCAATAGTTTCGTTAATCATCGGCATTGTCGTAGTCATCAAGGATGCTATACCAATAATCGGCGCATTGTGTTCTTTCGCTGCTGCCACGATTTCTTCTGGGGACACATCTTTGCCTAAGTCTATGATTTGGTATCCATTGTTTTCTAACAAGGCAGATACGATATTCTTACCTAAGTCATGGATATCACCTTTAACTGTGGCTAGGATAATCGTCGCCTTCTTCTCTGTTGTTCCTTCTGGCAATACTTCTTTGATGGTCGTAAACGCCGCTTGCATTGTTTCTGCTGCTAGCATTACTTGTGGCAAGAACGCTTTACCAGATCCGAATCTTTCCCCTACTACTGCCATAGCATCAGATAACCCTCTACGAGTCACCTCTAGTGGATCTAGGCCTTGTGCTAATGCTTCTTTTACCAATGGCACAACCGCCTCTTTTTCACCTTGCTCTACGGCATGTTTAATGCATTCAATAGGGTCATCACTATGGAAGGCTTCCGCCGCAGCTTTCACTTTTTTCGTCACCACTGCGTTTTCATCGTCACCACCGTACTCAGCAATGAAGTCCGCCGCTGCTGGGTCAAATCCCATGAAGGTACGGCCAGTAATGAAAGCTTTTCGTACGATTTCATTCATTGGGTTCATGATAGGACATGTCAAACCATTGCTCAACGCCATCGTCAAGAATTGTGCATTCAAGTATGCCCGTTGTGGCAAGCCAAAGGATATGTTGGATAAGCCCATCACCGTTGGGAAACCAAATGTTTCAGCGTAGAGTTTTAATGTTTTTAATGTTTCTCTCGCTGCATGTTGGCTACTTGCTAAGGTCAATACCAATGGATCTAATAATAGGTCATTTGGTCGTAATCCATAGTTGTACGCTTCTAAGACGATTTCCTTCGCTAAGGACACACGCTCTTCTGCCGTTTCTGGCAATTCTTTTTTACCTAGTGGCAAGCACAATAAGGCTGCACCATATCGTTTTGCCAACGGTAATACCGCTTCTAATTGCTCTGGCTCTGCGTTCACAGAATTCAACAATGGACGGCCTGGGTAGGCTTTTAAACCTGCTTCCATTGCCACCGGATCTAAGGTATCAATGGATAATGGAACCTCCACAAGCATCGTTAATTCTTCGATAGCTCGTTTCATCGTTTCCCCTGGGTCAACGCCTGTCACACCCATGTTGACATCTAGCACATCAGCACCGGCTTCTACTTGAGCTAAGGCATCTTTCTTCACCATGATAAAGCTACCCTTGCGAATTTCTTCCGCCAACACCTTACGGCCTGTTGGGTTAATGCGTTCCCCGATAATGATTGGTTTTTCTTGCAAACCTACTTTCACTACACTAGTACGGCTCGTGAAAGCAGTAAACGGCTCCACATATGGTCGTTCTGCTGGTGTATGCGCTCGCGCCGCTTTGGCGATAGCCTCGATGTGTTTTGGTGTACTACCGCAACATGCGCCCAAATAGGATGCCCCTGCATCAAGGAAACCAGGAGCATATTCACCCATTTCTTCTGGTCCCAATGGGAAGATGGTTTCCTTCCCTACTAATTGTGGCATACCCGCATTCGGCTGAATACTAATTGGTAAATTCGTTACCGCCGCCATACGTTCTACCAACGGCAATAATTGCTCAGGCCCTAAAGAACAGTTAATACCTACAATATCTGCTTCCATGGCATCCATCAAGATAGCTGCTGCTTCCGGTGGTGTACCTGTGATAGTACGACCATCTTCACTGAAAGAAAACTGACAAATGATTTTCACATCGTCTTTTGTTTTTCCTAATTCTTCACGAGCATCTTTTGCACCCAATAAAGCTGCACGCATTTCTTGGATGTCGATGATGGTTTCGATAATAATATAATCCACACCGGCATCGATGAGGACTCTTGCTTGGTCTTTAAAAGTCTCATAAATCTCATCAAATTGAGCTACCCCGAGTGGCGCCATAAAACGACCACTAGGACCCATATCCCCTGCGATTTTCGCATTTGGGTTAATCTTATCCCGAGCCGCTTGTGCTACTTTCACAGCAGCTCGATTGATTTCATCCATACGATGACCCAATTGGTATTCATCCAGTTTTAAGGCTGTCCCTCCAAAGGTATTAGTCGTAATAATATCACTACCATGACGTAAATATTCTGCGTGGATATGCTCCACCACGTCCGGATGTTCTACGTTAAATAATTCTGGACAAGCCCCGTCACCAAGACCTGCCGCTTGCAGCATGGTACCCATGCCGCCATCTATAATATATACCATATGTCCCTCACTTATGTATCAGGCACATTGCTCGCCCAAGGCAATATACTTCGCATGATGATGAAACTCTTCCCCAGTATCAGTACATCACGCTACTTATCTATACATCTAATTATTGTTCTTAATCAAAACCTCTTTGTTAGCATCTTACAGTTATCAGTATGATATAAAGTACAGCTAAACCATACGCAACTACTATAACAACTTATACTAACTGACACTGTACACCAACGATAGTACTACCAGCAGTTATTATACCTTACACAAATATCAATTATGTTGCAAAAAGTATAACTATCATTAGGATATCTTTTCCATATTATTTATCACAAACAGCATGTTTGTTTAAATACACGACGTCTTTCCCTTTTCTGGTAACTTCCGAGATGCACAATCTACTTGACTACAAGATGTGCAGCCTCGTTGTGTTTTTGGTCCTTCTTCATCTACTGTTTGACAGCCCACAATAGCCGTTACTGATTTACGTGGAAATAGCATGCTTGTGTCTGTCACCGTCAATCCAATTTCTTCTGTCTTAATAATCTTAGCAAATTCTTGCTGTACTGTGACAGGCCAGTTGCCATAGCCTGGGCTAAAGCGCCATGTCGTTTTAAAGCCTTGTTTTTTTGCCTCTCTGTCGATGAGTTCATTTACCTGATCTGCCACTTGTTCTACAGCGGTTGTAGCCGCTGCATCCACAAGAAGACCTAGTGTAGATTTGCCTTCTTTAAATAAAGCAGAACTGCGTTCTTCTACGGCTTCTCCTACTGTGACAGCGAGAACATATACTTTTTTAGCATTCCCTAAATGACGAATGATGCCTGTAGCATCCAGCACCATAGGCGGGTTACTAAGAATTGTATGTGTGTCTGCATCGTAATCATAGCATTGGTACACACCACGAGGTTCTGCCACTAATTGTACTTCTAGGGCAGCTTCTTTCACATACTGCTCTGGAAATCCCTCCGCATGTTTTAATCCGGAGTATCGTTTTATTTCATCTTCATTGAGTTTTGGTAATCGTCCGTTATAGATTGCCATTGTCTCACCTCAATCTTGTATTGCAAATATAAAACATGTGCGAACACAACGTGACCGCACATGTAAAGAGTACTCATTAAGTATATCATAGATATAACTTATAAGCATTTTTCTATATTTTATTATGAGTTATAGTGCATAGCTATAAAGGTTTTATTTTAATCTCTTTTGGTTTTCGAGGGTATTTCTTAGCCGTAGGTTTTACCTTTTTGATATACACAATAGCTCGTTTATCCTCTAAAGTCGGTAACGTCACTTCTTTGACCTCTACAATTTCACCGCCCAAGATGGATACAGCACGTTTACTTTCCTCTAATTCTTCTTGTACAATAGAGCCTTTTAATGCCACCATGTAGCCCCCTACTTTCACATAGGGAAGTCCCCATTCCAATAAGATGGATAAGCGAGCCACCGCACGGCTAGTGAGAAGATTGAAAGATTCCCGGTACTCTTGATGTGCCAAATCTTCTGCACGACCATGTAAAGTTTGTAATCCTTGTAAGTCTAAGTCCTCAATAACACCATCTAAAAAGCGGAGTCGCTTTTGTAAAGAGTCAAATAAAGTAATTTGCAAGGATGGATCGTATATACCCAAGGGAACACCTGGAAAACCTGCACCAGTCCCTAAATCGATGACCGTTGCACCTTTTGTAAAATACTTAGGGTCATAACAAGATAGAGAGTCTACCACATGTTTTAAAGCAAATTCTTCTGGCTCAGTAATTCCCGTCAAATTCATATGCTCATTGGTGGTCACTACATGTTCATAAAACCGTTGCAGTTGGTCAATTTGTGTATCTGTGAGGTCCAACCCATAGGTGTTGGTGTGGGCTTTCACATAGTCTGAAAATATCATATTAACCTCTTTCACGGTAGTACTGCTCAATTTGCACTAAGAGCACAGAAATGTCCGCAGGGGACACCCCAGAAATACGGCTCGCTTGACCAATGGAATGGGGGCGTACAGCGTTCAATTTTTGAATGGCTTCTAAAGATATACCTTTCATCGCTGTATAATCCCAATCTTGAGGAATAATTTTCGCCTCTAATTTGCGAACCTTTTCTACTTGTTCCATTTGTTTTTTTATATATCCATCGTAAGTAATGGTAATATCGATTTCTTCTTCCACCGGCGCTTCGTAGCGAGGCAATCCGAATGCCTCTGCCACTACTCCATAGGATAATTCGTTACGTTTCACCAAATCGTAAGCCTTGATGCCCGTTTTGATGCGAGGTGTACCAATGCGATCTAAGATTTGTTGCGTTTCTTCGCTAGGGTTTACAGGTGTATCCGCTAGTAATTGAATGGCTGCTTCAATTTTACCTTGTTTCTCTTTGAAAGCTCTATATCGTTCTTCCTTAACAAGTCCAATTTCATAGCCTTTTTCTGTTAAGCGCATATCTGCATTGTCTTGACGAAGTAACAAGCGATATTCACTGCGGCTCGTCATCATGCGGTACGGTTCTTTCGTTCCTTTCGTTACCAAATCGTCGATAAGCACACCGATGTAGCCTTCGGAGCGAGATAAGATAAATGGCTCTTTTCCTTCTAACCATAAGGCTGCATTAATACCTGCCATCAAGCCTTGTGCTGCCGCTTCTTCATAGCCAGATGTACCATTCGCTTGACCTGCGGAGTACAATCCTTGAATATGCTTCACTTGTAACGCCGGTGTCAATTGCAATGGATCTAAACAATCGTATTCAATAGCATAGGCAGGGCGCATAATTTCCACATCTTCTAGGCCCGGGATGGTACGCAAAAACGCATATTGCACATCGATTGGTAAGCTTGTACTCATGCCTTGTACATACATTTCATTTGTATGATTGCCCTCTGGCTCCACGAATAATTGATGGCGCTGTTTATCTTCAAAACGAACTACTTTATCTTCGATAGATGGACAATATCTTGGGCCCGTCCCTTCGATAACACCCGTGTACATAGGGGCACGGTGTAAATTGCCACGAATGATATCATGTGTATTTTGATTGGTGAAAGTCAACCAACATACTTGTTCATTGCGGTCGATCCAATCAGACATAAAGGAGAAGGCTCTATGGTGAGAGTCACCAGGTTGCATTTCCATATTCTCTGTGTGCAATGTTCGTTTATCTACACGAGCTGGCGTCCCTGTTTTGAAGCGCATCAACTTAATGCCATGATTCAATAAAGATTGAGACAATAACTCCGCTGTCCGTTGTCCATTAGGACCACCTGTATACGCCAATTCACCAGTAATAATCTTACCTTTTAAGTACGTACCTGTACATAAAATGATGGCCTTTGCTTGGTATACTTCGCCTAATTCAGACACAATGCCTTGTACCACACCATCTTCGATGAGCAATTCATTGACCATGATTTGCTTCACATTGAGGTTCTCAGTATTTTCTAAGACTTCTTTCATACGGCGTTGGTAGGCCACTTTATCAGATTGAGCCCGCAAGGAATGTACCGCAGGTCCCTTTCCTGTATTGAGCATGCGCATTTGGATGGCTGTCGCATCCGCATTGATGCCCATTTCACCGCCCAAAGCATCTAGTTCACATACTAGATGACTTTTACCAGGTCCCCCAATGGCTGGGTTACATGGCATAAGAGCAATGTTATCTAAATTCAATGTGGCCATCAAGGTGCGGTGCCCCATGCGGGCTGTGGCTAAGGCAGCCTCACAACCAGCATGACCACCGCCGATGACGATCACATCATACGTATCTACTAAATACATGTATTCTCCTATTTTCCTAAACAGAATCGTTTAAATAATTCATCCACCATGGATTCACGTAAACTTTCACCAGTAATATCGCCCAGTAATTCCCAAGCGGCGCGAATGTCCGTGACGATTAAATCGATAGGCATACCGCTATCGATGGCAAGAATGGATTGATCCAAGCTAGACTTCGCCTGTTCCATCAAGGTAATGTGGCGCACATTGCTGAGCATCGCCTCATGACTGGCCTGTACAGTTCCGCCTTGTACCAAGGACGTAATGACCTTTGCCATCTCCTCCATACCTTCTCCTTGGGCCGCACTGATGGTGACAATCTCTGTGAAAATCCCTAGTGCCGCAATCTCTTCTTTGCTAACACATTGCGCTTGGTCTGCTTTATTCAAGAAGATAATACTTGGACGATTCGTAATGAGCTGTAGCAACTCTTGTTCTTCCGGCTCCAATGGTTTTGACCCATCAATAACAAGGACCACCACATCTGCTTTATCTAAGTACTGACGTGCTTTTTCAACGCCCATACTTTCCACAATATCTTCGGTCTCACGAATCCCTGCGGTATCAATTAAGCGTACGGGAATCCCTTGGATGGTTAAAAATTCTTCAATACTATCACGGGTCGTGCCTGGAATGTTCGTCACAATGGCACGGTCCTCACGAAGTAAAGCGTTCATCAAACTAGATTTCCCTGCATTAGGACGACCAATAATGGACACCATCACACCATCACGCAATAATTTACCACGCTGTGCCGTTGCCAATAAAGTATCCATCTTCTCAAGGATGGGAGCTAATCCCGTCCGTACCTCTTGAGCCGATACGTCTTCAATATCTTCTTCTGGATAATCGATAGTTACCTCTAAATGAGCAATCATAGCGATTAACTCATCTCGTAAGGCGCGAATATGCTTGGATAAGGTACCGTCTAATTGATTCACTGCCACTTCCAAAGATTGCTCCGTCTTCGCATCAATAATGTCGATGATGGCCTCTGCTTGGGTTAAATCAATGCGACCATTCAAGAATGCTCGCTTCGTGAACTCCCCTTCTTCCGCCTGACGTACCCCCTCTGAAAGAAGGACTTTCAGTATTTCACGGACTGACACAAAACCGCCATGACATTGAATCTCTACCACATCCTCTGCCGTATAGGAATGAGGACCTTTCATCAACACCACGATGACCTCATCCAAGGTTTTACCCGTCTTAGGATGAACAATATGTCCATAATGGATCGTTCGCGTCTGGCGCTCACCCAGTGGCACAGATTGTTTACTGTGAAAGATACGATTCACAACATCGCACGCCTCAGGACCACTGATGCGGATAATACCAATACCGCCAATCCCTGGAGCCGTCGCAATCGCTGCAATCGTGTCATCTAAAAACATAGTATCTCCTGTCTACATCAATGCCGTTGTTTTAAGATATATCTAGTACATATCCTTTATAGGGATACCATATATACATAGTATCAGTAACATATCGTTATGACACTTTCATGATACTCCTAAAAAACATATCTGACATCGAGTAATACCATTTCATATAAAAAGAAAAGGCCTTGTGGCCTTATATAAATTATATCACGCAACCAAAGTAACATCAATGATAGATAGGAGAAAACTCCTTGAGGAACGCCGTTACGAGTAGTAGCCTTTGTGGCGTTCCCTTACTACCTAAATTACACAAACGCAAAAGACCGCAACATGCTCCTGAACAAACCTAACCACTGTATCAGTTTGAGAAGGAGTATGTTGCGGTCTTTCCTTTCCCCTATTCAATTACGAACGCCACAAGACTACATAGCGGAATAAGTGACGACTTAGTTTCTTTTCTTAAGCATCCAATAGATATAATAGATCACTAGTCCATATGTAAGTACATCATATACTTGTAAGAATGGAACCATGGCAGATAATCGTTTAAATCCATGTACGTGGATATTAGCACCAATTAAAGCTACCAAATTCAATCTATGAATCCATACAGCTGCTTTACGAGGCATAGATGTAGCGATACCTTTAAACCAAGGCGTTAGGAATAAAATCCCTACTAGAAAAGCAATAAACATCCCTACAAGAGCTACGTAGCCGCCCCACCAGCCTAATGCTGTTTTAGCATGACCAAAATATACATACCAGTGAACACCTAACATAGCAGTTACTACAATACCTACAATACGGTGTACCTTGTACATTTCACCTACATTATAACGTGTAGTAAACCATTTTGGTTTTGTCGCAAGATACGTCAACACTACCCAAGATGAAAATGGAATCAAACCTAAATAAATCTGCCATTTAAATGGAGGTCTATTTTGTAAATAATATCCATACTCAACCATACCAATCAGTGCTAATGATAATAGAGCAATCCATACCAAAATATGATACTTGCTCTTAAATTGCTTTTGTCCTGAACTTTCCATCGTCACATGACACTCCTTATCCAATAATACCAAAAAAATTTATACAGTTAAAGTATAACAATATCAATTATCATTGTAAAGAATCTAAAAGTATGAATTTCTCATAATATACAGACCTTTTACGCATTCATATTAGATAAGACATATCATTTATATATTACTACCCCTGAAAAGCGCCATTACGAGTAGTAGCCTTGTGGCGGGTCTTACTGACAAAATTGCACAAACACAAGAAGAGCACGGCGTGCCCCCGAACAAACATTATGAAATGCCGTTTGAGAGGGGGTATGCCGTGCTCTTCCCTTTATCATATTCAGTTACGAACGCCACAGGCTACATAGCGGAACAAGTGACGACCTAGCGACGGTCTCTTTTTCTATACACGATAAATGGTCGTGCTAAGTAATTAAATGGTACGCTTAAACAATGTACTAAACGGCTGAATGGGAATACGATAGCCACAATCATCCAGGATAGCATATGGAACTTAAAGATACCAGGAACATTTTCCATTAAGGATGGGTCTGGCATAGCCATCAATACGCTACGGAACCAAGGTCCAATAGATACACGATAGTCAAAGAATCCAGACGCATTCAATAAGGTACCAGCCATACCACTTACGATAGCTAGTGTAAAGAACAAGTACAACCATACATCCATTTTAGATGTGTTAGCGCGTAATTCAGGTGTTGTGAAACGACGTTTCATGAGCATCAAGAATCCTAAGATAAATAGGAAACCAGCTACAGCACCCATGTACAACGCGCCTTGGTGGTACATATGGTCATCCACACCGATCATAGCAGTCCAAGTTTTAGGAATTAATACACCTACCACGTGACCGCCGATAACGCAAAGCAAACCAAAGTGGAACAATGGGTTAGCAATACGCAATTGTTTCTTTTCTAAAAATTGACTTGATTTAGTAGTCCAGTTTCTTTCAAAGTAAAAGAAACGAACAAGTGTCCCTACGACAAAGAAGGTGAAAGCGATATAAGGCAGGGCGCCCCATAGAAATAAACTCATAGTACACCGTCCTCCAATCCATTTGCAACAGATAAAATAATATCAAATAAGAATGCATACGGCAGTTTTGCTTCAATAAAACGCTCCCGAATATATTCTAATTTTGGTTTACAGTATTCATAAATTTCTTTTGCTTTTTCTTCTTCGATAAGCGCACATAATTCAAGAATAGCTGGGACAAAGTCTGGCATTTCTTTTGGTAAGTCATAGCCATTTTCAAGGAAAAATGCTTTGTATTTAACAAGTTCTTCTGCTTGTTCCCCTGTACCTTGTAATTCATAAGTAGATAAATACATATTCGTATTTTGACTAAAGTCAAAGGTACGCACATATTGATCTTCAAACTCTTTACGAGGTGTTTCTTCCACATAGTCGAAAAATTCTACCAAGGCTTGACGGAGTTGAGGGTGCGCAACAGATGTTGCGTCCCCCTTCCATTCTTGTAATTCATCGTACCAAGTGGCATCGGGATAGCGAAGCAGAAATGACGCGATAAGCGCTATTTTCTGAGCATCATTCATTATTGACATCCCCCTGTAGGACAGGCAAAACCACGTTTATGTTGCATATCTGCACGACCTTCACGAGACGCTTTAATATCTGTAGGAATCACGAAACGATCATTGTATTTAGATAATGCTAATAATTTGTACATTTCGTACATTTGATCTTCTGTTAAATCGATTGGATGCTCAGGAGCCTCTCCACCTACATCGCGACGACGCATATATTCACGCATATCTAATACACGTTGTAATACGCGAGCTAGTGCATCTGCATTACCTGCTGTAAATAGATTCGCAAGATATTGTACAGGCACGCGCATTTCGTTTGCATCTGGTAAGTATACTTCAGATGTAATGCGTTGTACGATTGGACTCAATGGCGGTACATACCAAACCATTGGTAATGTACGATATTCTGGATGTAGTGGCAAGCCCACTTTCCATTCCTTGATTAATTTGTAAACTGGAGATTTTTGTGCTGCTTTAATCCAAGCTTCACCAATACCTTCTGCACGAGCCGCTTTTACTACTTCTGGATCATGAGGATCTAAGATTAAATCCACTGTATTTTCGTAGATATCTGTATCGTTTTTGGAAGCCGCTGCTGCTTCTACTTTATCCATATCATAGAAAACAACGCCTACATAACGCATTCTACCTACGCAAGTTTCCGCACAAATTTGTGGTAAACCATTTTCCAAACGTGGGTAACAGAATACGCATTTTTCAGCTTTATTTGTTTCCCAATTGTAGAAGATTTTTTTGTATGGGCAAGATGGTACACAATGGCGCCAGCCACGACATACGTCTTGAGATACTAAAACCACACCGTCTTCATCACGTTTGTAAATCGCACCAGATGGGCACGCTGCCACACACGCTGGATTCAAACAGTGATTACATAGACGAGGTAAGTAGCGCATGAAAACTTTTTCATAGTCAAACACAATATCTTCGCCCATTTTAGCTAAGTTAACATCAGAGCGAGCGTGTTCACCACCAGCCAAATCGTCATCCCAGTTAGGACCCCATTTGATTTCCATTTTTTCTTTTGTTACCAACGAACGTGGACGTGCTACTGGTTGGTTATTTTTACGACCAGAATGGATCAATGTTTCATAGTCATATGTCCATGGTTCAAAGTAGTCTTTCAACTCAGGTTGTTCTGGATGATAGAACAATTTCATCAGACGATTTGTTTTAGAACCTGTAGCCAATGCTAATTTTCCATCGTTACCAACAGTCCAGCCGCCTTTCCATTTTTCTTGGTCTTCCCAATGACGAGGGTAGCCAACACCTGGGCGGGTTTCCACATTATTAAAGTACATATATTCCGCACCTTCGCGGTTTGTCCATGTATTTTTACAAGTGATAGAACATGTGTGACAGCCTAGACACTTGTCTAAATTTAGGACCATAGATACTTGAGCCTTAATCTTCAAGCCAATCTACCTCCTTCATTTTACGAGCCACAATAGTCATATCCCGTTGGTTGCCAGTTGGGCCATAATAATTGAATCCATAACTTAATTGACCATAACCACCAATCATATGTGTTGGTTTCAAATGAATGTGAGTTGGTGCATTGTGTGTACCACCGCGTTGTTTTTTGATTTGTGCAGCAGGTACGTTAATGTGACGGTCTTGAGCATGGTGCATATAGGAAATACCACGAGGAATACGTGGGGATACTACAGCACGGGCTGCAACGATACCGTTTTTATTGAAAGCTTCTACCCAATCATTGTCTTGGACATTGATTTCTTTCGCATCATCTTCGTTCAACCAAATTGTTTGTCCACCACGGAACAATGTTAACAATTGTTGGCTATCGAAGTACATACTATGTGTAGACCATTTATGATGTGGTGTTAAGTATTTCAATGTGATTTGAGGAACCCCCTCTTGTGCATAATCACCTTTCACTGGTGCGTAGGACAAGACTGGTTTGTAAAGCGCCATAGCCTCACCATAGTCACGCATCATTTCATGGTCACAATAGAAGGATTGACGACCCGTAACCGTACGGAATGGAACTTTATCCTCAGTAGATGTTGTAAATGGAGAATAACGACGGTCTTTATTATTTTTACCTGTACTTGTCACAGATGGAATGATAAAGCGTGGTTGACGTACCATATCGTCGAAGGTAATGCGTTCTTCTTCACGACCTTTTGCATTCTTTTGAAGATCTGTTAAGCCTGTTTTTTCTTCCATAGCCTGCCAAGAACGAACTGCTAATTTACCATTCGTACAAGAGGACAAGGTTAACACAACATTACAAGCTTCACGTGCTTCGTAGATGCTAGGACGACCATGAGATACGAAACCTGGTTGGTCGATTGTTCCATTTTGTTCATATAAGGATTGATATTCATCTGTTACATCCCATGCTAAACCATGAGCGCCTACTTTATTTTCAATATTAGGACCTAAGCCAATGAATTTTTCAAAGATTTTACTGTAATCACGTTTTACGTGTACAAGATTTGGCATAGTTTTACCTGGAATTGGTTCACATTCGCCTTTGCTCCAGTCTAATACTTTACCCAATGGTTGAGCCACTTCGCCTGGGCTGTCATGACCCAATGGTTGTGCTACGATATCTTCGTATTCAGTGAAACCAGACTCTTTCGCTACGCGAGATACAGTTTCTGCCAAAGTACGGAATGTATCCCAGTCAGATTTAGTGTCCCATGCGCAATCAACAGCCGCTTGGAATACGTGCACGTATGGATGCATATCTGTGGAAGATAAGTCTTGTTTTTCGTACCATGTTGCTGCAGGGAATACGATATCGGAATATAACGCCGTAGAAGCCATACGGAAATCGATGTCGATCAACAAGTCTAATTTACCTGTTTCAGGAGCTTCACGCCAGTTGATTTCTTCTGGACGTACTGGTGCATCTTCATCTTCTAATACGCCATTTTTTGTACCTAATAAATATTTTAAGAAGTACTCATGACCTTTAGAGGAGGAACCAATCAAGTTGGAACGCCATACGAACAAGTTGCGTGGATGATTTTCTTTCGCAGAAGGATCTTCTACGCAGAATTTCAACTCTTTATTTTTCAATGCTTGTACGATGTATTGGTTAATTTCAGCTTCAGTACCTGCACCTGTCGCACGAGCATCATTGATTAAATCTTGATAGTTACGGTTGAAAGTAGGGTAGGACGGCAACCAACCTAAACGAGCAGCCAATACATTATAGTCACCAGGGTGTCTGTAACGAGGTGTGGCTAATTTAGATACACGATCTGCTAGGTCAATGCAGTCAGAACGATATTGTTCTGTAGCAAAGTAGAACCAAGATGTACCATTTTGTAAACGAGGTGCTTTACTCCAGTCATTTGCTGTCATAATGCCAGCCCAACCTTCAACAGGACGTAATTTTTCTTGTCCTACATAGTGAGCCCAGCCACCGCCGTTAACGCCTTCTGTACCACAGAACATGATCAAGTTAAGGATCGTACGGTAAATTATGTCAGCATGATACCAGTGGTTGATACCAGCACCCATGATGATCATGGAGCGACCTTTTGTTTGTTCTGCGTTATCTGCAAATTCACGAGCTGTACGAATCACTACGTCTGCTTTCACGCCAGTGATTTTTTCTTGCCATGCTGGAGTGTAAGGAGTATCTTCTTCATAGCTAGTAGCCACTTCACCGCCTAAGCCACGATCGATACCATAGTTAGCAAGAATCAAGTCGTAAACTGTTGTTACTTGTACAGGACCTTCTTTAGTTTGTACTGTCATAACAGGGATAGCACGTTCAATAATACCTTCATGAGCTTCGTCACCGAAGTATGGTAATTTAACTAATGCTACGGAATCACGTTGGTCGATGACAGATAAACGAGGAGAGATTTTTTCTCCTGTTGCACGGTTTTCAAGACGTAAATTCCATTTTTTAGGATTTGTATGACGATCACCTAATGTACCATTTGGTGCCACTACTGTATTCGTAATTTCATCGATAACGACAGTGTGGAAATCAGCGCCATCTTCTGTGCTACCTAAATCTTGATTGTTCAAGAAACGGCCCGCTTGTAAAGCACCATTGATTTCTTCTACACGTACTAAAAATGGTAAGTCAGTAAATTCTTTCGCATATTCTTTGAAATATGGAGTTTCTTTATCTACATAGTATTCTTTCAGAATGACATGACCCATTGCCATTGCCATCGCTGCATCTGTACCTGCTTTTACATTCAACCAAGTGTCGGAGAATGTAGTAGATTCTGCATAGTCAGGAGATACAGAGACTACTTTTGTACCTTTATAACGTACTTCTGCCAAGAAGTGAGCATCCGGTGTACGAGTCAATGGTACATTGGAACCCCATGTAATGATGTAACCTGCATTGTACCAGTCACCAGATTCTGGTGTATCAGTTTGTTCACCCCAAACTTGTGGGCTTGATGGCGGCAAATCAGCATACCAGTCATAGAAGGAAAGTGGAGTACCACCCATAAGGTTCAAGAAACGCGCACCACCTGCATAGGACAACATGGACATAGCTGGAATTACAGAGAATCCTGCGTTGCGGTCTGGACCATATGTTTTTGCTGTATATAATAAGGAAGCTGCTACGATTTCTGTAGATTCATCCCAAGTAGAACGTACAAAGCCACCCATACCACGAGCAGATTTATAACGTTTTGCTTTTTCAGGATCTTCTACAATAGATTTCCATGCTTCGATAGGATTTTTAGCAGTTTTCTTCGCTTCTCTCCAAAGCTCGATCAATTCACCACGTACATATGGATATTTTACGCGTAGTGGGCTGTATAAATACCAAGAGAAAGTAGATCCTCGAGGGCATCCACGTGGTTCGTAATCTGGCATATCATCTGGTGTTTTAGGATAATCAGTTGCTTGATTTTCCCACGCTACAACACCATTTTTTACGTAAATATTCCAGCTACAAGAACCAGTACAGTTTACGCCATGTGTGGTGCGGACTACTTTATCGTAGGACCAACGGTCACGATAAAAATTTTCCCATTCACGACCACCTTCTTCTGTGATTTGATGGCCTGTTGGAGATACGTCCTTCTTGCGAAGAAACTTAAATTTTTGAGATAAAAGACTCATCTCATGTCCTCCTTAAAAATACAAAAAAACCCTTGCCTTCGTAGTGCTCACAGCAAGGGGGGATAACCTTAATCATTCGATATTGCTAATATTAGGATCGATAGTTTCTATATCTAAATCTAGCAAATCGATTAATGCATCAAAGTCACAGATTACCAGATGGTGTTTATCATAGGCTACATAGCCTAACTTTCGTAACTCACTTAGCATGCGGTTTAAACCTTCCCGTGATGTGGCAGTAAATTCAGCTAACTCTTGGTTGCTTAATGCAATGTCGATATAAATACCGTCATCCCGCTTAACACCATAACTATTAGCTAAACGCAATAATGTAGAATAAAATGCACCTTTCTTACCGTATAATAATAAGTCTCTATACTTAGCTTGTTGTCGACGCATATGAAGCGTATAAATCTTCATCATCGCAATGGCTAAGGAATGATCCTTAGCAATGGCAGGTTCTAATACATCGTAACGTATACAATAGACTGAGCAATCTTCTCTTGCAATGGCATTAAATACATACGATCTCGTATTCGTCTCATACAAAGGAATTTCCCCAAGCACATTATTCTTACCTACTAATCGTAATGCAAAAATATGTCCTGTGGATTCAAATTTCTTAATACTGAGGCGCCCTCTCTGAACGATATAAAAATGTTCTGCCTTATCGCCTTCGTGAAATAAAAATTCTCCTTTTTTCAGATGAATTACTTCACCTGGCAATGCTAGCAATTGATTGATTAACTCCTGTTCCATACTGTCACCATACATCTTTCAGTAACATCCCATACTTATGAAGTTGATATAAACTTAGCTATATCAATTTCTCAATTACATTTTAAATTTTGCGCTATGTTACTATTATAACTTATTAATAATTATATAAGTTGTGCTTTTTATCACATTCACATTATATTATATCTTATATAATAAGTGTGTGATTTTAGGCACATATTATAATGAAAGTATGGCATAAGTCAATATTTTTTTATACTAATTTGTGTCTTCGATTTACTGTGATACAAAAAGTATCACAAGTTGTACGTTGAAAGGATTAAAGGAGTGTTCTCATGTCAGAGATGAAAATGCCTCAAGTGGGTGCGAGCCGCAAAGAAATTATTGCGAACTGGCAACCAGAAAATCCCGAATTTTGGGAAAAGTTTGGCAAAAAAATTGCTAAACAAAACTTGGTAGTTTCTACCATTGCATTAACGTTATCATTTTGCGTATGGTATTTATGGTCAACCATCGCAGCACAATTAAATGGAGCTGGATTCCATTTCACAACAGAACAGTTATTTACACTGGCTGCCTTCCCAGGTTTAGTAGGTGCTACATTCCGTTTTATTTATACTTACATGCCAGCTTTAATAGGTGGTAGAAACTGGACTTTTATTTCTACAATTATTTTATTAGTACCTGTAGTATGGTTAGGCTATGCTGTACAAGATACAACCACATCCTATGAAACATTCATGATCTTAACAGCTTTGATCGGTTTAGCCGGCGGTAACTTCTCCTCCTCCATGGCTTACATCGGTAACTTCTTCCCTAAATCTGAAAAAGGTACCGCCCTTGGCATTAATGGTGGTATTGGTAACCTTGGGATCTCCGTTATCTATTTCTTAGCTCCATTCGCTATGGGTTCTGCTACATTAGGTAATATCTTCGGTGTCACACCAGCTATCGTTAAAGGCAATGCAGTATACTTAGCCAACGCGGCGTTTATGTGGATTGTGCCTTTAGTAATTATCTTAGCGTGCATGACTCGTTACATGGATAACTTGCCACTAGCAAAACCTAATCCTAAAGCGCTGGCTCAAATTTTTAGCAACAAACACACATGGGCTATGACATTGTTATATACATGTTCCTTCGGTGCCTTCTCTGGATATGCAGCAGCACTTGGTCTACTTGTTAAAACAGAGTTCCCTGAAATTCCATTTGCTCACATCGCATTCGTGGGACCTTTAGTATCTGCCAGCCTTCGTCCAGTAGGTGGTTGGTTAGCTGACAAAATCAATAGCGGTACAAAAATTACTTTCATCGGTTTGATTGGTTTATGTATCACTACTGTATTAATCGCTGTAGGCGTGGATATGCATCACTTCGACTTTTTCTTTGGAATGACTGTATTAATGTTCGTATCCTGCGGTTTCGTAACAGGATCTACATTCCGTATGATTCCTCACATCTTCACAGATGGATTACAATCTTCCTTAATTGCTGGTTTCGTAGCAGCTGTAGCGGCGTACGGTGCCTTCATTACACCAAAAATCTTTGGCTATGTATACACAACATTTGGAAGTATCCACCCAGCATTCGCAGTATTACTAGCTTTCAATATCGTAACAGTATTCGTATGTTACTGGTTCTACGTTCGTAAAGCAGCTAACATGAATGTATAATTGAATCTTATAAAAAAAAGAGCAGCCTCGGCTGCTCTTTTTCATTTAGATAGTAATTACAACTTATCGTTTGTAATAAATGACAATATGACGATATGGTTCTTGTCCTTCACTATCTGTTTTGATATTTTTTTCGTTTTGCAATGCTAAATGAATAATTTTTCGTTCAAAAGCATTCATTGGTTCTAAAGCAATTTTTTGACGTGTACGTCGCACTTTAGCACCTAAACGATGTGCCAATTGAATCAAAGTTTCTTCACGACGGGAACGGTAATTTTCCACGTCCACAACAATTTGGCAGCGACGGCGAACTTCTTTATTAGCCACAAGGTTTGTTAAGTATTGGATAGCATCTAATGTTTGACCATGTTTACCAATTAAAATACCTAAGTCTTCCCCATGTACTTGGAATGTGATCTTATCTTTAGTAGTCAATTTTTCAATTTGTACAGATAAGCCCATCTTTCCAAACATACCTAATAAAAATTCTTTACCTGTATCGGCAATGAAATCTTGTTCTGCTTTTGTAATACCATCCTCAACTACCACAGGAATTTCAATAGCTTCTGTTTCCACAGTATCTACTGTTGTTTCTGTAACAGTTTCCACAACTGATACTACTTCTTCTGCAACAGCAATATTCTCTGCTGTTCCTTCTTCAAAGTATACGCGAACAAGAGCATCTTTTTTACCAAATCCTAAGAAACCTTTTGATGGTTCTTCTAACACTTTCACAGACGTAACAACACGACCTTGAGATTCAATTTGCGCTGTTGCTTGTGAAGTTGCCTCTTCAATCGTTTTTGCTGACACTTCAATGTAATCCATGCCTAGCCTCCTATTTGTTATTACGATAAATTAATGTTTGTTGTGCTAATTGGAATAGATTTGAAACTACCCAGTAAATTACCAATCCACTAGCAAAGTTTAAACTGATATAGCCAATGAATAGTGGCATAAAGATGTTCATAATCTTTGCTTGTTGATTATTACCACTAGCAGATGTTTGTTTACTCATAATATACGTAGACAACGCAGACAATACTGGTAATACATAGATTGGATCTGGATCACTCAAATTTGGTAACCATAAGAATTGCGCATATTGAGGATCATATGGATATCCTTGCAATGCATAGAAAATAGCAATCAAGAATGGCATTTGTACAAGAAGTGGTAAACAACCAGCTAATGGATTGATGCCTAATTCTTTATACATTTTCATAATTTCTTGCTGTGCTTTTTGTGGATTGTCCTTATATTTGTCTTGAATGGCTTTCATTTTAGGTTGTAAATCAGCCATGCCTTTCATAGACTGCACTTGTTTTTGTGTCAACGGTGCTAATATAAGTTTAATAATAATGGTAAGCAAAATAATCGCGATACCATAGCTTGGGAAGCCCATCGATTTTGTGGCCAAAAACGAATATTCCACAAGACTTCTCATAAAATCTACTAAATATTGAAAGATTTCCATGCCTACTCCTTTTCTTGTTCTTTGTAGTATAACCTTTGTGTACCCATATACGTTATGGTATGGTCTATATTTCATCCATACAGGTACTCAGGTATTTCCAAAACTGTGCTATGGCAAAGGATCATATCCACCCTTGTGAAAGGGATGGCATTTTAAAATCCGTTTAATGCCTAAATAGCTACCTTTTAAAGGTCCATATCGTCGCAATGCTTGCAACATATACATCGAACAGGTGGGATAAAAACGACAAGTACTTGGCTTTAAAGGAGATAGAGCATATCGATAGAACTGAACTAATCCAATTAACAAGTAATTTACAAGTTTACTAATACCCATTAGTTTCTATCCTTTAATAATTTACATTTTTTGAATAGACGCATCATTTCACGTTCTGCCTGTTCGTAGGTAGCATTGGCTAAATAACCTCGACCGACTACTACGATATGATGACCTTCACGCAATTCATGTTGATGCAAACGATACACTTCTTTCATCAAACGTCGTGCTCTGTTGCGCTGTACTGCGCCACCTACTTTTTTACCCGTGACGAAACCAATTTTACTTTTTTGCTTTGCCACTGGCATATGATAGACCACACAAAGACGTCCCACTTCATAGCGACCGTGCTTATACACTAATTGATATTCATTGTTTTTCCGAATTCTTCTATCTTTTGTTAAACTATTCATAGTTATCCTTTAATACCGTACATACAGAAAAACTTGGCTCTGCGGCCAAGTTCTCTTGCTGTATATTTGATTATGCAGATAAGCGTTTTCTGCCTTTAGCGCGTCGACGTTTTAATACTAGACGGCCACCGATGGTTTTCATACGTTCACGGAAACCATGAGTACGTTTTCTCCAAAGTGTATTTGGTTGGTAAGTACGTTTCATTACAACAACACCTCCTCATGATAGGTTTATTTTTTCGTATACCATAACATAGTAATTATATGTATAAACCCTAATTCTGTCAATATAAACCTTGTTTTTAATAGTATATATATAAACGATTTGTAATATTGTCATAGTAAAGCAAAAAAGTTTTTGGTATAATAAACCTATACACCAACAAAGGGTTATAAACAAGTTTTCCACATTTTTTACATCTTATCCACTGACTTATTCACAATATTGTGGATAGAAACAATTCTACCTATTATCTTGTTTATGAACTCTTTTTCTTTGTCTAATTTTTAGTTATCCACATTTATCATGATGTGGACAAATAATTTTTATACACATACAGGAAGGTTTATTATGAGTGACTTAGATCTCTACTCCCTATGGGACCAAGTGATGCAAAAAACAAAAACAAAAATGCCCCAGCAAATGTGGGACTCCTTGGTCGTAAATTCCTTGATGCCCTATTCTATGACATCTACCATCCTAACCTTATTCGTTATGGATCCTAGCAAATTAAAATACATTCAAACCCCATTGGTCCATAACCAAATTGTAGAGGCAGCAAAAAGTTTACTTCCTACCTTACAAACTATTGACTATCTAACGGATACTGCTACATCAGATGCATCTTCATTAGAAACAATACACACATCTCCTTCGGATATTCCTCCTATGCCGCCTATCGATATGCCTTCTATTGAAGATACAACGATGGAAAGTTCTCCATCTCCTATCATCCCTCCCCCTTGGAATACAGAAGAGTATGACGAAGTATTACCAGAAGGTGTGAGTCGTCCTAGCTATGATTCTCCTGTCATCATTCAAAGAAATACTTCTCCTTCACAAGGTATCCAAAAACCAGTGCCTGCTGATTTATTTGCAACTAAAACAACTACTTCCACACCATTACCAACAGCACCATCTGTGCAACGGGATATGAATAGCTCTTCAAAATCACATCTAAATCGTGCTTTTACTTTTGATAATTACATCGAATCTAATTCTAACCGCGTTGCTTTCAGTGCTGCAAAAGCAGTAGCAGAAAACCCAGGATTTCGTTACAATCCACTGTATATTCACGGTCAATCTGGTCTTGGTAAAACTCATTTAATGCATGCCATCGGCAATGAAATTTTAGCCAATAATCCAGCTGCTAAAATTATGTCCATTACCAGTGAAGATTTTATGAATAGTTTTATTGAATCTTTGCGAACAAAAACACCGGATCAGTTCCGCCGTAACTTCCGAGACATCGACGTACTCATCATTGACGATGTACAATTCTTAGAAGAAAAAAATAAGAAAACTACACAGGAAGAATTTTTCAATACTTTCAACCACTTATTGAGCCACAATAAAGCAGTGATTTTATCCAGTGATAAGCCGCCAAAAGATTACAAGGAAATGGAAGAACGCTTAATTACACGATTCAATAGTGGCCTTACTGTAGAAATTGAAGCACCAAATCCAGAAATGATTGAAGCCATCATCCATGAGGAAATCTATCATCGCCGCAGTGAATACCCAACTTTAAATGTTCCAAAAGAGGTAATACACTTATTTGCACAATACTTTAATAAAAGAAATATTCGTGAACTAAAAGGCGCCTTTGAAACATTGATTACACAAGCGGCTATCACAAACCGATTAGAAACGATTGATGTAGAATTTACTAATATAGCAATCAAAGACTTTATCATTCATACAGAAAAAATCGTATTATCCATTAAATACATCCAAGAATTTGTAGCAGATTATTTCAAAATTAAACTAGAACATTTAATTAGCCAAAAACGGAATAAGCAATATGCCCATCCACGCCAAATTGCTATGTATTTAGCTCGTGAATTAATCAATGAAAGTTACCCACAAATTTCCTTTGCTTTTGGTAAAAAAGACCATACAACGGCATTGCATGCGTATGAAAAAATTTCTAGAGAAATAGAAAAGGATCAAGATTTAAGATATACCATTGAACGTATTCGTGAAGAATTAGAAGCAGCTAAGTAATCTCCAAATTGTGGATAAGTATGTGCGTAACCTGTGTACACTTTGTGCCTAGGCTGTTAACAAAAATCGACTTACACACAAGGTAATTTCAAACCTGTTACTATGTGGATAGATGCAATTTTCTATTCCCAATGTTGTAAACATGTGTAAAACATTGATATACAAGGACTTTATACACCTATCCACTTGTGCACGCGCCCTACTACTACAGCTACTACTTTAAACAAAAACACTCTAACATAGTTATATTAGTCACAAGGAGTTAATGATGAAACTTCAATTTAACAAAACTGAATTAGTGAAAGCTATGTCACTATTCCAACGTGTAGCAAGCAATAAAACAAGTTCTAATTTACCAGGATCTATCTACATTTCTACAAAAGATAATTACGTAGAATTACAAGCTAATGACTTTGAAATTGGAATGAGATCCCAAGTAGATGCTACCATCCTTGAACCAGGTACGATTGTAGTAGGTTCTAAATACTTTCAAGAAATTCTAAAAAAATTACCTGGTGAACAAGTAGAATTATATAAACCAGACAATTCCAATCAATTACAAATTAAATCAGATCATTCTGAGTTTAAATTAGTCACTATGCAAGTAGAAGATTTTTCTTTAGTAGAACAAATCCAAGATGATAATAGTATTATGATTGACGGAGAACAGTTAAAACAATTAATCGATTTAACTGTATATGCTACTTCTACAGATACAGATCGTCCTATTTTCTGTGGTACCTTAGTAGAAATTGAAGGTAATGAACTTACTATGGTCGGTACTGATACACATCGTATGGCTGTTAAAAAAGTTACCTTAGATACAGCTCTTGAAAATTCAATGCGTATTGTCATTCCAAAACGTACTGTAGAAGAAGTTTCCAGAGTATTACCATCAGATCAACCTGTTATGGTTAAATTAATTTGGAATAGAAATCAAGTAGCTATTGTATTTGATACTGTATATATTATTTCAAGATTAATTGAAGGTACATATCCTGATTATAAACGTGTTATTCCTGCTAAATTCGATGCTAGTGCTATTTTAAATCGTCGTGAATTTGCTAGTTCTTTAGATCGTGTATATTTTATGGCGAAAGATATGAGTTATTCTGCCATTCGTTATGATTGGGAAGAAAATCAAGTTACATTAAGTTCTCAAAGTGCTGATATTGGTATGGTAAAAGATATTGTTCTATGTACCTTTGAAGGCAATCCTTTCACTATTAATTTTAATGGTAAATATATAGATGAATTATTGAAACATAGCACAGGTGAAAGAATCCATATGTATTTACAAGAACAAGGGGCTATGGTGATTCGTCAAGATAATAATGACCATTACACCTATGTGGTAACACCAGTTCATACACATAATTAAGAGAAAAGAGGAAATTATGAATCAAGAAACTGTATCCATTCATACAGAGTATATTCAATTAGACCAACTGTTGAAATATGCTAATGTCTTAGCTACAGGTGGTCAAGTTAAAGTATTATTAGAAGAAAAACAAATCACCTTAAATGGCGTATTAGTTACAGAAAAACGTAAAAAAATCTATCCTAATGATGTGGTAACTATTGCTAATGAAGTAACAATCACTGTGGTGAAGGAGGATTAATTGTGTATGTGACTGAATTGGAACTTATACATGTTCGCAATCATCGTCATAGAACTATTACTTTCACACCAGAAATCATTGTCATCCATGGTCCCAATGGAAAAGGGAAAACAAATATCTTAGAATCTGCTTATATTGCCACGATGGGACATAGTCATCGTACATCGGATATGAAAGATGTTATTTCTTGGAACGAAGATGAGGCTAGTATTATCGTTCATTTTATGAAAGCTGATACGCCTCATACGTTGCAGATTAAATGGGGGCGTCAAGGAAAAAAAGTTATTCGTTTGCATGATAATCCTCTATCACAAAAAGAATTAGTAGGCACTTTGAATACAGTTATTTTTTCTCCAGAAGATTTAGATTTAATCAAAGGAACGCCTTCCTTACGTCGTCGTTTTTTGAATATGGAAATTAGTCAGACTAGTCCTCAATATTATCATCAACTTATGATGTATCAACGGGCTGTACAACAGAGAAATCGGATACTCAAAGAATATAGTCATACCAGTAAGGTACCAGTGCAAGATTGGGATGAACAAATTGCTACTTTAGGGTCTCAAATTATTCAAAAGCGATTGGAAAGTTTAAAAAAATTAAACCAATTAATGGATTTAATGAATCGGAAACTCACTAATGGCAAAGAAGATTTACGATTGCAATATAGCCAGCCTTATAGTGAGAAACAATTGTTGGTGACTAAGGATGATTTATTACAAGCCTTGCAAGAACAGTTACCAGAGGATCGGCGACGGTTACAAACATCAGTGGGACCCCATCGTGATGATATTATCTTTTACTCGGGCCCTATGGATTTAAAACGATTTGGCTCACAAGGGCAACAACGGACAGCTATATTGTCAGTTAAGTTAAGTGAATTAGAATATATTAAATCGGAAGTAGGAGAATACCCTATTTTACTATTAGACGATGTACTCAGTGAGTTGGATCAGGAACGTCGATCTAATTTAATCAAATTCATTCATAAACGTGTACAGACAATCATTACTACTACGGATACAACAGATACTATGGACTTAGATAAGGTGCAGTATATAGACTTGACGGAGGAAATACCACATGGAGAGTAAGTTAGAATCCCTTACAGGAGTGACAAATCTTCGTGATGCTATGTTAAAAGAATTAGGCATTTATGAAATGTATCGACTCATGAAACTCTATCATGACTGGGAATCTGTCGTAGGACCTATGGTGAGTGGACAAGCAAAATTAGTGCAGATTAAGCCACCAGTTATCGTAGTGGAAATTGGTCATACCGTATGGATGCAAGAGATGACTATGCGCAAACCACAAGTATTGGAAGCATTGCGTGAGTATTATGGAGAATCCATTATTACAGATATCAAAGTGCAACTGCCACGACGTGCTTTACAAGAACAACTTGTATCAGGGGATGCCTTAGATATGACGCCTATCTATGAGGAAAGTATAGATTTTCATCAAATTGTGTTGCCTCCTGAGATTGTGGAAAGTATAGAAGAGTCTGTTCGTGTGATCCGTCATGAGGAACTTCGACAAAAAGTATTGCAAACACGTATAGAACAAGCGAAAAAAGAATTTGTATTGCAAAAAGAGCACTTTCATCAATGTCCTACCTGTGGTCGTTGGCAATCGGAAGGATCTGCAAAGGTATGTCCTCAGTGTGAATATAAAAAGTATCGACATATCATTCGTACGGTGAAAGGTTTATTGAAGGATTATCCTCATTATAAATATGACCAAATGAAAGCAATTGCTCCTTGGTGTACTTATGAATGGTATGAAGTGGCGAAAGAAGAAAGTATTTATTATTACTTAACTCGTTTGTTCCAAGGTTCTACGGATGCGAACGATATGTATTGGGCGACGATGTTAATTACATCAAAACCGCAAGATGAATTGTCTTATGAACAAGTTGTGAATATTACTAATAAGTATCGTTGGAACGAAGCAGACAAAATGCAAGTGAAATAAAGGCTGAGACTTTCACAGAGATAGTAAAGTATTGTATAATAGAATGTATTATATAGAATATGGTGACCAGTATGGGATGTCATTATATAAATAGTAGGAGGATGTCAGATGGCAGAACAAACGAATTATGATGCCGGTAATATACAGGTCCTCGAAGGCTTAGAAGCCGTTCGTATGCGACCTGGTATGTATATTGGTAGCACATCTGCCCGTGGATTACATCACTTGGTGTATGAAGTTGTAGATAATAGTGTGGATGAGGCCTTAGCTGGGTATGCCACGCATATTGAAGTGACCATTTGTGAAGATAATAGTATTGAAGTTATCGATGATGGTCGTGGAATTCCGACAGGAATGCATGAAACAGGTATGCCTGCGGTAGAGCTTGTATTATCTAAACTTCACGCAGGTGGTAAATTTGGCGGTGGTGGATACAAAGTGTCTGGTGGTCTTCATGGGGTAGGTATTTCCGTAGTGAATGCCTTAAGTGAATGGACTATCGTTGATGTATACCAACATGGAAAAATTCAAGAAATTTCTTTTGAACGTGGTAATAAAACATCTGATTTGAAAGAAATCGGTACGACGGATCGTACAGGTACTACCGTACGATTCAAACCAGATGCACAAATTTTTGAAACTACCATTTTCGAGTTTGATGTATTAAAAACTCGTTTACAAGAATTAGCGTTCTTGAATAAAGGATTGCGTATTACCTTGTCGGACAAACGTGGGGAAGGTCGTAGTGAAAGTTTCCACTACGAAGGTGGCTTAGTACAATTCATTGAGTATTTAAATGAAGCGAAGGAAGCCATCACACCGAGCGTTATCTCTATTGATAATACCCGTGATGATGTAGTGGTCGATGTGGCGTTACAATATAACGATAGTTATAGCGAAACGATTTTATCTTTCGTTAACAACATCAACACCATCGATGGTGGTACGCACCTCAGTGGTTTCCGTACTGCTTTAACACGGACCTTGAACGACTATGGTCGCAAGGCTGGCATTTTAAAAGAAAATGAAAGCAACTTGACTGGGGAAGACGTGCGTGAAGGCTTGACAGCTGTGGTGAGCGTAAAAGTATTGGAACCACAATTTGAAGGTCAAACAAAAGGTAAATTAGGTAACAGCGAAGTCAAAGGGATTACAGATACTATCGTGTCTGATGGATTGCGTGTATTCTTAGAAGAACATCCAGCAGAAGCGAAGAAAATCATCGAAAAAGCAACCAATGCGAGTCGTGCTCGTGAAGCAGCCCGTAAAGCTCGTGAATTGACACGCCGTAAAAATGCCTTAGAAGTGAGCTCCTTACCTGGTAAATTGGCAGATTGTTCTGAAAAAGATACAACTATGACAGAAATTTACCTTGTCGAAGGTGATTCTGCGGGTGGTACCGCAAAACAAGGCCGTGATCGCCGTTATCAAGCGATTTTGCCATTGCGCGGTAAAATTCTAAATGTAGAAAAAGCTCGTCTTGATAAAATCTTAGCCAATGCAGAAATTCGTTCTATGATTACTGCTTTTGGTACAGGTATCGGACAAGACTTTGATATTACGAAGAGCCGTTATAACAAAATCATCATCATGACCGATGCGGACGTGGACGGCGCACATATTCGTACTTTATTATTGACATTCTTCTATCGCTATATGCGACCATTAATTGAAGAAGGTCATGTATTCATTGCACAACCACCGTTGTACCAAATTAAAAAAGGTCAAAAACAATGGTATGCCTACAGTGATCAAGAACTTTCAGATAGATTGGACGAAATTGGACGTGAAAATATTACCATCCAACGTTACAAAGGTCTTGGTGAAATGAATGCAGAACAATTATGGGATACAACGATGAACCCTGAACATCGGACAATCCTACAAGTCAGCATGGAAGACAGTATTGCAGCAGATAAGATATTTAGTGTTTTGATGGGGGATAAGGTAGAACCTCGTCGAAAGTTTATCGAAGATAATGCTGAATATGTACGAAATCTTGACTTATAAGGAGAAGTCCCATGGAAAATAATAAATTAAAAAGAAGTTTAAAATCCCGTCATATGAATATGATTGCATTGGGCGGTGCCATCGGTACAGGTTTATTCGTAGCTGGTGGTGAAGTAGTGAGTACAGCAGGTCCTGGTGGTGCTTTAATTGCCTATAGTTTCATCGGTATCATGGTATATTTCTTGATGACTAGTTTAGGGGAAATGACCACCTATCTACCGGTGTCTGGTTCCTTTGGTACTCATGCCTCTCGGTATGTAGATAAAGCCTTAGGCTTTGCCTTGGGTTGGAACTTTTGGTTCAACTGGGCCATTACATTAGCGGCGGAGCTCGTAGCGAGTGCGTTTATTATGAAATACTGGTTCCCTGATGTGCCAGCTATCATTTGGTCTGCCTTGTTCTTGCTGATTCTATTTGTATTGAACTATTTTTCAGCTCGTTCTTTTGGTGAAAGTGAATATATATTCTCTAGCATTAAGGTCATCACTGTTATCGTATTTTTACTATTAGGTACATTATTGATCTTAGGTGTAGGAACTCCATCTCCAGGATTCCATAACTGGACCTTAGGTGAGGCACCATTTGTAGGGGGAATCTCCTCTATCTTGGCCATCTTTATGATTGCTGGTTTCTCTTTCCAAGGGGTAGAATTAATCGGTACTGCTGCTGGTGAGTCCGAAGATCCAGAGAAAAATATTCCAAAAGCCATCAACTCTATTTTCTGGCGTATTTTACTGTTCTATATTGGTTCGTTCATTGTTATTGGTTTCTTAATTCCTTATAATGATCCAAACTTATTGAACAGTTCTGTAGAAAATGTGTCCATTAGTCCATTTACATTGGTATTTGATCGGTTTGGATTTGATTGGGCGGCTCATTTCATCAACGCTATCCTATTGATTGCTGTTTTGTCAGCTGGTAACTCTGGTTTATTCTCCTCCACACGTATGCTGTATGCATTGTCTAAATCTGGAGATGCACCAAAACTATTTAGTTCTATTAATCAACGTGGTGTGCCAATTCCAGCATTGTTGGCAACAGCAGCTTTTGGTTTATTTGCTTTCTTAACATCCTTAATTGGTGAAGGACAAGCTTATACTTGGTTGATCAACATCAGCGGTATGAGTGGATTCATCACATGGGTAGGTATTGCGATTGCACATTATCGTTTCCGTCGTGCTTATGTGGCACAAGGTCATGATGTATCCAAATTGCCTTACAAAGCATCTTGGTTCCCATTTGGTCCATTGTTTGCTTTGGCATTATGCTTGATCATCATTGCTGGTCAAAACTATACAGCCTTCATGGGTGAAAGTATTGATTGGTACGGAGTGTCCGTTGCCTATATTGGACTTCCAGTATTCTTCGCTGTGTACTTATGGTATAAAGCAAAATATAAAACAAAAGTAGTTCCTCTAAAAGAAGTCGATTTATCTCGCGATTTTGAGGACTAATAGAAACAGCCTATGGGAAGTTGTCCCGTAGGCTGTTTTGTTCTTGCTAAGTAAATTTATAAGTAAGATAGGATACTATAGGAAATAGGTTATAAGATAATTTTTTGTTGACCTCTTATATATTTTATGAATATATGAGTATTCTAGAATTTGATAATATGATAGTATAGTAAAAGTGACAATTAAGAGTCTAGTGACATATGGTGAGAGAAAGGAGAATATACATGGAAACAAAAAAAACAACAAATAAAATATGGTCTGCCTTTCGATATGGTTTTCTTAAAACAACTCCCATCTTATTTGGCTTTTTATTTTTAGGACTATCCTATGGTATCTATATGTACTCTATGGGATTTTCCTGGGGATATACATTGGCATTGAGTGCTCTCATTTATGCAGGGTCTATGGAATTTGTAACAGTAGCTATGTTGTTATCTCCTTTCGATCCAGTGAGTGCTTTCTTGATTACACTCATGGTCAATGGGCGTCATTTATTTTATGGAATTTCTATGTTAACTATATATAGACATATGGGATGGTTAACACCGTATCTCATATTTGGAATGACGGATGAAAGTTTTTCCATCAATTATACATCACAAATTCCTACTGAAATTTCCAAGAAATGGTGTTATTTTTTTGTGACCCTATTGAATCAGATCTATTGGGTGGTAGGATCTGTGGTAGGTAATCTATTTGCATCGGTACTTTCTTTTGATGGAAAAGGTTTGGAATTTGTACTCACCGCACTCTTTATTGTGTTGGCTATAGAACAATATAAAATTCAACGGAATTTGATTAGTTCTAGTATAGGATTAGTGATTCCTGGAATTGCCTTGTGGATATTTGGTAGTGAACACTTTATGATTCCCGCTATGATTGGTATCGTGGTGATATTAAGTCTATTACGTAATACAATGGAGGGGCAATAATGACTTTCACAGAACAGATGATAACCATTGCCATTGTTGTGCTAGGTACGATGGCAACACGATTTTTACCATTTGTCATATTTAACTCAAAAACAAAAACACCTGCTTATGTGCAGTATTTAGGGAAAGTATTGCCGTCGGCGACGATGAGTTTGCTGGTGGTATTTTCCTTGCGACATGTGGACCTATCCGGTGTGTATCATGGAATGCCGGACATGATCGCCGTAGCTGTGACGGTATTACTTCATTTGTGGAAAGGCAATATGTTTCTATCCATTGGGGGCGGAACAATTTTGTATATGGTGCTGGTGCAACAAGTGTTTATTTAATATTACTTATGTGTTATCAGAGATACTATTAGTTGGAATTATTCTAATATTTAGGCAGTATTGCTATATGAGTATGGTATCATCAATATAGTGTGCAAATGGAATTTATAAAAATAGCTTAAATTGGAGGGACTTTAATAAAATAGCTCCAAATAAAATAGAGTAAAGTTGATCAAAAACATCAACTTTACTCTATTTTTATATGTTAATAAGTAAACGAGTATATAGGCTATTTTTGTTATAATTATTGTATGGTATAACGCTCGCATAGAAGGAACTATTCTAAATATGATATAATACGAATCATAAGGTTCGTAACATATCAATATGAGAATAAAGGAGATACTATGATTATTACAACAACCATGCAAATTGAAGGTCAACCAATTAAAGAATATAAAGGAATTGTGTTTGGGGAAGTTGTGGAAGGTCGTAACTTTGTAAAAGATTTTTTCTCATCCATTCGAGATGTTGTAGGTGGTCGTAGTAATAGTTATGAATCATCTTTAGCTAGTGCTCGTGAAGCGTCTTTACAAGAAATGGAAAAACGTGCAAAAGCCATGGGAGCCAATGCTATTGTAGGGGTGTCTGTAAGTTATGAAACATTGGGTGAAACCAATGGTATGCTAATGGTAACCTGCACAGGAACAGCTGTTGTGATTTAAAATATATTTGGGTTATTTTTATATAGCAAACGATTATTATATAAGAATGCAGAAGTATTCCAATATATTTAGTAAAAATGCACGGTAAGTATTGTGTTAGTATATAATATAAAACTATTCAAAATTAATAGATGATTTGATATATATAGTGTAGTTTTATAGATAGGAATCGATAAGGAGAGATAGAATCAGTGGGAAGTGACATAGGTATAGAAATTTTAATTGTAGTCATACTCATCATTTTAAATGGTCTATTTTCCATGACGGAATTGGCCATTATCAATGCTCGTAAAGGGTTATTAGAAGAAAAGGCGGAAGCAGGTAATCGAGGAGCCCGTATAGCCATCAAGCTAGCGGAAGATCCAAATGAAATGTTTTCTACCATACAAATTGGTATTACTTTAATTAGTATTGTCACTGGTTTGTACTCAGGTGCTACTTTTTCTGATCCTATGGC
This sequence comes from Veillonella sp. 3310, assembly GCF_003999875.1. Classification (GTDB taxonomy): domain Bacteria; phylum Bacillota; class Negativicutes; order Veillonellales; family Veillonellaceae; genus F0422. Next base: position 49,581 of record NZ_RQVJ01000005.1, on the reverse strand, counting down.
GACATATATTAAAGAACATATACTGTGGCTAGCTGATTATGCGGACACGATCAGCCCTATTTTTATCGTATCTTTAACAACCTATTTATCCTTAGTCATAGGGGAATTAGTACCGAAACGGTTGGCATACAATTCTCCAGAATCCATTGCCATCATGATGGCAATTCCTATGAAATACTTTGCCACGATTACAAAACCATTTGTGGCACTTCTCAGTATGTCTACAACAGTGCTACTGAAAGTATTAGGCGTTAAACACAAGGAAGAAGCACCGGTAACGGAATCGGAAATTAATAAAATGCTTGTACAAGGTGTGGAACTAGGTGCTTATGAAGAGGAAGAGCCAGTGTTAGTAGAAAATATTTTCCGCTTAGCTGACCTCGATGCCAGCGATATTATGACACCTCGCACGCAGTTGACGTGGATTGACATCAATGCTAGTGATGAAGAAATCTTAGAAACCATTATGGAATGTAACGAACATCGCATTCCAGTAGGCGACGATTCTTTGGATGACTTGAAAGGTTTAGTCTCTTCTGTAGATGTGTTGGCACAACAAATGAAAGAAAGCCATCGCCCTATGAAAGATATTCTGGCCTATTGTATGCGTAAACCAGTGCTTGTACCAGAATCTTTATCCTTGATGAAAGTATTATCTACTTTCAGAGAAGAAGGTACTCACGAAGCTATTGTACTAGATGAATATGGCGGTATGAGCGGGATGATTACGTTCCACGATATTATGGAAGAAATCGTGGGTTTGATGCCATCTGGAGAAGAGGAAAAGAAAGAAGAAGAAAATCGTATCGTTCAACGAGAAGATGGAACGTATCTTGTGGATGGTCTCATCAGTATTGAAGAGCTGAAAGAATACTTCGAAGTGGACGAACTATTACCAGGCGAAGAAGATGATCTGTACAAAACATTAGGGGGATTCGTGACATACTTAATTGGTCGTATTCCAAAAGAAGCCAATCGCTGTCACTACGGACCATTGCAATTTGAAGTGATGGATATGGATAACACACGAGTGGATAAAGTAATGGTGACACGGAAAGTAATAATGGAAAATAATAATGAATAAAAAATAGAGGAAAGATGATACTTTTTATCAACTTTCCTCTATTTTTTATATATTCTATTCATTACCAAATAACCTCTTCCTCTAGAATACATTCGGATAGTGGAGTATTTTTTCCTTCTAGTAAGAGTTCTTTATATTTGATGATTTGTGTTAAAAAATTAAAAATATTTTCTCTAGAATTTGTAATATCAATAATTTCCATGTGTATCACCTCTTTACGCACATTATAGTGTACGTAATTATAAAAAGCAATGGTATATATATTGCCACCGTTTGGAAAGATACGATATAATAGGAACAGAATACATCAAAGTATGAGTATAGTATACATCGTAACTTATGTTAGTCATGAAAGAGGGTACACCATGGAATGGGTATATTTAGCAATTCATTATGGAGATAATGAACGCGGTCATATTGCGTATAACAAAGAAACAAAAGAATGCCAAGTGGTATTAGACGATGCAGCTTGGAAAGAAAAAGTAGAATCCTATTTGCAAGCAGAACAAACAGTGATGCATGCTACGGGATTGAATACATATGATGAATTAATAGTACAACCATTGGATTCCTACGACAATTTAAAATTAGCATTAACTCGCATGTGGAACAAAAATGGCGTGCAAGTTGACTGGGGCATTCCAGTAGAAGTAGACGGTCAATTATATTTTGCTGAATAAGCAAGATCATATGGTGGATATTCATCACTTGTAAGGCACGATGCGGTGCATAGTACCGATGAAAGTGTGATTGTACGAGAATATCTAATACAGAAGATATACGAAAGCCTATAGAACAGTTGAAAGTTGTTCTATAGGCTTATTGTATTTATGATGAAGGTATAGGAACTGCATCGTTAGTAAAGTATCTAGAACATCTAGTAGATCTATTAAATCTATTAATTGTGTGTATGTATCGAACACTTAGAAAGAAAATTAAACACTTTTATCGTACATATGGAACAGTTATCCACCTAATTGTGGATAACTTAGTGTATAACTATGGGTATAGGTTGTGAGTAGCTTGTTAATACCTTGTGTATTTACTGTTAATAACTATATAGTTATCCACATTTTATACACAAAAAGTGAATAACCCTTGTATTATAAGGCTTTATTGAATCGTATTTGGTAAGAAAGAATGTTCTGTATTGTGGATATGCACATATGATACAGATTAAATCTTATTTTAGATTTCATATTGCTAGGTAGAGTACAGTTAGACTATAATAGATGTATACTTGCGTTCATAGCTCAGTAGGATAGAGCGACAGTTTCCTAAACTGCAGGTCGGGGGTTCAATTCCCTCTGGGCGCACCATAGATAAAAACCGATGTCATAGAAAGATATATCTGTGACATCGTTTTTTTTATGGGTTTATAAGAAAGACTACCATGAATATGTTATAGAGTTTCTCGTATTCGAGTATAGTGTTGATATAAAGAGTATATAAATAGTATTAAAGGAATCAATAAGCAGATAGCACCAATTGTTTCTGTCATAGAATTAGGCCACATTGGAATGATTAAACCACAAGCGATGAATGCACTAGATATGGTAGGAATTCTCCATATATGAGTAGGGGATAAAATAGGTTTGATAGATGTAGTTTTTATAGGGATATGATATCGTTTCATAATCGTTAAGATGATTCCTAATACCATACCAATGATGATAACAATATCCCAAATAGCCCATAATATTTTTAATGCCATGGAATTATGATTATGAATATGTAAGTTTATCATGGTTTTCATTCCGGTAAAGTACCAAGGAATTTCTTTCGTTGCATATTGATCGAGAGTTGAATCAGTATATAAATTGGCATATACAGGCTGACCTAAAAACATGGCAGGATCGTCATCATTTTGGCTACCTAAATAAAAGGCATAGTGATAATTATTAAATCTTGAAGGATAATCCATAGAAATAAGTTGACGATTAGGATAGGTTGATAGAATTCGCTGAATCGCTTTAGAAGGAGATAAGATTTCGGATGTATGATTAGCTAATTCTTGCTTTGCCATAGAGGCTACACTTGTTGTGTAATAATCATTAGCAATAAAAAAACCACCAATCCATACACCAGTTAGAGATAATACAATTCCCCAAACAGAAGCAATCATAGAAAATTCACGATGCAGAGCGCTGATTTGTAATCGATTTGATGTTTGTGTACTTCGTTTATAGGCGGAACTGAAAGGGCCGTATAAAAAGATACCACTAAGGATGGATATGAAGCATATCATAGATAGAATAGTTACAAGATAAATACCAAATTTTCCTAAGGCCAATCGAGTATGTAATTCATGAATTGTGTGTAGTGCACTTCGTACCCATGGATGCGCAGGGGTGACACGATGAGATTCAACAAGTGTATTAGAATTTGGGTTATATAAGGTATAGTCTCCTCCCATACCCATTCGTGCAGGTGGGGCAGATGTGGCTGATGAATCAATAATTCTATAGCGTAATAGATTAGATCTATTCATGGTTGGAGAAATATTCAAAATATCTTTGGATGGGTATTGTTGTTTTACCAATGCAGCACCCGCATCTGCTGCATCAAATATAGAGGATGAGGATGGACTCATTGTCATAGTAGATGTACCATGAGAGGGTTGTCCTAAAGACCAAGCATTTAATTCATTTCTAAATAATAATAATAAACCGGTAATGCAAAACATAAGAAAAAATATAATAGAAAAGATAGATATTCTCTTATGCCATTTGTAAAAAGTTGACATATAGTTACTCCTTTCATATAAAAACATAGTTATAATAGCTTAAATAGGCTAGAAGTTCAATCATCTATGACTATGAAAAAAAGTTTTAATGTATATAAATTATAGTTTTTACCTATTAATAGTGTAATAAAATTTATATTGGGCAAGAGAAGATTCTTATGATATTCTGTATACTCAGAATTGAAATATAATTTTTATTAGTAGTATTTGTAGTTATGAAAGGATTCGGTTATGAAATTAAAATCATTATTTATACCCCTATTAGTGGGTATATTGGCGTTAGGCATTGCGGGCTGTGGCACATCGACAACCATCCAGGACACGCCGAAGGAAATTAAAATCGGTGCCACTGCAGGTCCTCATGCACAAGTGGCTGAGGCGGTAGCGAAGGAAGCACAAAAACAAGGTATCCAGTTGAAAGTAGTGGAATTTTCCGACTATATCACACCAGATAAAGCTTTGGCAGATGGAGATATCCAATTAAATGCGTACCAACATGTGCCGTTCTTAGAGAACTTTAACAAGCAAAATAATTCTAAATTAGTGCCGATTGGTAAAACGATTTTAATGCCAATGGGTATCTACAGTAATTCTGTGAAATCTCCTATCGATGTGAAAGACGGCGACACCGTAGCGATTCCAAATGATCCAACCAATGGTGGACGTGCCTTAGCCTTGTTACAACGAGCAGGTCTTATCAAATTAAAAGAGGGAGTTGGTTTCAAAGCAACAGTGGCAGACATTGTGGAAAATCCTAAGAATCTAAAAATCCAAGAATTAGAGGCAGCACAATTACCTCGTAGCTTAGACGATGTAACATTGGCAACGATTCCGATGAACTACGTGCAAAGTGCAGGCATCAACGTAGGTGAAAAAGGATTGTACTTAGAACCAAAAGATGAGCCATTGGCAGTGATGATCTTGGCGACTCGTGAACAAGATAAAGACAATGAAACTTACAAAAAAATTGCAGAGATTTATCAGTCCGAAGCCATCAAACAATTCATTGCAGAAACCTTCAAAGGAACCATTACATCTGCAAACTAATCATGACTTATACAGAGGTCTACCCATGTGGTGGACCTCTTTTTTTGTATCGTTGCAACAGTACTGAAACGATAGAGGTATCGTTTCATATACTTATAGATGTGATATTATAGCGGTTTATTGGAAATTATAGCATATGTAAATAGCCTATCGTTGCAATGTGTGTGAAACGATATGTGTATCGTTGCAAATAAATGAATAAATGTATTTATTTTTCATAATAAAATAAAGAAAATAAAAAGAATTAAAACGATATAATGGTATTTTAATATTCATTAAATAGGAATATTAGGGCATTTGTAATGTGTTAAAAAATAATTATATAGTCTATTGTTTAATAGTTATGCAACGATATGTCTATCGTTGCATAGGTTAGGGAAACATGATATAGTTAGGTTGAGGTGATTAGAATGAAAGAACATAGAGAATTAGAATTTAAAGAATCTATTACGAATACATTCTTAAAAACAGTATCAGCCTTTGCTAATTATGGAAACGGAAAAATTATATTTGGTATTTCTGATGATGGAAGATATGTGGGAATAGAGAATACTAAGCAAGCTTGTTTAGATATTGAAAATAAAATTAATGATGCCATAAAACCATTACCCAAATATACTATTGATATAGATAATAATACTAAACTAATTACATTAACTGTAGAAAAAGGCAAGGATATGCCTTATTTGTATAAAGGAAAAGCCTATATTAGAAATGATAGTTCTACAATTGAGGTAGGTCAAATTGAATTAAAGCGATTGACTATGCAAGGAATGAATACAACATTTGATCGGATTCCCTCCCATGAACAAGAGTTAAGCTTTCACTTATTAGAAAAAGAATGTCAAAAAAAATTAGGTATAGAACAGTTGACGCGTGATAATCTAATTACATTGGGATTGTTAGATAAAAATATAGGGTATACAAACGCAGGTGCATTGTTAGCTGATACAAATGAATTTTATGGTATAGATATGGCTCGGTTCGGCGCTACTATAGATATTATTTTGAATCGGTACACTTTTGAAAGACAATCGATTTTAAAAACTTATCAAGAGGCAGTGCGTGTGTACCGTGAAAATTACCAATATGATGAGATTCAAGGTATAGAACGAGTTGTAGTGGAAACCATACCGGAGAAAGCATTTCGTGAAGCCATAGCCAATGCTTTAATCCATAGAACATGGGATGTATCTGCGCATATTCGAGTAGCGATGTATGATGATCGTATTGAAATTACATCACCTGGTGGACTGTTAGACCAACTTTCAAAAGAAGATTATTTATATAAAGAAGTATCGATGTTGCGCAACCCTGTGATAGGAAATGTATTTTTTAGATTGCATTTAATAGAACAGTTTGGAACAGGGGTACAACGTATCATTGCATCCTATGCACACTGTAAACGACAACCTGTATTTGATATATCTGAAAACTTTATAAAAATAACATTGCCAGTGGTTATACAAGATACAATGAGTATGAGTCAACCAGCTCGACGTATCTATGAAGCATTACAAGATGGAGAATTATCATCTAGGGAATTAGCCAAACTAACAGGGTATGGAAAGCGCAATATACTAGAGTCTGTGAAAGAATTAATCGAAGGCGGTTATGTTATCAAAACTGGATCAGGTCCAAAAACAAAATATGCAGTAACATATACGATATAATTTGATGAGTAATAGGGAAATTGCTAAATTAAAAATACATAGTTACACACTGTGCGTACATATGGTATACTATAGGATATATCTTTTAGTACTTTCACTAAGAAAAGGGATGGTTAATTCTATGGATACAGCAAGGGTGTAGCCATTGTTACAGTGAAGAGGACTAGTCTATGATATACTATATGTATTATATCGAAATAAGTAAGAACCTATAAATAGAGTATGTAAAGGGAAAAGTGTGTCACCAGAGTGGTGCAAGGAGGTCTTTATGGAGCTGCGACAAGAGATAGAATTTGATAAAGATTATACGATGGAAGAAGCATTTATTGAGGCGAAGCGTTGTTTGAATTGTGCGAAACCATTGTGCCGTACAGGTTGTCCTATTGAAAATGAAATTCCTCGTTTTATTCAAGCTATTGCGCATGGTAATTTTGGATTAGCTAACGATATTATTGCTGAGCGTAGCAGCTTACCAGCTGTGTGTGGTCGAGTGTGTGCTCGTGAAAAACAATGTGAAGGGGCATGTATTTTAAATCGTGCGAATAAACCTATCAATATCGGTAAATTAGAACGCTTTGCAGCTGATTTTGAAAGCGATAATAATCTTCGTAAAGTGAAACCAAATCGTAAAGACCAAGGTAAAATTGCTATTATCGGATCTGGTCCTGCTGGATTAACTGTAGCTGGTGATATGGCAAAATTAGGCTATGATGTCACTGTGTTTGAACGCCAAGATGAACCGGGTGGTATTCTGTTATTTGGGATTCCAGAGTTCCGGTTGGGAAAACGAATTGTGCGCCGTGAAGTAAAACGATTACAAACATTAGGTGTTACTTTTGAATGCAATGTCACAATCGGTCCAGATCGTAACTTAGATGCTCTTTTTGAAGAAGGTTTCGATGCCATCTTTATTGCTACAGGAACTCATGTACCAGCGGAAATTTCTTTGCCTGGCGATGACAAAGCCGGTATGTTACAAGCGATGGCATTATTAACATCGGTACAATTAGTACAAAATGGTAGAGCCGAAGAAGAATTGATCCCTGTATATAAAGGCGATAAAGTTGTCATCATCGGTGCTGGTAATGTGGCGATGGATGCGGCTCGTACTTGTGTTCGTCTTGGTGCTGAAAGTGTCACTGTGACGTACCGCCGCGGAGAAGAACAAATGCCAGCTAACCCAACCGAGTTTGAAGAAGCGAAAGAAGAAGGTATTCGTTTTGAATTCTTGGCTGCTCCAAAAGAAGTAACTGGTTCAGATATCGTGGAAGGTTTGACATTGACACGACAAGAATTACAAGAGGATGGATCTGTGAAAAGCACTGGCGAAGACTTTACCTTACCAGCAGATAAAATCATTGTGGCCATCGGTCATAAACCGAATGCTCGTCTAGTAGGTCCTGGTAATGGCATCGAAGTGAACGAAGCTGGCTATGTGGTAACAAGAGATATGCCATATGGTATGACAAGCCGTCAAGGTGTATTCGCAGGTGGTGATGTAGTGCATAAACCAGCTACCGTAGTATTGGCAATGCGAGAAGCTAAAAAAGTAGTAGAAGGCATCGTAAACTATTGTGAGGCAAAACGCTTCTTAGGGGAGTAAGATTTAAATTTTTTGGCAACTATGATATAATATGAAAAAGCGAAAAAAGTGTGAAAACAGTTAACATTAGGTTCACAAAAAACACCCAGGTGGTCAGACCTGGGTGTTTCTTATATACTAGAAAATATATTAAGAAAGTGATATAATTGGGGTGGAAAAAAGTTGATGATTTCCATTTACAAGCAAAAGAAACCCCACGGTCTGCCAACCGTGGGGTTTTTATTTTTTAATGACTATGATATAATAAAGGCAAGCGAAAAAAGTGTGAAAATAATTAGCATTAGGTTCACAAAAAAAACACCCAGGTGGTCTGACCTGGGTGTTTTTATTTGTCTATATAGCTGACAAGGCTAGGCTAGTTACTTCTTAAATACTCGATCTAGCCATTTACAAATGTAATAAGCGAGGACATTTGCCATAATCGAGATAAAAAGTGTAATAATTAGGGATAGCATTAGGTTCACCCCCTTTCTGTTACCAGTCTAGGGGAAGTAACACTTATAGTATAACAGATTGTGGAAAATAAGACAGATATATCTTGTAAAAAATAAGGGAATACCCTTGCACACAGTGGACAAAGGTGTTACAATAGTAGACAGTTATTAAATTTTTAAAGTATTACACTTATAGTTAAGATTCGTACGCATATCGTACAGAAAGGAGATTATCATGGCATTGTTAGCAATTCTCGTGCTCGTCCTGTTCTTAGTCGTGAACGTCATTAGAACTAACAATTCCATAGAGGTCGCCTTTTCTTCGGTAGAGCTACCATCTTAGGTTTCTTTGTATACAGCATAAGGAATCTAAGTTGTTGTAGTCTATTTGATTAACGTGCATACATATATACTAAAAGGCGATTCCAGAGGGGTCGCCCTTTTTTATGGCTAAAAACTATACCAAAATATTAGATACGGATTTGGAATCTATTAGATAGATACAAAATTATAGAAGTATCAAATAGAAATCACATACTAGTATTTCAGTGTATGGATATAGTACTTAGACAGCAATATGTAACTATAACAAGTGTTATAACCAGTATAGTATCAAGAGTAGAAAGGATCATCATATGGTACGCAGTGATAGAGTAGCAAAAGGGGCTACACGAGCTCCTCATCGTTCATTATTAAAAGCTTTAGGATTTATCAATGAGGAAATTGGAAAACCAATCATCGGGATTGCCAATTCTTTCAATGAAATCATTCCCGGTCATGTGCATTTGAAAAATTTAGTACAGTCTGTGAAAGATGGTATCCGTGAAGCTGGCGGTATTCCTATGGAGTTTAATACTATCGGTATTTGTGACGGATTGGCAATGAACCATATCGGTATGAAATATTCCTTGGTCACACGCAATATCATTGCTGATTCCATCGAGGCATCTGCTATGGCCACACCATTCGATGCGATGGTGTTCATTCCTAACTGCGATAAAGTAGTACCAGGCATGTTGATTGCTGCTGCTCGTTTAAACTTACCATCTGTGTTTGTTTCTGGTGGCGCTATGCTAGCAGGCGTGCACAATGGTAAAAAAATCGGTTTATCCGACGTGTTTGAAGCGGTAGGTAAATTTGAAGCAGGCCTCATTTCCGAAGAAGAATTAGAACATATTGAAAACGTAGCTTGTCCTACCTGTGGATCTTGCTCCGGTATGTATACAGCGAACACCATGAACTGCTTAACAGAAGCATTGGGTATGGCATTACCAGGTAATGGTACCATCCCTGCTGTTTACTCCGAGCGTTTGCGTCTAGCAAAACGTGCGGGTATGCAAGTGATGGAAGTGTTACAAGAAGGCTTACGTCCAAAAGATGTATTGACGAAAGAAGCCTTTGAAAATGCAGTAGCCGTGGACATGGCATTGGGCGGTTCTTCCAACACAGCGCTACATTTACCAGCTATCGCTCATGAAGCAGGCGTGTCCTTAACATTGGACGACTTCAACCGCATTGCAGGAGATACACCACAATTGGCGAAATTGTCTCCATCTGGTAAATATTTCATCGAAGACTTACATGCTGCAGGCGGTGTGTATGCGGTAATGCATCGTTTACAAGAACAAGGTCACTTGCATGAAGGTGCGAAATCTGTGAGCTTGGTGGACCAAGGTACGATTGCTAAAACTGTGAAAGTCCTAGACGAAGATGTGATCCATCCTTGGAGTGATCCAGTATATACCACAGGTGGTATCGCAGTATTGAAAGGTAACTTGGCTCCGGACGGTTCCGTTGTGAAAGAAGGTGCCGTAGATCCAGAAATGCTAGTGCACTCTGGTCCAGCAAAAGTATTCAATAGTGAAGAAGAAGCAGTAGAAGCGATTATGGGTCATAAAATTGTGAAAGGCGATGTAGTTATCATCCGCTACGAAGGTCCAAAAGGTGGTCCAGGTATGCGCGAAATGTTGACACCAACTGCGACAATTACAGGCATGGGTCTTGGTAAAGACGTAGCCTTGATTACAGACGGTCGTTTCTCTGGTGCTACCCGTGGCGCATCCATTGGTCACGTATCTCCAGAAGCAGCCTCTGGCGGCACTATCGCTATCGTAGAAGATGGAGATATTATCGAAATCGACATTCCAAATCGTTCCTTGAATGTGAAACTTTCAGAGGAAGAAATTGCACGAAGAAAAGCAAACTTAGCACCGCATAAATCAGATGTGACAGGATACTTGAAAAAATATGCTATGCATGTATCCTCTGCTGCACAAGGTGCTATCGAAATCCTAGATGAAGCATAAGAGGGAATGTAGTCAGGATATAGAATGATCTATGTGAGAACGCAGTCGGGATAGATATATCTATGAGGGAAGTCAAGTTCTATACATAGAATAGATACTTAGGAAAGGACGTTTATATGCATAAATTATACGATTTCATGGAGGCTAGAGAGCGACTCGCTACGATTGCGGTGAAAACTAAATTAATTCATAGCTCCGTGTACTCCCAAGAAACAGGCAATGATGTATATATCAAACCGGAAAATTTACAACGTACAGGGTCTTTCAAATTGCGGGGCGCTTACAATAAAATTTCCAAATTAACAGAAGAAGAAAAAGCCTGTGGCGTTATTGCGGCGTCCGCCGGTAACCATGCACAGGGGGTGGCGCTGGCAGCCCAACGTTTAGGCATTAAAGCGGTCATCGTCATGCCACGCCACACACCGCTTATCAAAGTAGAGGCGACACGCCAATACGGAGCAGAAGTGGTGCTAGCTGGCGAAGTCTATGACGAAGCCTATGAAAAAGCTTGCGAACTACAACAAAAACATGGTTATGTATTTGTCCATCCTTTCGATGATGAAGATGTCATCGAAGGGCAAGGGACGATTGCCTTAGAGATTTTAGAAGAATTGCCAAATGCAGATATCATCTTAGTACCAATTGGTGGTGGTGGATTGATCTCCGGTGTGGCAGCAGCAGCAAAGCTAAAAAATCCACAAGTGAAGATCATCGGTGTAGAACCAGAAGGCGCAGCCAGTGCGAAAGCGGCCGTAGCAGAAGGAAAACCAGTGAATTTACCATCCGTGAGCACCATTGCCGATGGGGCAGCTGTCAAATTAATTGGTACAAGAGACTTAGAATACATTCAAACCTATGTAGATGAAATCCTTACCGTATCCGACTATGAATTGATGGAAGCCTTCCTATTATTGGCGGAAAAACATAAAATTATCGGTGAAAATGCGGGCTTACTTTCAGTGGCAGGGTTGAAAAAATTGCGAGTACGAGGCAAAACGGTGGTCAGCATCTTGAGCGGTGGTAACATCGACGTATTGACCATTGCTTCTATGATTACCAAAGGCTTAGTCGTACGGGGCCGTATTTTCACATTTGCTGTGAATTTATCCGATAAACCAGGCCAATTAGTGGCAGTATCTGAAATCTTGGCAGAACAAAATGCGAATGTCATCAAACTGGAACATAATCAGTTTAAAAACTTAGACCGATTCCATGAAGTGGAATTGGTGGTGACCGTAGAAACGAACGGAGAAGAACATATTAAGAAAATCACTGCGGCTATGGCGGACCGTGGATATACGATTCACCGTATCAGTTCTAACGAATTTAATGAACATGACTAATGAATACGATAGATATAGAAAGGGATACACTATGAGTGAACAGAAAATGATTCGAGGAGCCCGCATACTCCTAGAAACATTGAAGCGCTTGGGAGTAACAGACATATTTGGCTATCCTGGCGGCGCCGTAATTCCTATATACAATGAAATTTATGATTTTGAAGGTATCAACCATTACTTGGCACGTCATGAACAAGGGGCGGCCCATGAAGCAGACGGCTATGCCCGTGCGTCTGGTAAATGTGGGGTCTGTTTAGCTACATCTGGTCCAGGGGCGACGAACCTTGTGACAGGCATTATGACGGCTCATATGGATTCCATTCCTCTCTTAGCCATTACTGGTCAGGTGTGCAGCCACTTGCTGGGAAAAGATGCGTTCCAAGAATCGGATATCGTGGGTATTACCATGCCGGTGACGAAAAATAACTACTTGGTGAAAGATATCCGAGATATGATTCGCACTGTGAAAGAAGCATACTACCTAGCGACTACAGGTCGCCCAGGTCCAGTGCTCGTAGATATCACACGAGATGCGCAATTAGATGTTATTTCCTATGAAGAATTTGAAGCTATCTTCAATGAACCAATTTCTATCGAAGGTTATGACCCGAATTACATCGGACATCCAAAACAAATTAAAAAAGCCATCGACCTGTTGAAAGGTGCGAAACGACCTCTTATCATAGCAGGCCATGGGGTACTATTATCGAATGCTACAGAAGAACTTTATAAATTGGCCACAACGTGCCAAGTTCCAGTGGTGAATACTTTATTGGGCTTAGGTTCCTTTCCAGGAGAACACCAATTATCGCTAGGTATGCTAGGCATGCATGGTACGGTGTATGCCAACTATGCTGTCAATGAAGCAGATGTAGTACTTGCCTTAGGCATTCGTTTCGACGATCGTATTGCGGGGGTTCCGAAAGAATTCTGCAAAGAGGCTACCATCATCCACGTAGATATTGACCCAGCAGAAATTGGTAAAAATAAACTCATCGATGTGCCAATTGTAGGTGACTTGAAACATGTATTGAACGAAATGAATCATGAATTGACTCCACAAACTCATGAAAGTTGGTTGGAACGTATCCGTGAATGGCGTGAAGAGTATCCAATTCGCGTACGCCCTCATGAAGGAACTTCCTTATTACCACAAAAGGTGATTCAAGAAATCGACAATATCGTAAAAGGCAATGCCATCGTTGTGACCGACGTAGGACAACATCAAATGTGGACGTCTCAATTCATTACTTTCTCCAAACCGAATACGATCATTACATCCGGTGGTGCCGGTACGATGGGCTTTGGTTTGCCAGCAGCTATCGGTGCACAAGTGGCACAGCCAGACAAAAAAGTAGTACTCATCACAGGTGATGGAGGCTTACAAATGAACAGCCAAGAGTTGCTCTTATTGAAAGCCTACAATATCCCTGTGAAAGTTGTGATTATCAATAATGGTTTCTTAGGTATGGTTCGTCAATGGCAAGAGTTGTTCAATCAACGTCGCTATTCCTTCGTAGATCTAGAGGTAAACCCAGACTTTGAAACCTTGGCAAAAGCCTATGGTGTACAAGGGGTTACATTATCCACTATTGAAGACTTACGCAGCCAATTACGAGACCTCATCTTATCTGATGAACCAGTGGTGATTAACTGCGTGGTAGAACGAGAAGAAAATGTATTCCCAATGATCCCAGCTGGTTGCACAGCCAAAGATATGATGGGATTGAAAGGAGGCCCTGACAATGAGTAAAGTACAACAACACCAAGTGTTAGTGATTACAAAAAATAAACCAGGTATCGGGGCTAGAATCCTTTCCTTGTTCAATCGTCGTGGCTACTCTGTGACCCAAATGACATCGGGTATTTCCATTCCTAAGGATCAAGCGCGGATTACCTTAACGGTGGAAACAGACGAAGTGCAGTTGGATCAAATCCAAAAACAAATCTACAAATTAGTAGATGCTATCAAGGTAAAAGTATTTTCTCCAGAGCAAGTGGTACGCCGTGAATTGATGCTCATCAAGGTGAAAGCTGACGTGTCTGTACGACCACAAATCATCCAATTAGCGGATGTGTACCGTGGCAATGTACTTGATGTAGGACCTAGCTCTATCGTCATAGAAATTACAGGAGAAACGCAGAAACTAGATGCTTTCATAGAAATTATGAAAGAATATGGCATTTTGGAAATTGCGAAAACAGGTTGCACCGCTATGAGCCGTGGAGAAAAAATGTAATGGCTGTACCAGAAGCAAAACAAGGTGAGTTATTACATTATGAAGGTGTTACCTTCATACGCAATGGAGAGGCGATTTTACAAGGTGTAGATTGGCATGTGAAAGCAGGGGAAAACTGGGCGCTACTGGGTCTCAATGGGGCAGGTAAGTCCACCTTGTTGGGCATGATTATGGCCTACACCTGCGCTACCCGTGGTGAGGTCCGTGTGTTGGGACATACCTTTGGGCAATGCGTGTGGAAAGACGTAAAAGATCGTATCGGATTCGTCAGCTCTACATTGGGGCAATTTGAGCGAACCATGCGAGACGAAACAGTGCGACAAATTCTGCTCTCTGGAGCACATGGAACGATTGGTATATACCATGATGTGACAGAGGAAGAAGAACAACGCTGTGATGCGGTCCTAGCCAGTATGGGCTTGCAACAGTTACAACATCGTCATTTTGGTGTATTGTCCACAGGAGAACAACGACGAGCCCTCATCGGCCGGGCACTGATGACGAGTCCAGACTTACTTATCTTGGATGAACCATGCAATGGATTAGATGTACCGAGCCGAGAGCAATTGCTCCGCCATCTCAATCGACAAGGGGCGCAGGATAGTCCGTGTCCGTTCATCTATGTGACTCATCAAATCGAGGAAATTCTTCCCACAGTGACCCATGTGGCACTCTTGAAAGAAGGTAAAATCTTCCAAGCGGGGCCGAAACATGAGGTCATTACCAATGAGATATTATCAGCACTGTATGGACTTTCAGTGAAAGTAACCTGGGTCCAAGATCGACCTTGGTTACAAGTACTTTCATAAAATGTTTTTATAGAGTGTACAAAGATATTTTTATTTATACCAAATTATCATACTAAGTATGGTAAATCCGTAAGCCGAATGGCTTAAAATCAGTTGAATTTCACTAGAAAATCTAGTAAATTATAAACATCATTATGTATTACAAAGTAGGAGGTTATCACAATGGCAGGTAACATTTTAGGCACACAAGTATTTTATGATGCAGATTGCAATCTACAAGCATTAGTAGGTAAAAAAATTACAGTTCTTGGCTACGGTTCCCAAGGTCATGCGCATGCATTGAACTTGAAAGAAAGCGGCATGGACGTACAAATCGGTCTTCGTGAAGGTTCCAAATCTTGGAAAGAAGCAGAAGAAGCTGGTTTCGTAGTAAAAGAAACAGGCGAGGCTGTAAAAGGTGCAGACGTTGTGATGATCTTAATTCCAGATGAATTACAAGCAGAAACTTACGAAAAATCCATCGCTCCTAACCTTAAAAAAGGTGCGTACTTGGCATTTGCTCATGGTTTCAACATTCATTTCGGTAAAATTAAACCATCTGCTGACGTAAACGTATTCATGGTAGCTCCTAAAGGCCCTGGTCACTTAGTACGTCGTACATTCCAAGAAGGTTCTGGCGTTCCTTGCTTGTACGCTGTATACGCAGACCCAAGTGGAGATACTAAAGAAGTGGCATTGGCATGGGCATCTGGTGTAGGCGGTGGCCGTTCCGGTATCTTGGAAACTGATTTCCGTCAAGAAACTGAAACTGACTTATTCGGCGAACAAGCAGTACTTTGCGGCGGCGTATGTGCGTTGATGCAAACTGGTTTCGAAGTGTTGGTAGAAGCTGGTTATAACCCAGTTAATGCATACTTTGAATGTGTTCATGAAATGAAATTAATCATCGACTTAATCTACGAAGGTGGTTTCGAAACAATGCGTAAATCCATCTCCAACACAGCTGAATTCGGTGACTATATTACAGGACCAAAAGTAATCCCAGCAGCAGCGAAAGAAGCTATGCGCGGTGTATTGAAAGATATCCAAGACGGCAAATTTGCTGATCAATTCCTTGGTGACTATGCAGCAGGTTACCCTTACTTACAAGAACAACGTAAACAAGCAGCAGCACATCAAGTAGAAGAAGTGGGCGGCGAATTACGTAAATTGATGCCTTGGATCAAAAAGTAAATAGCCTTCATGTCCATCATGAAGTAGCATAAGGAAAGCACGCAACACACTCCTTCACAAACGGTATTTCATAATGTTTGCTCAGGAGCATGTTGCGTGCTTTTTATGTAGATGATACATGGAGGAAAAGAAGGCTATTTACTTTTAGGGGCTTTTTGTGGCGGGACTTGTGACGCTATGTAGCCTTGTGGTGTTCGTATAGCTAACTTGTGCAAAGGGAAGAGCACGGCACATTCCTTCAGAAACGGTATTTCATAATGTTTCTTCAGGAACATGCCGTGCTCTTTTTACAGTGGATGCAATTATGATACAAGTGAACGTGACTTAGTCTTAGTTTGTTCGGGGCACACGGTGCTCTTCTTGTGTTTGTGTGATTTAGGTAGTAAAGGAACGCCACAAAGGCTACTACTCGTAACGGCGTTCCTCAGGTGAAGGATATAGATTTTATTATTGACTTTATCTTTTTCAATGCGTATACTGTTATTAGAGATACTAGTATCTCTAATATTTGTTGTTACTTAATAAGCAACTAAAATAAGATTAAGTTCAAATGGTTGTCGCTACTCGATATGCGACTCAATAAGTGTTCGAGCTCAAATAGTTAGACTCCATTCAAAAGAATGGGGTCTATTTTTTAGGGAGGAGTTTATGAATACAGGTCACTTTTATTATATAAAAGATCAATACTTTATAGATTTTCCAGATCCACACTTAATGAAAAATAAAGAAACCATAGATGGTCAGCTACATGATAGACCATGCTTTTATGCTTTTTTAGATACAGCAACTAAATTATATTGGATGATACCTTTTTCATCGCAAGTAGATAAATTTCAGAAAATATATAATACGAAGATTGATAAATATGGAAAATGTGACAATATTTTATTTGGGGAAGTTCTTGGGTATGAGAAGGCTTTTCTAATTCAGAATATGTGTCCAGTTAGTATCTTATATATTAAAAATGAATACGTAGATGGATTTTATAAAAAACCTGTCAGAGTTGACGGTCGATTTGAAAGAGAATTACAAAAGAAAGCTCGTAAAGTTTTAGCTTTACAAAGAAAAGGGATGCGATTAATTTTCCCTAATGTATTGGAAATTGAACGACTTTTGTTATTAAATAAATAACTTATAGCATAGGTTATAGATGTAATACAATCATCACTTGTGACGTTCGTGACTACATAGGGCAAAGGGAAGCGCACGGTGCTCTCCTGTTGATGATTGTCACATTCAATTAATGATATATAGCAAATGAAGAGCACGGCACATTCCTTCAGAAACGGTATTTCATAATGTTTCTTCAGGAACATGCCGTGCTCTTTTTACAGTGGATGCAATTATGATACAAGTGAACGTGACTTAGTCTTAGTTTGTTCGGGGCACATCGTGCTCTTCTTGTGTTTGTTTGATTTAGGTAGTAAAGGAATGTCACAAAGGCTTACTACTTGTAATGGCGTTCCTCAGGGAATAGTGTCATTTGCAAACTTGTGATTTGCTTAGTTTGCTGATTATTATGGTATTAGGTTTATATAAACAGTACGAATAAATTATGTTATAATAAAAAATGCAAGAGTCATTGACGTATTGTTAGGCTCATCTCTTCCTAGTATGGGAGGAGGTGGTTGCTATGACTAAGTATGAAAAAATCTCTTTGATGATTTCTATTGCTAGTTTAGCAATTCAGCTCATTGATCTACTTAAGTAGACAATGAAAAAGCCTAACGTATAAGGTCTAGCACACCTTAACACGTTAGGCAAATTTCACTTTTAGAATTTCTGAGATGGGCCTAACGCTAGCAGACGTCAATGGCTCTTCTTTTGTTGGTTTAATTATAGCACAGGTTATAGAAATATTACAAATGCTATGACTCGTAATGGCGTTCACCAAAATAGTATTCGTAATGTTATTATTTCACATATTATATATTTTGATATATAATGATTGTAAGAGAGTTACTAACGTGAGTTAGGCTTGTCTCTTCCTAGTATAGGAGGAGGTGATACTAGGAGAAAGTATGAAAAGTATACTTTATTGCTTTATCTAATTTCTGTAATAGTAAGTATCATTGACCTATTTAAAGATCTATTTAAATAGACAATGAAAATGCCTAACGTAAAAATAAGTATAACCAGTACTTATACACGTTAGGCATCATCAGTTCGTAGTCTTTGAGATGAGCCTAACGCTAACCGCACGTTAATGGCTCTCTTTTTGATACCCCAAGTATAGCATAGTTTGCTATCAAATACAATCGTCACTTGTTCTGCTATGTGTCGTCACTTGTGACGCTATGTAGCCTTGTGGCGTTCGTAACTAAATAAGATAAAGGAAAGACCGCAACATACTCCTTCTCAAACTGATCCTACGGTAGGTTTGTTCAGGAGCACGTTGCGGTCTTTTGCATTTGTGTAAGTTAGATAGTAAGGAATGCCACAAAGGCTACTACTCGTAATGGTGTTCCTCAGAGTGGGAAGAGGTAGTAACAATTGTCTTTTTACTTAAAATATATAAATACACATTTTTTTGAGTGTGGCATACAATGAGTTGTGTGAATTTTAATTGTGCAAATAAATGGAGAAATTTTAGTAGATAGGAAATGTAACATCTAAATTCTTCTACAATAATATACACAATAATTTAATTATAAATATTTTGAATAAATATCGTAAAATTGTTAGCTTGGGATGTAATAATACATATCTGTTGATGTCTAATTTTATTTAGGAATAAAAATGCGAATTATTGCTTAAAACTAATGATTTATACATAAAATTAAAGTTTATATGAATTGATATGCAATATATAAATAGCAAATGAAGGTAGTCGTAGATAGTAAGAATACTGTTATTCTATAGATTGCAGATAAAATGTGAAAGATTTTTAAACTGGTGGTTGATAATGTATACAAATTCATGTATAATGATATCGAAATAATTTGAACTAGATTTACACAATAAATTATTTGCTAGGTCGTGGCTAACAAATATATGTAGTGTGTATGGTTCGTGTATAAATATTGCTTTCCACGAAAGGACCTTTGGGAGACTAAGGTTTATTTTTAGTTTGTTATGGTTTGATATAAGAATCATCTTTCTATATTCTTTTACGCAATATGGTATCTGAGTATACGATATGAGTCGATTTGAAATATTTTGCTATGCTGTAACAATACTGAATGAGTAATGAGTGTAGTATATAGAAATAAAACACAAGTTAGATGTAATGTTCGTACAAGCAGTACAGAGAAGGAGAAGTATATATGGGATTGAATCATGTATATAAAGTAGTTTGGAACAAAACTAAGGGATGCTATGTAGTAGTATCTGAATTAGCAAAGCGTGTAGGTCGTAATAAAGCAAAAGCGATTGTGATGACTACAGCGGCTATGGCTATGGCAGTAAGCCCTACAGTGATGCAAAATGTAGGGGCTGTTAATGATGCAGGGACAGGAAGTGCCGATGCGGTTGCTCTTGGTCAAGGGGCAAATGCGAATCAGGCACGTGCTATCGCTATAGGTAAAGGGGCAACAAATACTAATGGTCAAGATACGATTGCGATTGGTACTGATACAAAAGTACAAGGTCATACTAGTATTGTCATTGGTAAAAATGCCAAAATCACAGATAAAGTTGCGGAAGGTACTGTAGTTATTGGCCGTGATGCATTCAGTGAGGGATCTGGCAAGGGAGAACGTCCTAACACAGTGGTTGGTCGTGGTGCCTATACAGCATTTGGTCAAAATGGTGAATACCGTTTGAACGCCTCTACAGCAATTGGTTTACAAGCTGGTGCGGGTGTGATTGTAGATCCAGCTAACAATCGAAAACTAGTGAACAATAATACAAATGCAGATAATAATGCCGAGGTGCTTGTTAAAGCTGGTTATGGTTTAGATGAGAAGGCTCCTGCAGATACGAAAGCAGCATTACAAGGGGGGAATGTAAATAATAATTTAACATTCTATCGTAAAAATCATATCAATGAAGGTACTGCGATTGGCGTAGAAGCTCGTGCTATTGGTGATCAATCTATTGCTATCGGTGGACAGGTAGTTGCTGGTGATGGTGTAGTTGCCTTAGGTGGTAATGATACAGATGCGTTGCGTGGTAATAAATATCAAGTTGTCACAGATGATGCAGTGAATAAAACGAATGTAAATACCATTGATGACTATAACTTAGCATACACGGAAAGTAAAGCAACAGTAGCAGGACAATACAAAAACCTTGTAGGTCGTGATATGCCAACGGCTTATAAATCTACGTATGGTCAATCTGGTTCTGTTGTTATCGGTATGGAAGCCCATTCCACAACAGCTTTGGGTACAGCTATCGGTACTAACTCCGTAGTTCGTATGGGTGCTTTTGGTGCTACAGCTATCGGTGCTGGTTCTACGGTACAACCAAATGCAGAAGCTGCAGTAGCTATCGGTATGGGTTCCGTAGCGAATGGTGCCTATGCCTTAGCAGGTGGTACAGCATCTTGGGCGGACTATGGTGATATTGCTTTAGGTTACCAAGCGAAAGCTACTGGTAAAGATGGCGCCATTGCTATGGGTCGTGCTACGAATGCACAAGGTGACTCCTCCATCATGATCGGTGGTGCGAATATTGCCTCTGCAGCGGCTCAAACTACAAAGTTCCAAAAAGATAATGGACAGGTTGTGAAAAAAACCGTAACTGAAAAAATCAATGGTAAACCGGTAAACCGGGAATATAGTTTTGCTGGTACGACTCCAACTACAGGAACAGTAGCTGATGCGTATGAAGTATTGACTGGTCTTCCTATGGACACAGCTCCAGTTGATTTTGCTAAAAATAAAAATGGTCACGCCTCCACATCCTTAGGTGTGCATGCATTATCTAAAGGTGATTTAAGTACAGCTATTGGTGCAGGGGCTCGTTCTAATGAAATTGGATCTGTAGCCTTAGGTGTAGGTGCTCATGCAACACGTCAAAATGCGGTGGCTATTGGTACTGGTTCTACTACTGATTTAGTAGGCTCACGTCAATTAAGTGTAAGCTACGATAAAGATGGTAATATTGTTGATGATAACTCACCAAATAAAGCGTACACTTTCAACTGGGCTGGTGGTACAAATACAGCAGAAGGTGACGTAGTATCCTTTGGTAGCTCTGGGGCAGAACGTCAATTAAAAAATGTAGCAGCTGGTCGTGTAGCAGATGATTCTACAGATGCTATCAATGGTTCTCAGTTAAACTCTATTTCTAAAAAATTAGCTACAGGTTGGAACATTGCTGGTGACCCTAAAACGAAAGTGGCTGGTATTGGCACAGATGACCAAGTAAACTTTGTGAATGGTAATGGTACAACAGTGACTGTTACAAAACAAGAAGAAGTAAAAAATGGTAATACTGTAACCACAGCTAAAGGTGCGAATGTAAAATTCGATGTGAAAGCTGCAGACGGATCTATTACATCAAATGCAAACGGTATTTCTGTTAATACAGATGATGCGACTATCGGTAAAACTTCAGATGGCAAACTAAAAGCTAATACTGGTACTATCAATACTGGTAATGATGGAAAAGCAGCTCCTAATACAGGAGATGAAAATAAATTAGCTACTGTAAATACAGTGGTAGATGCTGTGAACAATGCTGCTTGGAAAGCAACTGCTGGAAGCGTTGATAATGGTACAGAAACTGGTAAATCAGAAGAAAAAATTAAAGCTGGAGATTTAGTTACTTTCAAAGCGGGTGACAATCTTGCTATTAAACAAGACGGTAAAAACTTTATCTATTCCTTAAAACCTGAATTGACAGGTTTAACGAGTGCTGGTTTCAAAAATGCTGCTGGTGATACAACTGTAATCAATGGCAATGGTATGACAATCACTCCAAAAGATACGCCAGCAAATCAAGTATCTTTGACAAAAGATGGCTTAGATAATGGTGGTAAAACAATTAAAAATGTTACATCTGGTTTGACAAATTACCCAGCAGGAACACCAAAAGAGGGTCTTGTAGATTTAAGTAAACCAGCTACAGGTGCTCCAGCTGTTCCTGATACTACAGCAGCTACTGTGGGTGATTTACGTAATATGGGTTGGGTTGTATCTTCGGACAAAACAACAGGTGAATTAACAAAAGCATACACAGCCCAAGTAAAAAATGCTGACGAAGTAAAATTCGTAGGAGAAGGTGGGGTTACTGTATCTGGTAAAACAGAGAATGGTATTCGTACAATCACTGTGAAAGCAGAGGCTCAAGAAATGCCTGAGCAACCTGTAAGTTATACAACTGCAGATGGTACGAAAGTATATCCAGTAAAAGATGCAAATGGCAATGTGACTTACCATACAACTCCAGATGGAAAAGGTACTGAAATCCCTAAAGAGAATGTGATTGCTTCTATCAATGGTCCAGAAGGTACTAAGGCACCAACTACATTATCTAATGTAGCAGGTAACTTAGATGGTGCTAAAAAAGATACACAAGCGCCAACTACTGAACATGCTCCTGTTAATACAAAAGATGCAGCAGCTTCTAACTATGTAAATCCTAATAATGCGGCTACTGTAGGTGACGTATTAAATGCAGGTTGGAACTTACAAAACAACGGTACTGCGAAAGACTTCGTAAAACCATATGACACTGTAAACTTCGTGAATGGTGCTAATACAACAGCAGTAGTAACTACGTCTGCAGATGGAACAACAAGTGATGTAACATACAATGTAACAGGATTACCTGTAACATACACAGATAAAGATGGTAAGCCAGTATCTAAAATTGGTGATAAATACTATCCAGTGAATGAGAAAGGTCAACCTATTACTCCAGATGGTAAACCAGCTGTAAAAACGAATGCAGAAGGTAAACCAGTTGCAGAAGATGGCACTGTTATTGAGCCAGTAGATACTACAAAACCATTAAAAACTGCCTTAGTAAATCCAACTCCAGCAGGAGATAAAACAAATACAACAGATCCAACAGCATTAAATAATGTAACATCTGGTTTGAATAAATATGGTGATACAGTTGATGGTGCACAAGTACCAGGATCTACACCTGCGAATAATGGATTAGTAGATTTATCTAAACCAGCAGATGGTAGTGAGCCAAAAGTTAGCGATAACACAGCGGCTACTGTAGGTGATTTACGTAATATGGGTTGGATTGTATCTTCTGATAAAACAACTGGTAGTCTAGATACACCTTATACAGCTACAGTGAAAAATGCTAACGAAGTGAAATTCGTAGGTGAAGGTACAGCCACAGTATCTGGTAAAACAGATGATAACGGTGTACGTACTATCACTGTAAAAGTGGACGATCAAGCAGCTGCAAATAATGCGGTATCTCCTGTAGTATACACAGATGAAAATGGCGATCGTGTATATCCAACTGGTGAAAAAGATCCACAAGGTAACCCAATCTTCAAGAAAAATCCAAATGGTACTGGCGATACTGTAACTGGTCCAGTGAAAACAAGCATTAACGGACCAAAAGGTACAAAAACTCCAGCTACGTTGGACAATGTGAAACATAACTTACCAACTGTAAATGATACTGATAAAAATGCATCTGATGTAGATGGTAATCCAATCGATGGTAAAAACAATACAGCAGCTCCTATTACAGCAGCAGATGCAGCTGACTTATTGAACCCAACAAAAGATGGACAACCAAACCCTAAATTTGCTGGTAACAATGCAGCTACAGTATCTGATGTATTGAATGCAGGTTGGAACTTACAAAACAATGGCGAAGCTCGTGATTTTGTAAAACCATATGATACTGTAAACTTCGTGAATGGTGCTAATACAACAGCAGTAGTAACAACTAATGAAGATGGTACAACAAGCAATGTAACGTACAATGTAACAGGATTACCTGTGACGTTCACAGATAAAGATGGTAAACCAGTATCTAAAATTGGTGATAAATACTATCCAGTGAATGAAAAAGGTCAACCGGTTACTCCAGATGGTAAACCAGCTGTAAAAACTAATGAAGAAGGTAAACCAGTTACAGCAGATGGTACTGTTATTGAACCAATCGATACAAAAGCAAATCCATTACAATCCAATTTGGTGAATCCTAATGTAGAAAATACAAAAGAAAAACCAAATAATCAAACTACAAGTCCAACACAATTGGGTAATGTAGCGAATGGTGCTAACACATTTGATCCAGTAGATGGCAAAAAATTAGGTAATGACGGTAAATGGTATAATGCAGCGGATGTACTTCCAAATGGTCAACCAAAAGAGAATGTACAACCAGTAGCGAAGCCAGAAAACGTTGGTAAAGCAGGTTTGATTGACTTCAGCAACTCTAACCCTAATAATGCAGCTACTGTAGGTGATTTACAAAACTTAGGTTGGATTGTATCTGCAGAAGGTAACAACTATTCTGATCAAGTACGTAATGCTAACGAAGTGAAATTCGTAGGTGAAGGTACAGCTACAGTTACTGGTAAAACAGATGAGAATGGTGTACGTACTATCACTGTAAAAGTGGACGACCAAGTGTCTACAAATAATGCACAAACACCTGTAGTTTACACAGATAAAGATGGTAAGAAAGTATATCCAATTAAAGGTGATGATGGTACTGTAACATATCACACAACTCCAAATGGAAAAGGTGATAATGATGAAGTTGTACCAAATAATAATGTTGTTACATCTATCAATGGTCCTGAAGGTACAACAAGTCCAACAGAATTGAAAAATGTGAAAAACAACATTCCAGCAGTGAATGATGCTGATAAAAAAGTTACAAATCCAGATGGTACAGAAAAAGGAACTGCCGGAGATGTAAACAATATCAACAAAGCTCCATTGACAGCAACGGAAGCAGCTGACTTATTGAACCCAACAAAAGATGGAAAACCAAATCCTAACTTTGCTGGTAACAATGCAGCTACAGTATCCGATGTATTAAATGCTGGTTGGAACTTACAAAATAACGGCGAAGCTCGTGATTTTGTGAAACCATTTGATACTGTAAACTTCGTAAACGGTGGCAATACAACTGCAGTGGTAACTACAGCAGCAGATGGCACAACAAGCGATGTGACTTTCAATGTAACAGGCTTACCAATTACATATACAACAGCGGATGGTAAACCAGTATCTAAAGTGGGCGATAAATTCTACCCAGTAAATGAAAAAGGTGAACCAGTAAGTGAAGCCGGTAACCCAGTTGTAGGTAAAAATGATGATGGTGATTTGGTAGATAAAGATGGAAATGTAATCAAACCAATTGATACAGCAAAAGATCCATTGAAATCTAATTTAGTAAATCCTAATGTGGCTAACTCTGAAGCAGCTCCAAACAACCAAACAACAACTCCAACAACATTGAATAATGTGAAAAGTAATTTACCAACTGTAAATGATGCTGATAAAAAAGCATATGATGTAGATGGTAACCCAATCGATGGCAAAAACAATACAGCAGCTCCTATTACAGCAGCAGATGCAGCTGATTTATTGAATCCAACAAAAGATGGAAAACCAAATCCTAAATTTGCTGGTAACAATGCAGCTACAGTATCTGATGTACTGAATGCAGGTTGGAACTTACAAAACAACGGTACTGCGAAAGATTTCGTAAAACCATATGACACTGTAAACTTTGTGGACGGTGCTAATACAACAGCAGTAGTAACTACTAATGAAGATGGCACAACAAGCAATGTTACATACAATGTAACAGGATTGCCTGTGACATTCACAGATAAAGATGGTAAACCAGTATCTAAAATTGGTGATAAATACTATCCAGTGAATGAAAAAGGTCAACCGGTTACTCCAGATGGTAAGCCAGCTGTAAAAACTAATGCAGAAGGTAAACCAGTTACAGAAGATGGTACTGTTATTGAACCAATCGATACAAAAACAAATCCATTACAATCCAATTTGGTGAATCCTAATGTAGAAAATACAAAAGAAAAACCAAATAACCAAACTACAAGTCCAACACAATTGGGTAATGTAGCGAATGGTGCTAACACATTTGATCCAGTAGATGGCAAAAAATTAGGTAATGATGGTAAATGGTATAATGCGGCGGACGTACTTCCAAATGGTCAACCAAAAGAGAATGTACAACCAGTAGAAAAACCAGAAAACGTTGGCAAAGCAGGGTTGATTGACTTCAGCAACTCTAACCCTAATAATGCAGCTACTGTAGGTGATTTACAAAACTTAGGCTGGATTGTATCTGCAGAAGGTAACAAATACTCTGATCAAGTACGTAATGCTAACGAAGTGAAATTCGTAGGTGAAGGTACAGCGAGCGTTACTGGTAAAACAGATGAGAATGGTGTACGTACTATCACTGTAAAAGTAGATGACCAAGTGTCTACAAATAATGCACAAACACCTGTGAATTATACAAATAAAGATGGTAAAAAAGTATATCCAGTCAAAGATGAAAATGGCAATGTAACTTACCATACAACTCCAGATGGAAAAGGTAAAGGAGATGAAACAGTACCAGCAGGTGATGTAATTACATCTCTAAATGGTCCTGAAGGTACAACAACTCCAACAACATTGAATAATGTGAAAAACAATATCCCAGCGGTGAATGATGCTGATAAAAAAGTTACAAACCCTGATGGTACAGAAAAAGGAACCGCAGGAGATGTAAACAATATCAACAAAGCTCCATTGACAGCAACGGAAGCAGCTGACTTATTGAACCCAACAAAAGATGGAAAACCAAATCCTAACTTTGCTGGTAACAATGCAGCTACAGTATCCGATGTATTAAATGCTGGTTGGAACTTACAAAATAACGGCGAAGCTCGTGATTTTGTGAAACCATTTGATACTGTAAACTTCGTAAACGGTGGCAATACAACTGCAGTGGTAACTACAGCAGCAGATGGCACAACAAGCGATGTGACTTTCAATGTAACAGGCTTACCAATTACATATACAACAGCAGATGGTAAACCAGTATCTAAAGTGGGCGATAAATTCTACCCAGTAAATGAAAAAGGTCAACCAATTGGTCCAGACGGTAAACCAGCTGTTAAAACAGCTCCAAATGGTGACTTATTGGATAAAGCGGGTAATGTAATTCAACCAATTGATACAGCAAAAAATCCATTGAAATCTAATATGGTTAACCCTAATGTGGCTAATACAGCAGGTGCACCAAATAACCAAACTACGACTCCAACACAATTAGGTAATGTAGCGAATGGTGCGGAAACATTCAAACCTGCTGATGATGTAAAATTAGCGAATGATGGTAAATGGTATAATGCAGCAGATGTAAAACCTAATGGAGCACCAAAAACAGCAGAAGAAAACAATGGAAAAGAACCAACTCCAGTAGCTAACCCGTTGTCCACTAAAAATAAAGCTGGTGATATTCTTGAAAAAGGTAATGATGGTAACTGGTACAAAGCTAGTGATCTAGAAAATGGTGAACCTAAGCCTAATGTTGATGCACAAACTCCAGTGGTGAAACCAGACAATACTGAAAAAGCTGGTCTCGTAAACTTTGAAAACTCTAATCCTAACAATGCAGCTACAGTAGGTGATTTACAAAACTTAGGCTTTGTAGTAGCCGCGCATGACAATGGCTATGTTGAACAAATGCGTAATGCAAACAAAGTAGAGTTTAAAGGTAGCAACGGCGTACAAATAACAGGTAAAACATTAAAAGATGGTACTCGTGAAATTACAGTAGCTTTAAAAGAAGGTCGTGTAACAAACGATGTAATTATTACGAATGCAGATGGTACTGAAACACATGCTGTTCGTGGTGAAGATGGTAAAATTTACACAAAAGATCCTAAAACTGGTAAAGCTACGAAGACTGAAATCACAATAGCTCCTACAGATACTGTAACTAATGATGGTAATGCGTATGTAACTGGTAATTCTGTAGCGACAGCTATCCAAAAATCTGGTTGGAATATTGGTATTGGCTCTACAGATAAAGCTTTCAGTGAAAAGGCTAAAACATATGAAAGAGTTAACCCTAAGGATAACGTAAAATATGTAAATGGTGCGAATACAACAGTATCTATGGCAGTGGATGCAGCAAAGGATAGAGATGGTACTACAGTTACTACAACGTATGTGAAAGTAGATGTAAACCGTGACCTTCATATTGACAGTGTAACAACTGGTGGTCCAGCGAAAGATAAAGATGGTAACCCATTGAAATTAGTAGATGGCAAATACTATCCTGAAAACGCGTTGGTAGAAGATGGAAAAGTATATCCAGCAGGTACTACTTTCATCGATGGTAAAGCATATCCAGCAAATACAGTGATGATTGATGGTAAAGCATATCCAGCAGGCTCTGCAAAAGATCCTAAAACAAATGCAATTGTGAAAGACGGTCAACCAGCTCCAGAAGTACAACCTGTTACACCATTAACAGCGACAGACGTAGCTAACGTGGCACCTGGTAAAGACGGTGCTATGACTGTGAAAGACGCTAAAGGTAACGATGGCGTATCTGCTAAAGCTAAAGATGGTAAAGGTACTTTAACATTGAAAGATGCTGGCAAAGATGGAAAAGATGCTTCTCAAGTAAATATTTCTACAGCAAAAGCGCCAGCTGATTTGGAAAATACACCAAAAGATGCAGTTCGTGCAAATGATGGTAACTGGTATGCACCTGCAGATGTTACAGTAGAAGTAAAAGATGGAAAAACTGTAGTCACACCAAAAGCAGGTAAAACTCCAATTCCAAATGCGCCAACTATGGATCGTATCCAATACACAGGTACAGATGGTAAGCCTCGTAATGTGGCGACTATGGATGACGGCCTTCGTTTTGTAGGTGATGATGGGGAAACTATCAGTAAACCGTTGAATTCCACTATGGAATTTACAGGTGGTAACCGTGAAAATGGTAAGCCAGTAGCGAAAGCAGATACAACAACAGGCAATATTGGCGTATTCCATGACAATGGTAAATTATCTATTCAATTAGCTAAAGATTTAGAAAAAATGAGTTCTGCTCACTTTGAGAACCCAGATGGAACATCCACTAAGATTACTGGTAATGGCGTATCCATCACTCCTGAAACAGCAATATTGAAAGATCCAAAAACTAAAAAACCAATTCTTGATAAAGATGGTAATCCAAAAGTAGATCCTACAAAAATAGTATCTTTCGGAGCTCCTACTATTGTTCGAGACGAAAAAGGTAATCCGGTAGTCAACGAAAAAGGTGAACCAGTAATGAAATCTAATATTTCTGCTGGTGGCCAAGTGATATCTAATGTAGCACCAGGTGTAGCTGATACAGATGCAGTTAACGTATCTCAATTAAAAGGTGTAGCCAATAACATCAATATGCGTATGAACCGTATGGGTGCACAAGCTGCAGCGATGGGTGCATTACGTCACTTACAATATGATCCATTAGAGCCAACAACAATTATGGCTGGTGTGGGTGCATATAAAGGTGAAGCTGCCTTAGCATTAGGTATTGCACATTACAAAAATGAGTCTACCTTATTCCATGCAGGCGCATCTATCGGTAGCCGTGGTGATGAATTAATGGCGAATGCAGGTGTGAGCTGGAAATTTGGATCCCGTGCAGATGAAACAGCAGTAAAAGACACATTCCGTCAAGGTCCTATCAGTTCTTCTTATACTTTACAAGATAAAGTATCAGCTTTAGAAGCACAAAACCAAGTGCAAAAAGATGAAATTAATAACTTAAAAGCACAATTAGCGGAAGTACTTCAATATGTTAAGAAAGGTTAATCTTTCTTATAGAGGTATGCTTCTTAGAAGAATGAAGCAGAATTCTGTGAACTAAGATACAAGGGCTGTAATGGATATGTAATAACATATTGTATTGCAGCCCTTTATCAATTCTGTATAATTCATACAATTTATTGATAAAATATTAGCATATATCGAAAATTATAGTATACAAAAGGTATCGATATAGTGTATAATATGTATTATTGACTTACACTTATACTAAACGAGAATTATATTATGTAATGTTTGAAATGGGAGAATAACATTGAAAAAAGCAATTTTAACAGCAGCATTATTAGTAACAGTAGGCTCTAGCTTTGCTATGAGCGATGAATTGTATAGCCAAAAGAATCCAGCAAACGTAACAGGCGTAGCTGTTGGCTATGAATTAGTAGCACCAATGCAAGAAACAGTAGTAGCTGTAGAAGATTTAGGTAAAGTATTGGAACGTGCTCATGAAGTTCGTCAAGATTTGGTAAAACGCCAAGTAGCTGGTGAACGTTTGACAGATCGTCAAGATCGTTTTGTTAAACATGATGTAAACCAAGACTTCCTTACTGTATTAGATCGTAATTTAACTAACCGTGTGGAATTCTTCAAACGTGCTCATAACTGGAATGGTGATAACAAATACGAACATTCTGGTAACTATGAAGTATTCCTTAACAAAAATAATGAAAAAGCTACAGAAACTGTAAATGGTTACAGCAATAGCTATGGTTGGAATGTATTACGCAATGTGCGTCAAGATGCATTATCCAATGTAAAAGCAGTATTGGATCAACAAGGTGAAGCTGTTCGTGGCGAAGATATTGCAAAAGCAATTCTTGCGGCAGCAAGCAACAATGCAATGACTGTAAACAATGAAGAACTTCGTTACTACATTAACGAACTTGTTTGGTACACTGCAAAACAAACAGTAAAAGAAACAAATAAACAACTATCTCATGTTTTAAAATAAGATGAACTAGTGTAGAGTGGATATGCTCGATAATAAAGGAGCCATAACAAACCCAGTAGGGAATGTTGTGGCTCCTTTGCTGTGTACGCTTATAGGGATTGAGTGTCTTAGTCTATGGTGATGGGGATTGTATTAATAAGTTGTAAGTATTACATCAAGATGCTATGGTCTGTGTGATGAGTTTTTAGTATGAATATACTGTTATAGCCATCAGTTATGGTATAATAAAAGATAGATTGAGTAGAATATGATTCAGTACGTTATATAGGAGATACAACTTTGAAATATTTAGTATTATCAACAGCATTACTACTGACAGTAGGCACTAGTTTTGGCATGAGTGAAGATATTTTCGGTCGTCAACATCCATCTGAGGTGACAGAAGTGGCGAAGGGCTATCATTTATTAGCGACTATGCCAGAAACTAAGGAAGCTATTGATGACTTGGTTCGTACTTTTGATGGAAAACAAGCGCCAACGATGACGAAGGAATCTATCCAAGGCATGACATTAGATGAGTTAGCTAAATCTGTGAAAGGCAACGATTCTGTGATTCCTACTGCGGTAGTGTCACGCATCACAGCAAAACCAGTTCATGGCATTACCATGGAGGAGTTGTTGACAGCGTTGCAAGAAAAAGGTCAAGGTAAAGTGACTGTGTATGATGGAGCTCAAGTGCTATCCATTTTGGATACTAAGCTTACCAAGCGTTTACGATTCTTTAAACGCATTCACAATTGGCATGGAGATAATCAACTAGATCGTTCTAACCGTCACGAAGAAGCGGCGGCGTTGGCGGCGAATGAAAAGGCAGAAAAAGGAAGTTATGCGTGGTACGTGTTGAAAGATTTGCGCCATGATATTTTGGCAAATATACAACAAGCCATCCAAACTAAAGGTAATGCCTTAACAGGTGAAGATATTGCGATGGCAATTTCCAGTGCAGCAGACAGCAATGCGAAATATGTGAAGAGCGAAGAGCTTCGCTATTACATGAATGAACTTGTGTGGTACTCTGTAACAGAGACAACAAAACAACTAGGTAAATAATCGTTACCAGAAAGGACGATGACTATGCAAGAGATTGTAGTGGGCGGTTTATATCGTCATTTTAAAGGTATGTTATATTATGTCATCGACATTGCCATCCATTCCGAGACGGATGAGCCTCATGTGGTGTACCAACAGCTCTACGGTGAACGTAAAACCTTCGTGCGCCCTTTGGTGATGTTCGCTAGCGAGGTGGACCATGAGAAATATCCTGATGTAGAACAGAAGGACCGCTTTCAGTTGGTGAACGGTTGGGATGAAGAGCAGCATTTGCGCTGAGGAGGACCAGATGGACAAGAAATACTTTTTCTTTGATATCGATAATACCCTAGCGGTCTGGCCGGATGGGGTGATTCCTGACAGTGCCCAGTACTCCTTGGACTATTTGCAGGATAAAGGACATCACGTGGCGCTCGCTACAGGTCGTTTGCAGGCGGATGCCATGCGCTTTGCTAAGATGGCACGGACGCCGAACTTTGTGGCTGATGGGGGCTATAGTATTACAGAAGATTACGAAGTGCAATGGATGCAAGGCATGGATCGGGACCGCTGTG
Source organism: Veillonella sp. 3310 (assembly GCF_003999875.1). Classification (GTDB taxonomy): domain Bacteria; phylum Bacillota; class Negativicutes; order Veillonellales; family Veillonellaceae; genus F0422. The sequence continues at coordinate 16,822 of NZ_RQVJ01000005.1, read as the reverse complement.
TGCAATACCTCAACTATTTGACGAAACACAATGTGCCTTGGGGTGTGACCCATAAAAATGACTTTGTCCGCATTACTCCCTATGAAAGTGTCCTAACCTGGGATGTGCAATGGGATATGATGAAAACGCAGGTAGTGCCGGAATTAATGCCGGAAGATATTGAACATTTTTACAAGGTCTATGCATTCATCACGGAAGAAGAGGAACAGCGCCGTGGCATCGTGCATATGACGAAGGACCTTATCCGCTATGGAGAGGGATGCGTGTTGTTTGAACCAATGGACAAAGCTTATGGGATTCGGAAAATGATCGATAGCTTTGGGGCGTCCTACCAAGATGTCATCGTCTTTGGTGATGGCTATAATGACCTATCTATGTTCCGACCAGATTGGTTGAACATTGCTATGGGGAATGGACGTGATGCCCTGAAAGAAAAAGCGGATTACGTTACAGCAGCCTGCCATGACGACGGGATTTATAAAGCATTGCAGCATTTTGGATTTATACCAAAGCAGTTTTAGTATGAATGAAGTAGATACTATACTTTCAGCATAACTATATGAAGCGGTTTGAACATCAAAATTAGTTATAGTATAATAAAGCGTAGATATATCGAAATGGGTCTTAAAAGGAGGACATACCATGGATTTAATTCAAAGTTTAAAAGAGCAAGCGAAAGGCTTGGGTAAAAAAATTGTATTGCCAGAATTCGAAGATAGCCGTGTGATCGAAGCAGCGGCTGCGATTTTGAAAGAAGGTTTCTGCGTACCTGTATTGGTGGGTGCAGAAGATAAAATTCAAGCGGCAGCTACAGCAGCTGGCGTATCTTTGGAAGGTGCTGAAATCATCAACCCAGCTACATTCGGCGAATTAAACAAAATGGTAGATACATTTGTAGAATTGCGCGCGAAAAAAGGTATGACACCTGAAAAAGCACACGCTACTATGACTGGCGATGCGTTATTCTTCGGTGCTATGTTAGTTCGTTTAGGCTTGGCTGACGGCATGGTAGCAGGTTCTGCAAGCCCTACTGCAAACGTACTTCGTGCAGCTATCCAAGTAGTAGGTACACAAGCTGGTTTGAAAACTGTATCCAGCTCTATGCTTGTCATCACTGATAAAAAAGAATACGGCGATGACGGCTTGTTGATCTTCTCCGATTGCGGCGTTATCCCTAACCCAACATCTGAACAATTAGCTGATATTGCTGAGTCCAGCGTTGGTAAAGCTCGCTCCGTAGCAGGTATGAAAGAACCTCGTGTATCCTTCTTGTCCTTCTCCACAAAAGGATCTGCTTCTTCTCCAGAAGTTGATAAAGTTGTGGCAGCAGTTGAAGACTTGAAAGGCCGTAACGTAGACTTCGCATTCGATGGCGAATTGCAATTAGATGCGTCCATCGTTCCATCCGTAGCAGAACGTAAAGCTCCAGGATCTCAAGTAGCTGGTAAAGCTAACATCTTGATTTTCCCTGACTTACAAGCTGCTAATATTGGCTACAAATTGGTACAACGCTTTGCTGGCGCTACTGCAATTGGACCAATCATCCAAGGTTTGGCAAAACCAATCCATGACCTTAGCCGTGGTTGCTCCGTAAGCGATATCGTTGACCTTTGTGCAATTGCTGCTGTGGAAGCAAACTAAGTCGTCTCTTGCTATGTTATGTAGCCTGTGGCGTTGTTAACTGAATAAGTAAAAGGGAAGACCGCAATACACCCCCTCAGAAACGGCATTTCATGATGTTTCTTCGGAGGTATATTGCGGTCTTCTTGTATGTATGCTATTTATGCAGCAAAGGAACGCCACAAGGCTACTACACCTAACGGCGCTCCTCAGAGGGAAAACCCGTAACATACTCCTTCTCAAACTGATCCTACGGTAGGTTTGTTCAGGAACATGCCACGCCTTTTTTGTATTTGTTTAATTTGGCTAATAAAAAGCGCCACAAGATGTGCTACGTACAACTGTGTTCCTTAAGAAAAAGACCGCAATACACCCCTCAGAAATGGCATTTCATGATGTTTCTTCGGAGGTATATTGCGGTCTTCTTGTATGTATGCTATTTATGCAGCAAAGGAACGCCACAAGACTACTACCCCTAACGGCTCTACTCAGGGTATAGGTAGGCGATGGGTCGTGATACAACTCAATCTGGGGATAGATTGCCTTTTTATATATGTGGAAGAGAAAATATGTTATAATAAAAGTAATCAATAAAATTATCAATTAGGAGTTAATATGAAAGTTACCTATTTAGAGCATAGTGGTTTTGTCATCGAAGATGGCAAGCGGGTCTATGTATTTGATTACTGGAAAGATCCAGTCGGTGTGGTGGATGCATTAGTGGAACAAGGATATGAGTTACACTTCTTTGTATCCCATATCCATCATGATCATTATGTGAAATCAATTTTCAAATATTTACCATATATATACAGTGTTTGGTATCATGAAGATGTGCCAGCATTGCGAGATGCACAAGCGGTGAGTGATCAATCTGTGCAAGACCGTATTGCGTTTCACTCTATGAAAGTAGGCGACACCTTAGAGGCCGACGGCTTAACTGTCACCATGTTTGGCTCCACGGATGAAGGTGGATCGTTCTTGGTGGATACAGGCACACATCGCATCTTTCACGCAGGAGATTTAAACTGGTGGCATTGGTTAGGAGATACGCCGGAAAATATTGCAGAGGCGAAGGCACTTAAAGAGAAGGAGTTTGCTCCTCTAGCCGGTGTGTCCGTAGATATTATGATGTTCCCAGTGGATGCTCGTTTGGAAGTGGCCCGTGAGTGGGGCGCTATAGATATACTAAGCATAATGAATACCAAACTGTTTATTCCTATGCATGCGAATGGTCCTGTATGGGTTCCATCAGAAACGTTTAGAGAATCCTATCCTACGCAATGGTGTTGGATTCCTACACAGCCAGGGGATGCGGTGGTAGAGGATGTGAAGTAAATGACACCATGGTTACAACGACATGGAGCGACTTTCTTGTTAGTCTTGATGGCAGTCATATTCTTGGTGACTTATCCCTTTCATAGAGATCCCTTCTGGGGGCTCATCACGCATATTTCAGGGGCTGCCATGATTGGTGGATTAGCCGACTGGTATGCGGTGACGGCGTTGTTTACGAAGCCCTTGGGGATTCCTTTCAAAACGGCACTTATCCCTAGGAATAAGGAACGGTTTGTGGAAATGGCACGGCACATGATGGTGGATGAACTCCTTCGGGTGTCCCACATGTACGAGGTGCTGAAACAGGAACGTGTACCGCAGCGGATTGTGTCATTTATGAATAGCAGCACTGGTCGGGGTTATGTGCATGTGTGTGTTGAGGAATTGAAAGACCATGTATTGCCCCATGTGAAAGAAAATTTACTGCAAGAGCAATTGCTAGGTCACATCAAGAACGGTGTGGAGTCTTGGCGAGTGACACCTTTCGTGGTTAGCTTGTGCCGTCAGCTCTTAGAGCCAGAACGAGCAGAAGTGCTATGGATGCACATTAATCGCATGCTCCAACGATTGCTTGCGGCAGAGGGGATTCGTCCCTATGTATTAGGGATGGTGTCATCTGTGATGAACCGCTATGCAGACCATTCTTTTTTACGAGAATTGGCGTTGGCATTGGGAGGGGAATCGCTTTCACCGGAATACATTACGCACATGATACAGGTGAAAGGCTGCGCATATTTGATGAGTCAAGAGTCCTTGCAGTCGCCGCTGGGAAAGGCTGTGTATGAAAAAGCATGGTGGGCAGTGGATGAACTAGCACAGAATGGACAATGGCAACAGAAATTAGAAGATAAAAAGAATGCTTGGTTCCGTGAGTTTATCGAGGATGGCTATGTGTTGGAAGATACGCTAGACTTAGCGCGCTACGTCGAGCAAGGGGAAGAGGAATTGTACCATTTCTTTGAGCGCTTAGAAACGAATGCTGTGAAAGGTCGCAAGGCAGAACGATTTATTTTATTCCAATTGTTACACGTCTTAAATTACGTGCGCCCTTGGATTGAACACATCGTTGTGCGTGAGATGAACCGATTTACACCAGAGGAAATTACTCGTATTCTACAGTCCAAATTAGGCTATGATTTGCAGATGATACGCATCAACGGATCCTTGGTGGGTGCCATCTTAGGCGGTCTCTTCTATGGATTGACCTTGCTGAAAGGAGGGATCCTATGAGCCCTCGCATCATGGAAACACAAAGAAATCCTTATAAAACCTATGCCAATCGACTGCTAATTACCATGGCGGTATTATTTGCTTTTGTGTGGTGGGGTCAGTGGTATATCACGGCTCCTTGGTATGATGGGTTGTATTGGTTTGTTCAGTCTGCTCTCATCGGCAGTGTGGCGGATTGGTTCGCCGTAACGGCTTTATTTCGGAAACCTTTGGGAGTGTCCTTTCATACAGAGCTGATTCCACGAAATAAGAATCGGCTCATTGAGGGAATTATCCGAATGGTGAATACGAAACTTCTCACCTACGACCAATGTAAAAGTGCCATTGAACGGGTGCAGTTTGTGCCTTTCTTAGACCAATATATCCGCAGTGAGGTAGGGCGTAATACAGTGCGCCAAGGGATTGCCACGGTGCTGTCAGAGCTTTGGGACCGTCGAAGTGATCGTGAGTGGGCTCAATGGGGTGCACAGCGGTTGCGAAAATTTTTGCATAATCAATCTTTTATCGGCCCTATGCAACAGACTTTGCTACATGTGTGTGAACACAATCGCTATGAAAGTGTGGTCATTCGAGGGATTGACTATTTGCAGAGAGCATTGTATACGCCGAAGGCACAGCAATGGTTAGAAACAGTCATTGAGGAAGAAATTGAAAAGCGCAAGAAAGATGTAGTGTCTGCCATGCTCATTGGGCTTTCAGAAGGGTTGAACATTGTGAACGTCCAAGAAATGGCAGGAGCCATCATCGAAGAAGTGCATCAAATGTTGGAGCGCTGGAAACAGCCGAATAGCACGGAGCGTTTGGTGTGGTTGCACCAATGGGTGGGGCCGTTGCAACAAATGGCGTCGAACCGGAGCATCACAAAGACATTGGATGATGCTATCCAACAGTGGATCGATGTACAAGATTGGGAGCTCATGTTGGAAGCCTATGTATGCCCTCGCATTCGTGAAGGTATGGTATCTAACGATGGGTCATCACCGATGGCCATTGCCTTGGAATCGAGCTTTCAAGAGTTGTGGAATCATTACTGTGAAGAGCCGGGTATGGTAGAACGTCTAGAAGAAGCGTTGACGCATATTATGTTGCATATTGCATCGAAGAGCCATGGATTTATTGGCATTATCATCCGTGAAGTGCTACAAAGTTTGAGCACAGAACGGTTCATCCATTTTATTGAAAGCAAGGTGGAAGAAGACCTCGCTTGGATTCGTATTAACGGTGCCCTCGTAGGTGGCGTAGCAGGACTAGGAACATGGTTGTTCCTGTACTATGTGTATGAGCCGGTATTACGCATTTGGGGTATGTGATAGGATAAGAGTGCGATGCGTACTGAATATCCTTGAAAAGTACGATATATTTCATGCCTTATGTACGAGTATGTATGCCAATGACAGATACCTTTAGAGGTTAGCGGTTGCTTATGTATTATAAAAATCGTATATAGTAAAAAATAGGGGACCCAGATTCGTTGGAATCGGGTCCCCTATTTCTCATTTGAAAGTTCTATATGGTTGCAGCTCTCTAATTGAGACATATAGGTAATGAAAAAGTTTCGTTGTTACAGGTATATGATTATGCTTGTTGTACAGTATTAAGGCTTAGTTCTAAGTCTTTGATCATTTGTAGATCATCCATAGGAGAGCGCCCAGCTGTTGTTAGGTAGCCACCTACCATGATACCGTTCAAGCCGCCTTTTAATGCGTAAGCTTGCAAGTCACGAAGGTTGACTTCACGACCACCAGCGGTACGGATCAATGCATTCGGTAATACGAAGCGGAACACAGCGAAGGTACGAAGGATTTCCAATGGAGGAATTGGTTCGTTGTTTTCGAATGGTGTGTTCTTGATAGGGTTAAGAATGTTCAATGGAACGGAGTCTACCCCTAATCGTTTTAATTCGAATGCCATTTCAACACGTTGTTCTTTGGTTTCGTTCAAGCCTAAGATACCACCAGAGCAAACGCGAATGCCAGCTTTTTGGGCATTGGAGATAGTAGACATTTTATCTTCATAAGAATGTGTGGTACAAATATCTGGGAAATGGCTTGGTGCCGTTTCGATGTTGGAGTGATAGCGTGTCACACCGATTTCTTTCAATTGCACTGCTTGCTCGTAAGTCAATAGACCAAGGGAGCAGCAAATTTCTAAGCCAGTTTCTTTACGAATACGAGTGAGAGCGCTCAAAATTTGCTCAAACTCTTTAGGGTTGTTTGTGTTACGACCACTTGTTACGATGGAGAAGCGGATAGCACCAGCTTCTTTCGCTTTTTTAGCAGCGTTCACAATTTCATCCTCTTCCATGAAAGGATACACAGTAACACCAGTGTCATGATGGGCGGATTGAGCACAGAATTTACAGTTTTCTGGGCATTTACCGGAACGGGCGTTCACGATGGCACATAGGTCTACTGTATCGTCATTGAATTTTTGACGGATTTTGTCAGCCATAGCCAATAGTATCATAGTGTCTTCGTCAGATGTGTGAATCAATTGTTCTGCTTCTTCACGAGTGATCTCGCCACCATCTAATACTTTTTGTGCGTATGCTATGATTGTTTCATATGAAATAGATTTTGATACAGTTTCCATAATTACACCTCGTAATTTTCATTTGATTTTAATGACTACATCATAATGACTACATTATATATCCATTGTTAACTTGAGTCAATAGTGATAGTGTTAACATTTAAGTCGTCACTTGGTTCGCTACTTAGCCTGTGGGTCGCCTCTTGTAATACTATGTAGCCTGTGGCGTGTTTAACTCGATAAAGGGAAGAGCACGACATACCCTTATATAGCTTGTCACGTTCAGTTAATATTTTATGAAGCAAACAGAAGAGCAGGGCACATTCCTTCAGAAACGGTATTTCATAATGTTTCTTCAGGAACATGCCCTGCTCTTTTAGAAAATATGTGATTATGATATATATGAACGTGACTCTAGACTTATTATGTTCAGGGCACACTGTGCTCTTCTTTGAGTTTGTGTGATTTAGGTAGTAAGGGGCGCCACAAAGGCTGCTACGTGTAACTGCGTTTCTCAGGGGACTGAAAGAGCACGGTATACCTTATATAGCTTGTCACGTTCAGTTAATATTTTATGAAGCAAACAGAAGAGCAGGGCAGATTCCTTCAGAAACGGTATTTCATAATGTTTCTTCAGGAATCTGCCCTGCTCTTTTAGGGAATATGTGATTATGATATATATGAACGTGACTCTAGACTTATTATATTCAGGGCACGCCGTGCTCTTCTTTAGACTTGTGCAATTTAGGTAGTAAGGGGCGCCACAAAGGCTGCTACGTATAACTGCGTTGCTCATAGGACTGAAAGAAGGGGATAAGTACTTATCAAAGAAATCCTGAGGTTGCTTATTTAGGGGGGTATTTTAAATTTCTGCGATTATATAATATTATTCTATATGTAGAATTTATGCTATAATAGGTTTGTAGAAGAGTTAATGACGTGATGTTAGGCTCATCTCTTCCTAATATGGGAGGAGGTGGTTGCTATGACTAAGTATGAAAAAATCTCCTTGATTATTTCTATTGCTAGTTTAGCAATTCAATTCATTGATCTAGTAAAATAGACAATGAAAAAGCCTAACGGATAAGGTCTCACACACCTTAGCACGTTAGGCAAATTCAGTTTCAGTATCTTTAAGATGAGCCTAACGCCAGCACACGTTATTAGCTCTTCTTTTTTATAAGATAAGTATAGCATTGTTTATTGCTAAATGCAAATATCGCTAGAGTTTACGTGAGTATATGGAGAAAAATTATTGAAATTATAAGTGATAGGTGATACAATAAGCGTAGCTAAAGATTTTATAAAGAAAAGCACACAAAAACTCCCTAGGGTGCCACCTAGGGAGTTTTACTTTGTATTATTTATAGATCAATACAAAATCTAGGATTGTTACAAGTGGAATAGCAATTCAATCCATTTGCGAATATAGTAGCCAATTACATTCACCAAAATTGCCTTAAAAAGAGATTTTATAAAGAAAGTCACATTATCACCTCCTCCTGTTACGGAATCGGTTTCACCTGTAACGAGATTAGTATACCATAAACAGTTATTTAAATATATGCGTACTGTTGATAGTTAAGTCGAGTTTATAACGATAAAAATACTTTTGGTGTAGTCATTTTTCGTGTTTACTTTTATAATATAAGGTAAGAATATATCTTAGAAACGATGGTTCAGAATTTTGAAGGTAGCGGTGTAAGGAATGTAACTACTAAAGAAGCGAGAACAAAAAAGATATATACATTTAAGGACGTAAGGTTTGTTGTTTTGGAGGGTCTAGATGATTGTCCTAGATGCGAATGCAGGGGTTCCCATGTACGAGCAGGTATATGAGGCTGTAAAAGTGCATATTGAGCAGGGCTTGTTCCGTCCAGGGCAGCGTCTTCCTTCTATACGGGCTATGGCAGCGCAGTTGGGTGTCAGCAAGATTACGGTGGAGCAAGCGTATTTGCAGTTGGCAACGGAAGGATATATTCAAGCTCATAATAAGGCGCCTTATGAGGTATTGGAGATTCCTCAGCCTTTGGAGGGATATTATGACAGGATAACTCATACTGACACTTCGTCTAATCAAACATATGGAATCATAGGTGACAGAGTAGAATCTAAGCAAGGTGTTTTTTCCTCAATGCAATCAAAGGGTATCTTTCAAAGTGTAAGCGGTGATATGAATCATAAGTCAGAAGAGCCAATATCGTATTGTGATAGGAGTACGGTTTGTACAGCAGCGCATACTTTGCATGAAGAAACGAATAGACAGCCCCATCCCATCCTCTATAACTTCTCTACTGGTGCTATGGATCCAGAGGGCTTCGATTTTAAACGGTGGAAGCGCTTTATTGGCTACGCCTTACGAGATACGAAACGGCTTATGACGTATGGTCAGCTAGAAGGTGAACCTGAGCTACGGTCCGCATTGAATCAATATTTGCAACAGGCACGAGGTGTGCGGGCATCGGCAGAGCGGGTGCTTGTGACCAGTGGTACCCTCAATTCGTTGCATATGATTGCGTCCTTGTTACAACGTCAAGGGAAATCCAAGGTAGCCATCGATCGCCAAAGCCCTAGTTTTGCCAAGGCTGTATGGAAAGACTATGGATTTTCTGTTGTAGAGGTGGATACAGGAGAGTCACAATGGATTCCCACGTTAGAAGCAGCCAATGTGGAAGTGGTATACTGTATGCCATCTCACGGCGATAGTATGGGTCGCATTATGACAATCCAAGAGCGGACAGAGTTATTGCGGTGGGCGCAGAGTCGAAGTGCTTTCATCATAGAAGACGATTATGACAGTGAACTTCGTTATTATGGAAAGCCAGTGTTATCGTTGCAGGGCATGGATCTGCAAGATTGCGTCATTTATATGGGCACGCCGTCGAAGGTGCTACCGCCGTCGATTCGGTTGAGTTACCTAGTGTTGCCGGTGATTCTCTATGAGGACTTTCACAAGCACCACAAGGCCTATGGGCAAAGTGCAGGCGTGTTAGAGCAGTTGGCATGGGCCATGTACATGGATGAAGGGGAGTGGCATAAGCAAATTCGTCGCCTTCGCAAACATTATTTAGAAAAAAGTAAGTATTTTACAAGTCTGTTGCGCCACTATTTGGATGATACCTATGAGGTTATCGATCCAGAGGGCGGTGTCTATGCGGGGATTCGTAAGGTGCACAATAAGGGCGATGTGTTTCGTCTGCGAGCGTTAAAGTCTGGTTGCGACATTAAGGTCATAGACAGAGATGAGACCGGTATTGTAGAGGTGTTGTTATCGTTCAGCGGTATACCGACCCGTGACTTAGAGCGGGCGGTGCAGGTATTAGCTGAGGCTTGGAAAGGGTTATAATATGGGCATACCATTTCGATTCATACAATGTGGGGATCTCCATTTAGGGGCGCCCTTTCGCTATTTAAAATCTTTTGGCAGATCCTTGGACGAGGCCATGATGCGCGCCACCTATGGGTCCTTTCAGAATATCGTGAACCTAGCCATCCGTCAGCGTGTGGCAGCAGTGCTTATTACGGGGGACGTCTATGATGGGGTGGACCATCCCCTTGAGGCGGAGATGCACTTTGTGCGTGCCTGTGAAAGTCTCGCTAAGGAGCACATTCCTGTCTATGTAGTGCAAGGTAATCATGATCCTTCTGAAAGTTGGAAACGGCATATGCTATTGCCAGACAATGTCCATATCTGCGCAGCGGACCGAGTGGATCGGTTTTCTCTCATGGTGCGTGGGCAAGAGGTGGCAGGCATCTATGGTCGCAGTATTTCCAGCGATACTCAGTATGAGGACCTAGCGTCGGACATCCATCCTTTACGCAGTGATCCTTTTTCCATTGCCCTTGTGCATGGAACGGTAGGCAGTCATGAGGGACATGACCAGACGGGTCCTTGTTCCTTCGATGCGTTGCGCCGGATTCCCATTCAATATTGGGCGTTTGGTCACATTCACAAGCGCCAGATTTTGAGTGAACAACCTCATATCGTTTATGCGGGGAATAGCCAAGGCTTGCACCGTGGTGAAAGTGGCCCAAAAGGGTGCTATTTGGTGGATGTATCTAGCCGTGGCAGTGTGGAGGTACACTTTCACGAGACCAATGCGATCCGATTTGCAGAAGATACTATTGATTTAGGACAAGTGCAATCGGTAGTAGAGATGCTAGAAATGTTGCGCCACAAAAAAGAAATGATCCGAAAACCGGGTATGTCTATTTTGTTGACTCTTAGGCTTATTGGAGAAGGACCTTTGTCCGAAGTGGCATGTGACAATGCAGTGCGTGTAGCTTGGATGGAGGAAGCCCAAGCGGAAGAAAGTGGCAAGCACGGCGTGTATATCATCGGCATAGAATGCGATACTTTCAGTACGGGTAAGCAAGGTGCTGCGCCAGGTATGGTCAGCGATTATGTGAAAGCCTTGGAGGCGATGGATACGGGTACGGATTCGTTAATGAACATTGTGAAAGAACGACCAGAGTGGAAACGCTTGGGCATGTATAGTCGTTTGGTGACGGGCGACATGGTACAGGTTGCCTATGAGAAGGCACGACGGGAAGGCATCCGGTTATTACAGGGGAATGAGTATGAAGATTAAAGAAATATATATAGAACACTATGGCCCCTATGAACAGTGGACCTTTCAACCCCATGAAAGTGGGTTGCATGTGCTATACGGACCGAATGGAAGCGGAAAAACAACACTACTTCAAGCCTTTCGTGGCATTTTGCTAGGCACGAAACGGAAAGAAGAACCTGTAGAGGGTCATATTGTGGTGGAACGAGACAGTAAGACGTACCACATCGGTCGCAAAGGAAAAACGTTGGACTTTTACGAAGTGGGTGGTCAGCGGTATACGGTGGAACCGGCGGAATTGTGGTGGCAAGGGTTAGAGAAAAAGACCTATGATCGCATTTTTGCTATTACCTTGGATGACTTACAAGGGGTGGACATTATCCAAGAGGTGGACGTGCGCACACGGTTCTTTGGTGCCGAAGGTGGCGAATCTTTAGGAACCCTCGTGAAAGATGTGGATGAACTGGCCAGCCAATTGCTAGTGGCATCGCCTACGGGAAAGCGGACCATCAATACGTTGTTAGATCGATTGCAAGAGGTGGAACGAGATATTCGTAAGCTACAACAAGGAGAGCAAGAGTACTATACGTGGCAAGCCTCCTTGGAAACGCTGGAAAAGAAAGAAGCTACCTTGCAGGAACAACGACAAGAGCGGAAGGAATATCTACAAGATGTAGAGAGAGTTCTTCGTGCCTGGGATACGTATAAACGTGGGGAAGAAGCAAAACAAAAAATGCTCCAATTTCACGTAGAAGAGTCATTAGAGCGAGAGAAGTTTTTAGAATTAGATGAAGAAATACGCCGTTGTCAGGAATACATGCGTGTGTGGCGTGGCAAGGAAGAGGGCTTGATGCCAGATAACTTCGACCCAGAAGATAGACTAGGTATGTATGAACAAGAGATTGAAAGTTTGTACCAAGAAGTATCAAAATGGACGCAATTAGAAAAAGAATGCCGTGAAGGAGATTTATACTTAGAAAAGGTAAAAGCTCAGTTGGCATTTATTCGTAAGTCCCATGTGTATTGGCGCGATGTGGAAGATTTCCCAAGTGATGTGAATTGGTACGATGGGGAGCAAGTGGCAGGTCAGTTGCGCAGCGCCCGTGAGGCTTATGAGGCATGGCAACGACGAGAGCCGTTTCCGCAAGATGATCGAGCTCGTGAGGTAACGGAAACAGTAACAGCCCTAGAAACTAAGCATAGGAATCTAATAGCCTTGAAAGAGGCTTACTTAGCACAAGAACTTACGGACTCCGTAGTGCCGGTGAAATCTGGGCGCTCCTATTATCTAGGTTCCGCAGTGTTGGGGGTGCTAGGGGTGGCTTTATTGGCGTGGCATATGACCTATGCAGAGACGATTGGTGTACAGGCCATAGGGGGAGCGGTAGGCATATTGCTAGGCATAGGTCTGGCCTACCAAGGGTATCGGACTGGAAACATAGTTCCAGAGGTTGCAAGCAAAACTACTAAGGATGTTTCTGACTTAGAAGCTAAAGCGGGACGATCTATGCCGGCTACAGAATCTGACTATGAAAGTTTACTTTCAGAGATACAGGCAGTTGAGGAGGAAATCAAAGAATACGGAGACGATGTGAGCCATTTCAAAGCCTACGAAGTGATGAAAGCACAGTGGGTGGCAGAAGGTAAAATCTTAGAGGCGGCAGGTAGTGCGGCCATGGATGCATGGGAAGCGTGGTTGCCAAAGGCGGCTAAACAGACGAACCGGGATGATGCGTTCTACGGCATGAAGGAAGAATACCAAGCTTATCATGAGCGATTACGCGAATTTGAAGGATACCAAAAGCAAGTGCGGTTGCATCATGAACAACTAGAAGCCATCGTGAATCGATGCCGGAACTTGTGGGCGTCCTTGCAGATGAACACGGTGCCATCCATCGTAGAGCTACGAGTGGTGTATAATCAGTTGCAATTGCACAAGCAAAATCGTGTGCGGTGGGAGCAAAAGGAAAGTCAACGCAAAAATTATCGCGAAGAGTATGCCGCATGGAGCAAGAAGGAAAAAGAATTATTCCTTGCCCAAGAAGAACTGGTTCAAAAGGGCGGCATGAAGAGTGCCGCAGAATATCGTCAGCGTTTGTTGCAACAAGATCAGCATAAACAATGGGAGACCATTTATCGCCAAAGCCAACGGCAATTGGAATTGTTGGCGCCTAAAGAGTTTCATAGAGATGTATGGTACCGCCGTTTGCAAGGCAATGATAAAAGCAAATGGGAATTGGAGTACTCTCGCAGTGAAACGGAATTGGCGAATATTGAATCATCCCTACAGGCGTTGTATGAAGAGCGAGGCACCTTGCAAGAATCTATGCGCCACTTGAGTACATCCCATGCAGTGTCGGAAGCATTGCTGAAAAAAGAACAGCTAGAAGCGGAGCTCAGGGAAGCCTTGGAAGCGTGGATGACCTATGTGTTTATCAACCATGGTATGGAGCTGGCGCAACAAGAATACGAAACAGATCGGCAACCGGCTATGCTGGCGAGAGCGTCTGATTATGTGAAAGCCATGACGGGTGGCATCTATACATTGCACATGGATGACACACATAAGGGTGCCTATGTGAAAGACACTACAGGTCGGGAAATTCCCTTAGGAAAATGGAGCAGTGGCTTGGGCGATCAAGTATACTTGGCATTGCGACTAAGCCTAGCAGAATCCTTCGCGGAAAAGATAGAATCCATGCCGTTACTGTTGGATGACGTGTTGGTGCGCTTTGATTTAGAACGACAAAAACTAACATTACAGGTGATAGAAACATTAAGTGAACATAGGCAAGTGTTTTTGTTTACATGCCATGAGACGACTAGCCAACTGGCTAGTGAGCGGATACATCGTTACGACCTTACTTGTGACGTTACTTGTAACGCTATGTAGGTCGTCACTTGTAACGCTATGTAGCCTGTGGCGGTCATTATCTGAATAGGGCAAAGGGAAACGAGCAACACATTCCTTCACAAACGGTATTTCATAATGTTTGTTCAGGAACATGTTGCTCATTTCTGTGTTTCGTATATTTAGTGAGTAAAGGCCGCCACAAGGCTACTACACGTGACGGCATTCCTCAGGGGACTCCTTTTTTTGTTGCTTTAATTATAGTGATTTTTAAGATTTAGGCAGCAATGAAAGTTCACGTTATGAGTAATTTTGTAGTATAATATAAATTGTAAGAGTCACCAACGTGAGTTGGGTTCATCTCTTCCTATTATGGGGGGAGGTGGTACTATGAAAAAATTTAGAAAAATTTATAGATTGATTTTAATTCTAAAGTTAATAGTACAACTCATTGATTTGTTTAAGTAATTAATGAGAAAGCCTAACGTAAAACGTAAGTATTGAGAGTACTTACACACGTTAGGCCGTCCATTTTGATGTTCTTGAGATGAGCCTAACGCCAATCACACGTTGATGGCTCTTCTTTTGTTGCTTTCATTATAGCACGGTTTATAGATGCATTACAAGGTAAACATATGTGATGGGGTTCGTGTGCTAGATATTCCTCTTTAAGAGTAGTATAATACTCTCTATATGAGAGGAGCGGATGATGAACTATTCTTGGATACGGAAATATTGGATATATATAACAGTGGTGATGGTGCTAATCATTGCCGGCGGTGTGTTCGCATGGATGCAACCCAAAACGGTGCAGGTGGTGAACCCCGTGGAACGTCAAATGCCGGTGCGCATCAGTCATGAGGCGAATATTACGGCATTGCATAAGGCTAGCGTGGAACCAACAGTGTCGGGACCGGTGTCTACTTTCACGGTGAAAGTAGGTGATATGGTGAAAGCAGGTCAAGTGCTGGCTATGATTGATACCACATCACTACAACAACAGTTACAGTCTCTATTAGGGCAGTTGCAGGAAGCACGTAGTCGTGCGCCACAACAGAGTACATCTACTACGGTAGTAGGTGGTAGTGTGTCATCAGCGGATGTAGAGCGGGCACGATATATGCGTGATGCTGGTATTATTACGAACCGAGAGTTTGAATCGATTGCGGCCAGGGCACAATCACAAGTGGTAACGGTTCCGTCCTATGCAGGTGCTTCAGGGGTAGATACTTCTGGAATAGAGGCTGCTATTGCAAAAATACAAGCACAAATGGCGGCTGCCCAAATACTTTCACCCATGGAAGGAAAGGTGGCGGCTATCTATAATGAAGATAGAAAAATTGCTATCGAGGGAAAACCGTTGTTACTAATACAACAAGATTCCCCAGTGGTGGCCACGTTGAGTGTACCGCAAAGCTTTGGTGCGATTTTGAAACAGCCTAATGTCACAGATGGCGTGCAAGTGTATTTAGATGTTAATGGACAACAGGTACCAGGACAAATTACATTTGTAGGAACGGAATCGGGACCGAGCATCACTGTGAAAGCAACTTTCAATGTGCAGCCGGGGCAAGTGACGATTGGCGAGTTCTACACATTAGTCATCGAAACAAAAGCGCAAGCGCCGGCTCTTACGTTGCCTATGGAAGTCATTCATGATGGAGAAAATGGTAAGTTTGTATATGTAGTGACAGAAAATAATACGATTGATATACGGACCATCGAGACGGGATTAGAAATGGATGGTGTGGTGACCATATTGGATGGGTTATATCCAGAAGATCGAGTGGTGACAAATAAAGGGAACTACGAACTAGGCGAAAGCGTTCACTTGTGATGCTATGTAGCCTGTGGTGGTTATAACTGAATAAGATAAAAGGGAAGAGCACGGCATACTCCTCACAAACGTATTTCATAATGTTTGTTCGGAGCACGCCGTGCTCTTCTTATATTTATGTAATTTAGCCTATAATACCGCCACAAGGCTACTACGCATAACTGCATTCTCTAAGCGAAGGGATATATTGGTCGTTTCTGTATTTACATCATAATTAATATAAGACCGCTACAAGGCTGCTACGCTTAAGGGCGTTCTCTTGGGGATGATGTATGGGAAGAGCACGGCATACTCCTCACAAACGGTATTTCATAATGTTTGTTCGGAGCACGCCGTGCTCTTCTTATATTTATGTAATTTAGCCTATAATACCGTCACAAGGCTATACGATTAACGGCGTTCTCTAAGCGAAAGGAATAATGTATTGGCAGAGGCCGGCATACGAGCAACATATTCCTCCACAGACTAATCATACAGTAGATTTGTACAGGAACATATGGCTCGTTTCTATATTTACATCGTGATTAATTAATATAAGACCGCCATAGGGATGCTATGCCTAAGTGCCCTCTCTTAAAAGGGGTAAAAGAAAATTTAAATTGGGGGTTGCTTTTTATTTGGAAATAGAATATACTATAAAACATGTTCGAGAGGACAAGGTGTTCACACTTCTGTAAGTGATGAGCAAAAAAAGATTAAAAATAACTGTTGACACGAACTTGTGAATCTGTTATTATAATCTAGTCGCCACAACACAGTGTTGTGGATGACAAAGTTGATCTTTGAAAACTGAACAATGTAAGGTAATTACTTCGAAAGAAGTAAACATAAGCCAGAGTGCGG
>NZ_RQVJ01000004.1 GCF_003999875.1 Veillonella sp. 3310 | reverse complement strand
CGAACACAGTAGTTAAGCTCGTAAACGCCGAAAGTACTTGGCTGGAAACGGCCTGGGAGGATAGGAAGTCGCTGATTAATAAAGAAAGAGCACCCAAAAGGGTGCTCTTTTTTTATTACTTAGTGAGTTTACATACGAGCAGGTCGCCCTGGGATAAGCAGGGCTCATAATTTAAAGGAGCGGAGCGACGCATAAATTGTAGAGCATCGCTTAGTTCCTGACGTAAGGTTTTAAAGCCCGAAGGGCGAATAAAACCCACAGTCAGGAACAAATAGGAAGTCGCTGATTAAGAAAATAAAGAAGACGCCGAAAGGCGTCTTTTTTATTTTCTCATTCAATATATTATTTTGGTCTGGCCGTTTCCAGCCAGATTGATTAAGTAGCAACTAAGCTATATATGATAAGGCCTGGGATAAGCAGGGCTCATAATTTAAAGGAGCATAGCGACGCATAAAAGTGTGTGAATCGGGGAGTTCCTAGCGTAAGATTTTGAAGCCCTAAAGGGCGCACAAAATCCACAGCTAGGAACATATAGGAAGTCGCTGATTAATAAATCTACTAAGCTGTTTCCAGCCAGATTGATTAAGTAGCAGCTAAGCTATATATGATAAGGCCTGGGATCCCCAGTGAACCATCTTTGAAGGAACGAAGTGACGCACAAAGATATGTGAATCGGGGAGTTCCTAGCGTAAGATTTTGAAGCCCCAAAAGGGGCGCACAAAATCCACAGCTAGGAACAAAGTAGGAAAAGGAAAGTATGAAAAGATAAAAATAGAAGAAGCAACGCATAAATCATAGAGCATTGCTTAGTTTCTGACGTAAGGTTTTAAAGCCCGAAGGGCGTATAAAACCCACAGTCAGGAACACATAGAAAGTCGCTGATTAAGAAAATAAAAGGAGACACCGAAAGGTGTCTTTTTTATTGTTTTCTTTAATGTACAAATAACAATTCTCATTTCCGGTTATGTATATTTATGTATATATAGCTTTAACCTATATATGTATATAGTTTATATCCAATTGACTACATAGGAATAAGAATATACAATAGTAGACGTTACTGTAGCTCCAAATTTATAGTAACCCCATATTAGAAGTATGAAATCATACTAATGTAAATATTGTAATTATGAAATAAAAAGATATATTTATAAAATTAGATATATAGATTATCAATATATAACGCTCATAAATTAATTATTAAAATATCACAATAGATATATATAATATCGGCACATAGTAAATAGTAAATAACAAGTAACTACTAGTATATATAGAGAAGATAACAGTAAGGGGGAATACGTCATGTACCAACATGTAACAGATTTAATTGGCTCGACGCCTTTGGTGGCATTGGATGCTTTTACAAAGCTACATCAATTGAATGGCCGTTTGTTAGGAAAATTAGAATATTTTAATCCATTGGGCAGTGTAAAAGACCGTGTTGCTTATGGGATGATCAAAGAGGGCATTGACTCTGGAGTAATACAAAAAGATACGGTGCTGATTGAGCCTACCAGTGGTAATACGGGTATTGGATTAGCTTTCGTAGCAGCTCAAATGGGTCTTAAGTTAATTCTTGTTATGCCCGACACGATGAGTGTGGAGCGACAGCGTATTGTCAGAGCATTAGGCGCTTTAGTAGTACTTTCACCGGGCATAGAAGGGATGAAAGGCAGCATTCGTGTAGCTGAGGAGTTGCAACAGATACATGGTAATGCGTTCATCTTGCAACAATTCACAAATCCTGCGAATCCGAACACACATTACGAGACCACAGGCCCTGAGATTTGGAAGGATACGAATGGCGAAGTAGATGTATTTATTTCTTCCATTGGTACTGGCGGAACTGTGACAGGAGTGGGTCGCTATCTGAAAGAGCAAAACCCAAATGTGCAGATTATCGGCGTAGAGCCGACGACATCTGCTGTACTATCTGGCAAGGAAGCAGGCCCTCACGGGATCCAAGGCATTGGTGCAGGATTTATCCCGGATGTATTAGATACTAAGCTGTTAGATAAAATTGTCACAGTTTCTACAGAAGATGCCTACGCATGTACGCGGACAATCGCTAGAACAGAGGGTTTGTTACTGGGCATTTCTTCGGGGTCTGCCTTACAAGCGGCTATACAAATTGGTCAGGATCCTGCTTACAAGGATAAGAATATTGTTGTATTACTACCTGATGGTGGGGAGCGCTATTTATCGACAGGGATTTTCGATGCTTGAAGTATTTTAGCGGATGACTCTTAAGTTTTATTTATAGAGTTGAGATATATCATATTTTTAGGCAGAGTATGGTCGCTATTTCTAAAGGTAGATAGGGAATATTAGCAAACTAACTGGTTATAATTAGTGGCGTCTAACAATATGATTGCAGTGCTATGGAATGAATCATGACGATGGAGGATATATGAAACGAAAACGATATAGAAACTGGCTCATCGCCATGATAGGCATTGTATGTATAGGGACTTTCACAGGATGTATGAAAGAGCCCAAAATAGTGGGTAATGAGGTGCACATTACGAATGTGTCCTATGATAGTACACGTGAGTTTTACGAGGATTATAATCGCTTGTTCCGTGAGCATTATAAGACACTCACTGGAAAGGATGTGCATGTCACGCAATCTCATGGTGGATCCAGTGCGCAGGCACGGTCTATCATTGAAGGGAATGATGCCGATGTTGTGTCATTAGGATCTTCGCAAGATATAGAGATGCTGAACCGTGTGCATTTGCTTGATGCGAATTGGGAAGCGATGTTCCCCAATCATTCGGCGCCTTATACGTCGACTATTGTATTCTTGGTGCGAAAGGGTAATCCTCAGCATATACAAGGTTGGGAAGATTTAGAACGGTCTGGCATTTCCATTGTAGCTCCAGACCCTAAAAGTTCTAGCGCGGCTTGTTGGATATTCATGGCAGCTTGGGATCATGGACTTAGGGCATACGGCACAGAGACGGGTGCCAAAGGATATGTGAAATCTCTCTATGACCATGTGAAAGTCTTAGATGCTGGCGCTCGTAGTGCAGCGACGACTTTCGTAGAAAATAAACAAGGCGATGTGCTATTGATTTGGGAAAATGAAGCCTTGCAAATTGTGAAGAATTACCCAGGTCAATATGAAGTGGTCACACCGAAAACGAGTATCGTTGCAGAGCCGAATGTGGCGCTTGTAAAAGGAATTACAGACCGAGATCAGACTACAGAGGTGGCTCGTGATTACATTCAGTATTTATACTCCGATGAGGGACAACGATTGATTGGTTCTTATGGGTTTAGACCGTCTAATCCAGCTATCTTACAGGAGTTTTCTTCAACCTTTAACCATAGGATAGAGTTAACAACGATTCATGCGTATGGCGGTTGGGATGCAGTATATAAAAAGTTTTTTGATGAAGGTGGGGTATTTGATGAAATCTATGGAACCTAATACATCGTGGCTTTCACGAATCATACGCCCTACATCGACGCGGATTATTCCGGGTATGGGATTGTCTTTGGGCATTACCATCGCCTTATTATCGATCTGTATCATCATTCCTTTAGGGTCAGTGTTTTCCCATGGTTTGTCCTTGCCTTGGGACACGTGGAAAGTATTGCTTACAAAAGCGAATGTCATACAAGCTTTTAAAACTAGCTTGGGAACAGCAGCTATAGCAGCTGCTATTAATGTGGTCTTTGGGTTTATCTTGGCTTGGGTATTGGTGCGCTATACCTTTCCAGGAAAAGCTTTACTGAATAGTATGATAGAGCTCCCCTTTGCCCTACCCACAGCGGTGGCAGGTATTACTTTGTCGAAACTGTATACCGATACAGGTTGGTTTGGATCAATTCTGTCACAGTGGGGGATTCACGTGGCTTACAGTCAAATAGGCATTGTGGTAGCCCTCGTATTTGTAGGGATTCCCTTTGTGGTGCGGTCTTTGGAACCGGTGTTAGAAACCTTAGATCCTATTTACGAAGAGGCAGCTTTCATGATGGGAGCGAGCAAGTTTAGACTGTACCGACAAGTTATTTTTCCTGAATTATTGCCACCCTTGTTGACGGGTTTTAGCTTGGCTTTTGCTAGAGGGATTGGCGAATATGGTAGCATTATTTACATTTCAGGGAATAGTTTTAAAAATCACACACAGGCTGTGTCCTATGTGATTATGCAAAAGTTAAATTATGCCGATTATAGCAGTGCTACGGCCATTGCCATTGTGTTATTAGGCATTTCGTTTTCAATATTATTAGTAGTGAATCTGATTCAGAATCATCACGCAAAGCGTATTAAAGGGAGGTAAGGGGACTATGAAAGGACGATACGGTTCTACCTTGTTAATTCTATTAGCTTGGGCATTCATTATTTCTATGCTTCTTATTCCTATGCTTTCAGTAGTGTTTCAGGCCTTATCCTTAGGTTGGCAGTTCTATGTGCAGTCTATTAGCACTGTATATGTGATGAAATCTTTGGGGCTGACCATTTTGGTGATGGTCATTGCTATGTTGGTGAGTGCTATCTTCGGTGTGGCGGCTGCGTTTGCTGTGTCGAAATTCGATTTTCCTGGTAAAACATTGATAGCTACTTTGGCAGATATACCTTTTTCTGTATCGCCAGTCATTGCAGGTTTAGCTTTTCTACTCACCTTTGGTCGATTGGGATGGTTAGGGCCATACATCAATCAGTTCAATGCGTGGACAGGGTTAGATATTCGTATTGTGTTTGCTATACCAGGGGTTATCTTGGTTACTATATTTATGACGATGCCCTTTGTATTCCGTGAAATCTTGCCAGTCTTGTTGAATCAAGGGCGAGAAGAAGAGGAAGCGGCTGCTTTGATGGGGGCTTCTGGATGGCGTATTTTTAAGGAGATCACCTTTCCTCACATCAAATGGCCTTTGTTGTATGGGATTATCTTGTGCGGAGCCCGGGCTATGGGTGAATTTGGAGCCGTGGCGGCCGTATCTAAGGCGAGGGGCTCTACGTTTACCTTGCCATTAGAAATCGATGCTCTCTATATGTCTGGTACTGAAAGCGCTGTGGTTGCATCCTTTAGTGTATCGTCGGTGTTGATTCTATTGGCTTTCATCATGATTGGTTTACGCACCTATGCGGCGCATAAAGCTAGTCATCGGTAATAATCGTCATCGATACAGGTAGAGGGAGGAAATACATGTACGTTAGTTTATCGAATATATATAAAAATTATGGAGACTTTCAGGCATCTAAAGATGTGTCCTTATCCATTGAGAAGGGCAGTTTGGTAGCCCTCTTAGGTCCTAGTGGTAGTGGGAAGACGACCATATTACGGATGATTGCTGGCTTGGAAACACCAGATCGAGGTGATATCTGTATCAATGGGACACGGGTCAATGACGTGGCACCGGCAGATAGAGGGATTGGTTTTTTGTTTCAAAGTTATGCCTTGTTTCGCTATATGACGGTCTTTGATAATATTGCCTTTGGCTTGACTGTAAAGAAAGTGGCCAAGGAGGAAATTCGTCGCCGTGTAACAGAGCTCATCGAACTCATTGGCCTTAGTGGATTAGAAGATAGATATCCGAGTCAACTGTCGGGCGGACAACGGCAACGGGTTGCCTTTGCGAGAGCGTTGGCACCGAATCCAGAGGTATTGCTCTTGGATGAACCCTTTGCAGCCATCGATGCGAAGGTAAAAGAAGAGCTTCGTATGTGGCTACGTAATACGATTCAGCAAATTGGTATTACTACTATTTTTGTCACACATGACCAAGAAGAGGCGCTAGAAATGGCGGATCAAATCGTGGTCACCAACAAAGGTCGTATTGAACAAGTAGGAACACCGCAGGAGATCTACTGTAATCCAGAGACTCCTTTTGTGGCTAAGTTCTTAGGTAAGTCTTCTGTCGTAGAAGGGTATGACGTGTTAAAGGGCTTTCAGAAAATCGAAAATGTAAAAGAAGCCTTAATTCGACCAGAATATATCAGCATTCATCCTCAAGGGTCATTACACCGCTATCGCAGTGTGGTGGAACTAGGTCATATTGAACATATTTTATTCAAAGGAAATCGTTTGGAAGTGACCCTGCGGATTGGTGAGTTAGTACTGGTGGCGAATCATACTATCGATGGACATGCTTTCAAAGTAGGTGATGCGGTGGATGTGTTGATTTCTAGAATTTGCATCTATGATGAGACGGATACGTATCTAGTAGAAAATGAAGGTATGAATACAAGTAGCTTGTTCTATATTTAGTATGAAACTTTCAAAAGGTATAGATAAAGCAGAAACAATATATACAAGGGTATATACGCATGGAAGGAAAGGGTGCATAGGATGTTAGGAAAGAAAGAGCGACTGCGCACAGATGTGTTGATTATCGGCGGAGGGACGGCTGGTTGTTATGCAGCGTTAACCATAGGAAAAACTAGCGATGCCCGTATCATCGTGGCAGAGAAGGCGCATATTAAACGAAGTGGCTGTTTGGCAGCAGGGGTGAATGCCATCAACTGTTATATTTTGCCGAACCGCACAGTCCAAGATTATGTGGACTATGCCACGAAGGATGCGGAGGGCATTGTACGAGATGACTTGTTGCGTACGATGTGCGAACGAGTGAATGGCACAGTTCATGAGCTAGAACGATTAGGACTAGTGATTTTGAAAGACGACCAAGGCAACTACGTGGCTCGTGGGAATCGAAATATTAAAATTAATGGTGAAAATATTAAGCCTATCTTGGCGAGTGCTGTGGAATCTTTGGAACATTGTCAGGTAATTAATCAATTAGTTATCACGGATTACATTGTGAAAGATAACCGTATCTATGGTGCTGTAGGATTCCATAAAGAAACGGGTACCATCTATGAGATTGAGGCAACCTACGTAATCTGCGCTACTGGCGGTGCCTCTGGGATTTATAAACCTAACAATCCGGGCTTTTCTCGTCATAAAATGTGGTATTCCCCATTCAATACAGGGGCGGGCTATGCGATGGGGATCTTGCAAGGGGCGGAGATGACGACCCTAGAGATGCGCTTCATTGCCCTTCGTTGTAAAGATACTATCGCCCCTACCGGGACTATTGCCCAAGGGGTAGGAGCTAAACAAATCAATGGACTTGGCGAGAATTATGAAAGTGTATACGGCATCACTACGTCCCAACGTGTGTACGGCACCGTACAGGAACAGGTGGAAGGCAGAGGACCTTGCTATTTAGGAACGAAGGGGATTTCTCCAGACCAAGAGCAAGACTTGCTGAAAGCCTACCTCAATATGGCACCAAGCCAAACATTGCGTTGGGTAGAACGTGGACAAGGACCTGCCACAGAAAATGTAGAAATTGAAGGTACAGAGCCATATATCGTAGGCGGTCATACAGCGAGTGGCTACTGGGTAGATACGCACCGAGAAACGACCATCACTAACTTGTTTGCTGCTGGTGATGTGGCAGGGGGAGCTCCTCAAAAATATGTCACAGGAGCCTTAGCAGAAGGTGAAATTGCAGGTGATGAAATTGTACGACGGTACCAAGATCAAGGTGAAGTGCCATCTGTAGGAAATGAACCATGGTATAAGGAAGCAATCGATGCTATCTTGAAACGATATGTTGCGCAACAGGGTGCTAATGATGATTCTACTTTAGTCCGTATTGAAGAACAGGAACAGCGCTTACAAGACATTATGGATATCTATGCCGGTGGCATCAGCCAAGCCTACAAATACACAGAGGAAAGCTTAGGTATTGCGAAATCAAAATTGCAAGCTTTAGCCAAAGATGTAGAGCAATTACAAGCCAATACATTACATGAACTGTCCTACCTCTATGAATTGCGAGATCGCATTGTGGTGGGCCGAGCCTTAGTGGCTCATTTAGAGGGACGTAAGGAAACACGTTGGCACAGCTTTGGAGAACATGGTGACTACCCGAATTGTAGCGACGACGGATTGGTGTACGTCAACTCCGTATATCAAGATGGTGAATTTCAGGTCTTTCAACGGCCACTAGTGGAAAAGGGGGATACTTATGAGCATACAAATTAATAAGGATACTTGTATCGGTTGCGGTAGATGCCAACAAGTATGCCCTGGGACATTAATCTATAAAGATGAGGCGAAGAAAGCTTACATCGCCTATCCTTCTGATTGTTGGGGCTGTGTGTCCTGCGTAAAAGAATGCCCTGTAGGAGCTATTTCCTTTTTCTTAGGAGAAGACATGGGTGGTAAAGGAGCTACTATGGTGGTAACAACAGAAGGTCATTTATTGCACTGGGACATTACGAAAGTAGATGGAACTGTGCAACGAATTACAGTGAATGCAAAAGAAAGTAATGCCTATTAAGGAGGTCAATATGAGTCAATTCTCTCATTTAGATGAATTAGAAGCGGAAGCTATATATATTATTCGAGAGGTAGCCGCACAATGTGAAAATCCAGTGATGCTATACTCCATCGGGAAAGATAGTTCGGTAATGCTGCATTTAGCAATGAAAGCTTTTTATCCAGCAAAACCGCCATTCCCATTCTTACATGTGAACACTACTTGGAAGTTCAAAGAGATGATTGAGTTTCGTGACAATGTGGCAAAGAAATTAGGTATCGAAATGCTAGAGTACATCAACCAAGACGGAGTGGATCGTGGTATCAACCCATTCGACTCTGGTGCGGCCTATACAGATATTATGAAAACACAAGCTTTAAAACAAGCGTTGGACAAATACGGCTTTGATGCGGCCTTTGGTGGCGGTCGCCGAGACGAAGAAAAATCTCGTGCGAAAGAACGTATCTTTTCTTTCAGAAATGAACAACATGCGTGGGATCCAAAGAACCAACGTCCAGAGATGTGGAAACTATTTAACACAAAAATCAACAAAGGGGAAAGCATGCGTGTATTCCCTATCTCTAACTGGACAGAAACCGATATTTGGCAATATATCAAACGGGAAAATATCGACATCGTACCATTGTACTTTGCAGCAGAACGACCAGTGGTAGAACGTGATGGCAACTTAATCATGGTCGATGATGAGCGATTCCGCTTACAAGATGGTGAGACCGTAGAAAATAAATTAGTGCGATTCCGTACATTAGGCTGTTACCCATTAACAGGTGGTATTGAATCGAATGCGACGACCCTAGATGAAATCATTGAAGAAACATTGAGTGCTGTATCGTCTGAACGAACTACAAGGGTTATTGACAGTGAAGCGGCAGGTAGCATGGAACGACGTAAACGGGAGGGCTATTTCTAATGAAAAGTTTATTGAAATTCATTACATGTGGCAGTGTAGATGACGGAAAATCTACATTGATTGGACATATCTTATACGATTCCAAATTATTATATGCAGACCAAAAGGAAGCCCTTGAATTAGAAAGTAAGGTGGGCAGTCGTGGCGGTAAAATCGACTACTCCTTATTGCTAGACGGTTTGATGGCAGAGCGTGAGCAAGGCATCACCATTGACGTGGCGTATCGCTATTTCACAACGGACCATCGCAGCTTCATCGTGGCAGACACACCGGGCCATGAAGAATATACACGAAACATGGCGGTGGGAGCCTCCTTTGCGGATTTGGCGATTATTCTAGTGGATGCGAAGCAAGGTGTATTGGTGCAAACTCGTCGCCACGCTCGTATCTGTGCTTTGATGGGGATCCAACATTTTATCTTTGCAGTGAATAAAATGGACTTAGTGGACTATAGTGAAAGTCGCTTCCAAGAAATCCAAACAGATATCCAAGGATTACAACAAGAATTGCAATTGGCAGACATTGCTATCATCCCTGTATCGGCAACAGAGGGTGACAATATCACTGTTCATTCTCCTCATATGCCTTGGTATAAGGGCAATACTTTACTAGGCCATTTAGAAACAGTAGATATCCAAGCTTTTGAAGAAGAAGGATTCTATTTGCCAGTACAACGTGTATCTCGACCAGACCATACGTTTAGAGGGTTCCAAGGACAAGTGGAAAGTGGTACCCTTCGTGTGAATGACACAGTGTGCGTCTTGCCAAGCGGTGAAACGGCAGTAGTAAAATCCTTAATTCGAGGTTTTGATTCTGTTGAGGAAATTCATACAGGGGAAGCGGTGACGATCCAATTAGATCGTGAAGTAGATGTGTCCCGTGGTTGTGTCATTGTGAATGGCACAGAATTACAGGTCAGTGCAAAGTTAGAAACTACCTTGCTCTGGATGGATGATACTACTTTGCAAGAAGGTAGAGAATACCTGATTATGGCAGGTACGAAATTAGTATCTGGGGTAGTGAGCAAAATCCGGTATGCTGTGGATGTGAACACTGGCGATCATGTGGAGCGTGATGGATTAAGTAAAAATGAAATAGCTCGTTGTGTTTTGACCTTACAAGAACCAATTGTGGTGGATACTTTCACTAAGCATAAAACATTGGGCGAGTTCATTTTGATCGACCGTGTGAGCCATATGACAGCGGCCTGCGGTGTGATCCAAGACACCCTCGATAAAGGGGAAGAACTATATACATTTATCGGCGATTCCGTTCGTGGTCGTGGTGATATTTTTGAAGAGTTCTACTATGATGTGGAAGGATTGACAGTCGATAAAGTGCGCCCAGAATGTGCTACGTACCGTGTGGGTGATACGATTCCGTTGACAGGGGATAGTTACCAATATCCAAGCACTTTCGATATCTTGATTTTACGTGATAAAGTGTATATTTCTGTACGAGATGGGGTCATCACAGCCATTGCTCCATTGCGTGAGTATACATACCAAGGTGTACCATTATTAAATGGTCGTGGCTTTGGCATCGAGGTACAATCTGCAGAGGAATACGCTCAGTTTATAGCAGATATTGAGGCATCCAAGAATCTCAATGAGACATTCGCGAAATGGTTGACGTTCACAAGTTATCGTCACATTGCTTTCAAAAAATAAGTTATATTGTTAACCTTACACTCCTACATAAGGTTGCCTATTGTCCTAAACCTCTCTACAAGGTATAATGAAGTAGATTGTAATACGAAGTAACAATTGTACTTACGTAGAGAGGAAACTGAAAACAAGATGAAACAAGTTATGATCAGTACGGACCATATGAGTCATGTGTACCAAGACGAAATGGGCCGTGAGGTACACGCCTTGCAGGATGTGAGTGTTCACATTCATGAAGGTGAGTTTGTCAGCATTATCGGGACAAATGGGAGTGGTAAAAGTACCCTTGCCAAACATTTTAATGTCCTATTACAGCCTACATCTGGTACCGTTACCATTTTAGGAATGGATACAAAAGAAGAGCATTTAATTTGGAATATTCGCCAAAATGTGGGCATGGTATTCCAAAATCCAGATAATCAAATTGTGGCAGCTATTGTGGAAGAAGATGTGGCGTTTGGGCCTGAGAACTTAGGTGTGCCAGCTCCAGAGATTCGCAGTCGTGTGGATGCAGCTTTGGCGGCGGTAAACATGTCGGACTATGCTTTGCATGGACCTCATCTATTATCAGGGGGACAAAAGCAACGTATCGCCATTGCCGGTGTATTAGCGATGAAACCGAAATGCATCATTTTAGATGAGCCAACAGCGATGTTAGATCCGAAGGGTCGCAAAGAAGTGATGGATACGGTGTATCGCCTTAATAAAGAAGAAGGCATCACTATCGTGTATATTACGCACTTTATGGAAGAGGCAGCTTTGGCGGATCGTATCATCGTGATGAAACAAGGTAAAGTCATCGACGAAGGGGCACCGAAAGATGTGTTTATGAATGTAGATACCCTAAAAGGTCTTGGACTGGATGTGCCGGTGCCGTCAGAAATTGCCGTGCGTTTACAAGAACAAGGGGTAGCTATGCCAAAAGGCATTACCACTAATGAAGAACTAGGGGAGGCCATATGTCAATTCAATTAGAACATGTTACCTACACCTATGGACAGGGGACGCCTTTTGAAAAAACTGCCTTATATGATGTGAATTTGACCATTCACGAAGGTGAGTTTGTAGGCATTATCGGTCATACAGGGTCTGGTAAATCCACCTTAGTACAACATCTGAATGGCCTATTGCATCCTACCTCAGGTACCGTAACAGTCAACGGGGTGGACCTAGTAGGTAAAACAGAAGAAGTCAAACAAACGCGCCATAAAGTAGGTATGGTATTCCAATATCCAGAACATCAACTCTTCGAGGAAACCATCGCTAAAGATATTGCCTTTGGACCTAAAAATCTTGGTTTTGATGAGGCGGAAGTAGAGCGCCGTGTGCGAGAAGCGATGCAATTCGTAGGCTTAGACTACGATACCTATGCAGAGCGGTCTCCCTTCCATTTGTCGGGTGGACAAATGCGCCGTGTGGCCATTGCAGGGGTCATTGCCTTAGACCCAGACTATTTAATCCTCGATGAGCCTTCGGCAGGTCTCGACCCATTTGGACGAGAAGAAATCTTTGGAGAAATTGTAAAACTGCACAAGGAAAAAGGAATTACTGTTATCCTTGTATCTCATAATATGGAAGATATTTCCCGTATGGCGAATCGCTTAATTGTGATGCACCAAGGGCAAGTCCTATTGGACGGTAATCCTATCGAGATTTTCCACAATGATCGTGAGAAATTACAGTCTGCCGGCGTGGATGTACCGCCATTGTCGCAAACATTGCAAGCCTTGGCAGAACGAAACATTCCAGTCAATATTGACCGTGTCCATGTCAATGAGGCAGTAGCAGATATTTACGACTATCTCAAGGAGGTGCACCATGCTAAGTAATATTACCATTGGTCAGTACTTTCCAGGAGATTCCGTGCTCCACCGCATGGACCCACGGGCTAAGATTATAGCGACCATGATTTTCATCATTGCCATCTTCTTTGCGGATAGCTTGGTGACTTATAGTATTGTGGCAGCCTTTACCTTTGGCTGTTTGGGACTTTCTCGTTTGCCAGTGCGGCTCGTGTGGCTATCCATTAAACCATTGTGGATCATTATCGTATTCACTTTGGCCATTCACGTGTTCACTACGCCGGGGGAATACCTATTCACCTATGGTTGGCTGCACATCAGCCGAGAAGGACTCAATTTGGGCGGTCTCATGGCAGGACGATTGATTTTCTTAATCGTATTCTCTTCCTTGTTGACGTACACTACGTCCCCTATCCGATTGACGGACGGTATTGAAAGACTCTTAAACCCTTGGAAACGCTTTGGTGTGCCAGCCCATGAATTAGCGATGATGATGACCATTGCTTTACGATTCATTCCGACCTTATTAGAGGAAACGGATCGCATTATGAAAGCCCAAGAATCTCGTGGTGCTGATTTTACTACAGGATCCTTACTAAAACGAGCTAAAAATATGGTCCCTTTATTAGTGCCATTATTTATTAGCGCTTTCCGACGTGCCGATGAATTGGCAGTGGCTATGGAATCTCGTTGTTACCGAGGTGGAGAAGGTCGTACTCGCTTGAAAGAATTGCAATACAGTCAATTAGATACGTACGGTATTGGCGCTGTTGTCTTGGTGAGTGTTGTGTTAGCTGTATTACGCTGGGGCTTTGGCATATAAGAACTAATTGTATATGCTAGTCACAGATATGCTAGCCGCAGATATATATCATAAGGTAGAAAAACAGTAGAAAGAATAGGACATGCCAGATATGACAAGAACGATACAGCTCATCGTCGCCTATGATGGTACAGAGCTCTGTGGCTACCAACGGCAACAGAACGGACCTACAGTACAAGGTTATTTAGAAGAGGCTCTGTCTAAGGTGTGTAACGAGCCCATCACGATTTATGGATCCTCTCGGACCGACGCGGGTGTCCACGCTAGAGGGCAAGTAGTGGCGTTTACTACTACCGGGAAGATTCCTGTAGACAATTTGATGCGTGCCCTCATAGCCCATATGCCACCGTATATCGTGGTTCGTGAGGCACAGGAGCTACCGCCGGATTGGAATCCACGGAATTATGTGAAAGGGAAGGAATACATTTACACCATTCATAATGATGCTGTGGTAGACCCACTGCAATTGCGCTATGCCTACCATGTGCGTAAACCTTTGGATATAGAAGCCATGAGGAGAGCGGCACAAGCCCTAGAGGGGACACATAATTTTAGTACGTTCAAAGGCCATAATACGACGGTACAAGACCCAGTAAAGACCATGTATGCGGTGAAAGTCATCCAACAGGGAACGACGGTGCGCATCCATGTGTTGGGAGATGGATTTGTGTACCACATGGTGCGGAATATGGCAGGATTCTTGGTGGATGTAGGCTTAGGTCGCTTTCAACCAGAGGACGTGCCACGCATTATAGCTGGTGAAAATAGACAATTAATTGGAAAAACAGCACCTGCCCATGGACTGTGTTTAGATACAGTGTTTGTGGATAACGATAGTTTGGCACAAGCCGTATCTAGACTGTCTAACTACTAAGCTAGGGAGTATGAGGTAGGTATTCTAGGGTTAATGGGGTATAATAGAAATATATTGGTATAGATGTACGGAGTATAATCCGTAGTATCTGTGTATACGTTACCATTGCTTATAGCTCTAATGGTTTAGGAGGTTATCATGAAAGAAGACGGGATCCATACGCATATTGCCATTAAAATGCCAGAATATATTATTGATGTAGATGAATTGGTCAATGACCCAGTGAATCGTCGTAAATTGGCGAGATTCATTATGAAACGCCATTTAGATATGGATAAAATTATTGAAGATTTTGTGAACAATCCAGAGAATGAGCAAGAATTAATGCGCTTTGCCGCATCTGTGGTATTCTCTAAAACAGGTCGCGATATGAACGGATATAGCGAAGACTTGTTGCCATTGTTCTTTGAAGAAGCAGTGTACGAAGACGATTTGTTGTAATCCAGTATACTAGCATAGCTCTAGGTGATGATAGTTTCAGAAATTAGAGTGCAAGTAAATAGAAATGTAAAAGGACTGTAACACATGTATGGAGTACATGGATTATAGTCCTTTTTATAATCTATTCTGTTTTAAATATTAAAACCAACGCATTTGTCCCATAACGCTCAAGTACACAATACTAGTAACTTTCAGCCATGATCGATTGGATAGTGTGGAATAGGTAAATATGAATGACAATAGGCATATATGGTTGGTAAGGGATTCAACGCACATATGCCTATAGTTATATTACCATGTAATTAGCCAAAGAATACATATTTAGCCAGCACGATGGCACTCATAACATACACAAACCAGTGTACCTCTTTATACTTACCAGTGATGACTTTAATAATTGGGTAGATGATTAAACCGGCAGCCACACCGTTCGCGATGCTGTATGTAAAAGGCATCAAAACGATAACTAGATAGGCAGGGAAACCTTCTGTCCAATCGGAGAAGTCGATTTCACGAATGGATTCCATCATCAAGGCGCCTACAAGAATTAATACAGGAGCAGTGGCTGCATTCGGTACTAAGGCGATTAATGGAGCAAAGAATAAGGAAAGAATGAACATAAAGCCGCAAGTGACAGCAGTTAAACCAGTACGGCCACCAGCACCAACCCCAGCAGCACTTTCAACGAAGGCTGTAATAGTACTAGAGCCAAGGAGAGCACCAAAGCTAACGCCGAGAGAGTCCACAATCATTGCTTTTCCCAAACCGGGGAATTTGCCAGCTTTTGGATCGGAAATACCAGCTTTAGCTGTGGTAGCAATCAATGTTCCCATGGAGTCAAATAATTCGACAAAGGTGAACGAGAAAATGATAGTTATAAGCCCAATTTGGAAGGCGGAACCGATATCTAACTGCATGAATGCAATTTTGCTGAAATCAGGAATCGCCATAAATGTCAATGTTTCAGGTAGTGTAGCAATACCTGTTACATAGGCGATAATGGATGTGGTAATTACACCAATGAGCAAAGCGCCTGTAATACGGCGTGCCATCAAAGCTGCTGAGAAGAATAATCCAAATAAAGATAAGAGAACTTCTGGGTTTTTGAGATTTCCCAAACTTAATAATGTTTCAGAGGCTCCAGGAGACCCATGCCCTTTGGCAGCGATAATATCATGCAATGTACCTGGTTGTAAGGACAGGGAAATGGTCATTAATCCAGATAGTTTTAACCCGATAATACAAATAAATAAACCGATACCTACAGTGATAGCAAACTTTAAGGATGCAGGAATCACTTTAATAATCAGCAGACGTATATTTGTTACAGTTAATACAAAGAAGACAAGACCAGATATAAAGACGGCACCCAGCGCTGTTTGCCAGGTTAACCCCATACCAATAACGACCGTAAAGGAGTAGAATGCTAAGAGCCCTACACCGGGTGCATAGGCTAATGGATAGTTAACAAATAGTCCCATAATCATAGTAACCAATCCGCCACCTAAGGCAGTAGCGATTAATACGGCATCTCTGTCCATCCCAGCCAATCCTAATAAATTAGGCGCTAGTAGCAAAATGTATGCCATGGTAATGAATGTGGTGAGACCAGCGAGGATCTCTGTTTGAACTGAGGTGTTCCGCTCTTTCAGTGCGAATAGCCTTTCTAACATAGTAAAACCTCCTTCTCTATAACAAATTATGTTTACATTATAGCATGGTAAACATGAGAAAAAAAGATAATTGATAAAAATTTGTGATAAAAATCACATACTTGAGAATTGATATACATATGATAGAAAGATAGGTAATAAAATAGGCATATATGGTTAGAATACAATAAAATTCATACCATATATGCCTATATTTATTTAGTTGAGTAGTAATGAGAATCGATTAATCAAAGAAAATATATTTTGCTAATACAATAGCTCCTAATACGTACATGAACCAGTGTACATCTTTATGACGGCCGGTGATGAATTTCATCAATGGATATACGATAAGACCCGCTGCTACACCATTGGCAATGCTGTAAGTGAAAGGCATTAACACGATGACTAAATACGCAGGGAATCCTTCTGTCCAGTCGGAGAAATTGATTTCACGGATAGCTTCCATCATCAAGGCCCCAACCAAGATGAGTACAGGGGCTGTCGCTGCATTGGGAACTAATGCGATCAATGGAGCAAAGAATAAACAAAGGATGAACATGATACCACAAGTGACAGCAGTGAGACCTGTACGACCACCAGCACCTACGCCAGCGGCGCTTTCAACGAAAGCCGTAATCGTACTAGAACCAAGCATAGCGCCGAAACTAACACCTAGGGAATCTACAATCATTGCTTTGCCAAGACCAGGAAATTCACCTTTTTTAGGATCCGCAATGCCAGCTTTGGAGGCAGTAGCAATTAAGGTACCCATGGAGTCGAATAATTCAACGAAGGTGAAAGAGAAAATAATGGTCACAAGGCCTACTTGGAAGGCAGAAGCAATGTCTAATTCCATGAAAGCAATTTTGCTGAAATCAGGAATTGCTACAACGCTCAAGGTATCAGGCAGAGTGGCTACTCCCGTAGCATAGGCAAGAATGGATGTGACGATAACACCAATCAATAGGGATCCCGGTACACGACGAGCCATTAATGCAGCGGAGAAAAATAGGGAGAACAAAGATAACAGCACTTCTGGATTGCCAAGGTTACCAAGTGTTAACAATGTTTCTGATGCGGCAGGTGCTCCATGACCTTTGGCAGTCACAATGTCATTCAATGTACCAGGTTGCAAAGACAAGGCGATGGTCATAAGACCAGATAGTTTTAAACCAATGATACAGATGAACAAGCCAATACCTACAGTAATGGCAATTTTTAAAGAAGAAGGAATGGCCTCAATGATAAGCTGACGAATTTTCGTTAGTGTCAATACGAGGAATACAAGACCAGAAATAAATACAGCACCTAATGCCGTTTGCCAAGTCAATCCCATACCGAGAACCACGGTGAAAGAATAAAAGGCTAATAAGCCAACACCAGGAGCCAAAGCAATAGGATAATTAACAAATAGACCCATGGCGATAGTGACTAAACCACCTCCTAAGGCTGTAGCAATTAATACGGCATCTTTGTCCATACCAGCTAAGCTTAGTAAGTTGGGTGCCAATAGCAAAATGTATGCCATGGTAATAAACGTAGTCAGTCCCGCAAGGACTTCTGTACGGATCGTAGTATTTCGCTCTTTCAGAGCGAATACGCGTTCTAACATGGGAAACCTCCTAATCATTAAATAAAAATGCTCTTTTATTGTAGCATAGAGGAAGTTATAAGGATAGGTTTTTTGATATAATATATTCAAAAAAATTATAAAAGTTAGATAATTATATAAAAATAACTAATAAGTAGTGTCGATGTATACTAACAGTTGACATTGGTTTTCAGTGTGTGTAAATATACAACAAAATATTGTATATATGACTATATTGCGTGGTAGTTATGCATTTTGCATACTAAATATGTACACAATCTATATAGACAAATTTCGTTGTTATAGATATAATAGAGACTAGGAATAAATCCTACTTTTGAAGAGGTATTATCTATGAAAATTTCTACTAAAGGTCGATATGCATTACGTGTTCTAGTGGACTTAGCAGAACATAGCGTAGATCGGAATGTATCTATCCGCGAAATGGCGGAGCGCCAAAGAATTTCTGATAAATATTTAGAAGGAATTGTAGCACGATTGAGTGCGGCAGGATATGTAAAAAGTGTGCGTGGTAAATACGGCGGCTATCAATTAACTAAGGAACCAAAAGACTATACAGTCTATGATATTCTTGCGGCTACAGAAGATTCCATTGCCGTTGTGGCTTGTTTAGAGGAAGAAGTGAACACATGTCCAATGAGCGATGGATGTCGTACATTACCATTATGGGAGCATTTACAAAACCATTTACGCGAGTATATGCAAAGTTTAACATTACAGGATGTCATCGACCGACATTTCTCAGTGTAAGATTTGAAAAAAGGGTAAGGGAAGTTAGAAGTGAAAAAAGAGAAGGAAAAATTAGACGTAGAAACCCATGTAGGGTTTCCCTTGTATGCAGCAGCCAAAGAAGTATTTCGGGCCTGCCAACCAGAATTGACTAAGCTTGGATTGACCTATACGCAATACTTAGTAATGTCTGTTATTTGGGAATTAAAAACGGTGAATTTAAAAGCTATCGGAACTAGATTGTTCTTAGATTCTGGCACATTAACACCATTGTTAAGAAAGCTAGAATTAAAAGGCTTAATTCTTCGTGAGCGTTTTAAAGAGGATGAGCGTTCTATGGTGATTACCCTAACAGCAAAGGGACAATCATTACAGAAAAAGGTTCGTCATATTCCTGCATTAATCGAATCAAAACTTGGCTTAGAACAAGAGGAAATGCAAGTATTGCAAGGGCTATTGTTTAAAGTGCTGCATCATGTAAAAGGCTACAAAATCTAATTAGACGTACTTGTAAGATGAGTAGAGGATAGTTGATACCATATCAACTATCCTCTACTTTTGTTTCTTCCTATACAGGGGGATTTGTTGGGGCCTAGTAGTAGATGTGTTACAATAAGGTTACAATCTAAAGTTAGTAGAGGATGTGAAATATGAAACGATTACAACAAACAGGAATGGTAGCGGTGTGGATCCTTACCATAGGAATGTCACTGCTAGCTATTTGCTATACCATGATTATTCCTTTCCTTCCCGTATACTTGTTAGAACTGGGAGTAGAACAGGAGCATTTGGCCCTTTGGTCGGGATTGTCATTTTCCATTTCTTTTTTTATTTCTGCTGTTATGGCACCCATTTGGGGGCGACTAGCAGATCAACATGGAAAGAAGCTAATGGCTATTCGAGCAGGAATTTTAATCGGCGTATCCTATTTATGGGGTGCCTTTGTACAAGACGAATATCAATTTTTACTAGTTCGAGCATTCCAAGGGTTTGCCAATGGCTTTATGCCAGCTGCTATGACTATGGTATCGTTGTCGGTGCCGAAAGAACGAGTAGGCACAGCGATGGGTATCTTTCAGATGGGATTAGTCCTAGGGAATACAGTAGGACCTTTAACTGG
Source organism: Veillonella sp. 3310 (assembly GCF_003999875.1). GTDB lineage: Bacteria > Bacillota > Negativicutes > Veillonellales > Veillonellaceae > F0422. The sequence continues at coordinate 122,729 of NZ_RQVJ01000004.1, read as the reverse complement.
AGGACTCACAGAACTAGCAGTAGGGATGCGACCGGTATTTATGGTGGCAGGCATTACCTTATTTATCGTAACTGCTGCCATCGCTATTTTTGTGAAAGAACCACAGGTTGAAAGTGCAGCGCCAGTGAAAGTCACTTCTTTCAAGGAAGATTTACAAGAGGCAAAAGGCAATAAGGTATTGCTCCATATTTTAGGGTTATATTTTCTCGTGCAATCTGCCATGCTTATGTTACAACCTATCGTGGCCATTTATGTGGGCGAACTAAAAGGCTCTATGGAGGGTGCTGCTATGTTAGCGGGGTCTATCCTAAGCGGTGGAGGTGTGATGGGCATGATTATGACCAATGTGTGGGCAGCCTATGGGCAACGACGTGGATACTTTAGGGTTATCTCTTATGGACTGTTGGGTACAGGAACTGTATTATTATTGCAAAGCTTACCGTTTGGCCTCTGGTGGTTCGGTATTTTGCAATTGCTCATCGGCATATTTATTGTGGGCATCTTCCCGTCCCTTGGGTCGGCTATGACGGTGAACACCGACCCGTCAGTGCGTGGTCGAGTATTTGGACTTGCCACGACATCGCAACAATTAGGAAACATGATGGGACCTTTGTTTGCCAGTGTAGTCGCTACGTATTGGGGAACGTCTTATGTGTTCTTAGTAGCAGGCATAGGGATGATACTTATTGGCTATGTAGTATTGAAAGTCCATGGAAATCGTCCCAACATTCTATAGGTGGATAGACGTCATATACCAAGTGTGATATAATTCACTCATAAACGACATGCTATATACGCATGGTGCTTTAAACTTCATACGGCAATTGTATAAGGTTATACACGGAGGTGGTTCTATGCAAGACACATTGATTTTGAAAGGACATATTCTGTACACACCGAATCCAGCACAGTTGGTAGCTATACCACATGGATACATTGTGGCTGTAGATGGAGTGGTTGTGAACTGTAGTGAAACTTTGCCAAGCTCCTATGAGGGATTGCCTGTAGTTGACTATGGAGATCAACTTATCATTCCGGGCTTTGTAGATACCCATGCTCATGCACCACAATATTGTAATCGTGGTCTTGGGATGGATAAAGAGTTACTCCCTTGGCTTGATACGTATACATTTCCAGAGGAAACGAAGTTTAAAGACCCAGACTATGCCCGCCTAGTGTATGGTGCATTTGTACGTGATTTATGGCGACATGGCACAACCCGTAGTATTCTATTTGGCACGATTCACAAGGACAGCACAGTAGTGTTAATGGAACTGTTGCAAGAAGCGGGATTATCTGCTTTAGTGGGTAAGGTGAATATGGATCGAAATAGTCCAGACTTCTTGATTGAAACGACGCAGCAGTCTTTAGCAGATACGAAAGCGTGGTTAGAAGCATCGAAATCATTTGGACCCCTTGTGAAACCAATTATTACACCGCGTTTCGTGCCGTCCTGCACCAGTGAACTCATGCGTGGATTAGGGGAATTGGCTAAGGAATATGATGTGCCAGTACAATCGCATTTGTCGGAAAATCACGGGGAAATTGAATGGGTCGCCTCCTTGCACCCAGAATCACCAAGTTATACAGATGTGTATTATGAACATCAACTGATGGGACAGACTCCGACAGTAATGGCTCATTGCATTCATTTGAGCGACGCAGAAATGGATCGCATGGAAGAAACGCAGACCATGGTGTCCCATTGTCCATATTCCAATGTCAATTTGTCCAGTGGTATTGCACCGATTCGTAAATTGTTAGATCATCATATTCCAGTGGGATTAGGGTCTGACATTTCAGGAGGACATGCAGTGTCCATGGCAAAAGTATTGATGGAAGCTATTGGTCTATCTAAAATGAAATGGGTCGAAGTAGACAATCAATATGCACCGTTAACCTTGAGCGAAGCCTTCTACTTAGCCACTAAGGGTGGAGGAACGTTCTTTGGTAAGGTAGGTAGCTTTGAAGAGGGCTATGAATTAGATGCTCTTGTCATCGATGATAGATCTATGTTTGATGCGAATGAACGGTCTTTAGAAGAACGATTGGAACGATGGATATATATCGGTGATGATCGCCATATCATGAAACGCTATGTGGCGGGTCGCTTGCTAGAAGAACCAAAATAATATACATAGATACAAGAAGAGGAACGTTGATCGAATCGGTCAACGTTCCTCTGTTGTATTACAGTATTTTGTTACAGTCCCTTATTGAGTAGTTATGTTATTAGACACATATCTCTAGTCTAGTGGTATACAGGTCTAAGAGTCTATACTTGCTCTTCTAATTCTGTATCCGATTCGGGTTGAAGTGGTAAATGGAATCCGAAGACGGTGCGTACGTCTGGGGTGCTTTCTACTTCTAATGTACCTTCGTGAAGTTGCACAACATTTTGTACAAAGAAGAGTCCAAGGCCGAGACCTTTGTTTTCTTTTGATGTACGAGATGGGTCTACTTGGTATAAGCGGTCCCAAATCATAGGGATACTTTCAGGAGGAATACCGATGCCATCATCTTGGACGAAGATATGAATCGTATCGCCTAAGGAAACTTCAAAATGGATGCTATGATGAGCAAATTTTAAAGCGTTATCCAACAGATTTGCCATAGCTTGCTGCAATAAAATTTGATTGCCATGAACAACGATTGCTTCATCAATGTGGCTAGTAAAGGTTAATCCTTTTTCCTTACTCAATAGCGTATAGGTATGGACTAATTGTTGGGCTACCTCTGAAAGAGGAACTGGCACCTTATCGATATTGGTTAAGCTATCCAGGCGTGCTATTTCTAGTAATTGTGACACCATATCAGCCATGCCCTTACTTTGAACAAAAATATTTTGAAAGCTTTCCTTAGCTTCTTCTAAAGAAGATACATATTGGCGGGCGTAATCACTTTCTGCTTGAATCACAGCGATAGGAGTACGTAATTCATGAGAAATGTCAGAGTTGAAACGTTTCTCCCGATTGGATGCTTCTTCCAAACTGCTGAGCATATGGTTGAAAGTAGAGGCCAACTGATACATAGTGTCTCCCGATTGAGGGATGTTTTCGATGCGTTCCGACAAATCTCGTTTCAATGAAATCTGTTCTGCTAAGTTTGTTACAGTGCGCACTGGTTTTAAACCACGCTGGATAATCCAATACCCGCCAATGGAGGCAACAGTGACAAATAGGATACCTCCTAGCAATAAAGCTAGGAACATATTGTTAGATTTTCTGTCTAGAAAACTCATGGGCACAACGCCACGAATGTAGCCTTGTACGCCTGGAATATGTTGGATAGGGGCATCATAATACAAGAAAGAATGGGTATCCTCATTGACGACTGTTATGCCATCGAAAGAAGGGGGAGCTCCTTTTGGGAAACGATCTGGTGGACTACCTCGTAGGACGATGCCATTATGGGAGTACACCAATAGAAAGATGCCGTCATCGAAGGGTTTGTATTTTTTGGGATTATTAGCTGCTTCAATAACGCTTTTTTGCAAGTCCGTACGCATTTCATTTTGATCCGAAATGTGGGTAAATTGAATGACGAACGTAGCAAGGAGACCAATCATGAGCAAGAGAAAGATGGAGTACCAACTAGTGATTTTATAGACTAGAGGAACACGTGATAGAAAGGCCTCTATAGGATGCCATATAGGTTGTATGACACCATGGTACATGCGATTGACGATAGTGCGCATGACTTATTCCTCGGTACGGAATACATAGCCGACGCCACGGACAGTTTGAATTAATTTTTTTGTTTCATCGATGTCAACCTTTTTACGCAAGTCTTTGATGTATACGTCGATAAGGTTGGAGTAACTTTCATAGTCGTATTCCCATACATGGTCAAGAATTTGTTGACGAGACAAGACGATATTTGGATTGCTAGCTAAATAGAATAAGAGGTCAAATTCTTTGGCAGTTAACGTTAAAGGTTTGTCCTTAAGAAAGACGGATCGACTTTTATGGTTGATGCGTAAAGGACCAGCAATGATATCTTCTACCGCTTGGTTGCGACCACGGCGGGCTAAGGCGTAGATACGAGCGATGAGTTCATCAAACTCAAAAGGTTTGACTAAATAGTCATCGGCACCTAGGTTTAAGCCAGACACTTTATCCTCTAAGGCATCCTTAGCAGTTAAGAAGAGGACTGGTGTTTTGTTGCCTTCCGCACGCATTTGTTGTACTACGGCATGACCATCCATTTTTGGCATCATAATGTCCATAACGATGACATCATAACTGGACGTAGAAATATAATCTAAGCCATCTTCACCGTTATAGCATTGATCTACAATCATAGATTCCACTTTCAAACGTTTGGCGATAATATTATTCAGCATTTCTTCATCTTCAACAATTAAGACTTTCATAAGAGCTCCTTTCATACGTTAGTATATAGTTGTATTGTATCGTATTTTCAACATAGTTTAAAGATATGTTTAGAAGAAGTATAGCCGTTGTACATGAAAAGACCATGAATGATTGCTTTATACGATAGGGTCACCTATAATAAATATAGAAATTATGATCTGTTCTTCCCGAGGAGTGGTTATTATGAATATTAGAACGATAACGGCCTATGCCTTATTGATTGCCCTTTGTGCCATTGGTGGGCAGATTCATTTTGGGGTGTACTCCATTGGATTTGATTCGTCCCCAGCCTTTGTAGGAGCTTTGATGCTAGGACCGGTAGCGGGCGCTGTGCTCGGCGCTTTAGGCCATATAGCAACAGCTGCTTCTACAGGCTTTCCTCTCAGTGTACCTATCCATGTGGCAATAGGTCTCATTATGGCAGGCACCGGGGCTAGTATTGGATATATAACGAAACGAATGACTTCATCTTTCTCTTATGTAGTGAGTGGTATAGTAGGATATATCATTAATGTAGGTATCGGACTTGCTGTGATTGCATGGATGATGCAAAGTATAGAGGTGGTGGCTATTTTATTTGTGCCATTGTCCTTGGCCTATGCGTTGAACTATGTAGGGGCCGCTCTTGTAGTGAGTCAGTTGAATCGAGTGTTTGGTGGTAAACGACATGCGTGATATAACGAGACTGTCTTTGAAAGCGGATGAAGACTGGATCATTGCCAGCGATATTAGCAGTGGCATTGGGTTACAGGAACATGATGTGCTAGCCGTACCATATACTATGGTGGGCGCCTTTGCAGCTCGTGTGGCAATGCTCGAAATTCTATGTGCTAGGGGTACGGTGAAAGCCATACAATATCTCATTGGTGGAGACTATGATACGGTGGTGACCTCTGTGGTACAGGGGATTCAAGAGGAACTGGACACACTTGGTATTGATGTGCCCATTAATGGTAGCCATGAAAGTAATATGAAAGTGAGCACTACGTCCGTAGGGATTACGGCTCTAGGAGTAGGGGCACCAGAAGTGCTTGGCAAGGGGGAACCCTATGCTGTGTACGTATTAGGGAAGCCCTTAGTAGGCAACGAAGTGTTAGAACAACCTGAGTGGATTGTGACCTATGACGAAGTCCGACGGGTTTTAGGACATCCTAGTACATCTAGGATAGTTCCTGTTGGTTCTAGAGGCATCCGTCAAGAGTTAACGGTGGTCAGCTATTTAGAAGGGGCATCCATAGAATCTATAGAGATGACCGATGATGAGTTAGACCATAGTGGAGGCCCTGCTACAGCGGTAGTTGTGGCTGTTCGCGCTAGTGGTGAAACAGCGTGGTTAGCTGACTTTCCTAGGGCACAATATGTAGGTCGTCATAGGTAATAGAAAGGATATAGATATGAAACAATTACGATATTATATAGCATTGGCATTGGTAGCCGGCGGATTGACAGTAGCCCAAGCAGAGGCGAATCCCTATGGTGTAGTGAGTCCTCCTGATTGGGAGTACCAAGCACTCATGACTTTGGTGAAACATGGAGCGATTACGGATACAAAAGGAGTGGACTTAGGATCACGGGCTTTCACTAGAAAAGAACTCATTCCGATGATGGCAGATGTGGTAGCACGTCGTGAGACTATGAATGAAAGTGACCGCATGTTGGCATTGCGGCTGTATAGTGAAAATCGTCGTTCTATTATGAATTATGAAATTGAACGAGAAGAAGCAAAACAAGGTAAAGCACAGGCAGATAGTGTGGATGAGGGTACCCCAATCGTAGTGGAACCTGCCTTGACGAAAGAAGAAATCCAAAAGAAAATGGAAGCCTTCCAAATCGATACATCTGCTTTACCAAGTCGTAGCGGTGTACAAGTACGCACTTTTCAACAAGGAACATCGCAGCGAAGTCATTTAGAATTAGTAGTGCCTTCAGCGAAGGATCAAGGAAAGATAGCTTTACAACCGATTGACGGAGAAGTACAAGAGGCTATGGCTGGCGGTCAATGGGATGCGTCCAAAAAGGAACAGCGACCTCTTATGAAAGCGGCTAAACAAGAATGGGTTCTATTGCAAAAAGCAGAACGTAAACAGGAACGCTTAGATACAAAAGCCCAACGCCAATTAGAGAAAGAACAACGAAAACAAGAAACATTGGCTAAGAAAGAGCAACAACGTTTAGCAAAAGCGGAGCGAGCTAAGTTACAAGCAGAACAAAAGTTAGCGAAGCAGCAAGCAAAAGCGCAAGCTCGACTAGCAAAACAACAGGCTAAGAAGGAAGCGCAACTAGCCAAACAGCAAGCTAAGGAGCAAGAAAGATTAGCGAAACAAGAGCAAAAAGAACAAGCTAGATTAGCGAAAAAAGCTAAGAAATAAGGGGAATATATTTGCTATTATCGAAGAAATTCGGTATACTTAAGGTTAGCAATCCATTTGGTGTACTTTCATCATGAACCGGAGGAACTATGATTATACGAGAAGAGAAAAAGCGTGAATTTTATACGGTCACAGCTCTCGTGCGTGAAGCCTATATTAATGCAGATCGCAGTACAGGGCGAGAATATAAACTAGTGGAATTATTGCGCGAGTCTGATGCGTATATTCCTAAGTTGTCCTTAGTGGCTGTTATCGATAACGCCATTGCAGGGTATGGTATGTTCTTACGTGGTAAAGTAGGCGATCAGGACGTACTTATCTTGGGCTTACTGGCAGTAGCACAGTCTATGCGTGGACATGGTGTAGGGGGTGCGCTCATTTTAGAAGGTCAACGTTTGGCACGTAAAATGGGATACTCTTACTTATTTGTACATGGTAGTAATGTATACTATCCACGGTTGGGTTGTGATTTTGCACACAAATTTGGCGTAGAACCGCCAGCAGGATTGGACCGGGACCATATGATGGGGATTCAACTTGATGCCCAAGCAGAGCCTTTACAAGGTGTATTGGAATATCCGGAACCATTCAAAATCCTAGAAATGTTCTAGGTGACTACGACCTATGTCGTAGTAGGTATTAGATAGACAGTTCGAGATCCTCCTGTCTGTAAACAAAACTAAGGAGTTATAATGAAACAATTTAACAACACACAACGATTGACGATTTCTGCCATTTCCATCGCTATGTATTTGGCGCTTATGATCGGTACACAAGGCTTTGCCTTTGGTCAGTATCAAGTGCGTATTGCCACAGCGCTGTATGGATTGTCAGCGATCTTCCCATTCACCATTCCAGCCTTTGGTATTGCAAATTTTGTCAGCAATACAGTGATGGGCGGCTTTGGTTTAGTGGATGCTATCGGTGGAGCCATCGTAGGATTATTGACAACAGGTCTGATTGTTCTTGCGAAGCGCCAAGGCTTAGGCAACTGGGTATTAATTCCTATCATTACCTTTGTACCAGGATTGATTGTACCAATTTGGTTGACCTATTTCTTGCCAGTTCCGTACTGGGTATTAGTGAGCTCCCTCGTAGTAGGTCAGTTCGTGTGTGGTGTGGTGAGCTACTTCCTCATCAATGCATTGGAGAAAGTAGTGTATAAAAATAAGGAGGCTTTAGTTCGTGAGTAGTGGTCGTAATGCAGCAGAATTACAAGGTGTTCATGCTTTAGGTAGCCATACGGACTATCCTACAGATTATGCACCGCAAGTGCTAGAAGCATTTCCTAATAAGCATCCAGGGAATGACTATTTTGTGAAATTTAATTGTCCGGAGTTTACTAGTCTTTGTCCAATGACGGGGCAACCGGACTTTGCAACGATTTACATTTCCTATGTGCCAGATGAAAAATTGGTGGAAAGTAAATCCTTAAAATTATATTTATTTAGTTTCCGCAACCATGGAGACTTTCACGAAGATTGTATCAATATCATCATGAAAGATTTAGTGGCATTGATGGAACCTAAATACATTGAAGTGTGGGGCGAATTTACGCCGCGTGGGGGCTTGTCCATTGATCCGTATGCCAACTATGGCAAACCGGGTACCGATTGGGAAGCCACAGCGAAGGAGCGCTTGCACTTTCACGATATGCAACCAAAACGGGTAGCGTACCGTTAATTACATACATACTATTGCCAGGTCAATCTGTTGAGGGACCTGGCAATTTTACTAAGTGCCCTAGACATGATAGGATAGAGATAGATGAAACATGTTGAGAGGAAAAGGAGTTGGACATGCAACCACAGTTATATATTGGCGGAGCCGGCACGGGAAAGACTACGGCTTGTTTCGCAGAGATAGAACGAATTTTACAGGACCATCCAGACCACCAGATTATCGTCCTTGTGCCGGACCCTGCCACGTATATGATGGAGCGCAAGCTAGCGGAGTATCGTAAGGAAAAAGGGTTCACTACGGTGCGCGTGGTGGGCATGACACGGTTGGCCTATCAAGTGTATCAATCCTTGGGGAAAGTGAAAGAAGGCGGTTTGTCTGAAATTGGCAAAAAATTAGTCCTTCGGGTGTTATTAAAACAATCGGCAGGGGAGTTGGACTTGTTTAAACAAGCAGCAAAACAACCTCATTTTGGAGATGTTATACAAGGGTTGTTGACGGAGTGCAAAGCCTTTGGAGTAACGCCGAAGGATTTGTCAGGAGCTGTGGAACAAGTAGATTCCATGGTGTTGGGTCGTAAATTACAAGAGCTGTCCTTGTTGTTAGAACGCTACGATGCAGCCTTGGAAGAGTTGGGCGTCCAAGACTCTATGGAAGAATTAATCGACCTATTACCACAGTCTCCGCTCATGAAGCACTGCCATGTCTTTGTAGATGGATTTCATTGGTTTACGCCTTTGCAGTATCGCTTGATTCAACAGTTGTTTTCTCTTAGTGAATCCTGTCATATGACGATTAGCTTACCCTCCTTGGAGGAAGAGATACACAGTCGCAAGGGATCCATGTATTTCCGGGTCTGGGAGACATATCGAGATATGATGACTTGGTATCCGGAGGCGGCAGTGCATACTATGACCGAGGTCTATCGAGGAACCCCTGTATTACAGCAGTTGAATACACAGTTTTTCAGAACTCCCATGAAACCGAATACAACCGATGATACGTTGACTATGGTGAGTGCTTACAATCGAGAACGGGAAGCGGATGCAGTGTGCCGGAAAATCTTGGCGTATCGTCAAGAAGAAGGGCATCGATGGAAGGACTGCACCATTATATTACGGGACATGGAGTCCTATGGTGATGTACTAGAAAAAGCATGCCTAAATTATGGCATCCCTTTCTTCTCGGACCAACGGAAGATGATGACTAGCCATCCACTGGCGGAGTTTTTACAAGGCATCTTCCATGTACATCGTACTTTCTTCGACCATGATGCGGTGTTCCGTTTGCTGAAAACAGATTTTGCTCCTTTCACTCGTGAAGAAGTAGATCGATTAGAGAATTATTGCTTAGAATACGGGATTCAAGGGGCGGCGTGGTTACGAGATACTTGGAACTATGGTGGCGAAGATGATGAGCGACGGGCTGTGATGCAAGACTTACATGACCGTGTGTTGCACCAGTTACTGCGCCCTATTTACGATTTCTGCAAACTGCCACATACGGGACAGGAGTGGAGTGAGTTCCTATTCCAAACCATACAAGATTGGCGCATTCCAGAGCAACTGAAAGTCTGGTATGACGAAGCAGAAGAACGTGGGGATGTGCAAGAAAGTGCTAGCCATGTACAGTTATATAAACATGCCATTCAATTGTTAGAGGAGTGTGCATCTGTAACGGGCACAGAGGAATTAAGCGCTGAAGAGATGGGGCTCATCATCGAGGAAGGTCTCGGTGAAGTGACCTACTCTTTGGTACCACCATCCTTGGACCATGTGACGATTACCACCATTGACCGTAGTTATATGACAGATGCTAAGGAAGTCTTCGTGCTAGGTCTTAATGAGGGCGTATTCCCTCGTAAAATGGGGGACGAAGGCATTCTGCGTGACCAAGAGCGGACGGCGTTGGCTAAGGTAGGTGTGCAACTAGCGGCGGGTGCCTTAGGGCAAATGTTCAATGAAAATTTCTTATTCTATTTAGCCTGCACTCGTGCTAGCCAAGGACTGCATCTGTCCTATGTCACATCCGATGAAGAAGGGTCTAAAATGGAACCATCTTTGGTAGTGCGCCGTTTACAGCAATATGGGTATGTGAAAACTTTCGAAGAAGCACCACTATCTATGCCAGAGGGACGAGAACAGGATTATCTGTGGCGACCATCCCAGAGTTTAGGCCTCTTTTCTAGTCGCATGAGTGCCCTTATGAAAGGAGATTCTATCTCCTCTACTTGGTGGAGTCTTTATAACTGGGGTATAGAAATGGGCTACAGAGGTGAAGTATTCTTCGCCACACGAGGTATGTTTGATTCTAATACAGTGCCACGCATTGAGCAGTCCATTGTGCGAGGGCTATTGCTACGCAGTGATGCCTTAACGGGGTCCGTCACACGATTAGAACGATACCATCGTTGTCCATACAGTTTCTATGCTCAATATGCGTTACGCTTAGCACCACGGAAGGTGAAATCCTTTGGAGCTCCTGAAATCGGGACCTTCCTTCACGATACGTTGCGCTATTTAGGGGAATATCTATTAGAACAGGGTCGACAATGGCGTGATTTAACAGAGGAAGAACAAGAATCTTTATGCCGTGAAGCGGCCGATGCGGTGATGGGTACAGAAGAGCGAGATGCGTACGAAGCGCAACTGTATACTCGATTAATATCTACCTTATCTGCTACGGTAGCACGTCTCGTAGATTGGTCTAAGAAAAGCGAGTTTTCCACTACAGAAATAGAGCAAAGTTTTGGCATGGGCACATCTAACTGGCGTCCAGTGCGCATCCCATTGGGTAAAAACTATGGCGAAAGTATCGTACTGCGCGGTCAAATAGACCGTGTCGATGAATATCGAGGACCTCTTGGTCATTATGCGGCAGTGATTGACTATAAATCAGGGGGCACTACGGTGCGAGCTGATGAAATTTACTACGGCTTGAAATTGCAATTAATGACCTATCTATTGGCATTGGAAAAGAATACACAAGATAGAATTGGCACGGCGGCTGCCCTCTATACCTATGTACGGAATCCGCAAGTGAAATTGTCTGAAGTAGTGAATCACCGACGGGCAGAGGAAGAAAAAGCTACTATCCAAGAGTTGAAAAATAGTGGATACTTTGTAGACGGGGATGTGTTACAATCCTTAGATGTAACGAGGGCTTATCAAAGCAATTCTCCATATGTACCGATTGTTCTGAAAAAGGACGGCACTCCAGATAGTCGCACATCCAAAAGTTTGAAGACGATGGAACAATTTGGCCTTATGAAGGAATACACAAAACAAATTATTTCCAACAGTGGTACACAGATGATGGATGGAGAGTTTCCTATTAGTCCGTACCAAAAGGATAAGCGACGGCCATGTGAATATTGTGAGTTCCAAGCCTTATGTCGCTTTGATGGAACGCGCAATAGATATCGCTATATTAAGACCATGACCGAAGAGGAAGCATTGGAGAAGATGGAAGCATTACAAACAGGAGGGGCTACCTATGAAATGGACTGATGCGCAACAGAGCGCTATTGATGCACCTAGACCAGGGCAGTTACCATCCCAAACTATTTTGGTGTCCGCTGCGGCGGGATCTGGTAAAACGGCAGTCCTCGTAGAGCGTATGATACAACGCCTGAAACGGCGGGAACTAAGTATTCAAGAGCTGATGGTGGTGACGTTTACTAAGGCGGCTGCCGCAGAGATGAAAGCCCGTATCGGTGTGAAACTAGCGGAAGAGTTTCAAGCCACAGGGGACGAGTATTTAGAAGAACAATTGAATATGTTGCCGTCTGCCCATATTTCCACATTGCATTCCTTTTGCCAATGGGTCATCCGTAGTTATTTCTATAAACTAGATATAGACCCTTCTTTTACTATCGGCAATGAAGGAGAATTGGCGCTCATGCGCTACGACGTGCTAGATAAGATTTTGCTAGAGGCCTACGAGCAAGGCTTGTATAACATTTATGACGTGAGCGACATGTTCAGCACGGAACGTTCTGACCAAGTCTTGCGGGACACGGTGTTTCAAATATACAACTTTGCCTTGGCGCAAAGTCAGCCTATGCGCTGGTTAGATCAGGTGTGTACTACCTATGAAAGTGCCTTACACCAGACCTTGCGAGAAACTACCTGGGGGAGACTATTTTGGGACGAACAACAACGTCAAATTGAATATCTTCTAGAACGCTATGAAGAGGCACAGCGCTTGGCGACCTTAGGCAATGGATTTGACAAATGGATGGAGAAGGTCAGCGAACTGCAAACCTTACTGCAAGCCATGCAAAAGGCGGACACTTGGGATGCGATGTATCTAGGTGTTGTCGGCATTGGGGGATTTAGTTTCCCTGTACTCCGTGCCACAAAGGCCATGAATGAAAGCGACCCAGCTATCTTGAGCGAAATCAAAGCCATTTTGGCAGAAGGAAAAGAGATATTACAAGCCATGCCGAAAGGTGTCTTTGCCATTACCGAAGCAGATTGGCGAGAGCAAATGGAATACTTAGTGCCGTTGGTGCGAGGTATTATTGAATTAGTGAAACGATTCCATGAGGACTTTCAGCAGGCAAAACAAGAAGCGGGCATGATTGATTTTTCAGATTTGGAACATCTATGTCTAGCCTTGTTAGTAGCCCCGGAATCCGAAGATGAATTGCAGCTTTCCGAGGTGGCGCTAGAGTTACAAGATACGTTCAAAGAAGTGATGGTTGATGAATACCAAGATACGAATGGTGTACAAGAGGCGATCGTAAACTTAGTATCTCGTGAAGACAATCGATTCTATGTGGGCGATGTGAAACAATCTATTTATGGTTTCCGTATGGCAGATCCACAACTATTTATGGAAAAGTACCATCGGTTTGATCATGATGTAAATGGTGTGGAACGACGCATCGATTTGTCCCAAAACTTCCGTTCCCATGAAGCCATTTTGAATGTGACGAACTTTATTTTCTCTCAAATCATGACCGACGAAGGAGCAGGGCTCACCTATGGTGAGGCAGAGTCCCTCCATACAGGTCGCATCGTAGAAGAGGCGCCACCAGAATGGGTAGGTGGGGACGTGGAAGTGCACGTTCTTTGCTGTGATGAGGATAAGGCGCAGACAGATACGGAAGAAGGAGAAGACCTAGAGAATGATGAAAAGGAAATGCTCTTTGTAATCCGTAAAATCCAAGAGTTAAAGAACAACGGTACCTTGGTGCAAGATAAAGACGGCACCTTCCGTCCTATGGAATGGCGAGATATTGTGCTCTTGAAGCGGTCTATCTCTGGATCTGCCAGTCGTATGATCGACCTTTTACGGCGAGAGGGAATTCCTGCCTATGCGGAGGAGAAATCCGGTTATTTCAGTGCTATGGAAGTACAATTTGTGCTGTCCTTGTTGCAAATCATTGACAATCCAGAGCAAGATTTGCCCATGGCCATCGTCTTGCAATCACCTCTTATCGGGATGGATGCGAACGACCTAGGGCGACTTCGCTTGTCCGTAGGGGAGAACAGCTTGTGGAGCGGATTGCGCCCCTTTGTGGAAGCAACTCAGAATGCAGGGTGGATTCGCTTTGTGGACTCTATGGATACATGGCGCACCATGTCTCGCCGTCAAGGCATTACCGATTTAATCTGGCACATTTACGATACCTTACACGTAGTGGAATACGTGAGCGCTATGCCGAATGGTTTGGTGCGCCGTGGCAATGTACTGGCTCTGTATGAGCGAGCGAAACAATATGAAAATGGCAATTACCGTGGACTATTCCGGTTCTTGCGCTTTATTGAAAGTTTGCAGGCTTCGGGAGAAGATTTGAGCGTTGCCAAAACGGTGAGTGAAGCGGATAATGTGGTTCGTATTATGACCATCCATAAAAGTAAAGGCTTAGAGTTCCCTGTGGTGTTCCTCATGGGCACCCAAAAGGGCTTTAACAAAATGGATTTGAACCGGTCCTTGCTATTGCATAAGGAATATGGGGTGGGCTTAAAAGGATACTTCCCAGATTTGCGCGTCATGTATAATTCGGTCCCATGGATTTTCGTGCGACAAGCCTTAGAAGAAAATTTGAAAGCCGAAGAGGAGCGTATCCTCTATGTGGCGCTGACTCGACCTAAAGATAAACTGTATATTACAGGCTATATGAAGGGGTCTATCAATGGTTCCACGGATCGACCAGCCACGAAGAAAATGGGCGAGTGGGTGGCACCTGTATTGCAGTGGGGTGAAAGTGCTTTCACGAAAGAGCAAATTCTAGGATGTAATTCTTATTTAGATTGGATCTTGAGGAGTTTGGCTCGCCATGTAGCAGGGGGCACGCAGTTGCGCCAATTTGCAGAGGTAGAAAGCCCGCAATTCCCAGATATACCGTACAAAGATTGTCCGGTGTCATTCCATGTTCATGATGGGAATGACTACAGTGTTTCACAGGAAACACTGTCTGTAGAGGTGGACATTTTGGAACAAGTACGTGCCCAATTACCAGTGGAAGCGCCATCATTGGACCCTGTTGTGGTAGACCGATTGACCTCTGTGTATCCTTATGAAAGTTCCACAGAACGAGCAGGAAAAATCTCTGTATCTGAAATCAAACGACGCTTTGTAGAGCTAGAAGAATTAGCGAAACAGATGATTGAACCGAATTATCGGGGAGAGCAGGGCGATGGTAGTCTAGAGACGGAGTCTACACAAGTAGATAGTTTCACGGATAACGTTGTACATGAAGATAGGTCTAAAGGTTCGGATGATCTCACCGAAGATGCTTTAACAATAGGTATTACGACTGATTTGAGTAAAGCGGAGGTGGATGTAGCTGCGCAGAGCGGCATAGAAAATAGTGTAGGGAATGGCGCAGAGGATATGTTAGAAGACGCCCCAGAAGACCTTGGGCCTTTTGATGTCACTCTATCATCCATAAATGAGTCCACGCCGATTCGCAGTGGTGCCCGTTGGGGTACTCTCATGCATGAAGTGATGCAGTGGTTGCCGTTGCAAAGCTATACGCGACCATCTTTGCGACAAGCTTTAGATAACCTTGCGTTGCAAGAGTATCTGACAGATGAGGAGCGAAAGGCAATCAGTGAAAAACGGATTTATGATTTCTTTCAGTCTCACCTAGGACAACGATTGTTAAGAGCGGAGCGAGTGGAACGAGAATTGCCGTTCAGTATGCTATTCCCAGCTAAGCGAGTATACCCAGAGATGCTAGACGGAGAAGATTTATTCCTACAAGGTATCATCGACACGGCATTCCTAGAAGAGGGATCTTGGGTGTTGGTGGATTACAAGACCGACCGCTTAGACGAAGAGGCTCTAATAGAACGCTATCGCATTCAGCTCATGCTCTATAAAGAAGCTTTGGAACGATTGACACCATACCCTGTAAAAGAGGTATACATCTATTCCTTCCGACTAGAGAAGGCTATATCGGTATAAAGTGCGATTGCAACATTAGTAAGAACAATAATCTCATAGATATGTTAGATATATTATTCTACATGCGTTGTAATGGTACTAATAAATACGATCAAATACAGGTTTGTAATATAATACCAGTGAATACAAAGAAATGTAATACAGATCAAAAAAGAGGAACGTTGCACACATAGCGTCAACGTCCCTCTTTTTTATATGTTAATCATATACTTTATGGGCTACGATTGTTATAACATATAGTGCAGCTTCCCAACATAAAGGGATAGCGTACAGTATATGATAAGCATGAAAAAAGGGCCCCGAAGGACCCTTTCAGTATAGTATTATTCGTTTTCGTGACCTTTATGCCACCAAGTGATACCTTTTTGAGTTGGTAAAATAGCACGGTCGAAGATTGGATCTTCAATACCTTTAGATTTTTGGCTTACATAGTCTTTCAGAGCAATGGTTACCAATTTACCTAAACGCAAGATAGATGTAATATTGCAAAGCACTAGGAATGCCATGAACAAGTCCGCTAAGTTCCATACAAGGTTCAATTCAGCGATACAGCCAACATAGACCATGATGATAACTAATGCACGGAATACATTAATAGCAACTTTATTATTTTTTGTCATATGCGCAATATTCACTTCGCCGTAAAAATAGTTGCCAATAATGGAACTGTAAGCAAACATGAATACGAATAAGGCGATAACCGCAGGTGCCCAAGCGCCTAATTGATGACCAATACTGTGTTGCACAAGGGCTATACCAGTTAAATCAGTGTGTACGTATTCGCCAGATACAAGAACGATGAAGGCGGATGCAGTACATACAAACATAGTATCCACGAATACCCCAAGGGACATGATTAAACCTTGTTTTACTGGGTGATTTACATCAGCAGAAGCGGACGCATTTGGTACAGAACCTTCACCAGCTTCGTTAGAGAACAAGCCACGTTTAATACCTTGCATTACCGCAGCACCGATGAAACCGCCTGTAGCAGAATCAATCGTGAAAGCTTGTGTAAAGATAGCAGAAATTACGTCTGGTAATACAGAGATGTTAGCAATCACGATGTACAATGCGATTAGGAAATATAAACCTGCCATGAAAGGCACTAAAAACTCAGCTGTTTGAGCGATACGTTTGGCACCACCGAAGATAACCAGTGCAGATAAAGCTGCTACGATAAGACCTGTTGTGGACGCATCGATATTCCAAGGTTGTACGGCGATAGCGATGGTGTTTGCTTGTACAGAGTTATAGATTAGACCGTAGGTAACGCTGATTAAGATGGCAAATAAAACAGATAAGAATGGGCTGTTCAAGCCATGGCGAATATAATAGGATGGACCGCCACGGAAAGAGCCATCAGGTAAACGCTCTTTGTAGATTTGGCCTAATGTGTTTTCGATGAAGCTAGTAGCCGCACCAAGAAGAGCGATGAACCACATCCAGAACACAGCGCCCGGACCACCTAAAGCGATAGCAATAGCGATACCCGCAATATTACCAACACCTACGTGAGAGGCAACACTGATACAGAAGGCTTGGAATGGAGAAATATGATGGTCACCTTTACTTTTTTCTCCTGCCCCAGATTTTAAAATACGGAACATTTCTGGTAGTTGTCGTAATTGCACGAATCGTGTGGTTGCCGTAAACCAAACTCCGGCAATAATAAGGAGTGCGATGATGATATTATTCCAGAGGAATCCGTTCACATCGCCCAAGAGTTGAATGATTTGTTCTTGCATAAGGACATCCTTTCTTTCTATGGACATAGCATATTTTCTATAGTATATCATAGGAAGATAAGGAAATGATAGAAAGTTATAACAATCCCAGAAAATTTGTGAAAAAACATCTATCCATGAGGGGTAAAAGGTGTTACAATGAATCGATAAATGAATGAAATTGCGTCACTACATCCGAACCCATTCCGTACGGACTAGTGGCGCTAGCGGTTTTTGACGACACGGATACTTGAAATGCTCAAGTGATGTATGGAAAGGGGCTTGATACATGAAAACCACCGCTAAAAAAATGTCTGTATTCCAACTGACATCCATCGTGGCAGCCAATATGTTGGGTGCTGGAATTATTATGCTACCGTCTCAATTAGCACAGGTAGGGACCATTTCTATCCTATCTTGGATTATTACGGTACTAGGGTCCTTGACCTTGGCCTATATTTTCGCCCAATGTGGTTTATTTACAAAGAAAGCAGGCGGCTTAGGTGGCTATGTAGAATATGCCTTCGGTAGGACAGGCCATTTTATGGCGAACTACTCCTATGCAGTGTCCTTGGTCATTGCCAATGTGGCTATCGCCATATCCATTGTAGGGTATGGGGCTGTGTTGTTTGACGTACACCTTTCACCGTTAGAAGTGAGTTTAGCAACTATCGCGTTGCTCATGGTGGCAGCTTTAATCAATGTGCGTGGTAATAAGAGCACAGGGCGCATTAGTAACATTACCATTTGGGGAACGATGTTGCCAGTCCTATTTATTGGCGTGTTTGGTTGGTTTTGGTTCGATCCAGAGATGTTTGTGTCTGTTTGGAACCCACAAGAACTGCCCGTGTTTGATGCGGTTAGTCAGTCCATTTCCCTTACCTTGTGGGGCTTTTTAGGCTTTGAGTCGGCGGCAGCTAATGCAGATGCTGTTGAAAACCCTAAAAAGAATGTACCTATAGCGACATTTTTTGGCACGTTGGCAGTAGCCGTGGTGTATATTGTATCTACAAATATTATGGCGGGTATCATTCCTAACATCGAGTTAGTGAATTCCACCGCTCCTTTCGGGTTAGTGTTTGCTTATATGTTTAATGGCACAGCAGGCAAAATCGTGATGGCTCTCATGGCAGTTTCTTGCTTTGGGGCGATTATGGGATGGCAATTTACTTTGAGCCGTGTGTTTAAAAGTTGTGCAGAAGCAGGATTCTTTCCTAAAGTATTTGCCCGTGTGAATCGTGTGGATTCTCCGGTGCGAGGTATTTTCATTCTCTTGGCATTGCAAGGTATCTTAGCTTTGATGACCACCGATGAAAGTTTGAATGAACAGTTTGCACAGCTTGTTAACTTAGCGGTAGTGACCAATGTATTCCCGTACATTCTTTGCTGCGTGGCAGTGAATAAGATGTTATCTGTTGAGGGCGCTAGTACGGGATTACGTCGCCTCATCTATGTGATGAGCGCCGTAGCCATTGCCTACGATAGCTATGCGATTTACGCTTGTGGAGAAGTTCCTGTACAAGGCGGGGCCTCCGTTATCCTGTTTGGGTATATAGCATACCAAGCTGCCTTCCATTGGAGACCACGCTTAGTGAAAGCCATTGGTAAAAGTTCTGCTTATTAATAGCAACATACAAGTTTGAAAATGAAGATTTCATGAACTTATATTTTCTTCATTTTTTCTTCATGAAGATTATATATAATTGAACATGTGATTGATTATTACGGTATTAAATCTATAACATTTAATACTGTAATTTTTGATTTAGGAATTATAAACAATTTTATAGATTATTTTATAGTGAAAAGGTAAAGGAAGAGGAAAAGAACATGTTAAAAACAACAGGAAAAAAACAAACATTAAAAGCGGCAGTGTTGAGCGCTGTTATGGTTATGAGTGCTATTGGCATGAATGTAGCTGATGCTGCATTGAATGAAGCGGGTACTGGCGCTGATAATAATGTAGCATTTGGTGCAGGATCAAATGCAGGTGGAAAGAATAGTACTGTTATTGGGCCAAATGCTAATACAAATGGAGAAAATGCAATAGCTATCGGTACCGGCGCATCTGCAGGTAGCACAGGAACGCAGGCACAATCTGGTGTAGCAATAGGTGGTAGTGCAAATGCGAAGAGTAATCGTGCAGTAGCAGTTGGAGATAGTGCTCAAGCTTCTTGGTATGGTACAGCTTTAGGCTCTAGATCTATTGCTGCCGCAAATAGTGTAGCTATCGGCGGCGGTGGAAGCGCAGATCAGTCCTATGCGGTGGCATCATTAGGTAACTCTGTAGCGTTGGGATCTTTTGCTAGAACCACAGCAGGAGTAGCTACTAAAGATGCATCTGTTACATCAGATGATACTACATTAAAGTTGACAAACTTTGCTGGAGATAAATTAGCAAAGGGCACAGGGTTTGTCTTATCTGTAGGTGATAAAGGCAAAGAGCGACAAATTCAACATGTGGCAGCAGGTCAAGTAACTGCTGATTCAACGGATGCCATGAATGGTAGCCAATTATATTCAACTCTAGCTACACTAGCTAATGTGGCTGGTTCTGTTAAAAACATCGTAGGCGGTGATGCAAAGGTTGATGAGAATGGTAAAATTACTGTTACAAATATTGGTGGTACAGGAAAAGCTACTATTTCTGATGCAATCAAAGCGGGTAAAACAGAAGTAGCAGAAGGCAAGAATGTAACTGTTACTAAAGACGAGGGTACTGACGGACAAGCTATCTACAAAGTAGCTGTAAAAGATGATATTACATTAAATAGTGTAACAACTGGAACAACAAAAATGGATGCTAATGGTCTTAGCATTGGAGATAAAAACTATGTTTCTGTCGCTGGATTGAATGCGAATGACCAAGCAATCAAAAATGTAGGCGCTGGTAAGGTAGCGGCAGGCTCCAAAGACGCCGTGAATGGTGATCAACTACATAAAGTAGAAGAAAAAGTTAACAAAGTAAAAAATACAGCAGAATCCTTAAAAACTGCATTAGGTGGTAATGCAACTATTGAAGATGATGGATCTGTAAAAGTAACTGATATTGGTGGTACAGGTAAAGATACTGTTGATGCTGCTATCAAAGCAGTAAAAACAGAAGTAAAAGCTGGCGATAATGTGACAGTAACGCCTTCCACTAATGGAAAAGACGGACACCCTATCTATACAGTAGCTGTGAATAAAGATCTTACAGTAGATACAGTCACAACAGGAGCTACAAAAGTAGATACAAATGGTATCACAATTGATAACAAACAATTTGTTACAAAAGATGGTATTAACGCAAACGATACAAAAGTTACTAATGTAGCTGATGGTAAAGTATCAAAAGATTCTAAAGATGCAGTTAATGGTAGCCAATTATATACAGTAAAAGAAAATATTGAATCTACAATTAACCAAAAATTGGGAGATATCAATACAGCAACTACAAATATTAATAGTAAAATTGATGGTATTAACCAAAATATGAATGCCTTAGAAAACCGTGTGAACTCTCGTATGGACAAAGCAGTAGCTGGTTCTGCAGCGTTAGCAGCATTACATCCATTGGAGTTTGATGGTAATGATACATGGAGTATTGCAGCTGGTTATGGTAACTACCACAGCGGTAATGCATTAGCTTTAGGTGCATTCTATCGTCCAAATGAAGATACTATGGTTAGCCTTGGCGGTACTGTAGGAAATGGTGAAAAATTATTTAATGTAGGCGTAAGCTTAAAAGTTGGTCAACGTGGACATATCCCTATGACTAAAGTGGCAATGGCAAAAGAAATTGATACATTGAAAGCTCAATTAGAAGATCAAAATCAAAAAATTGCTATGTTAATGAATACCATGACAAGTATGCAACAAGGTAAATAATCCATAGGTTCTAGTATACTGTGTTACATTTACTGATATGCAATACTATATGAATAATAATTGCATAGAAATTACAATAGTAACATTTAAAATAATAGAGGAAAGTTGATATTTTTGATCAACTTTCCTCTATTGTATTTAGATTCATTTTGTTACAGTCCTTTATAGTTAAACAGGATAACAGAGTAACAAGATGATTTGCTCTATCTATGTTTTTAGGGGACTGTCTTGATTATCCTGTATAATCTATATTTCGTGTATTATACTTATAAATATAGGAAAGAATCAAGATGATAATTATTTTATATATTGTCTAGATTACATGTGTTTATAACGATGTCATCAACCGATTTCAAGAGTCGAGAACCCCTTGTATTAATGGATTTATTGGCATTTGCGAAATGAATATTTTAAAACTTGATTTTAAATATCTAGTTATGCTATATTTGAAAAGCAATATACATAATAAAAGTATATGCTAGGTTTGTTGTGATCATGCATTATGCATTTCACATAATACTAATTATAGGTAAAGGACTGACACTTGTGTCAGTCCTTTCCTATTAATATTGTATGAAGTTAAAATTCAAAAAGATAGAAGCTAGGAGTTGTTGAACCTATCATTCTTTGATAGCCAATTCAGCTGTGCAATGTGGACAGCGTGTTGCATCGTCAGCAATTGTTTCACGGCAATAGTCGCATTTACGGACTTCAACCGGCGCTTCTGCAGGTGTAAAACGCTTGATTTGGCTGATAATTGCGAAAATACAGAAAGCAATGATAAGGAATTCAAACACTGTATTCAAGAAAAGACCATAGGCTAGTACAGGGATACCAGCTGCTTTTGCTTCTGCCAAGGTAGTAGGAGCACCACTAGTAGTTAAAGGAATAAATAAATTGGAAAAGTCTACACCACCTAATAATAAACCGATAGGCGGCATAACCACATCATTTACTAAAGAAGTAACAATTTTACCAAAAGCGGCACCAATGATAACGCCCACAGCTAAATCTACTACGTTACCGCGCATGGCAAAGTCTTTAAAATCTTTGAAAAAACTCATACTAATCTCCATTTCAAAACTTACAAACTAAAAAAATATAATGTATATTATAACGCAAATACATCGAAAAAGATAGATGTTGAAGTATAAAATAAATGCATAGATAAACAATGATTCATAGATTACAAAAAAGCTGTCATACAATATGGGGGAGAGACCAATGGATGACAGCTTTTGTATTAACGATGATGATCAACTTCTTGAATATTTGCATAGTTCCGATATAATTCATTAGGTAATTTCGTAGTAATAATAGACGCTTTATCAATGGAGGCAAAGGTTACAGATGAAATGCGATCAAACTTGGATGGATCTGCTAAGACGAAGGCATTGTGACATTTTTGTAATGCTTTTTCTTTCACAGACGCATCAAGAGGATCTTCTGTAGTAAAGCCTGATTTAAAACTAATACCATGGGTGCCAAAGAACCCTTGAGTAAAGTTATACGATTCCAATTGATTAAGGGCTACGCTACCGACGATTGATGAGGAAATGGGATTTACAGCGCCACCTAATAAGATGACTTTCAAATGACGTGATGCCAAGTGTGTAGCATGGTGAATGCCATTTGTTACAAAGGTTGCATTCGTATGCTGTAGATAGTGTAATACCATTTCTGTTGTACTGCCCGCATCGATAAAGATGAACCCAGAGGAGCTCACAAGCTCAGAAGCAGCTAGAGCAATAGATTCTTTCGCATCACGGTACATGACAGATTTAGGAACCATATCAATGTCCGTTGTTGTATGATCGATTGTGAGGCTCGCAGCACCACCGTGAACCTTTTGTAATAAACCTTTGTTGTGGAGATAGGCTAAATCTCTGCGTATTGTGGGCGCTGAAGAAGACAAAGCTCTTACCAGTTCATGTACGGTAACTACACGATTTTGTTTCAAGCGTCGTAAAATAGCAGAATAACGTTCTTCAGGAAGCATAGTAAAATCACCTCCAATATATGATTAACCTAATACTGCTTAGGAAAACGTACCTATTATTTTTCCTATATTCATGGTAATATAAATGACAAATAAATTATAGTAGTCTAAGGTGGTTTTCATCAAAATGTATAAAAGTAAAGACTATATTTTGCGATAAATTAAATATCCGCTCTGTGCGGATAGAGATTAGATAATACAGATGAGGAGATACGTATGAAAATAACAAAAATGCATGGTTTAGGAAATGATTTTATCGTTTTCTTCGATGATGGTACAAGCCAATTTGATGTGACAGGTATGGCACAACGTCTTTGTGATCGTCATACAGGTATCGGCGCAGATGGTCTTGTTATTGTCATGCCTTCTAAGGTAGCGGATGTGCGCATGCGCATTATTAATTCTGATGGTAGTGAAGCGGAAATGTGTGGCAATGGTATTCGTTGCTTTGCGAAGTATGCGTACGACCGCAAGATTATTGACAAAGAAGTATTCACGGTAGAAACGCTAGCAGGTATTATGACACCTACTATTATTGCAGAGGATGGGGTGGCTAAACTGGTGAAAGTAAACATGGGCAAACCGACTTTCCCAGCAAAGGATATTCCCATGGAGATAGAAGCAGGCAAAGTGATTGACTATACCATTGATGTAGATGGCAAATCCTATGTGGTGAGTTCTGTGTTGTTAGGGGTGCCGCATACAGAAGTGTTCGTAGAAGATGTAACGACAGTTCCGTTGACAGTATTAGGGCCAAAGATTGAAAAACATCCACTTTTCCCAAGAGGGACGAATGTAAACTTTGTACAAGTAGTGGATGAAAATACCGTGAAAGTCCGCACTTGGGAACGTGGTGCAGGGGCAACATTGGCATGTGGTACAGGCTCTTGCTCTAGTGCTGTTATGGCTCATGAAAAAGGTCTTACTGGTCGCTCTGTAGATGTGGAATTATACCTTGGTACTTTGCACATCGACTATGATGAGGACGGAACAGTGTATATGACAGGACCTGCTGCAGAGGTATTCACGTTAAATTTAGAGTCTGTAACTTGTTAGATAGATGCTAATAGGTAGAAACATAAGAAGTGTGAGCACTTAAATTATATAAATAATCAAGATATAATGACATCGCCATGTAGTCTTAGGAATATAATACATGTTAACGATAAAAGAGGAACGTTGATCAAATCGTATCAACGTTCCTCTTTTTCTATGTGCCATCATGAAAATATAAAAATAATAATATGGCTTTACATTAGATATGGCATGTTGTATTAGAGCTAGCTGCTCTAGTGCATTGCTAATTAATGCATGCTTAGGAATTAGTTTTGAGCTGGATTTTCTTGCCAAATTTTTTCATAAACGCTGTTTGTGTCGTAGCATGTAATTTGTCTACGGTTAAAATTAATCCATCTACATTTGGTGTAGGTGTTACAGCTAGGATAGTACCATGGGGTTCCAACTGACGATACAAGTAGGCTGCATCGGTTTGTAAATTATCGAAGTCCCCTAAGCTATAGGTACCTGTTGTAATGATGTGATTATCTAAGAAGTTTTTATCTTTGATGTAAGCCGTTTCTGCAGTAATGGCTTTCACATCACTAGAAGAGGTGAAGGAAATGACTAACTTGCCGTCACGCCAGAACATGGCTCCACGGTTGTGGAAATCATAGTTTTCACCAAATGTTTTTTTGATCAGACCTCGTGCGGTTTCTTCCATTTGCTGTTGCTGAATAGTGTGTTGAATAGCAGTCGATTCTTTGGAGAAGAGTAAACGATAGGTAATTTCTGCAGCTTCTGCCCGTGTTACATATTTTTCAGGATTGAACAAACCGGTTGTGCTGTAGTTGATAAATCCAAATAGAGCTAATTCACGTACCGAAGATTGCGCCCATGGAGCAATGAATTTTTGATCGCTAAAGTGAATTGTATCTAATGCAGTAGGGTCTTCTGTTCGGTATCCTTGGTAGTGTAAAAACTTATCTGCCACAACGGCAAACTCTTGGCGAGACATATACTGTTCTGGACGATAGGTAGAATCGCCATAGCCACTGATGATATTAGCCCTTGCGACGCTTTC
This sequence comes from Veillonella sp. 3310, assembly GCF_003999875.1. Classification (GTDB taxonomy): domain Bacteria; phylum Bacillota; class Negativicutes; order Veillonellales; family Veillonellaceae; genus F0422. The sequence goes on along the minus strand of NZ_RQVJ01000004.1, from coordinate 97,206 downwards.
AATGGCTAAGGAGGACCAACGATCAGAGGTGATGTCTGAGAAAGAGCTAGCTAACATGATGGAAGGCGTATCACCGAGCATCTTGCTGAATAAGGAGGCAGCCTCTTCACGAGATAAGGGATCATTCGGCTTGAATGTACCATTACGATAGCCACTCATGAGACCTTCCTTTGTCATTTTTGTAATCGACTCAAAGGCCCAAAAATTAGTTGGTACATCGGTAAAACGATATTTTTGGATTCGATCAAAAGTAGGAATACTGTTGGGCTGTGAGTAGGTAAATGTATTAGGTGCCACAGGAAGCGCACTGGTGGAGAGTGAGGTTGGAGCTTGTGCTTGGGCTAGTATTATAGGAAATGTAGTTAAAAAAAATGCTGTTATTATACGTTTCATAAAAAGACCTCCAGATATAGAGAATCGAATTGTGTTCTAGTATGTTTATCATACCATATTTGAAAGATTCGCTCCATGCGAAAAGAGTGATATTTATCAATGAATTTACTATAGAAAAAGTTGAATTATACATTGATAGTTATTTCTATTATGAGTTTTGGTTATAGAACTAATTTTGGGTAGGAATTAACGAATGAAAAGACATGTGTGTTTTAATAGAAGATTTGATATGTATTAAAATACATAAAAATTATACAAGCCTTGATGCTATAAGGCTTGATACGACTAGGGAAAACGTGTGATTTTTGCTACAAACTGGCCGATTGATAATGAATAGCAAATAGGCATAAAAATGGCTTCTTGCTAATATTGCAAGTCTTTTGTAATTACAGAAAATTTACTATATAATAAAATCATCAAAAAACTATTTAGACTAGATTGTTCTAAATAGTACATAGATGGAATACGATTGTTGCATTTTGCCAATCAAGTGATAGTAGTTTACTTTAAAGTTGAGGATGTGAAAAAATGAAAATTCATTTATTTCAACAATGTTTGATTGATATGTTCTACCCTCATGTAGGCATGGCAGGTGTAAAGGTTCTTGAAAACCTTGGCTGCGAATTAACAGTTCCTAAGAAGCAAGTGTGCTGTGGTCAGATGTTTGTTAACTCTGGTTATAACGAAGCTGCAAAAGGAGCTATCAAAAACACAATTGAACAATTCGAAAATGCTGATTATGTAGTGAGCATGTCTGGATCTTGTGCGTTCGCTATTCGCGATGAGTATCATCATATTTTAAAAGATGAACCAGAATGGTTAGCACGAGCTGAAAGATTGAGCTCTAAAATTTATGAGTTCACACAATTCATCGTTGACGTATTAGGGGTAACTGATGTGGGTGCTCGCTTTAATGACAAAGTGACATACCATAAATCTTGCCACGTAACACGCTTGATGGAAATCAAAGAACAACCTATGAAATTATTAGCAGGTATTCAAGGTTTAGAATATTTACCATTGCATCGTGCTGAGCGTTGTTGTGGATTTGGTGGTACTTTCACAGTAAAAAATCCTGAAATTTCCGCTGTTATGACAAAAGAAAAAGCGTTGAATATCGCTGATTCTGGCGCTAACATTGTAGCAGGTTCCGATATGGCTTGCTTGATGAATATTGAAGGTATGTTAGATCGACTTTACAAAGAAGGCGAAATTGATCGCCATATCCGTGTGATGCACATTGCGGAATTGTTGAATAGTCGATAGGAGGAGTCACCATGAGTAATATTTTATACGATACACGTCCGTTTAAGACACGCGTTAACGATGTGCTTGCTAATGACTTCAAAGTGAAAGCCATTCAAACAGCACAGGATGTATTTTATGAAAAACGTAAAGCTGTAGTAGATCAAGTTGCGGAATGGGAAGAGTTCCGTCAAGAGTCCGCTGATTTGCGTGACCATGTGTTGGCTAACTTGGATTACTATTTAAACCAATTTGCGGAAAATGCTGAAAAAGCAGGTGCCCATGTGCACTTTGCGGCTGATGATAAAGAAGCGACAGCGATTTGCATGGAAGTGCTTCGTGCAAAAGAAGCAAAAATGGTTGTTAAATCCAAAACCATGGTATCTGAAGAAATCGGTTTGAACCATGAATTAATTGAAGCCGGCATCGAAGTAAATGAAACTGACTTGGCAGAATTTATTTTGCAAACAGCGGACTTCGATCCTCCATCTCATATCGTAGTACCTGCCTTGCACTTCGAGCGTAACCGTATTCGTGATACATTTGCTAAAAAATTAGGTTATGAAGGCACTGAAAATCCAGAAGAAATGACTCGTTTTGTACGTCGCTATATTCGTGATCGTTTCTTGCGTGCAGATGTTGGTTTCACTGGATGTAACTTCGGCGTAGCTGAAACTGGTACTATTACTATCGTATCTAACGAAGGTAATGGTCGTATGGCAAGCTCCATGCCTAAAACGCAAATTGCATTGATGGGTATGGAACGTTTGGTGCCAGACTTTGCCTCTTTGGATGTCATGATGGAAATGTTGATTCGTTCCTCTGTAGGTGCTAAAATTTCTAACTACTTCTCCATGATCACAGGTCCTGCTCGTGAAGGGGAAGCAGATGGTCCAGAAGAATTACACATCGTTATCATCGATAACCGCCGTTCTGGTATTTTAGGTGGCGATTTTGAAGAAATGTTACGTTGTATCCGTTGCGGTGCTTGCATGAACATTTGCCCAGTATATCGTCATATTACAGGTCATGGTTATGGCTCTATCTATCCAGGTCCAATGGGTGCTGTATTAACTCCATTATTGGTTGGTTATGAAGAAGCTGGCGATCTTCCTTACGCGTCCACATTGTGCGGCGAATGTTGGGAACATTGCCCAGTAAAAATTCCGTTGCATGAATTATTGTTGAAACATCGTCAAGTGATTGCTGATAAATTACAAATGCGTCCAGCTCTTGAACGCAGTATCTTCCACACAGTGGCAGGTGTATTTGCGAATTCTTTCTTGTTCGATATGGGTACTAAAATGGGTGCTATCGGCATGAAATTAATGAGTAACAATGGACATATGGCAGATTGGACGAAAGTATTGCCAGTAGTTGGTGGCTGGGTGAAAGCAAAAGACATGGGCTTGCTCAAAATGAGTAAATTCCGTGATGAATATGCGAAACACGTAGCACAAAAGGGAAAGGAGAAATAAAATGGATCAAGCAAAAAAACAAGCCTTTTTAGGTCGCCTATCTCGTGCGTTAGGCCGTGACTCAATTCCTACATCTGTAACACCTTTTGATTTTTCAAAAGGCCCTCAAGAGACTATGTATTCTGACCTTAGCCATGAGCAAGTAGTACAGATGTTTAAAACAGAAGCAGAACGCTTGGGTACTAAATTAATCGAAGTGGACGCATCTCAAGTAGGCCAAGCTTTGGTAGATGAAATCGTTGCTCGTGGTGGCGGCAGTGTTGTGTACCCTAAATCTGCAGAAGTAGAAACATATGGTTTAGAAGCTGCATTCCAACAATTAGGGGAAGACCAAGCTACATTCTATCAATGGGATGCTACGAAAGGTCGTGAAGCGAACATCAATGTGGCGAAGGATTCTAATATTGGTATTACATTCCCAATCTTGGGGATTGCAGAAACAGCAACAGTAATCCAACCAAGTACAGAAGAATCTGGTCGTTCCTTGGGCTTATTGCCTTTAACGCATATTTCTGTATTGCGTGAAGATACAATTCATCCACGTATGACACAAACGATGGCAGAATTAGCGAAAATCTATCGTAATGATCCAGCTAAGTTCCCTACAAATGTGGTTCACATCTCTGGTCCATCCAATACTGCAGATATCGAGTTAGTTCGTGTCGTTGGTGTACATGGTCCGATTAATGTAACTTTCATCTTAGTTAAATAAGAGATATAGTTCATAAACAATTAGGATATAGGGTAGTTGATAGGCATATCAACTACCCTATATTTCTTGATTGTATAGTTTTTTTGCGGCTATAGGACAAAATGAGTTGGTTTTAATAGGGGTGAACCTAGTTAAATACTTGGCTTATTGAATTTTAAAGTTGTTAAAAATTTTGAAATAGGACAAAATGGGGCTATAGTAAATGTAGAGAATACCCTTATAGCAGTAGCTATCACATTTGATAAAAATCTCGTTGTATACTTTATTGACAAGTTTTGTTTCATGGATATAATAGAAGCTAATACTATGGAAAACTCATATCCTTACGCTATGAGTTACGCAATGACAACATAGATAAAGGAAAGGAGTAATGTATGTTATTAGCAGAAGAAAAAATTGCTACAGCTACAGCGGCGGGTGCTGAAAAAGTGGCGGAACATGTGGAGGAAAGTATTTCCTTTGTTAATCAAATGCAATCCTTATTGATTGAATATTTACCGAGTATTATCTTGGCCATTGTTGTATTAATAGTAGGTCGTTATATTGCTCTATTCGTAAGACGTGTGGCAGTACAGTTGATGAGCCGTGCCAGTTATGATCAAACGGTGCGCAGCTTTGCGTCTCAAATTATTTACTACACTATTTTGTCCGTAGTCGTGCTATCAGCTTTGTCCTTAGTGGGATTCCCGACGAATAACTTTTTAGCCGCTTTTGGTGCCTTTGGTATCGCTATTGGTTTAGCCTTACAAAATAATATGTCCAACTTGGCATCTGGTTTGATTATCTTGGCTTTCAAACCGTTCAAGGCAGGGGACTGGATTTCTGTAAATGGTGTAGAAGGTTCAGTGAAATCTATCCATCTCATTAACACAGCCATTGCTACCAAAGAAAATCGTATTGTATTCATCCCTAACTCGGCGATTACGTCTAATAACTTGATGAATAGTAACTATGAACAAACGAGATATATTACGTTTGTATTTGGTATTAACTATAATGCGAACCATCACCGTGCCATTGAAATTATTAAAGAAATTCTTGCGAGCACAGGTAAGGTTCATAATATGGATACATTAGAAATTGGCATCAAAGAATTTGGTGATAGCTCTGTGAATATTGTGGCATATCCTTTGATTAATGCGGACGAATTTAGAGAAGTCTATTATGGCGTCATGTCTGAAGTAAAAGATCGCTTTGATGCAGAGGGCATCGACATCCCGTATCCACAACGTGTGGTGCATATGGCTAACTAATCGCATACGGTAATGCTGTTTCGTGTCCCAATGTGCGGTACTTATAACAAAGTAATATGGTAGGATAGAGGTATACTTGCTTGAATCTATTCGTATTCATGGAAAGGAAGGTGCACCTATGAATGAAAATCTATATGAGTCTATGAAATCTGCTATAACGGAATTGGCTATGACAGCGAAACTGCAAGAAGGTAAACTACTGGTAGTAGGATGCTCCACTAGTGAAGTACGTGGTGGACATATCGGTAAGGACTCCTCTTTAGAGGTGGCATCGGATTTATTTAGAGCTCTGTCTGAGGTGCAAGGTGAATATGGCTTCGATGTGGCTATTCAATGCTGTGAACATCTTAATCGGGCCTTGGTAATGGAACGTCATGCTGCAGAGGCTAGAGGCTATGAAGAAGTAAATGTAGTGCCTGTACAACATGCAGGAGGTTCTATGGCAACTACAGCCTATGCCACATGGTCAGATCCTGTGTTAGTGGAGTGTGTAAAGGCTGATGCAGGTATTGATATAGGAGATACTTTCATCGGCATGCATTTGAAACATGTAGCAGTACCTGTGCGTTTAAGCGTAATAGAAATTGGCGCAGCCCATGTAACGGCGGCTCGTGTGCGACCTAAATTTGTAGGTGGCGAACGGGCGCAGTATAATGAAACATTAAAGTAAGAACTGTGAGGTAATTATGGAATTTTATACCTATGCCTATGTGGTGCAACGAGGAGAGTTTACATCTCTGTTGCAATACATTATGACATCTATTTTGCTAGTAGCATTGCTAGTAGTAGGTGTAAAAGTTATGTATAATCGCTTTGATACTAAGTTCCGTGACTTAGGAATTATCATTGTATTGGGGCTTGTGTTTTTATTGGGTTTACAAGTTAATGATTACACTCGTGATATTAATAGTGCAGAAGAATCAAGCTACATGGTGCAATTTTTAAATAATTTAAGTGAACGTGCCGATGTACCTAAGGATAAGATTCGAGTTAATACATTGCGCGTGCAAGATCGTATGATTGTCAGTATTGAGGAAGCTTATTTCGAGGTGACTTTCACTATGAATAAGGATGGTTATTCTTTACGGCCTGTGGAGATGATTAATAGTAATCCTAAGATTGTAGATGTGAAGAAGGATAAATGATAATATGTTAACAGGATATACATTAGTATTTATTAAGCTAGCCCTTGGTATCCTAGCCCTCATTTTGCAAATGAACTTGATGGGTAAAGGAAATTTAGCGCCGAACTCGGCCTTAGATCAGGTACAAAACTATGTACTAGGTGGTATTATTGGTGCTGTTATCTACAGTGAAAGTATTGGTATCTTGCAATTCTTTCTAGTCCTTATCGCGTGGACTATCGTGGTCATGGGCTTGCGTTTTCTTAGCGCTCATGTGCGATGGATTAAAACGCTCATCGATGGACGTCCTAGCATTGTTATTGACCGGGGTAAGATTCGTGTTGGTGAATGTTTGAAACGTGGTCTTCGTGGCAGTGATTTGCAGTTGAAGCTTCGCAGTGCAGGGGTTACCCTTGTGAGCGATGTACGCCGTGCTGTACTCGAGCAAAACGGGCAATTAACATTAGTCATGAACGGTGATGATATCATTCGCTACCCAGTGATTGTGGACGGAGTGGTAGACCCAGATATACTAGAGCTTGCGGACAAAGACATGGCTTGGTTGGAAGAAGAAGTACAAGACCAAGGATATTCTATTAGTGATATATATGTAGGAGAATACTCCAAAGGTCATCTAATTCTGCATCCTTATGAAGGGCGCAGAGGATAATACCATTGTATTTTAGGAGAGAATGGTGTATACTTGGAGCAGAAGGAATGAATCTTTCTGAGAGCGTTGTAGAAAATCATTCATGAACTCAAAAAAGGACGGTGGCAGCCGTCCTTTTTTCTTTCTACTTTCTATTCTTATAATACTTCAGAATTGCATATGTTAAAAAATTAACAATCAATCCTTGCAGAATAGGGGTAAGAAAGTTAACCCACCATACGAGAGCGTCGTAATCAACCTCCATGAACTCACCTCCTTTCGTTTAAAGAGGATACTTAAAGTATAGCATATTTTATGAGAGAAAGGGGTATAAAGCCTTGAATAGGACAAGGAAAACATGTATAATAATAGGGTAATAGCATTGGAATATGACAGTTCTATGGGGCTTGTGCAAGGAGAGCCTGTGAACCATGTCAGGCCTTGATTGGAGCAGCATTAAGCGGTAACTCTCTTGTGCCACGAGGAAACCTATAGGGCTGTCAGATTCGAGTGCTATGGTAAAGCAGCTAGCTTAGCTGCTTTTTTTCATATCTTAAGGGAAAGGAGGGGCTATGAGTTATTTAGCGTTATATAGACGATGGAGACCGAAACAGTTTACCGATGTTGTGGGTCAACACCACGTGTCGGATACATTACAACGAGCCATTCGTGAAGATAAAGTGGCCCATGCCTATTTATTTGCTGGTCCTAGAGGTACGGGTAAAACGAGTATGGCAAAGATATTTGCTCGCGCTATTAACTGTGAACAGGGGCCTACAGACACACCTTGCGGTCACTGTGAATCGTGTCAGCAAATGTTACAAGGACAAGCCTTGGATGTGATCGAAATTGATGCGGCTTCCAATCGAGGTATTGATGAAGTGCGTGCCTTGCGAGAACAGGTGAACTTCTTACCTGTGGTAGGTCATAAAAAAGTGTTTATCATCGATGAAGCCCACATGCTCACCAATGAAGCGTGGAATGCTTTGCTGAAAACCATCGAGGAACCGCCGAGCCATGTAATGTTCATTTTCGCTACTACAGAATCTGAGAAGTTACCAGTTACTATTTTATCTCGTTGCCAGCGCTATACGTTCCGCCGTATTACAGCTAAAGATATTACAGCTCACTTATTGCATGTAGCAAAGGAGAGTAACATTTCTCTTGATCCGGCAGCAGCACAAGTTATTGCGGTCCATGCAGATGGGGGCTTGCGGGATGCCTTGAGTATTCTGGATCAATGTTCTGGTATGACCTCGGATATGATTACAGCTCCTCTAGTAGAGACTATGATTGGCTTAGTGAGTAAATCTTGGGTTCTCGATATGGTGGATATATTGAAAGCCGGTAACGGAGCAGCATTACTGCAAGCTGTAGATGAAGCGCTACAAATGGGTCGTGATGCTCGTCAAATTGTAACGGCTTTAGTGGAACATTTGCGCGCTATGATTGTGGCAAAAGTATTGCCTGAGGCGGAAGAATTATTAGCCTATGATACGCATAAAGAGCGATTATTGGCGCAGACCAATGAGTTATCTATGGAGGAGATCGGGCGCTATATCAATGTACTCCAAGCGGTACAAAATAATGCAAAACAAGTAGATAACCCACGAGTGATTGTAGAAATGGGATTACTTTCGCTATTGCAATTAGGAGGAGGTACGTACCAAACATTAGAAGGGCGTATGACAACGATAGAGCAATTTGTAAGTCGTCAAGAAGATGCATTGCTCCAAAAGCTGAATGAGTGGGCAGAACAGCGACCTGTAGTAGTTGCCAAACCTGTGGTTGAATCTGCACCACCTGTGGCAGATACGGATGTATATGATGGTGTTCTAGAGGAGATTCCCCATCCAGTGGAGGATGATGTGTTATTGCCATCTGTCTCGCCGGTGAGAACTAGTTCTGCAAAAGCAACATCTCCTTTACCACCACCTCGTATAGCTAAGGTGGTTGGCTCTGGTGGTAAAAGTCCATTGCCACCCCCGTTGCGAAAGAAAACATCTCCAACGGTGACACCTAAAACGACGACATTTGACACGGCACAAGAGACGACTGTAGGACAGGGAATGGTCAGTCCTCATGAATATAGCACGATTTTAGCAAACGTGATAAAATGGTTGAGAGGTAAGAATTATGGATTGCTAAACACTATCTATCAGCAAGGAACCTTGGTGTACTTAGACCAAGAGCAAGCTATCTTGGTGTTCCCTACGCCGATTGCGGGTCCTATCTTGGTGCAACAGCAGCATGTAGAATGCGGAAAACAAGCGTTCCAACAAGTGACAGGACGACCGATTGTGGTGAAAGCCATCGATAAGAAGGATCCAAAACTGCAGGTGTATTTAGAGGCAGCAAAATCCTTTGGAGGAACTTCACAGCAAGGCGGACAGTCACAACCAACGATAACAGCTCCTGTGGTGGAACGTTCTAGCGAACCCGAGGAGATAGTACAACCGACAGTTGTGACGCAAGAAGTGGCACTGACTGCATCTCATGAGGAGATACCAGCTGTATCCAAAGTAGAGCAAACGCCTGAGAGTAGTAAACCTACTTATGTAGGGACAAATACAAATTCAAAGGTAGGCGCCGGTAGTGACCCTACTAATGTAGATGGTATTATTGATGATTTTCTTACAGTCTATGATAATCCAGAGGAAGTATTAAATCCATACTATCAAGCAAAAGGAGATGGCATGCTTTCAGAAGAAGGCATAGAGGAGATTCGGAAGTTGCCGAAGTGGTCTTCAGCAGAGGCCAGTGATGAAGAAAAACAAGAGCCCCTACTCTATGATGCATTGCAGCATATGGAGGCCAGTGGGTATGATATTTATGTTAAAGAAGTAGACGATTTGTCTAATAGTTAAGGAGGTTCACTATGTTTGGTGGCGGTAATATGCAAGGTATGTTAAAAAAAGTTCAAAAAATGCAAAAGGATATGGAAAAAGCGCAAGAAGAAATTAAAAACACCGTAGTGGAAGCATCTATCGGTGGTGGTGCTGTATCCGTAACAATGAACGGAGAACAAGAAGTGTTGTCCATTAAAATTGCTCCTGCTGCAGTCGATCCAGAAGATGTGGAAGCATTGGAAGATTTAATCTTAGCAGCTGTGAATGAAGCAAATCGCAAAGCAAAAGAAGTGGCAGAGAAAAAATTAGGCGCTGTCACAGGAAACTTAAAACTTCCTGGAATGCCAGGTATGTTCTAATATGACAAATCCTTTAGAACGATTAGTAGAAGAGTTGCGTCGCCTTCCAGGGGTAGGTGCTAAATCGGCTAGACGATTAGCATATCATCTCATTGAGGCCGATGCAGAAGATGTACAACGCTTAGTAGAAACCATTCTTGCAGCGAAAGAAGCCACACATAGATGTTCCCAATGTTTTAATTTATCTGCTCAAGATCCTTGTGAGTTTTGTGCTAGCTCTAAACGGGACCGATCGATGATTTGTGTGGTGGAAACATCGCGGGATGTCATCGCTATCGAACGCAGTGGTGACTATAAAGGGTTATACCACGTGTTAGAGGGGGCTTTGTCTCCTATTGATGGGGTAGGCGTGGAAGACATTCGCTTAAAAGAACTTATGTTGCGCCTTCAAGATAATACAGTGCAAGAGGTCATCATCGCTACAGACCCTGATGTAGAAGGGGAAGCAACGGCGCTATACATTGCTCGATTATTGCAACCTACGGGTATTAAAGTTACTCGTATTGCCCGAGGCATTCCTGTAGGTGGAGATATTGAATATGCTGATGAGGTGACTTTGAGCGGGGCTGTATTACATCGTCAAGAAATGAGGTAATGATGGATTACATATTGCAAGCAGTAGTAGCCATTGTTGTAGCTTGGGTGATTATCAAAGTAGCTTGGTTCACCATCAAACGAGTGGCGATAAATGTCTTTTTAGGTATGATTACCTATGCAGTGGCTACAGAAGTATTCCATATTCCTATGAATATGAATATTATGTTGTGGGCACTAACAGCCGTGTTAGGGCCTATACCAGTGCTAGGCTTAGCGTACTTTCATTGGTAAAATAAGGAGCAACTATGCAATCAAATACTGTTATACTTAATGACATTCAACAACAAGTTGTACAGGAATTAGACAGAAATATTGTATTGCTAGCTTCTGCAGGAACGGGAAAAACAAATACATTGTCCTATCGGGTGGCACATATCTTGGAAACAGGGCGTGCCACGGGCGATCAAATTTTGTGTCTTACATTTACGAATAAAGCATGTCGTGAAATGAAAGAGCGCATGATTGCCATTGTAGGACAAGAGGCACAAGCTGTGAAAGTATCTACATTTCACAGCTTTTGTTATACCATTTTGCAAGAAGAAGCAAAATTACAAGAAGACTTATTTAAAGAGTTTCTCATCTTTGATGAAGAAGATGCAGAGGAATTATTAAGCGAATTTTTGCCAGACCTTGTGAAAGCTTATAGTGAAGAGCAAGGTATTATGGCACCTAAAATACATGCAGATACGATTCGTCAGGTTATCAGCGCTGTGAAAGAGCACCGATCTAAGTATCAATATTATTCTTCTGATATAAGCAATGATTACAGGCGTACAATGGAGCAAATGAAACGGGATGAATCTGTTTGGTATAGCATTATGTCAGAAGAGACGGCTGCATTTTTAGATGAAACAGGTCTACAAGTGTTGATGGAATACGAGTGTCGCTTGCGAAACCTTAATGGATTGGATTTTGCCGATTTAATTACTCGGGTGCACCAGATCTTTCGGCGACCAGAAGTGGCGAATCGTTGGCGCCAGCGCTATTCGTATATTGCAGTAGATGAAATGCAGGACACCAGCGCATTAGAATATGAAGTAATGAATATCATGTGGAAGGGAAATCATATTTTGCTATGTGGGGACTACTTTCAAACGATTTATGAATGGCGTGGGTCTAATCCGATGACATTAATCGATCGGTATCGGAGAGATTATAACCCCATAGAATTGGTGTTTGACACAAACTATCGGTCGAATCAGATGCTGTTTAAAGGGGCCTTTTCCATGCTGAAAGATATGTTCCCTCAACGGGTGCGAGAGTTGTATCGAAAAGAGCCGAAAGCGATAGCCACACAACAAGGCGAGCCTATTTCCATATTTGCGGCTGAAGATGCCTATGATGAGGCTAAGTATATATTTCAGTCTATCCAACAGCTGAGAACTAGTGAAGAGATGCCGTCAGTAGGAATTTTAGTGCGCACCAATAAACAAGCTGTGCGATTAAGTGAACAGTTTAAACGATGCAATCAATCTTTGCCAGAAGAGAAACAATTGAAATTTATTTTGGCAGATGAGCTTAAATTTTTTCGACGTTTAGAAATCAAAGATATGATGGCATTTTTTAAATGCTTAGTGAATCCTTGGGATGTGATGAGTACAAAGCGCATCATTAGAACCTTTGTGAAAGGGATTGGTGATAAGCGCATGGAAGAATTAGAAAGCGCAGAAGTGAGAAAAACTGGCTTACGGATCACTGATTTTATGAGCACGAAAATCTTTACTCGGGAGCCTTATGAACAATTAGAAAAGGGGCTAGTGGCTAAAGATATCGTTGTGTTTGATGTAGAGTCTACAGGCGTGAATATTATGGAAGACCGTATTGTGCAGATGGCAGCCATCCGTATCGATGAAGAGGGTAATCAAATTGATAGTTTTGAACGATTCATCAACCCGGGAGTACCTGTAGGGGATTCAGAATTAGTCCATGGCTTTAGTGATGCGTACTTACAGAAGGTTGGGGGCGATGCACGAACTGTATTGGAAGCATTCAGACAGTTTGCAGATGGATCCATCATAGTAGGCCATAATGTGCAATATGATATGGGTATATTGGAGCAAGAGTGTAGCCGTCATGGTGTTGCTATGCCGAGAATACAAGCCATCTATGATACCTTAGATATCTATCGCCGGTTCTATCCTAATTTGCCAAACCATAAACTAGAGTTTTTAAGTGGGCACTTTCCAATCGACCATCAGTCTACGCACAATGCGATGGATGACATCATCGCAACGGGTAAATTATTGGTGTATGCGATGAAAGAAAATATTCTTCCCACAAAAGCACAGCGTATGGCATTTGTAAATAAGTACAGAGGTATATTTGCCAATATTGCTGCCTCTATGGATGCTTTACGTAGCAAGTGGAGTACGAGTAAGCCTACAGAGATCGTAGAGTATATTATGAATCATATGGGTGTTTTGACGCATTACCAAAAGAAAGTGCAAGAAGATCCTACAGGGCAACGCCGTGTACAAAGTATTCGTGAGCTATACCGCATTATGAAAGAGTTAGAAGCGGAACATCCACACTATGTAGGACGTGATGGAGTCAAAGAGATACTAGAAATGTCTGCCCTTCACTCCGGAGAGGGCATGTTTCGAAGAAAAGGAGATAGTCGTATCCCCATAATTACGGTCCATCAAGCTAAAGGCAGTGAATTTGAACATGTCTTTATTGCCAGTGCTCATGATGGAGGGCTTCCTTTTTATTATGCTGTGAGAGATGGAAAACTAGAAGAAGAAAAACGTATTTTCTATGTAGCATTAACCCGTGCTAAGAAACACTTGACCATCACCTATGCAAAGGTCAATGCGAATGGGTACTTTCAACAACCGAGTCGATTTCTAGCTTCTATTCCAGAGGAGTATGTAAAGCGAGTCACGTACAATCGCTGGTAGGGAATTTATTGGGCTAACCCTACCCTAATGTTTTCAATTTATGCTATAATAAAGTGTAAATAGTGTACGTTAGGCGCCTATTTACGAAGGTAATACTAATAATGGAAGAACTTTTAGAGCGATGACTTAATGTAGTCATTACGATAGAAAGTTCTATGATGTAATGGAGGCAATTCATATGGGAACCAATGTAGCAACAAGTATGGTAATTGGCACACAATGGGGCGATGAAGGTAAAGGTAAAATCGTTGATTATTTATCTGAACGCGCTGATGTGGTAGTACGTAGCCAAGGTGGTAATAATGCAGGTCATACAGTAGTCGTAGATGGTAAATCTTTCGCATTGCGTTTATTGCCTAGCGGTATTCTTTACGATGATAAAATGAATATCATTGGTACTGGTGTCGTTGTGGACCCTAAAGTATTGTTGGAAGAAATTGCAAACCTTGAAAAAGAAGGTAAAAGTGCAAAATCCTTATATATTTCTGACCGTGCTCACGTGATTTTACCGTATCATAATCGTTTAGATGAAGCGGAAGAATCTGTAAAAGGTGATGCTAAAATCGGTACTACAAAAAATGGTATCGGTCCATGCTATGCAGATAAAGTAAATCGTATTGGTATCCGTATTTGTGATTTAATGGATCCAGTTGTATTTGAGAAGAAACTTAAATTCAACGTAGAATTGAAAAATAAAATGTTAACAGCCGTATATGGTTTTGAGCCAGTTAGTTTTGAAGAAATCTTAAACGATTACTTAGGCTATGCAGAACAATTACGTCCGTTTGTGAAAGATACAAACTTTGCCGTTATCGATGCAATCAAAGCTGGCAAAAAAGTATTGTTTGAAGGGGCGCAAGCAACTATGCTTGACCTTGATCATGGTACATATCCATTCGTAACAAGTTCCCATCCAGTAGCAGGTGGTGCTTCTGTGGGTGCTGGTGTAGGTCCTAACTACTTAAAAAATATCTTTGGCGTAGTAAAAGCGTACTCCACTCGTGTTGGTGAAGGGCCATTCCCATCTGAATTGTTAGATGAAACTGGTGAATACCTTCGTCAAACAGGTCATGAGTTCGGTACGGTTACAGGCCGTTCCCGTCGTTGTGGTTGGTTAGATTTATCTGTTGTAACCTATGGCGCAGCATTGAACAGCTTGGATTATTTAGCTATCACTCGCCTTGATATCTTAGATGGTTTGGATGAAGTGAAAATTTGCGTAGGTTACACACGCAATGGTGAGCCTGTACAAGGATTCCCTGCTAGCTTAGATGTATTAGCAGAATGTGAACCAGTATACGAAACATTCCCAGGTTGGAAAACAGATATTTCCGGTATCCGCAAGTACGAAGAATTGCCAGAAGCAGCACGTCGTTATGTAGAGCGTATTGCAGAAGTAACCGGTGTAGAAGTAGGTATCGTTTCTGTAGGTCCTGGTCGTGATCAAACGATTGACTTAGTGAATGTATTTGCTTAATTATATGATGAAAAAGACCCTATATAGGGTCTTTTTTATATTGTGGCAAAAATAACGGCAGGCTATGCAAAAAATGCAAGAATAAAGAAACAATGATTATCTTGATAATAAAGAATCATTGTAATATAAAAAAACTAAGAATAAAAATTAATTAAATCTTGTATTGGTGGATAATTTATTAATAAATATTCGTAAGACACAATCTATATTGAGATATATTATCAATATAAGGAGTAGAAATATTAAAATATGATTACTATCTTATGAAATGCAATGTTAGTTTTGCATATCTAAATAAATGGGAATGTAAATGCATTTTTTAAGATGAAATAAAAAATAATATTCTATAGAATATAATACATTAGCGGTTTAACAGGGTAAAATATAACAAATTGCTATAATAGAAATAGTTAATTAAGGTTGAATTAAATTGTCATTCGGTGTAAGATTATTACGAAACGGCTACTGTATATTTTTATATCCATAGCTACCATGTCGACAATGGTTTTCAATAATTATGTCTATTCATAGTATGCAATAGGAGGCTTTATTATGAATCACTTACACATTGCGTTCTCTCATGATGCATTACAAGATTTTGAGGATTCTATTACTCGTTATGCAGTGACATTAGATGAAACTGATTTTTCTGATGTAGCTGCAATTGTGATTACTGATGCAGATCATGAAGAGGTACTAAGCAATCCATTGATTGAAGCTCTTCGCATTCCGGTATTCTTAGTGAAAAAAGATGCGAACTCCACTATTAAACCTGAATTGGTAGGCAAGATTACTCGCGTAATCGATGCTAATGAAGTGAATTACGAATTATATGTAAAACAAATTGAAGCGGCAGCTAAAAAATATGAAGAAGATATGTTGCCTCCATTCTTCCGTGCATTGGCAGATTACGTAGAAGATGGTAACTCTCAATTTGACTGCCCAGGTCATCAAGGGGGACAATTCTTTGCTCGTCATCCGGCGGGTCGTGCATTCTATAACTTCTATGGTGAAAATTTATTCCGTAGTGACCTTTGTAATGCAGACGTTAAATTAGGCGACTTATTGATTCACGAAGGACCGGCTTGTGATGCACAGCAACATGCAGCACAAGTATATAATGCTGATAAAACGTATTTTGTGTTAAATGGTACATCCTCTGCTAATAAAATGGTGTTAAATGCACTATTAGCTCCTGGAGATGTTGTTTTATATGATCGCAATAACCATAAATCCATCTCCCATGGTGCGTTAGTACAAGCTGGTGCCACTCCTGTATACTTAGAAACAGCTCGTAACCCATTCGGTTCTATTGGCGGTATTTTAGAACATTGTTTCAATGAAGAATATATCCGTAAATTAGTAGCAGAACAAGATCCTGAAAAAGCAAAAGCTGAACGCCCTATTCGTTTGGCGGTGATTCAATTAGGTACATATGACGGAACTATCTATAATGCTCGTCAAGTAGTCGATAAAATTGGTCATTTATGTGATTATATCTTATTTGACTCTGCGTGGGTTGGTTATGAACAATTTATTCCAATGATGAAAGATTGCAGTCCATTATTATTAGAACTAGGTCCTAATGATCCGGGTATCTTGGTTACACAATCTGTTCATAAACAACAAGCTGGTTTCTCGCAAACATCTCAAGTACATAAAAAAGACTCTCACATTAAAGGGCAAGATCGCTATGTAAATCATAAACGTTTGAACAACGCATTTATGATGCATGCTTCTACATCTCCATTCTATCCATTATTTGCAGCTCTTGATATTAATGCGAAAATGCATGAAGGAGAAGCAGGTAAATTATTGTGGAAAGATTGTGTAGAAACAGTTATTGATGCTCGTAAAGCAGTCCTTAAAAATTGTAAATACCTTCGTCCGTTAGTGCCACCAGTTGTAAATGGTAAAAAATGGGAAGATGGAAATACGGCTGAAATGGCACAAGATGTTAAGTACTTCGCCTTCGAACCAGGTGCGAAATGGCACTCTTTCGAAGGGTATGGTGAAGGCCAATACTTCATTGATCCATGTAAATTCCAATTGATTACACCAGGTATCAACGTAGAAACTGGAGAGTATGAAGAGTTTGGTATCCATGCTAATATCTTGGCTAACTATCTTCGCGAACATGGTATAATCCCAGAAAAATGTGACTTGAACACAATTCTATTCTTGATGACTCCAGCAGAATCCAAAACAAAAATGGATGACTTGGTAGCACAATTAGTTCGTTTCGAACAATTAATTGAACAAGACGCACCAATGCAAGATGTATTGCCATCCATTTACTACAACAATATTGATAAATATAAAGGCTATACAATTCGTCGTCTATGCCAAGAAATGCATGATTTCTACAAAGATCGTAATGTAAGCGAACTTCAAAAGAAATTATTCTTACACGAATACTTGCCTGAGTATGTAAAAACACCTCAAGAAGCAAACTTTGATTTTGTGCGTGGACAAGGTGAGTTAGTTCCTTTGACAGAAGCTGTTGGACGTATGGCATTAGAAGGCGCTCTTCCATATCCTCCAGGAGTACTTTGCGTACAACCAGGTGAAAGATGGTCTGAAACTGCTAGAGACTACTTCTTAGCATTAGAAGAAGGTATCAATAAATTACCAGGCTTCGCTCCTGAAATCCAAGGTGTATATATTACAACTCAAGAAGATGGAACTAAAAAAGCCTTTGGTTATGTATTGAAAAAAGAATTTGATAAATAGTTGTTTATAATGAGGTGAAGCTAGGAGCTTGCTCCTAGCTAAACCTTTCTGAGTGAGGTGCCTATGAGCAGCACAAGCGAAAATAAAATGAGTGTTTTACAGCTTACTATTTTAACAGCTGTAAATATGATGGGATCCGGTATTATCATGCTTCCAACTAAGTTGGCGCAAGTAGGATCATTGTCAATTGTATCTTGGTTAATTACAGCCGTAGGTTCTATGGCTCTTGCATATGCCTTTGCAAAAGCAGGTATGTATAGTAAAAAAGGCGGCGGTATGGGCGGCTATTCCGAATATTCCTTCGGTAAAGCAGGTAACTTTATGGCGAACTATACCTATGGCGTATCCCTTTTAATTGCGAACGTGGCCATTGCTATTTCTGCAGTAGGTTATGGTGCAACATTCTTAGATGCGAACTTATCTCCATTTACAACAGCAATGTGGACAATTGCTACATTATGGTTAGCTACAGTTCTTAACTTTGGCGGTGCTAGTATCACTGGTCGTGTATCTAGCTTTACTGTATGGGGTGTTATTGGCCCTGTATTTGTTATCTCCACCGTAGGTTGGTACTTCTTCTCTGGTCATTTGTACATGGAAAACTGGAATGTAAACAACTTGCCGTTTAACGAAGCAGCAACTAACTCCATTGCTATGACATTATGGGCATTCTTAGGTTTGGAATCAGCAGCAGCTAACTCTGATGCAGTTGATAACCCTGAAAAAAATGTACCGATTGCCGTACTTGGTGGTACATTAGGGGCAGCAGTTATTTATGTATTATCCACTAATATCATGTTTGGACTTGTACCAGCAAATGATTTAGTAAATAGTTCTGCTCCATTTGGATTAGCATTTGCTAGTATGTTTACACCAACAGTAGGTAAAATTGTTATGGGCTTGATGGTTATGTCTTGCTTTGGTTCCCTACTAGGTTGGCAGTTTACAATTGCGAACGTATTTAAACAATCTGCTGATGAAGGTTTATTCCCTAAATTATTCAGTAAAATCACATCGAAAGATGCTCCAGTTGTAGGCATGGTTACAATTACAATTATTCAATCATTATTATCTTTGATGACAATGTCTGAATCATTAAATGCACAATTTGAAGTATTAGTTAACCTTGCAGTTGTTACTAATATTATTCCTTATTTATTATCCATGGCAGCAATTATTGTTATCTTAAAATCTGCAGGACGTGGTGGTAGTGAATTAAGTGGAACTACTTTTATTGCCTTTATTGGTTCCTTATATAGCTTGTATGCTTTATATGCATCTGGCTTAGAAGCAATGACATATGGTTCTATTGTAACATTTATAGGTTGGACATTATACGGATTCATCTCTGATAAGTTCGACTTAGAAAAACAAGCCTAATTGTACAAAATAGTAATAGATGTTTCCTAGATATGGTTAATGGGAGGCAAGAATTACTCATATGATAATGATAAATGGTGTATCATACTTGTATGATACACCGTTTTTATATATACTTGTATATGAATACTTAAAACTGTTTCATAGCGTGTAGACCGCACATTATGCCTATAGGCTATAAAATAGTTAACCAAAAGATATTTTATTAATATCCATAGGAGATTGAGCCTGGGGCTCACTAGATTAGATAGGAGTATATATGTTAATACAAGATAAACATGCAGTGGAGCAACGATTATTAATTCAATCGGCTATACTCATGTCATTTGTGGCTATAGGTGGTACTATGATGGGGGTCTTTAGTGGATCCAGTGCAATCTTATTAGATGGGGTAGTGTCGTTTATTGCCGTTATTATTAAGGTGATGATGATCATTACCTCTAGATTGGTATCCAATGAAACAAGTAAACGCTTTCAGTTTGGCTATTGGCAGTTTGAACCGTTGGTGTTAATTGCAGAAGGTAGTTTTACCTTGCTTATCGTAAGCTATGCCTTTTTGTCGGGATTGACGGATTTATTGGGCGGCGGTCGTGCTGTTCATGTGGGACCGGCTATTATCTACGCTACGATTTTTACCATTGCTGATACGTGCTATTATTTCTATGTACACCAAATCAATAAAAAATTACAATCGAATTTGGTGAAATTCGATAATATTAGCTGGTCCATCGATGCCATGTTAGAAGCTGGGATTTTAGTGAGCTTTTTAGTGGCTTTCGGATTAGAACATTTTGGCTATGCAGAATGGGCCGTATACGTGGATCCTATTGTGCTCATCATTTTGTCGCTACAAATGATGCCGTCTGCTTTAAAAATTATCATTCCATCGGTAAAGCAAATTATGGGGGTGGCACCGTTAACCTTGCATAATCGAATTCAATTTATTATGGATTCTTTCATGGAAAAGTATAAATTTAAAGATTATGTGACTAGTGTACAAGCCTATGGGAATGTAAAAATGATTGAAATTGATATTTTGATTCCTAAGAACTTCCCTAAACAGACGATTGTAGAATTAGATGAAATTCGCGATGAAATTGACCTTGCCATTGGTGGTGACCCGGCAGAGAAATGGGTGACCATAACGTTTACATCTACGAAAAAGTGGATGGCAAAAGATTATTTATTAGATGAAGAAGACGAAGATTAATATATCTTCTGATGAGGCGAGAAAAATGGATTATGTATTGGGTGTCATGGAGACCTATGGCTATGCAGCCATGTTTATTTGCATGGTCTTAGAAAATGCGAACATTCCCATTCCTAGTGAAATTATTTTAGGATTTGCCGGATATTTAGTGTTTCAAGGCGTATTTGATTTGAATACAGCGATTATTGTAGGCGTTGTGGCTGGTGTTGTGGGTTCTGTGTTGTCCTATTGGTTAGGAGAATACGGTGGTAGACCAGTATTGATGAAATATGGAAAGTATATTTTATTTAGTGAAGATAAATTTGGTGCTGCAGAAAAATTATTCAATCGCTATGGCGGTGCCGCTGTATTTATCGGCCGCCTGTTGCCAGGCGTACGTACTTTTATTTCATTTCCGGCAGGGGTAGCTAGATATCCAATGACTCCCTTTGTGATTTGGACTACCGTTGGTACCATTCCTTGGACAATCTTATTAGTTTGGCTGGGCATGAAGCTAGGGGAACATTGGAAAGATTTGATCGAGTATAATCATGAACTACTGATTGCGATGATTGTCGTATTTGCTGTAGTGGCGGTAGTATATGGTTTGAAATATTGGAAACGTCGTCATAGATAGGGAGATGCGTATGAAATTACATCGTATGACCTATGTAGTATTTCTCTTTTTTTTAGGAGTTTATGTGCTAGGTAATCATCTGTTACCAGTGTCGGACCCAGTGGAGTCGAATTACGCTTTGACTGCAAAAGAGATGGTCTTGTCTGGAGATTGGTTGTCTCCGCAAATTTATGGGCACTATTGGTTCGATAAACCAATTATGATCTATTGGTTATTGAGTTTGTCTTATTCCGTATTTGGTATAACAGATTTTGCAGCCCGGTTTCCATCAGCTCTTTTTGGGGCTTTGTCAGTAGCTATGGCTTACCAAGGGGTGCGCACCTTAACGGGACAACGCTTAGGAGCTTTATTATCGGCTTTTATACTGGGCACTTCTCTTATCGTGTGGACCATTGCTCATGGGATTATCACAGACATGGTACTCCTATTTGCTACGGTAGGCACATTCTATTATGCCTATCGTGGACTACTAGTTAAGAATCCTTGGTATATGGCATTAGCTTATGGCTTTGCAGGCATCGCAGTATTGACGAAGGGCCCTGTAGGTCTCGTATTGCCGGGGTTCTTGTTCCTTGTGTATGCAGGGGTTAAACGCTCTTTATTAATGGTGAAAGCTTTATTTCCATGGCAAGGTATCCTCGTATTTTTAGCGATTGTCTTACCTTGGTATGGATATATGTACCATACTCACGGTATGGAATTTATCAATGGGTTTTTAGGGCTTCATAATGTAACGAGAGCGACTCAATCGGAGCATCCCGAGGTGAATCATTGGTGGTACTATCTACCTATTTTCCTAGGAGGCTCTCTCCCTTGGACGGGGGCTATTTTATATGGTATGTATCGGGGATGGAAAACAAGATCTGATGCTTATGTATATACCATGATTACTGGCTGGGGAACGATTTTATTTTATACGGTTATGGCTACAAAATATCCGACCTATGCCTTTATTTCTGTCATTCCTTTTAGTCTATTAGGGGCTTATGGGGTGATTTCTTTGAAAGATGCCAGTCATCGTGCTTGGTGGTGGCTATTAGGTCCTACCTTGGTCCTATGGTGGGCTCTTGGTATTGGTACTTTCTTTGCACCTTGGGGCTTTTGGTGGATACTGCGAGCATTTGTGGTAGGCCTTACCATATTCCTTGCTGGATGTTATTGGTATGGGAAACGATTAATGATGCCTTTCACAGTGGGCATGGGTACCTTGGTAGTGCTAGGTATTGTTCTCATGGAAGGACTGGTACCATTCTTGGGCTTGCGTTCTTCTGTGACCTATCATGAACAAATACGTAGCTTTCATGGACCTGTCTATTATTATGGAGAATATGCGGCGTCTGTACCGTATTATTTGGATATCACTCCCGTCCGTGTGGAGCCTAGTCCAGAGCGATTGGCGAAGTATAATGTACAACGAAGTGCGAAGTGGAATGGTAAGAATGTGATGCCTCAAATTGAGGAACAAGAATTATTTAAACGGTTGCAATCTGGAGAACGGATGCTGATTATTACCAATAAAAATTACGGTAAAGAATTAGAAGAATCTTCGGTAGGCCAATACTTAGAACGTGATACAAGTAGTTCTAAAGTAGTGTTATTGCATTCTAAATAGTGAGGTACCTATGTCAGTAGAACGATTGTTACGACAGTTAAAAGGGTTTTCTAGTCCGCATGTGTATAATCCTTGGAATGATTTTGATGAACGCTATGATACGAATCAGCGAGCGAGTTCCATTCGGAGAAAGCAATTACAGGCCTATTTAGAGCAGCGGTTAGATCGCGCCAAAATTCTTATCATTGCAGAAGCCGTAGGCTATCAAGGGGGACGGTTTACAGGGATTGCTATGACCTGTGAAAGAATGCTTTTAGGGCATCACCCTACAGTAGGACCCTCTATGGCGTTTACTGGTGTAGAGCCGAAGCGGACAAGCAATCCGAAGAGTGCATATATTACAAAACCGACACAAAAAGAAAAGGGCTTCAATGAGCCTACTGATTCTGTGGTGTGGAATGCCATGTTAGAAGCTAACATTGATCCTTATGAAGTGGTGCTCTGGAATATCTTTCCTTTTCATCCCTATAAGGACACAGATGGTTTGACGAACCGAACGCCTACAAAGCAAGAATTAGATTTAGGGTGGGCCTATACAAAACAACTTTTGGACTTATTTCCACAGGCTCGGATCATTGGAGTAGGACAGAAAGCAAGTTTTACACTCGGTGACTATGGCATCGATGTACAAGCTACATTACGACATCCAGCAAATGGAGGAGCAGGATTGTATAAACAGCAGTTCCGAGCTTTTATTGAGGAAGAGATGAAAGCTTAATAGATAAAGCAAAAAATGAAAAGTCGTGGCACTTCTGAAAAAGCGAAAAGCCGCAGAGCTTCTAAAAGACGAAAAGCCGCAGCGCTTCTGAAAAAGCGAAAAGCCGCAGCGCTTCTAAAAACAGACCTACGCTAATGTTTTTAGTAAGCACTACGGCTTTTCTTTGTGGGGGTGTTATGGAGAACTATGATGATTTTGCGCTGTATATTAAGAGACAAACGAAGAAGTGCCTCCTTTGTGGTGAATATTATAAAGAAACAGGTATTGCAAAAAATCCTACTATCGATAATGATGGTAGGATTTTTATATAGGAATTTAGAGGAAGCTTTGTTATAAGGTCTTTTGTATTGGTAGTCTTTGCAATACTTGGATGACCTTTTGTAATTCTGCTTTTGTGTGTGAAGCGGTTACGGTTAAGCGCAATCGCCCTGTGTTGATAGGCACGGTAGGTGGACGAATGGCACTCAGGATAATGCCTTCTTGTTCACATAGGCGACTGGCTTCTAATGTGCCTTCGTTGGATCCAATGATGATGGGGAAAATCGGTGTTTCATCACTACTAGGGATGCCTAAAGAATGCAATGCTTTGTGCATATATTCTGTATTGCTTCGCAGGTTTTGATAGACTCTTGGTTCCTGTGCTAATACTTCTAGGGCGCCAAGGCTAGCACCAATGTCAGCTGGAGATAAGGCGGTAGCAAAGATGAAAGGACGACTATGGTTGATGATATAGTCGATGATGGTTTGGCTGCCGCAGACATATCCACCGATGGACCCTAAGGCTTTACTCATAGTGCCAGTGGTGATGATACGTGGGCTTTCACAGTGAAAGTGATGTGCTGTGCCACGTCCCTCACCAATGACGCCAGTAGCATGGGCATCATCCACAATGAGAAGAGCGTCGTAGCGCTCAGCTAGCTCTAGTAGTTCCGGTAAGGGGGCTATATCCCCATCCATGCTGAACACCCCATCGGTAATGATGAAACGCATACCATAGTGCATAGGCTCAGCTAGTAATGGCTCAAGGGCGTGTACATCTCTGTGGGGGTAGACTTGTACTTTGGCGCCACTGAGACGACATCCATCGATCAGGCTAGCATGGTTAAGCTCATCACTGAAAATGATGTCCCCTTTATTAACAAGAGCAGATATAGTTCCGAGATTTGCCATAAATCCAGCTGTGAAAGTGAGTGCCTTTTCACATTCTTTCCACTGGGCAAGACGGGCTTCTAATTCTTGAAATAAAGGAAAAGAACCAGACGTAAGACGAGCACCACCAGAGCCAGTACCATATTGTTGAATAGCCTGTAAGGAACGTTCTTTCACGTGCGGATGGTGGGTTAAGCCTAAGTAATTATTCGATGCCATCATCAGATAGGTGGAACCTTCATACATAACATGAGTTGCATCGATAGGCGTATACGTACGAGGAGAACGTAATTGTGATTCCTCTTGACGTAGAGTTAAGGCTTTGGCATATCGATTAAACATGGTGAAGCCCTTTCGTTGTGACCCAAGTAGGGGTGGATGTAAAATACTGTAGTAATGTATCTAAAGGTGCCTCTTCGGTGATGAAGAAGGCACGACCACCAATGGGACTACCATAGACTTTCATAGGGCTCAATCGATGGTAGGTAGTGCTGTAAGACACATAGCCCGTTGTATAATCTGGATCGTCAGACCAACATAGTTCACCTAGCACAAAGGGAGACGCCAAGACCTTGCTAGCCAAGATGAGAGCCTCCCTAGAATGGACAGAGGAACATCCGAAGTGTTGTAAATGTCGATGTATATCAGCATCGCTTTCTGCATCCATACGGGACACGCGCACTGTTTGGGGATATACTTCACCAGTGATAGCGTTAACGAGCCACGCGCCGCTTACAGACTCTGTGTTTTGACTGAGTTTGGTAAAAGCACTTTGTATGGCCTGTTCATGGATGTGTGCTTGTTGTAATAGTTGTGTTGCTACCCGATGAGATTCCTTAATCGTTGATGATTCTGTAGTAGCTACCGTGAGAGCAGGAACTTTCACAATGGATTCATCAGGAATCTCATCGATTTGTAAATTGATAAAATCTGGACGACCTTTGCTGTGTTGCAAAGCTCGCTGTAAAAATTCTTCTGAAATGCGTGATAAGGACTCTAAGGAGACGAGACGTTCGGCTCCAGAAATGTGAGAGCCCCCTTGTTCATGAGGACCACCCTTAGCAGCGCGCATGCGAATGCTGTAGACCATGAGTAACTAACCTTGTTTTACTTTCAAAGTCGTAGCCAAACGAGGTAGTCGGTGTAAGATGCTGTAGAAGATAGGACTTACAATGACTGTGAAAATCATGCCAGGGACTGCCATCACAAGCATAGGAATGACCATTTTGCCAAAGGATAAACCAATGGTGATACGGGCGATAGCAGACGCAATAGGGCCAGAGATAAGAATGGACCACATACGGTTTTTACCAATCCATAAGATAAGACCTACGATGAGGCGGAACTGCATGGCAATGGCAACATTTAGCAAGTTTTGTGTGCCCAACACAAGACCAATCAAACTAGAAAGACAACCGCAGATGATATATTTGCGGAATCCGAAGGCAGCGCAAATGGCTACCGCCAAAGGAGCAGATAATTGGAACTCCACTCCGGGAATTAAGTTGGGAATTTTGATGCCTCCCAGAATTGTCATCATCGCTGTTAAGATACCGATCTCTGCAATTGTGTGAATACTTACGTGTTTCATGTGACCTCCTATTGTAAACTTTCAAAAACCTTACTTCGTTTACATTATAAAACGCAATTGCATTTAGTGCAATATTCAATTGCAAATTTTTATGACTTATCATGAGGGACCTCAGTTGCTTAGGTTGGAATTTCTATAGTATAATGAAGATAATTATTTTGATCGGCTTATGAACCTTATGGGTTCCCAAATGTTTCACAGTAGAAGTATGTATAGAGGGTATATGCTTTGCTGTGTAGAAGAATGTGACATAGATAGTGAGAAAGGTTTCTCACAGTGTTTTACTGTATGAATACGAACAGAAATAGATACTTATTTGTGCTTACATGCCGATACATGCTCAACCATCAGCGGATGGAATTAGATAGTCTTGGACTATAGTAGTATGTATAGACAGTACGACTATAGTCCCGTAGGAGGAAAATTTGAATACACAAGAAGAAAGAACAACGGTAACTGCACCAATAGGTGAAGCTACGCAACAACGACCACGTCCGACAACACGTACACGTCGTACAACAGGTCAAAATCGTCGTACCACTGTGAAAGCGGAAGGAGAGCGTCCAAATCGCCCACGTCCACAAGATGATAATGGCGAACGTCGTCAATCCAATCGTGGTCCACGTAGACCGCAACGGACGAATACAACTGTCGAAAAACATGAACAAACAGCACGTCCACATGTGCGAAAAGATAAATTGCAAATCATTCCATTAGGTGGGTTAGGTGAAATCGGTAAAAATATGACCATCTTCCAATATGGCGATGATATTGTCGTATTAGATGCAGGCTTAGCATTCCCAGAAAATGATATGTTAGGGGTGGATATTGTAATCCCTGACATGAGTTATTTAATCGAGCATAAAGATAAAGTGCGTGCCGTGGTGATTACTCATGGCCACGAAGACCATATTGGGTCCTTGGCGTACTTATTAAAAGAAGTGAATGTGCCTGTATATGCTACGAACTTAGTATGCGGATTGATTGAAGGTAAACTAAAAGAACATCATGTGAAAGCTAAAAAATTACAAGTTGTAAAAGCTGGCGATGAATTTAAAATTGGTTGCTTCAAAGTGGGCTTTATCCAAACAAACCACTCCATTCCAGATGCGTGTGCTATTTTCTTAGAAACTCCAGTTGGTACTGTAGTACATACAGGGGACTTCAAAGTAGATCAAACTCCTGTAGATGGGAAATTGATGGACGTTCACAAATTTGCAGAGCTTGGCAACAAAGGCGTATTGGCGCTTATGTCCGACTCCACAAATGTAGAAAAACCAGGGTTTACTCCATCTGAAAGTTCTGTAGGACCAGCGATTATGCGTGCTGTCGCAGAAGCTACGGGTCGTGTTATTTTAGCGACATTTGCATCTAATGTGTCTCGTTTGCAACAAGCCATTGATGCAGCGGTAGCCACAAAACGTAAAGTAGTGGTGTTAGGTCGTTCCATGGTAAATGTTACAGAAATTGCTCAAGAACGTGGCTACTTAACAGTACCAGAAGGAACGATCATTGGTGATGATGAAATGAATCGCTACCGTGCTGATGAAATTATGATCTTAACGACAGGTTCCCAAGGTGAACCAATGGCAGGTCTATCTCGCATGTCTACGAACAATCACCGTACCGTAGAGATTACGCCAAATGATACTGTTATTATCTCTGCCACACCAATTCCTGGTAATGAAGCGGCCGTAGGACGTACCATCGATAACTTATTGCGCCAAGGCGCTCATGTAGTTTATGGCAAAGATCGTGGCATTCACGTATCTGGTCATGGTAGCCAAGAAGATTTAAAAACTATGTTGAACTTGGTGAGACCTAAATTCTTTATCCCAGTTCATGGGGAATACCGCATGTTGAAAAAACATGGTGAACTGGCTGTATCCATGGGAATTGTAAAACCTAGCAATGTCTTGGTAGGCGATAATGGACAAATTTTTGAGTTTACTACTCGTACAGGTCGCTTAGCAGGTCGTGTACCAGCTGGTAAAGTCTTTGTAGATGGCTTAGGTGTTGGTGATGTAGGTAATATCGTTATCCGTGATCGTCAACAATTAGCGCAAGAAGGCATGGTTGTGGTTGTGATGGCAATGGACCGTGCATCTGGTACGATCGTAGCGGGCCCAGATATGTTATCCCGTGGCTTTGTATATGTTCGTGATGCAGAAGAATTATTAAGCGAAGCACAACGTCGTGTAGATGCTGCAGTGGAAAAATGTGAAATGGACCATATCAAAGATTGGACAACTATCAAAACAGTGGTGCGTGACACATTAGGTAAATTCTTCTATGAAAAAACACGCCGTCGTCCAATGATTCTACCAATCATTCAAGACGTATAAGGATTGTGATATAATAGGCATATGACGAAAGTCATATGTCTATTTATTGTATTGGCATAGAACGATGTCGACCCTTGAGGGAGACATAGTGTGGAGTTAGTATATGAATCAAACAAGTACAAAGTCTGTCGTAGAGTCTGGTATCTTAACGGCATTGATGATTGTCTTTGCCATGATAGGTCTCAGTGTACCTATGCTTGGATTTTTTGGATCTATTTTTGTGCCTATGACGATTGCTATCGTAGGTGTACGCCATGGCTTTCGGTGGAGTTTATTGTCTGTTGTATCCGCAGTCATTGCCATTGCCTTTTTATTGGGGCCATTGACAGCCATAGTCGAAGGTGGCGTCTTTGGTGTGATTGGTATTTTAATTGGCTATGGATTGCGCAAGCACTGGTCAATTTCTAAATTGTTGATGATTCCTGCGGTGGTATTAATGCTAGCAGTAGTGGTTCAGTTTTGGGCATCCGCTTTGGTGATGCAAGTAAGTCCTACAGATATGTGGTCCTCTTTGGAAGAACAAATTACAGTATCCATGCAAGATATGTATGTACAGCAAGGGCTTTCAGAGGAGCAAGTGACAACAGCGATGGCAGCCTTGCAAGATCAAATTGAAATCATGAAAAAAGTATTGATTGCAGGACTGTTTTGCTCTGGCGTAGCGATTTCGTATATTATTAATCGTCTTACCTATCTTGTGCTCAGTCGTATCGGTACCTATCATGTTCCTGAAATGCCTACCATCAAAGGGTGGCGTGTACCAGACTGGGCCTTGCATATCTTTTTAGTGGGGGTCATTTCCTATTTTGTGAAACAATATATTCCACTCCTTGAATACGCAGGCTATAATTTGATGTATTTAGGTGGTATAATGCTATTTATACGAGGTATATCTTGCGTTTGGCGTATTAGTAAAAGTTACAATCCGCCGAAGATTGTGCCGTGGATTGTGCTAGCTATATTTGTTGTGATGTCACAATCTGCTGCGATATTAGGCGCCTTAGATGTATTCTTGCACATAGAGAAACGATGGGGCAGACGAAGTGAGTAAACCTAGAGGAGGTAGTATGGATATACAAACTGAATACAGTTCTATTGAAATGACTGCTGCCGTTCTCATTATTATCTTATTAGGTATTATTTTCTATTTAAATTGGCAACTAGCCATGTTGGCTTGTATCGTGGTGATCGCTGCCTATTTATATGTGGGACGAACCATTCGCCGAGGACGACATCTTAGAAAAGCTCAATTTGACTGTATGGCAAAAGGGATTACACAGGCATCGACCTTTGCATTACAAAATTTACCCGTAGGGATTGTTATCATTGATGAACACAATGTGATCTGCTGGAGTAATAGCGTATTTAGAGATTGGTTACCTAGTGATTCCGATAAAACAATAAAATTAAGTGGATTTATTCCTACTTTGCGGATTGATAAATATTGGGGCAAGTCGGGATTCTTTCACGAAGAAATTGATGGTAAATATTACCGTGTATTATATAAAACGTTGGTAGCTCCGAAGTCTAATTATTCCGATGTTAATAGCGATGAACTAGAATCGTATATGGCATTTTATTTTGATGACATAACAGACATCGAAGTGGAGAAACAAAAAGCGATTTCTATGTTACCAGCTCTTGGCTTTATTGCTATGGATAATATTGAAGATTTGCGTTCTGGTTTGAGTGATATTGAATATACGCAATTATGGTCTGATATGAATCGCTTGATTGTAACGGAAATTGACAAGCATGACGGATTTATACGAAATGCTACAGAAGATACGTATACCTTCAGTATTAGTAAAGCAGCTATGTTGCACATGATGGAGTCGAAGTTTAGCATATTAGATAAAATTCGGGCCTTAACTACATCGAAACATATTCCTCCAACTATCAGTATGGGCATTGCTTTAACAGAAGATACTGTAAAAGTACAAGGGGAAAAGGCAAAATCAGCCTTAGAAATCGCTTTAGGGCGTGGCGGTGACCAAGTTTGTGTATATCATGGTGAGGAAGTAAAATTCTTTGGTGGGAAGTCATCAGGGAATGAAAAGAATACACGTGTTCGTGCTAGGGTCGTATCTCATGCATTGCATGAAATCATGTTGGATTCTGATCGCGTGCTTGTGATGGGTCATGATCGAGAAGATTATGATAGTATTGGTGCTTCTGTAGGCGTAGCAGCGATGGCAAGAGCCCTTAATAAACCAGTGCATATTGCCTTGAGTTCACATCCTACAGCAGTTCGTAAATTAGTAGAAGTACTGGTAGAACATCCAGATTTTCAAGGTCTAATTATTGATGAAGAAGAAGCAGCTCAGTTTGTAACAGATAATACTGTGGTCATCGTGACCGATGTGCATCGGTCTGAAATGGTAGCCGCTCCATCAGCGCTGAAAAAAGCAAATCGCCGTGTTGTGATCGACCATCATAGACGGGGCTCAGATTTTATTGAATCGCCATTATTAACGTATTTAGAGCCTTCTACGTCATCTACTAGTGAACTGGTAACAGAGTTAATTCAATATTTCCCAGAACATGTAGAGATTAAGCATATTGAAGCTAGTGGTTTATATGCAGGTATTGTAGTAGATACAAAAAACTTTGTGGTTCAAACAGGGGCACGTACCTTTGAAGCAGCCTCTTTCTTGCGCCGATCAGGAGCAGATGTATCCTTAGTACGACACTTATTTATGGATAGTTTTGAAGGTATGCGTATACGTTCTGCTATGCTAGCTTCTGCAGAAGAAATAGAAAATATGGCTTTCACAGAAGCACCACAAGATGCGAAGAATGCCACTGTGATTGCGGCCCAAACGGGGGATAAATTGATCACCCTAGAGGGGATTGAGGCTAGTTTTGTATTCTATGTACTACCAGATGGTGGTATTGGGGTCAGCGCTAGGTCGCAAGGTAAATTGAATGTACAAATAATTATGGAAGCTGTTGGTGGCGGAGGTCATCGTACTGTGGCAGGTGCTCAAATTTACAATATGTCTATGAAAGAGGCACGCCAATGGGTGACTGAAGTAGCCGTATCCCATATGACAGAGTTACAAAGAGAATCTAAGGAGGAATTATCATGAAAGTAATTTTATTAGAAGATGTTAAAAAAGTTGGTAAACGTGGCGAAATCGTAGAAGTGTCTGAAGCTTACGGCCGTAATGTATTGATTAAAAAAGGCGTAGGTCTTGAGGGTACACCACAAAACTTAAACAATGCAAAACAAAAATTAGGTGCTCAAGCCCATAAAAAACAAGTGGACTCTGATGAAGCTACTGTATTGGCTAGCCAATTGTCGAAAGTATTTGTTACAATCCCAGTAAAAATGGGTGATGGTGGCCGTGTATTCGGTTCTGTAACAGGTAAAGATATTTCTGATGCATTGCAAGCGCAAGTAAAAGTTGATGTGGATAAAAAGAAAATTGACTTAAAAGAGCCAATCAAAACATTGGGTACTCATGAAGTGTTAGTTCGAGTGCATCCAGAAATTACAGCTAAGATTACTGTAGAAGTAGTTGCAGGTTAATAGAAAGAGGGGCTAGGCCCCTCTTTTTTGGTATAGATATATGTAGTTGTGAATTGGGAGAATAGTATGTCAGGAAGGATACCACCGCACAGTATAGAGGCAGAACGAGCCATACTAGGAGCGATTTTGCTTAATAAAGATGCCTTTGATGCAGTCAGCTCTATTGTAAAAGCAGAAGATTTCTATAGCGATAATCATCGTGTCATTTATGAAGCGCTCGTAAGCATTGTAGGGAAAAATCAACGTGCAGACTATGTGTTATTATCGGAGGAGTTGAAAAAGTCTCAGAAGTTAGAGGCTGTAGGGGGGATTCTGTACCTTACGAATTTGACCACAGATATTGTAGATGCGTACAACGTAGAAGATCATGCAAAAATTGTAAGAGATAAAGCTCATTTGCGTAAATTAATCCATGTGGCAAATGCAGTGGAATCCATGGCTTATCGAGAAGAAGAAGAGACGGAAGATATCGTCAATCGAGCAGAACAAATGGTTCTCGATGTGAGTGGTACTACCAAAGGAGAGTCTTCTTTTAGTGCTATGCGAGACGTAGTCTATGAAACCATTGATCGCATTAATGAACTACAACGACATAAAGGGATATTGACGGGCGTATCAACAGGATTTAAAGATTTAGATAACTTGACTAGTGGCTTGCAAAAATCGGATTTAATTTTAGTAGCTGCTCGTCCTTCTATGGGTAAAACAGCATTTACATTGAACATTGCTCAAAATGTGGCGATGAAATCAAAGAAAAATGTAGCCTTTTTCTCCCTAGAAATGTCGAAGACACAACTTGTTGCCCGTGTGTTGGCAGCGGTAGCTGGCATTAACTCTGGTCGTATTCGGAATGGACAGCTTAGCCAAGAAGATTGGGGAAAAGCCATTAATGCTTTGAATGATTTAGCAGAGGCACCATTGTACATTGACGATACTTCAGGGTTAACTCCACAGTTAATGAAGAAAAAGTTGCGCCGTTTAATTCAAGAACATGGTGAACTAGGCTTGGTAGTAGTAGACTATATTCAGCTTATGGAAAATGGCGGTAAAAAAATGGCGGACAATCGCCAACAAGAAGTATCTGCCATTTCTCGACAATTAAAAATCATGGCACGGGAGTTTAATGTACCATTGATTGCTTTGTCTCAGTTGAGTCGTGGTGTGGAAAGCCGGGCAGATAAGACTCCGATGCTAAGCGATTTACGTGAATCTGGTTCTCTAGAACAAGATGCGGATATTGTAGCTTTCTTGAATCGTGAGAATTATCAAGATACAGAGGATACTAGTGATGGTGTAGAAACGCAAGTTATTATCCGTAAGCACCGTAATGGGGAATTAGGAATTGTAAAACTATGGTTTGAAGGGGCATATACACGATTTAGGGATTTAGCCTATCGTGAGGATGATCCTGGTATGTAATAAGAGGAGAGAGACTATGAGAAACACTTGGAAACACATACTTTGTGTAGGCGCATTGACTATGGGTATCGTATCAGTAGGAACATCTGAGGTTCATGCCAGTGGTATTTGGGAGGCTCTTGGTAAAAGCGTGTTAGGAGGCATTTCTGTGCATCAACATTTGAGTGACCTAGATAATACTGAGCAAGGTCAACAGGAGATGCTAGAAAAAACAAAAGATCGTACGGGCGTGTATGATAATTATGCTTATCAAATGCGAGCGAAGCGCATTGTAGATGAACTTTCAAAATCACCACATGTAAAGCGTAGTTATGTAGTCTATGTAAATCCAGATGAAGATTTCAATGCATTTATGACCTTTGGACGTGTTATGTCTATTAATAAAGGGACTATGGATTTACTAGATGATGATGCGCTGGCCTATGTTATTGGTCATGAATTGAGCCATGGTGAGCACAAAGATTTAGTGAATGGAGCTAAGAAAAGCAGTATTTTAACCACTGTGATTGGAGCAGCTACCTTCAATTCTGGAGATTTAGGGCAAATTGCGGCGGGACTTACTGGCAAATACTTAGATAGTCAAGTATTCACCATGTCGCAAGAGAAGAATGCAGATGAATTAGGCTTTAGCATTTTGGCGGATTCCTCATATAACGTAGGTGGGGCAGCTCTTGCCATGGAAGTTATAAAAAATAAATATGGTGATACCTATCGTGAGGGATTTGGTAAAATTTTGAATCCTAATGATCATCCGAAAACATCACAACGGGTATTAGACAATTTGCAACGGTTATACGTGTATTCAGGAAATCATGTGAAAGTAGAACAACAAACAGTATTCATCAATGGTAAGCCTGTCTATGAAGGAACGACAAAGGGAAATTATACGGCTCCAATGCGCGCTTATTTGGTGGCAGGTAAACTAGCTAGACTGTATCATGATAATGCTATTGGTGGTGCCCGTGTAGATGTTTCTACCGTGGCGATTGGTACAACGAACATCGTGACTATGCCAACATATGATGCTGCATTTCAGATTGCGAAACAAATGAATGCAGCCATCAGTGATGAGTCAGGTGTTGTAGCAGATAAAAAAGTAAATAAAAAAGATAAGAAGGATAAAAAAGACAAAAAAGACAAAAAAGATAAAAAAGATAAAAAAGATAAAAAAGAGAAGCAAGAGAAACAAGATAATAAATAATAAATAATAAATAATAAAAATAAGGATACATACAACTAATCGTTATAGTAAACTATACATCATCTCCATGTTATCGATGGATATCGATAGAGAAGAACGATAAATATAGATTTTCTTTCATGGAATTCGATATGCAAGTATAGGAAAATGAAGTTATGATGAAGAAAAAAGATCAGGTATAACTAAAAGTAATGATTGGTTTACCCACTGAAATAGCTACTTTTTAAGAAAAATATTAATAAAAACAATTAATTTATCTCTTAACTATGCATATATGATAAGGGTAAAATGCTGATAAATAGGGGATTTCTATTCCATGTGGTGTACATGTGTGCTATAATTTACGTATCAAGAGTCGTGACCACCTATAGAGGAGTACAGGCGATGTCACACATATTTTTTAGTTAGGGAAAGAGGTTTTAACGATGGGAAATTTTGTTTACATCCAAGAAGAAAAACTTAACGCATTCTGTCAAGATGCATTTGAAGGATTTGGCTTCAGCCCTGAAGAAGCTAGCATCATTAAAGACGTATTGATGATGTCCGACATGTACGGTATCCAATCCCATGGTATGCAACGTGTAGTTCGTTACCACAAAGGTATTGAAAAAGGTCTTATCGACATTAAAGCAAAACCAGAAGTGGTATTCGAAACTCCAGTATCCGCAGTTGTTGAAGGTCATGACGCAATGGGTCAATTAGTTGGCCATTTCGCTATGGAATTAGCAATTAAAAAAGCTAAAGAATCCGGTATCGGTATCGTATCTGCTCGTAACTCTAACCACTATGGTATCGCTGGTTACTATGCTGATCTTGCTTTAAAAGAAGGCTTAATCGGTTTCTCTTGCACTAACTCTGAAGCAATCATGGTTCCTACATTTGCTCGTAAAGCAATGCTTGGTTCCAACCCAATTGCGTTCGCAATGCCTGCTGAACCATACAATTTCTTCTTCGACGCTTCTACAACAGTAGTAACTCGTGGTAAATTAGAAATGTACAACAAATTAGGTAAAGAATTACCTAACGGTTGGGCATTAAATAAAGACGGTAAAGCATCTCAAAATGCTAGTGAAGTATTAGGTAATATCTCTGACCACGTTGGTGGCGGTATCATGCCTTTAGGTGGCAACACTGAACAATTAGGTTCCCACAAAGGTTATGGTTACGGTATGCTTTGCGAAATCTTCGCATCCATCTTCTCTCAAGGTGGTACATCCAATAAATGTATGACTGGTGGCCGTTCCAACATTTGTCATGGTTTCATGGCTATTAACCCAGCTATCTTCGGTAACCCAGAAGATGTTAAAAAACACTTCTCCACATTCTTACAAGAACTTCGTGAAGCTCCTAAAGCTGAAGGTGCTGAACGCATCTACACTCATGGTGAAAAAGAAGCAGAAGCTATCGAAGTTTGCCGTAAAGAAGGTATTCCAGTTATCGACAAAACTGTGGCAGAATTGTTCGACGTATGTAACTTGTTGAAATTGGATCCTAAAAAATATTTCGGCGACTATGAACCACCTAAAGCAGTTGCATCTAACTACTAATTAGCAGGTCATTAGCTGACAATTACAAATCTTTATCGATGCAGAATCAGTAGTTTTGTATCCCTAAGGAATACTTCTTAGAGACTGGTAACAGTCAACATCTTTGAACATATGAGAGAGGGAATCTGTGGATTTCCTCTCTTTTTGTTTATATCACACTGTGCGTATGCTAGAATTTGAATTACAGTGATTCATACTATAGAAAGGGATTGTTAATATGGATATATTTTTAGCAGTCTTGCCAATCCTATGGCTTATTGTAGCGTTGGCAATTTTAAAAATGCCAGCATGGAAAGCATGTTTGGCAGCAGCAATTGGTACATATATTTTAGCGGTTTTCTATTATGGAGAAAATGCTTATATCATGTATACAGGGGCTATGGAAGGTGTGGCTCTTGCAGTTTGGCCAATTCTTTTGGTTATTACAGCAGCCATCTTCACATACCAATTAGTAGTTCATACAAAAGCTATGGATACAATTAAAATTATGTTGTCTTCCGTAACTAGCGATATGCGTATTTTAGCATTATTGTTAGCATGGGGCTTTGGTAACTTTATGGAAGGTATGGCAGGTTTCGGTACAGCCGTTGCAATTCCAGCAGCGATGATGGTAGCAGTAGGCTTTGATCCATTGAAATCTATCTTGGCTTGCTTAGTAGCGAACTCCGTGCCTACTACCTTTGGTTCTATTGCGATTCCAACAACTACATTGGCATCTTTAACTGGTTTACAACCAGCTGAATTAGGTACATTCATTGCAGCGCAATTATTCATTTTAAATGTAGTGACTCCACTCTTTATTGTTGGTATTATTGCTGGTGGCGTGAAAGCAATTAAAGGTGTATTTGTACAAACTTTAATAGCTGGTCTAGCATTAGCTGTTCCTGAGTTATTAATTAATATGTATGCAGGTGGTCCAGAACTTGCTGTTATGGGCTCCTCTATTGTTATCATGGCTGTTATTATAGCTATTGCAAAAATTATGCCTGTAAACGACCCAGAATATAAAGTCGATATGGGAGCAAAAAAAGTATCTGCTAAAGAAGGCTTGATTGCAGCATCTCCATTCATCTTGATCTTTATCTTGTTGATCGGTACATCTAAATTGGTGCCAGCTGTGTATAATGCATTGATGGTGTTCAAAACATCTGTACCTATCCATGCAGGTGTGAATGCAAAACCTTACACATTCGTTTGGATTGCAACACCTGGTATCATGATTTTCATCTCCGCTTTGATTGGTGGTTTCATCCAAAAAGCTGGTCTTGGAACTCAAAAATATGTATTAACAAATACATTTAAAACATTAAAATTAACATATGTAACAATTATTTCTGTAGTAGTAACTGCTAAATTGATGACATACTCTGGTATGACTGGTATGATTGCAAATGCATTAGTAGCGGCAACAGGATCTATGTACCCTGCATTTGCGCCTGTAATTGGTGCGTTAGGTGCGTTCTTGACTGGCTCTGGTACAAATGCAAACGTATTGTTTGGACCATTGCAAACAGCAGCAGCTCATCAATTGACTCCAGGCCATGATACATTAGCATTGTGGTTAGCAGCAACTAACTCTGGCTCCGCTGGTGTTGGTAAAATGTTCTCCCCACAAAGTATTGCCATTGCGATTGGTGCCGTAGGTCCTGCTTTGAATGCATACATCGAAGAACATAAAATCGATGCACAAAAAGCAGACCAATTACGTCACTCTATCGATGCAAGTTCCATCATGGTTCATGTATCTAAATACTTCTTGTTATATCTAATCGTTTTTGGTATTTTAACTTATTTTGGACAAGAATTCTTCCCTCAATTGGAAAATCTTTTGGCATTAGTTAAACATTAACGATTAAACTAGCATACTTAAACAGACAAAGAGACAACATTTCGGTGTTGTCTCTTTTTGTTATTGTTAATGCAGTTTCTTATATGTAATATATTTTGTAGGATGAGGCTTGATTACTCAATGCGATGTATGTGATTGAATCCATCTAATAAGGGTTAAAACTTCATGGAACATTCATTGTAACTTCATGGTTGATTCATATTTTTTTCATCATTCTTTCATAGATAAGGAGTAAGATATAAGCAAGTTAGAAATAACGAATATTCCTTAATTAAACAATAGACACGATGCATATAGCACGTGAAGGAGGAAACTATGAAAAAAATGTTTCGTTTAGGAGCTGCTGTAATGGCTCTAGGTGTAGGTCTTATGATGACAAGTGGCGTAGCTAATGCTGCGAATACAAGTATGATGAAAAATATGCCAGCAGATCAAATGGCAAAAATTAATTCTTGGAATGGTGTAGGCAGCGTGGTTCCTAGCGTATTACCATTAAGTGATGTAGATTATAAAGGGGTTGTTACAACTTTCAAATCCTTATATCCAGATGCACAAATTGTAGGTATTTCTTATGATGGAAAACATAATCCAATCTATGAAGTAGATGGCATTGCAGATGGCTTAAAAATTGAAATGCACATCCGTGAAAATGGAGACATTTTGAATACAGAAGTAAAACCAATGAAACCTGGTAAACATACGAAACAACAAGGTTCCATGATGTATGGTCAAGCTATGAAAGGCAGCCATAGTATGTCTAAAGCATTTGATGTTAATGATATTATCATGCCAGAAGTAGCGGAAACAAAAGCTCAAGAAAAAGTGGGCGGTACATTTGAAGCTATGGATTGGTCTGTAGAAAAAGAACATGGTCGTCTAGTGTATGAATTAGATATGATCGATGGCAGTGGTAAAGAAGCTGAAGTCAAAGTAGATGCAATGACTGGTGAAATTATCAATGTAAAAATGAAAACTAGCAAATACTAATCTTAGTATTACTCTCCTTAAAACTCCCTTACTATATAAATACAAATAACACAAACATAACACAAACAATAAAAAATACCCCCCTTTTATTAAGACGTCACTGGCTTCGTTATGAAACCAGTGGCGTTTTATTTGATTGGCAAAGGAAAGAGCACGCCACATTCCTCCACAAACTGATACTGCGTTAGGTTTGCTCCGGAACATGGCGTGCTCTTCTAGTATTGCTTTATTTAGACAAAAAAGGAACGCCGCTGGTGTTCTACACGCAACTGCGTTCATTAGGGTTAAAACGACCGTTTGCCTAGGCTTGGGTGCTTGCACGGTTTTAATGTGTATCGATCGATGATACGGCATGCCTCGTCTAGGGTTAGGTCTTCTTTTATAGAACCTTGTTCGAATATGCATCGAGGGTCGCTAGAACCAACTTCTCCGGCTGGTAGGTACAGGTATTCTTCGTTATGAGGGTCACCAAAGATGTACCCTGCTTGTAAGTGTTCTTTGTGGATACGGCTCATGGTATCTCCTTCATCATAAAATTAGCGGCGTCCGCTGAGACTAAGTGTAATTGTGTGTGTCCCCAATGGGATGGGACTTTTTGGAATGATGCTTTGTCGTGTAAATGACCGAATACGCAGTGATCTACGTGGTACTCTTCTAAAAGCTCTGTGAATCCATTGGTATGATTTTCTAAGGTTGGTGGATAGTGCAGTAAAAGGATGCGTGTTACTTGAGAGGGTTCATCACCACTTTCAATAATAGCAGTTTCCATCGCATCTAGAGCAGCTCTGGTACGCATTAATTCTCGTTCGTAGATGTGGCGGTCCTCTGCTTCTTTAAAGAAAGGATCTTGGGGGTAGATATATCCTTTTGTGCCACCAAAAGCGATGCCATTGTGGTAGAGACCGCGACCTTGTAAGAAGGTAATACGTCCCTCCATAAGGGTATTCATTTTTTGTAGGCTTGTCCACCAATAATCGTGATTGCCACGAATCATAAATTTGTTACCTGGTAAATCAGCGATGGAATCTAAATCAATTTGAGCATCTGTCAGGCGCATGGCCCAAGACATATCACCTACTAAAAAGACTAGGTCATCAGGCTCTACATGTTCTCGCCAGTGTGCTTGGATACGTTCCCAGTGGTTATCCCAGTGTGGACCAAATATGGTCATCGGTTTTGTTGGTGGTTGCCCAGATAGGTGTAAATCGCCAATGGCAAAAACTTTCATTAAACCTCCAAAGAATTGTGTAAATATGGTTGTATATGA
Source organism: Veillonella sp. 3310 (assembly GCF_003999875.1). GTDB lineage: Bacteria > Bacillota > Negativicutes > Veillonellales > Veillonellaceae > F0422. The sequence continues at coordinate 57,011 of NZ_RQVJ01000004.1, read as the reverse complement.
CGGATGACCTCTAAGGCACGTGTTTCATGGCATACTTGAGGAATCCCATAGCCGATGACAAGTGGTGATGTTATATAGCGTGGCACAATTTTAAGATAGTGAAATCCGTCATTAATATCGTAAAAAAATAGATTATAAGATTTTGCATATTTAGAGAAGCCTTCTAATACGTACCGTAAAGTGCGTTGTAAGTAGTTGGCTAGTATAGGTGTATCTAATTGTGGATCAAATCGCATATTAAATTCAAAGAATCCATGGATAGGACGATTGGATAAGGTCATACGCAGACCATCCTCTTCATGGATGAGCCATCCATCAAAATGTTCTTTGTAAATATCTTTGCGGTAATCATAGTTCTCTAAGCCGATGATTTGACTATGAGGATGATAGATGGATCCGCCAGACATGGGGCCATAGTTTTTAAAGAATAAGACCGACGTAAAACGAGGGTTGGCTTTTACCTCTTCCCATTTGGTTCGACCAAATTCTAAAATATGGACCGCTTCTGAAAAGGGTAATTTAGAATATTCCGTATGCACATGTGGTGACGTTTCAATAATAACAGTAGGCCATGTGTGTTCCAATACAGGGTATTTATTCATAAGCCAAATGATGGACCCAGATGTATCTAGTATATCAGTTAATTGCGAGGGTTCGCAAAATGGGCAGTGCCCGTCGCGATTGTGCATGCTGTCGGGTTTTGTTTGTCCCAGAGCAATATCAAAAATTAATGGTTCTTTCATAGTTCACCTCACTATTACTATAGTATCATAGGGGGCGAGGTTTATGAAAGTGTGAAACATGATATAATAAAAAAAGAATAGGAGGAACTATGAGACCTACAACATTATGTTTTCCAAAACGGGAGAATTTATTTTTATTAGGACGTAAAAAACGCGGCTTTGGAGCCGACTATTATAATGGATTTGGTGGTAAAATTGAGGATGGTGAAAGTTTCCGTGCTTGTGCCGTGCGAGAAGTCTTCGAAGAAGTATCCTTACTGGTGAAAGAAGAGGACCTACAAGCAGTGGCGCTGTTGGACTTTCAGTTCCCTTACTCACCGGAGTTGAGCCATATTAGTTATGTATATATGGTAGAACAATTTCAAGGCATTCCTTTGGAATCGGAAGAGATGGAGCCTTATTGGTTCACGTTGGACAATACGCCCTTTGACCATATGTGGGCTGGTGATGAAGAGTGGATTCCCCGGATTTGGTGTGGCGAGAAATTGAAAGGTGTCATTACTTTCAAGGAAGATAATAGTACTATTGAATCCATGCAATTCGTGACCGTAGAAGAGGTGCTAGAAAGCGACGATGTGGACCGTGTGACGGCTTGGATATATGAGGGAATGAAGTGAAACAAGTAGAACAGCAAAGCCAAATGGCATGGACACAGCATTTATTAGAATGGTACGATGTGCATAAACGTGACTTGCCTTGGCGTGAAAGTAAAGACCCCTACCGTATTTGGGTGTCGGAAGTGATGTCCCAACAAACACGAATTGAGGCTATGCGCCCTTATTTTGAAAACTGGATATTGCAATTTCCCACGTTAGAAAGTTTGGCTAGTGCCGAAGAAGATACGGTGGTTCGGGCGTGGCAAGGTCTAGGATATTATTCTAGGGCTCGTAATTTACACCAAGGTGTGAAAGAGGTAGTAGAAACCTATGGGGGACAAGTACCGCGAACACGAAAAGAAATGGAATCTTTAAAAGGCGTAGGATCTTATACAGCAGGGGCGGTGCTTTCCATTGCGTATAATCTTCGTGAACCTGCCGTAGATGGGAATGTGCTTCGAGTATACGCTCGTCTGTATAATATCCACGAAGATATTTTAGGTACGGTAGCTAAAAAAATGATTACTGCTTTGGTAGAAGAGACTATGCCTTACGATCGACCGGGAGATTTCAACGAAGCCCTCATGGACTTCGGCGCATCTATCTGTATTCCTAAAGCGCCACGCTGTGAATCTTGCCCATTAGTGCAGGATTGTGAAGCAAAAATAGCAGGAACAGAGCAAGTATTGCCCATACGGATTAAGAAAACAAAGGTACAGGCTGTACACCTCTATGTAGGGATTGTCCAAACTCTAGAGGGCTATTATGTGCTCCATCGGAGACCGAAGGAAGGCTTACTCCAAGGGATGTGGGAATTTCCAAGTGTAGAAGGTGGCACAGCAGAGAGTCGTAAAGCGGAACTAATCGAGCTATTACAATCCATTGGGGTTACGGTCATCATGGATCGGCCTATGGTAAAAGAAGTGACTCATATCTTTAGTCATCGCAAATGGACTATGAAAGGCTATCGAGGGGAAGCTACAGAGGTGGCAATAGATTCGTCAAATGTGATTGTGCTAGAAGGTGATGAAGCGGTACAACAAGCTGTAGCACAAGGTCAGATTATCCCTCTGAAAGACGATTGGATTCTCTGTCGTAAAGAGGCCTTTCATGTGTTACCTTGGGCGGGTCCTCATGGGAAATTCATTGATCTTTGTTAATCTATACCGAGGAGTGATATAGATGAGAATATACATATTAATAGGAGTCCTAGTGCTTGGAATGGCTATCTTTGGAGCTATGACAGGATATTTGGTGGCCTTATTTAGAAAGATGAGTAAACGAAAAGGTTGTATCTACGGATGTGGACTGGGATTGGCCCTTGCCATAGGTACGATTCTATTGCAACGAATTATGTACGGTATCCATGGTGGAATCCTACCAAGCTTAGTGCGACCTGTGCTACTAGAGCTAAATGGATTAGTAGTAGCGCTAGTTGCTACATGTCTTATATTGGCTGTATTCGGAATATTTTATGGAATATTGCACCTAGCTAATAGAACTGTGCATGAGGATGATCCTTTGCATATAGGTCGTAGAAACTTCTTTAAACGCACGGCTGTGGTGGTACCTGCTGTAGTAGGTGTGACAGGATCAGTAGCGGCCTTTCAGGGGAATGGTGAACTGCAACTACGTAAAATCCAATTAGCCTTGAAAGATAGACCAGAGGTGCTAAAAGGATATAAAATTGGACAACTTAGTGATATTCATTTAGGTCCATTCATTGGCATGGACAAGTTGAAAGAAATGGTAGATGCCGTTGCCAGTGAACATCCGAATCGTTTGGTTATTACTGGCGATTTAATCGATGACTTAGGCTATCTTGATGAAGTGGCAGACTATTTAGATAGCCGTGTGAAAGATTTTCCAGATGGCATTGATTATATTTTAGGGAATCACGAATACCGGGTGGATGTAGAGCGTGTGTGGAAGCGGTTGAGCCAAACGAAAATGCACATGTACCGCAACAGACATCAACAGATTTTAGGTGGACCTCGTCCCGTGTACCTAGTGGGCATGGATTACCATTTTAAAGATGATGTGCAGGCGGAGAATGTACGCTTGTTAGATAAAGCCATGAAAGGCATACCCGATAATGCATATCCTATTTTATTGGCACACCATCCGAATTATATTCCTGAAGCATTTCGTAGACATATCCCGTTAATTTTGTCTGGACATACCCATGGAGGACAGATTAACCTAGGAGGTATAAACCTAGTGCCGGTATATAAACCGTATTGGAAAGGACTTTACGAAGAACAAGGCTTATTTGCCTATGTAAGCCGAGGATCGGGACATTGGTTCCCAGTACGGTTAAACTGTGCTAGAGAAGTGACGGTATTTACTGTTTTATAAAAAGCAGAACCCCCACAGCGGCAACTGTGGGGGTTCTTTGTTTCAATGGATTTGATTAACTTTTGTATCTGTAGTATATCAAAAAAATATATTGTCATCTCAAAATGAACGTTTTGGTGTAAATATGACATATTTAATCATAAATTAATATAATACCCATTATCATATATATAAATGATAACAAAGGTAATAGCTAATTCTTTCATTCTTTGAAACATATAATTAAAAATTTATATTGAGAAATACTATCAGTTGTGCTATAGTATAGATAAGTAAGACTCATGGAATTTTTAATTTAGGGATAGTACGGGACATCCCATATGTTTAGTAAGGGAGGAAAGACCATGAAAGAATTTAAGTTTTGGCGATTGTTCATTGTTTTTGCCGTTTGTATTATGGCCATTGCAGGTTGTGGAAAGCAAGCAGATACGGTTCAAGAAGATAAACCATTACAAGTGGTAACTACAACAACAATGATTACAGATTTAGTGCAAAAAATTGGTGGTGATCATGTAACAGTACAAGGTTTGATGGGTGCTGGGGTAGACCCACATTTGTACCAAGCTAGTGCTGGTGATGTATCTACATTACAAAAAGGCGATGTTATCTTCTTAAATGGTATCCATTTGGAAGGTAAAATGGGTCAAGTATTCCAAGAATTGAAAAAATCTAATAAAACTGTAGTAGAAGTATCGAAAGACATGGATCCATCTACTTTATTAGCTTTTGAAGAAGAAGGTCCAGATGCAAAAGACCCTCATATTTGGTTTGATGTACAAAACTGGAAATTAGCTGCGAAAGTAGTAAAAGATACATTGGTAGCGAAAGATCCTAAACATGAAAAAGATTATGTTGCTAATTACGAAGCATACATGAAAGAATTAGATGCAGCAGATCAATATATTAAAGATAGAACGAAAGAAATTCCTGAGCAATCTCGTGTATTAGTCACTGCTCATGATGCATTCCATTACTTTGCTCGTGCCTATGGATTCGAAGTAAAAGGTTTACAAGGTGTAAGCACAGCTACTGAAGCGGGCACAAAAGATATGAACGACTTAGTACAATTTATTGTAGACCATAAAATCAAAGCTATTTTCGTAGAATCTTCTGTTCCTCATAAAACAATCGAAGCCGTACAAGAAGCGTGCAAAGCTAAAGGTTGGGACGTGGCTATCGGCGGCGAATTATACTCCGACTCCTTAGGTTCTCCTAACACAGAAGGTGGTACATACATCGGTATGGTCAAAGCCAATATTGATACCATTGTAGGCGCTCTTAAATGATGAGCGACAGCAAGTGTATTTTGAAAGTAGATCATCTTTCAGTAGCTTATGATGATACAGTAGTGCTGAAAGATGTATCCTTTCAGATTGAAAAAGGAACAATGACGGCCATAGTTGGTCCTAATGGTGCTGGTAAATCGACCTTGATAAAAGCCGTATTAGGGTTGGTACCATTAGTAGAAGGAACGATTGATTTAACATTAGATACTAAAACAGTTTCTGCTTATGGAGGAGCGAAATCGAATAGTATTTATAACCATATTGCCTACGTACCACAAACCTCAACAGTAGATTGGGATTATCCCATTACTGTGTTTGAAGTGGTATTGATGGGTACCTACCGCAGATTGGGTTGGTTTAGACGACCAGGGAAACGTGAAAGAGACGAGGCAACAAAAGCCTTGCAGACGGTAGGTATGTTAGACTATGCAGAACGGTCTATCTCACAATTGTCAGGAGGACAGCAACAGCGCGTATTCCTAGCTCGTGCCTTGGTGGAAGATCAAGAGGTATACTTGCTGGATGAGCCATTTAAAGGCATTGATAAGACCACGGAATCTGTATTAGTGAAGATTATGAAGGAAATGCAATCAGCAGGCAAAACACTGCTCATTGTACATCATAATTTACAGACCTTAGAAGTGTATTTTGATCAAGTTCTCTGCGTCAACCGTAGATTGGTGGGCATGGGACCAGTTCGAGATATAGTAGGTTCCCATATCCTAGATGAGACATATTCATACTAGGAGGCACCATGGAATTATTACAACAATATACATTTCAAATCGTAGCACTGGGGACGGTGATGTTAGGCTTGGTATGTGGCGTCATAGGAACCTTTGCAGTCTTGCGCCAAGAAAGTTTACTAGGCGATGGCGTAGCCCATTCCACACTACCTGGGGTAGTGGCGGGGTTTCTTTTAACAGGCGTGAAAGACACTACAGTACTGTTACTAGGTGCCATATGCACGGCCTGTTTGTCAGAATGGATTATGCACAAAACATCCCAAAAAGGAGTTCGTTTTGATGCAGCCTTAGCTACGATTTTAGCGGCCTTCTTTGGATTTGGTACAGTGTTATTAACGCGAGTACAGTCTATGGAAAATGCTGGACAGGCAGGTCTGAATACATTTATCTTTGGTCAAGCTGTAACCATGATGCAAAGTGACATTTGGGTGATGGCCATTTGTGGAACCTGCATTGTAGGCGGGGTTATTATACTTTGGAAAGAATTGAGTCTTACCGTATTTGACCCTATTGAGGCACAGTTGATGGGTATTCCTGTGTCAAAGGTGCGATTTTTTTACCGTGCCGCATTGGTGGTGACTATTGTCATCGGGATTCGGACCGTAGGGGTTATATTAATTAGCTCCTTATTAATTGGCCCAGCCATGATTGGTCGTCAGTGGACTCATTCCTTACGTACTTTAGTAATCATTGCTGCCATTAGTGGTAGTGCAGTGGCATTTACGGGCACATTTGTGAGCGCTCTCTGGGGCAATCTTCCTACGGGCCCTATTATCATTATTGTGATGACTGGTATGATATTATTAAGTTTAGTATTGGCTAATGGTAAACGCCTCGTGAGGAGGTGTGTAGGATGAGTCATATATTAGAAATTTGGGGTATCGCTACAATCACAGGCATCAGCTGTAGCCTCATAGGTACATTTTTGGTACTACGCCGTTTATCTATGATGGTGGATGCTATCACACATACTGTGTTTTTAGGCATTGTGTTAGCCTTTTTGGTGACAAAAGATTTGAACTCCCCTTGGCTTATCATTGGTGCCACCGCCATGGGAGTAGGGACGGTGTATGCCGTCGAGTGGATGCAACAACGTCGGTATATTCGACCAGATGCAGCCATCGGTATCGTGTTTCCCTTCTTATTTGCCTTAGCCATTGTGTTAGTTACCTTATTTGGTAAACACATACATCTCGATGTGGACACAGCAATATTAGGTGATTTAGCCTTTGCTACATTCCAACGCTTTACCGTAGATGCTTATGATTTAGGACCTATGTTGTTATGGATCGCCATGTTGGTATGCCTTATCAATGCCGTATGCATTGCACTCTTTAAGAAAGAATTAATCCTTACTACCTTTGATCCTGTGTGTGCTAAGGTATATCAAGCGATGCCTATGGCAGTGTCCTATGGGCTTATGACCTTAACATCTCTGACCACGGTGTCCTCCTTTCAAACGGTAGGGGCTATCTTGGTAACGGGTTGTATGATTGGTCCACCAGCGACGGCATTTATGCTGGCTCGATCTGTGAAAGCCATGTTATTCATCAGTATGGTAGTATCTACTATAGCTACTACTATTGGTGTAACATTAGCATTCCTTTGGGACGTATCCATTGGTGGTATGATTGCCACTGTTATCGGATGTATCTATGGACTGGTGTGGATCTATAAATATGGTAGAAACAATGGATAATAGTAGTATTGTATATGCTAGAAAGAATACATAATGATAGCTTTGTATATGCTAGCATGATACAAATATAAAAGGACTGAAGTAAAATGATGTATTAGAATTTACTTCAGTCCTTTGTTATTTGTGTATTTCTTTAGCGAAATAAAAAGGCTGCAACCAAATGGTTACAGCCTCTTTTGTGATATGTGTAGTGTTTTATTTATTCATGTTTTCGATTGCTTCCGCTTCTGCTTTGTTGAATTTAGAAGCGATTACGATACGAATTAAGCAAAGTGCAACGAAGATGTATGCTGCAAAGCCTAGCCATTCAGCTGTATCACCATAGGATTTTGCTTCAGTGAAAGCCAATTGAAGAGGAGCTTCGCTACCACCTGTACTTACGGAGAAGGCGATGATACCAGCGATGATAACGCCGATGATACTTTCACCAACGATCAAACCGGAAGCGAACAATACGCCACGGCGGTTAGATTGTTCTACGTCAGCATCTGCATAAGCACCAGCACGTTCTTTCGCACGTTTTGTGATGTAACGATTTACAAAGTAACCGATGATCGCACCCATTACAAGAGGCATTTCCAAAGTTGGAGGTAAGTAGATACCCATACCAATTGCAAGTGGTGGCAATGTTAAGGATTTTGTTGTAGATTTTAAAATCAAGTTAACAACGATAGCGGCAATACCAACAAGGATACCGTAGAAGATGTAAGTCCAATCCATATTAGCATTGAAGATACCTTCTGCGATTTGGCGCATCAATGTAGCTTGTGGAGCGGACAATGCTTGAGCAGGATCCATTCCTTCACGAGGCATAGCGCCTGTAAAACCGTAGGCATGGTATAACAAGTCAAGTACTGGAGCAATTGCTACGGCACCAGCAAGGGAACCAATTAATAGAGCTACCTGTTGTTTCCAAGGTGTAGCACCAACTAATTGACCAGTTTTTAAGTCTTGTAAGTTATCGTTGGAAATCGCTGCAATGGAGATAACCACGGAAGTCATGAAGATCGCCAAGGCAGTGGAGAATTTTACGCCTTCAGGAGTAGCTAACAAGTTGTTCGCGGATGCGATAGTAAGCACTACCAAGGAAGACACGATGATACCGATGATACCGATACCAGAAATTGGACTTGCAGAAGTACCAATCAAACCAGCCATGTAACCGCAAGCAGCTGCTACGAAGAAACCAATTAATAATGCTACTACGATACCTGCTATCACAAGTGTCCAAGCAAGACCTGCGGACATTGGAAGAGCAGACACGAAAGAGTAGAAGCAAACGATTAAACCAATAATAATTAATGCAAATACGATAGCGATAGTAGATGGTTTCATATCTGTATCCATACGGTGTGTATCGCGATATTCTGCGCTAGCCGTCATGGATTTGATAGATAACTTGATACCTTCAATGATTGGTTTGATCAATGTCAATAATGTCCAGATGGCAGCTACGCCGATTGTACCAGCACCGATGAAACGAACTTTAGTTTTCCATACAGTGTTAGAGAATTTGATAGCTTCCAAGTTATCTGGATTTGGTAGATGATTGGTTAAGTATGGTACGAAACCACCCCAAGCAATAATCATACCGATTAAGATTGCGATACCACTGGCAATACCGATTAAGAAACCGGCACCTAATAAAGCGGAGGAGAAACCAAATGGAATTTGTGTAGCTCCAGCTCCAACAGGGAACCAGAAAGATTTAGATTCGCCAAATACACGGAAACCTTGTGTGACAAAGCTGATGATACCAGCTAATGCACCACCGGATACGATTTCTTTCATACCGCCGGATTGTTTTGTAGTTTCTCCAGGAACAGTAGAACCTACTTTCAAAATTTCAGCAGCAGCACGACCTTCTGGATATGGTAAGTCACTATTCATAACCATAGCGCGACGTAATGGAATGGTAAATAATACCCCAAGACAGCCACCGCAGGCACATAATAACAATGTTTTCAATAAGTCAAAGTTTTGCCAATACCCGATCATCAATAGACCTGGCAATACGAAGATGACTGCAGATAAGGTACCGGCAGCAGATGCTTGCGTTTGTACCATGTTGTTTTCAAGAACATTGGAATCCTTGAAGAAGCGTAAGATTGCCATAGATATTACAGCAGCCGGAATGGAGGATGAGAACGTCAAACCTACTTTCAGACCTAGGTATACGTTAGATGCTGTGAAGATTAATGTGATAATCGCACCTAGTAGCATGCCTCTGACTGTTAATTCCGGTAAGCTAATATCATGACTCATAAAATCATGCTTCATAGTTATACCTCCTTAAAATACACTACTATCTTACTCATTGTATCAGTATTCTCAAGGACTTTCAATAAAAAATATAGTAAATTTTGTATACATACGTCTATTTAGGGAAGTATATTTAAAATTTTCATATACGGTTCATGTAGTTGGTGTATATAATAGAGATATAACTATACCCTATGTGATAAGGAGACAGACTATGAGAAGAAAAATATTTGGTGCGGTACTCATGGCCGCTTGTTTACCAATAGCATTGCAGGCAGCAGATATTACAGTAGTGAAAGAAACACCCATTGCGGTAGGCGAGCGTATTTCTACAACGGCATCGCCAGAAACCAATCGTATCATCCGCGAGGAAACGATGAAAGCTAGACAAGATAAAAAACAAATTGTAGCACCAGCAGCAAAAGCGTTTACAGATCGTTTGCAAGTAACAGTCAAGCCAGAGACAGTGAAAGAAAATCACGTGGATCTGACGTATCCACAAGTACAATCGGTAAGCTCTTACGTGACAAAAGCGATGAATAAGACTATTACAGATTATGTAGAAAAACTTCGCAAGCAAGTGCATAAGACGAATGAAAAAGCTGTAGATGGTGAAAAACAGAATTTGTATATGAGTTATGACGTCAAAGCTGATGGAAATGGTATTTTTTCGGTGACCATCACATCCTACACTATTGAGGACAATGCGTCTCATGGAATAAATGTGGAAAAAGGATTTACTTTTAATACCACCACAGGTCGCAGCTTGTCCTTAAGTGATTTTGGTGGACTCCCACAAGAAACGATTACAGCAGGATTACAACAATTGCCAAAAGAAGGTAAAAAAGCTATCTATGCGGATGCCACAGCAGGTAAGCCAAATAGTTTCTTTGCCCGTGAAAATCACGATATCGTGTTGATTTACGACCAAGGTACTATCGCGCCTATGTCTAGTGGTAGTATTTATGTGCCAGTAGGGAACTTAGGAAAATAAGTTAAAAATCATAAGACCACTCTGCAACTGTTAAGTAGTCATGCCTAGTGGTATCAAATATAGATAGTATATGTACAGCTAGAGATTGCAAAAAATAACTACGAAATGAAATAGAGGAAAGTTGATGTGTTTTGTTCAACTTTCCTCTATTTTTATTTAGTGATCCTGTTGTTTCTTCGGAGCATCAAGTCGCTTATAATAGGCTTTATCGATGTCTGCATAGGAGATAATCCCTTGTTGTGCCATTAAGGTTAACACGGTCCGTTGTCGTTGTTTTGTAGCATCTATGTTGCTTACTGGGTTAAAGTAGGACGGTGCCTGTGGAATGCCGGCCAGCACAGCAGCTTGACTTAAGTTAAGATCCTTCGGCTTTGTGTTGAAGTACCCTTCAGAGGCGGATTTAATGCCATAGTAATCGGTACCATAATAAATGGTATTTAGATACATGGTGATGATTTCATCTTTACTGTAATAATGTTCCATCAAATAAGCAAGGAAAACTTCTTCCACCTTACGAGACATGATACGTTTGGAGGATAAGAATAAATTTTTCACCAATTGTTGGGTAATGGTACTACCGCCTTCTACTGTTTGCCCAGCTATGGTATTGGTATACAAGGCGCGACCAATGCTAAAGAAATCGACGGCGCCATGCTCATAAAAACGTTTATCTTCCGTAGCCACTAAAGCTTGTTTTACAATAGGGCTAATGTCTTCGCTGCGAACGCGATGCTCTGGTGGCACCCGTTTATCCATGGCCTCCTCTACAGCTTCTTTAAAATGAAAGAGACGTTTAATGCGGTCGATTCTAGAAAGCTGATCTTCCCCTTGTTCTATAGTTTGTTCTTTTATCGTATGTGCTACATGCTGCGTAGTCGTTTTAGCATCCTCTGGGGTATACCCAGCGAACCAATATAAACCGCCAGCTGCAATGGCGAGCACAAGGATGAGTTTAAAAAGTGTTTTCATGGGTTCATCATATCATATCTAGGGGGTATCAACAATAGGAGGAATGGATTATAACAGTAGAAAGGTTTGTTTGCTATTAACAATGCGTAAGAATATTGAATCATCCGACTAGACTTGAGCAGAGTGCATTCATTTGGTAATGTATATTAGGGGAAAGTATGATGTAGTCATAGAAGAATGATGCGGTTACAGGTTATAGGTATTGTCTATAAAATGGCATAAGATAGAATAAAAATGTATATAAAAGAATTTTTATAAAAAATACTTGCATTATTATACAGATGGTTGTATAATACGTTCATAAGATAGAAACAAGTGCTGCACAGCAGTGAATTACACAAAGAAAGAGGTCAATTATGAACAACATTAACAAAGTAGTATTAGCTTACTCCGGTGGTTTGGATACATCTGTTATCATTCCTTGGTTGAAAGAAAACTATGGCGCAGAAGTTATCGCTGTATGCGTGAACTTAGGTCAACCAGAAGATTATGATGCAGTAGAGAAAAAAGCCATCAAATCTGGGGCTACCAAAGCGTACATCATCGATGCGCAAGAAGAATTTGTATCCGACTACATTTGGCCAGTTGTAAAAGCGGGTGCTGTGTACGAAGGTAAATACTTATTAGGTACTTCCTTTGCAAGACCATTAATTGCGAAAAAATTAGTAGAAATTGCTGCACAAGAAGGAGCGGATGCCATCGCTCACGGTGCTACAGGTAAAGGGAATGACCAAGTGCGTTTTGAATTGACAATTAAAGCACTTTCACCAAATACAAAAATCATTGCTCCATGGCGTGAATGGGAATTGAAATCCCGGGAAGATTGCATGGAATACGCAGCGAAACACGACATTCCAGTAGTGGCAACAAAAAAACATCCCTACTCTATGGACCAAAACGTATGGCATTTATCCCATGAAGGTGGCGATTTAGAAGATCCTAAGAATGCCCCTAAAAATGATGTATATTTAGTTAGCAAATCTCCTGAAGAAGCGCCAGATGCGCCAACTATGGTGACTATCGACTTCAAAGAAGGCGTGCCAGTAGCAGTGAATGGTCAAGCTATGTCTCCTCTTACTATCTTACAAACTTTGAATGAAATTGGTGCTGCTAATGGTATCGGCATTGTAGATATTGTAGAAAATCGGTTAGTAGGCATGAAATCTCGTGGTGTCTATGAAAATCCTGGTGGAGCCATCATCATGTATGCGCACAGAGAATTAGAATATCTTTGCCTAGATAGAGCTACCTACCATTACAAAGAATTAGTGGCGAACAAATATGGAGAACTTGTGTATGACGGCATGTGGTTTGCTCCATTGATGAGTGCTTTACAAGCCTTTGTGGACAGCACACAACAAACTGTAACAGGTCAAGTAACGTTGAAATTGTACAAAGGTAATATCATCAGTGCAGGATCTACATCTCCATATTCCTTGTACAACCAAGAATTTGTAACATTTGAAGAAGATGATGTATATAACCAAGCTGATGCAGAAGGTTTCATCAACTTATTCGGATTGCCTTTGACAATCAATGCATTAATGAAAGAGAAAGCAGGTTTAAAATAATGGCGAAACTTTGGGGCGGACGCTTTACCAAAGGGACGGATAAGGCAGTAGAGGACTTCACGTCCTCTATTTCCTTTGACTCCCGCATGTATAAAGAAGATGTGGCAGGCAGCATTGCTCATGCAACGATGCTAGCAGAGCAACACATCATTTCTCAAGAAGATAAAGATGCTATCGTAACAGGTTTACAAGACATTGAAACACAGATTGATGCAGGAAATTTTGAATTTTCTGTGGCATTAGAAGACATCCATATGAATATCGAAAAACGCTTAACCGATGCCATTGGTGAAGCGGGCGGACGTCTGCATACAGGACGTAGCCGTAATGACCAAGTGGCGGTGGATTTACATATGTACATCCGCAAGGTGGTGGTACATATGGGTGAGGAGCTTGTGAATTTGCAACAAGCTTTCTTAGAAGTGGCAGAGAAATACAAAGATGTGATTATCCCTGGATACACCCACTTACAACGGGCACAACCAGTATTATTTAGTCATCATATGATGGCATACTTCTCTATGTTGAGCCGTGACTTCGATAATTTACCGTTAATCTTTAAACATGCCAATGTGATGCCATTAGGAGCAGGCGCTTTGGCGGGTACCACCTATCCTATCGATCAAAACATAACGAAGGAATTATTGCACTTCGATGCCATTTATGAAAATAGTATGGATGCTGTTAGTGATCGTGACTATGTATTGGAGTTCCTCAGTTTTGGGGCGAAAGTGATGATGCATCTAAGCCGTTTAAGCGAAGAATTAATCCTTTGGTCTAGCACAGAATTTGGATTCATCGAATTGGATGATGCCCATTGTACAGGTTCTAGCATTATGCCACAAAAGAAAAATCCAGATGTTTGTGAATTAGTACGTGGTAAAACAGGTCGTATTTACGGTCATTTGATGGGACTTCTTACAACTATGAAAGGTCTACCAATGACATACAACAAGGATATGCAAGAGGATAAAGAAGGTGTTTTTGACACCATTGATACATTGCATTTTGCTATCTCTATTACAGCAGATATGTTACGCCATATGAAAGTCAATGGAGACCATACAAAAGCGGTGTTGGATGATGATTTCTCCAACGCTACAGATATGGCGGACTATTTGGCGAAAAAAGGCGTACCGTTCCGTGAAGCTCACGCCATCGTAGGAGCAGCGGTACAACATTGTATCGAAAAAGATTGCGTGTTGTTGGATTTATCCGTAGATGATTTCAAAGCTATTTCACATCATTTTGAAGCGGATATCCTAGATGCTATCACTATCGAAGCTTGCGTAGCGGGACGTAGAAACTACAGCGGTACAGCACCAGAGTGCGTAGCTCGTCAAATCCGTGTCGGTAAAGAGGTGCTTTCAGAAGAATTGGCGCACATTGCGAATTGGAAAGAAAAAATTCATTTACAATAAATAGGTTTGTAATCATTTAAAAGTCTGATGAAATTTTTTAAAAATAAAGTACGATATTGAGTTGACCGTTATTCATGTTGTCATCTCTTATCCGTATAAAAACGTCATCTGTAAGTGGCTTATTGGGAGATTCTATTTCACCAATACTATTGCAAACATGCAAAAAAAGCAACGGATTTTCCGTTGCTTTTTTGAGGTAAGTTCAATATCCTTAATCCTTGTCTGCTTCACTTTCTTTTAGTAAATCTTTTTGTGAATCTTTTTCAGAGAGTTTTTGCTCGATATACTTATTAATATTTTCGTAAAAGTCTTTGGTCATCTGGCTATCTAATTTTGTCGAATTATGGAATTGATCAACTTGATTGATTTTCAATTGAACGGATTGAATACCGTAAGCAGCTTGTTTTTTACGAAGCGCTGCTAATTCTTCTTCTGAAATCGGATCGCCAACAATCGTCAAGACCAATTCATTTTTCCTTGACTTGTAGACTTGATTAATAACCGTGTAACTAGCAAACTCTTTTCCTACAAACTGTTTGATTCCTTCTTTCCGCGCCTGATCTATGGTCAGAGTGACTGCTGAATAGCTAGCTGGAAGAATCAATAACACAATCAAGGATATCAACCCAATCCTAATTTTAATGTTTAAATCCTTAAATGAGCCTAAGGGAGATTTTCTCATCAAAATTCTTGTCCCAACCATATTGGTTAGCATGATAAAGGCACAGTTAATTAAGAAAAGATAGAGAGCTCCATATAAAAATCTTATATTTCCATTAGCTAATCCATAGCCTGCAGTACAGATAGGTGGCATCAGAGCTGTTGCAATGGCTACTCCTGGTACGATATTGTTTGCTTCTTTTTTTCTTGAACCGATTACACCTGCGATTCCACCAGCAATAGCAATGAGAACATCCCAAATGGTGGGAGAGGTTCGTGCAATCAACTCACTACTTGCATAAGACAAGGGAGAAATCCAGAAATACAGAGTCGAGACAAGCAAACTGACTAATACTTGAGTAATTAAAACCTCTGCAGATTGCTTGATTAACCGGGTATCAAAAATAGCTAAACCGAAGCCCAGTCCAACAATTGGTGTCATAAGAGGAGAAATTAGCATGGCTCCGATAATGACAGCTGCTGAATTCATATTTAAACCTATAGAGGCAATAAAAATCGCACACATTAAAATCACTGTATCTTTTAATCGAATATGAAGATCATCATATAATTTATCACGGTATTCACGCACTGAATAGGTTCCTGTCATTGTTTACTCCTTTTATTTCATATACTTTTGTTTTGCATGGATGATGGCAGAGAGACTTCTGTGTAACCTTCTATATTTTTAATTCTTACTGAGTTGTTCTTTTAAGAACTATCCTTTACGTATCTCTTAGTCCAACTTTAATATTATAACAAAAATTTTATAGTATTTCTCTAAAGAAACCTATCGATTTAACAGATAGAGAAAGGAAGAAATTTTTGTTTCATTTTTCTAACAAAAAACTTGCCACTGCTATCTGAAATATTTGGAAAGCGCATATCGAAAAATTATGATATAATCAATATATATTTTTTATTAACAGACAATATGAGGTACTAACAATGAAATTAATATCTTGGAATGTCAATGGCTTGCGTGCAGCTATGACAAAAGGATTTATGGATGCATTCGATGCATTGGATGCAGATATGTTCTGTTTACAAGAAACAAAATTACAACCAGAACAAATTGAAATGGTCTTGCCAAATCATGAACAATATTGGAATAGTGCGGTAAAAAAAGGCTATAGCGGTACAGCTATTTTCACAAAAGAAAAGCCAATTTCTGTAGTGAATGGCATCGGCATTGAGGAACATGACCAAGAAGGTCGTGTTATCACAGCAGAATACGAAAAATTTTATTTGGTGACCTGCTATACCCCAAATAGCCAACGTGAATTGGCTCGTTTAGCATACCGCATGGAATGGGAAGTGGCATTCCGTGAATACTTATTGGCACTAGATGCGAAAAAACCAGTCATCCTTTGTGGTGACCTTAACGTAGCGCATCAAGAAATCGATTTGAAAAATCCGAAAACTAACCGCAAAAATGCTGGCTTTAGTGATGAGGAACGTGAAAAAATGACAGAACTACTCGCAGCAGGCTTCACGGATACATTCCGTTATTTATATCCTGATGCAATAGATGCGTACAGTTGGTGGTCCTACATGGGAAAAGCTCGTGAGCGGAACGTAGGATGGAGAATTGACTACTTCCTCGTATCCAACAGCATTGCTGACAAAATCCAAGAGGCGAAAATTCATGCGGATATTTTTGGGTCTGATCATTGTCCAGTGGAATTGGTGATTGATTTATAATATAGGGAATCGCGTATGGCATCACATGTAAGTTTTGAAGATATTTCTTTAACAGTGGGAGACCGTCAAATTTTGCGGGATATATCTTTCTCTGTTGAGGAAGGTGAAAGTATCACAATCATAGGCCCTTCGGGGAGTGGTAAAAGTACAATTTTAAAATTGGCTAGCTCCTTGGTATCTCCTACAGGAGGTATAATTTTCTTTCATGGTAAGCCTATCGAAAGCTATGCGCCGACGGAGTATCGACAACGAGTGGCGTACTGTTTCCAGCAACCTTATTTATTTGGACAAACCGTGCGAGGGAATCTAGCCTTTCCTTTTACCATGAGAGGCCGCTCTGTGGATACAAAAAGGATCAAAGAGTTATTTGATTTGTTTCATATGGATTTAGACCTATTGGAAAAGTCTAATACAGAACTATCGGGAGGAGAAATGCAACGGATTTGTTTGATTCGCAGTTTGTTGTTTGCCCCAGAAGTGTTGTTATTAGATGAGGTAACATCTGCCTTGGACACGGAGAATACGGAGTGGGTGGAACAAGGCCTTATGCAACTGCACAAGGAAGGATTAACCTTGTTACAGGTGACCCATAATCCAGAACAAAGTGTCCGTATGGGGCAACGTCGGATGACTGTGAAAGACGGCCTTATTACAGATTGTGAGGTGCTACATGGGGAGCTTTAATGCTTTATCGAATGAGTCCTTGCTGATGGCAACGGTACTTATCGCCATGGCTGTCATCGTGTCTTATCAGCAGAAAATGCGATTAGAACTAGAAATCTTGCATAGTGCATTGCGAGCGGTAGTGCAACTAGTGGTGGTAGGCTATGTATTACATTTTATCTTTGGTGCCGATCATCCGCTCTTTACGGGCGGTGTTTTGCTAGTGATGCTTATCAGTGCTGCTATCAATGGGGGTAAACGAGGAGAAGGAATTACACATGCCTCGTGGATTGCGGGTGTTAGCATCGGTATTGGTGCTGTGATTACCCTTGCTATCTTACTAGGGGCAAACGTGCTATCTTTTACTCCGTACCAAATGATTCCCGTAGGTGGTATGGTGATGTCTGGGGCGATGGTCGCAGTGGGACTCTGTTTTCGACAAATTACGACTAGCTTTAAGAGCCGTCAACAAGAGATTCAGATCAAACTAGCTCTAGGTGCTACGCCTATGCAAGCCTGTAAAGCAATCTTGCGAGCAGCCCTTATCTTTAGCTTACAACCGACCATCGATAGTGCGAAAACATTGGGTATTGTGTCCTTGCCGGGGATGATGACGGGCTTAATCCTAGCAGGTATGAGCCCTATGGAGGCTATTAAATACCAAATTATCGTTATCTTTATGTCTTTTTCAACTATATCCATTGCCATTGCCATAGCAGGATACTTGAGTTGCCGACAATTTTTCAATGCAAAAGAACAGCTGATTCTATCTGATTCGTGATAGAATCAGCTTTTTTATAGCCTGTACCCTGCTACGACCGCATTAGCATCTTTCTTAGAAATAGTTACAAAATATTTTTAAAATTTTACTTTACCTATTAATTAAATAGGATTTTTTGAAAGCCTATAGTCATAAGGAATGACTTGTGTTACTATTAGGATATACACATTCTATTTATATGTAAAACGAGGTGGTATTATGGCAAATTACAACCCTTATGAAAATATGCTGCAAACATTAGATTTAGCGGCGGACACATTGGGCATTCCACGCAATGACTATGAAGTGTTGCGTCACCCTGAACGTGAGATGAACGTGGCTATCCCAGTACAAATGGATGATGGACATGTGGAAGTATTCACGGGCTATCGTTGCCAACATAGCTCTGTTCTTGGCGCATCAAAAGGTGGCTTACGCTTTCACCCAGATGCAGATGAAAACGAAGTGCGTGCCTTAGGTGCATGGATGACCATTAAAAATGCGATTGCTCATTTACCATATGGCGGTGGCAAAGGTGGTATCAAGGTAGATCCTAAAAAACTAAGTGAAAGAGAATTGGAACGGTTAACTCGTGGTTTCGTTCGTAAAATTGCTCCTATCATTGGGGTAGAACGAGATGTACCGGCTCCTGACGTGAACACAAATCCACAAATCATGTCTTGGATTGTCGATGAATACAGTGCCTTAACTGGTCAATGGACACCAGGTATCGTAACAGGTAAACCACTCGCTATTGGCGGTTCCTTAGGCCGTAATGAAGCAACAGGGCGTGGCTGTATGTTTACCTTGCTTTCCTACTTGGAAAAACAAGGTAAATCTATCAAAGATTTGACTATTGCTGTACAAGGTTTTGGTAATGTAGGTTCCGTTGGTGCTTTGTTGATGCATCGTGAAGGGGCTAAGATTGTTGCTATCGGTGACGTACATGGTTCTCTGTATAATGCGAACGGCATCGATGTAGAAAAAGCCTACGAATATGCAAACTCTCATGGACGTTCTTTGGAAGGCTATGAAGAACCAGGTATGACACGCATTCCAAATCCAGAGCTATTGTTGTTAGATGTAGATGTGCTATACTTGGCAGCTTTGGAAAACCAAGTGAACGAAGCGAATATGAAAGATGTAAAAGCTAAGTTAATCTTGGAAGGGGCCAACGGACCATTAACCAAAGATGCAGACTTATATTTCTTTGAAAAAGGTATTCCTGTATTGCCAGACGTATTAGCCAATGGCGGTGGCGTGGTGGTATCCTACTATGAATGGGTACAAAACAAAGCTGGCTTCTATTGGTCGGAAGAAGAAGTAAACGAAAAATTAGCAAAGAATATGAAGAAAAGCTTTGAAGAAGTATGGGCTATGCAAGAAGAGTTTAAAGTATACCCAAGATTGGCTGCGTACATGGTGGCATTGCGTCGTTTAGTAGAAGCATTAAAAATTAAAGGATATAACGGTTAATATATCTGCCCTATCTGCTCATCTTAGATGATGTAATACTTACTAGAGAGCTAGATTTATTGTATAATTTAGGTAATAATATATTATTTATTTTGTATAAGGTGAGAGGAGGTTTATAATCTAAATTTTAATTCAGTCGAATTCGACCGAATTAAATCCGAAGCAGGATATAATTCATTAACATTCAAGGTACAGACGATATGATGGTTGACTCGGTGGGGATGAGCACCTTATTCTTGCCTGATGTGCAGTATCACTTTCATGGCATGAATCCTGATGATGTAGTTATTCATGCATATAATATGTTGTATTTTATTTTAGAAAATGACAATCCTGTTGGTGATGGTGATACTATTAGCGGCCTAGAGAATGGGGAATTGGATTCAAATGTGCAATGGACATTGCAGTATGAGGATTCCCTAGTTCAACCGGTGAGAGCAGTGCTTGATGTAAATATGGGTGAATATGCTTCTGGAACTCGTTAGTTGTTAATCGATGAAAGGTGAGAGTGTTATGAGTAATCAACGTATTTTTGATATGGAACTTGTGAAAGTTGAAAGTTTGGAGAAGGCTGTTAGGACGCCATTTTATCAAACTGATTCCACAGGTGGTTCAGTTTGGGTTATTAAACCTGGTCAAACCTTACCAAAGCATTATCATCATAATTCTGATGATATATGGGTTGTATTGCAAGGAACAGGGGTATTTTATCCAACGCCGGATACTGAGGTGCCTTTTACAAAGGGGCAAGTTATAGTATCTAAAAAGGGTGAATGTCATGGTGCAAAAAATACTGGAACGGAAGATATTGTCTTTGTGAGTATCGTTGCTCCGGTGCCTGCTGATTATGATCCTGTTTATACTAATTAATATGAAAGCACTTTATAGTATTTTCTGGCTCTATAATAAATGTTGGGGTGACACCACTACGGTGTCACTTCCAACATTATTTTTTTGCAAAAAAATAAGCATATAAGGCTCACATGCTTTACAATAAAAGTGTCAAAGTCCTAAAGAAAGGATGTGAGCTTATATGCCTACTACTGATTATACTGAATTTTTACATAATGTAAAACAAGAATATATTACAAATAGCTATGAATTAGACGGAATATTTATTTTTGACATAGAATTACCAGCAACATCACATATTTGCCCAAAGTGTGGAGAAACTACAAAGCATATTAAGGATTATCGTATACGTACTGTAAAGTTTGGAAAAGTACAACGAGGTCCACTAATTGGAAAATACAGACAGCGTCGGTATATTTGTCCGCATTGTGGTCATTCTTTTGCCGAAAGCAATCCATTTGTACGAAAACATATGTAACTAAGTGTAACTAATATTAGAATGCTATTTGATAAACTTACTGAAAGTGTAACCTATACAGCTATTGCTAACGAGTGTGATACATCTATTACTACAGTATTACGTTATTGCTCTATGATCACTATACCTAAGCCCAAGACCTTACCCACTGTGATTGGTATTGATGAGTTTAAAGGAAATGCAGAAGGCTACCAATACCAAGTTAATTTAACTAATCCAGATACACATGAAATATTAGATATTTTACCGAAACGTGATACGCAAGCATTAATCCACTATTTTGCATCATTTAAACATAAGGATCGCCTACAAGTTAAGTTTATTGTAATGGATATGTCCATACAATTTAAGCGCATCATGGAGGCGCTATTTCCACATGCGCATATTATCTGTGATCGATACCATGTATGTCGACTTGTAGATTGGGCGGTAGAGCGAGTTAGAAAGCGTGAGCAACATAAACTGGCTGCTTATTCACGTATGTTAAAACAGAATCGACGTGTACTAATGAAGCATCCAGACCATTTAACGGAAGCCGAACATATTAAACTATGTGAAATACTCAGAATATCTGATGATTTACGAAAAGCATATGCTTTAAAACTTTCTTTTAGAAAAATCTTTTCAATCTATGGTAAACAAAGAATAGCTGCACATTTAACGCATTGGTTGGAATTAGTAAAAGCATCTGGCTTAGATGAATTTAATAACTTCTTTACATCATTTCCTGCATGGATGACGCAATTAACTAATGCATTCTTACTTCCATATTCTAATGGATACACAGAAGGAACTAACAACAAAATTAAAGTATTAAAACGGATAAGCTATGGACTTCGCCACTTTGGTAGATTTAGAGTACGTATTCTACTTTTGAGCAAAAAGAATGGCACCAACCATACATATGATTGGTGCCAAAGAAGACTCGTAGGGTGAATACCCCAACATTTGACAGAGAGCCTTTTATTTAATATGTTTACTACCACGTTCTGTCATCGGTGTGCCATTTTGGCAAAGTGGGCATGCATCAGCTTCAAATGTTGGTACTGTTAAGTTCAACAAGGCTTGTACTTTTTCTTTTGGCACACCAAAGTCTGCTTTACCACCGCTGCGGTTTACAAGAAGGCCTACGCCAACGATTTCGCCGCCAGCTTCGTTCACTACGTCTACAACTTCACGTACGGATCCGCCTGTGGTTACGATGTCTTCTACGATGAGAACACGTTGTCCTTTTTCAATGCGGAATCCACGGCGTAATGTCATTTTACCCTTTTCTCGTTCTGTAAAAATAGCACGAGTTCCTAAGGCTTTACCTACTTCGTGAGCTAATAAGATACCGCCAGTCATAGGTCCGATGACAAGTTCTACGTTTTGGTCTTCAAAACGACGAGCTAATTCTTGGCATAATTGTTCTGTATATTTTGGATGGGATAAGACGTTGAACTTTTCCACATACATTGGGCTGTGAAGGCCAGATGTTAACAAGAAATGTCCTTCTAAAATAGCTTGTGTGTCGATTAATAATTGTTTTACATTCTCTTCTGTCATCATTTTTGAACTGTCTCCATTTCCTCAACAATTAAACGAACTGCTTCTTGTGGATTTTCTGCTTGTGTAATTGGTCGTCCTACCACAATGCGAGACGCCCCATCTTGTAAAGCGCTGCTTGGTGTAGCAATACGCTTTTGATCATTAGTAGCCGCAAACGATGGACGGATGCCTGGTGTGACGATTAAGAAATCTTCTCCGCAAGCTTCACGAATGAGTTTTGCTTCTAATGGAGAAGCCACAACGCCATCTACGCCAGCTTCTTTGGCTAGCTTTGCTAATTTTACGACATGGTCTGAAATAGGTAAAGACCCACCAATAGCGGACCAATTTTCATCATCAAAGCTAGTTAGGGCTGTAATCGCCAATAGCTTTGGGCGCTCAATGCCTAGTTCAGCAGCTTGTTCTTTGGCTGCTTTCATAGCTGCTTCCATCATCACTTTGCCACCTTGACTGTGGATAGTGATTAATTTGGCCCCCAAACGAGTTAATGATTTAATACCATGGGCTACCGTATTAGGAATGTCATGTAATTTCAAATCAAGAAATACGGATTTATTGTGGTCCCGTAAATATGCTACAGTTTGTTCACCTGCTGCATAAAATAATTCCATGCCAACTTTATAATAGCTGACGGAATCGCCTAAGGATGTTACGATGGATTGCATCGCCTCCAGTGAGGACACATCTAAGGCTACAATTAAACGATCATCTGCCATAGGAACCTCCTTGTTTCACAAATCGTACTATTATTTCATAGTTTATAGTGAAAGTCAAGAACTTTATATATTCGTTGAAATTTGAATGACTATAATTTATAATGAAACTAAAATTGGATACGTATTTGATAGGAGATGAAAGTATGAAATTAGTTGTGACAGTGGTAGGGCAAGACAGAGTAGGTATTATTGCGGGAGTTACCCGTGTGTTAGCAGACAATGAAGTAAATGTAGTGTCCATTAACCAAACTATTTTGGATGGTATTTTTAATATGATCATGATGTGTGAAGTCAGTGACTCCGCCGATTTAAGTGGTATCCAAAAAGCATTAATAGCAGAAGGTGACCGCTTAGGTGTTCAAATTTTAGCGCAAAATGCAGCCATCTTTTTAAGTATGCATCGTGTGGGATAAGCGAGGGTACCTATGTTAAGTATAGAAAATATTTTAGAAACGAATCGGATGATTCAAGATAATAAGTTAGATGTGCGGACCATAACCATGGGGATTAGTCTATTAGGATGTATCTCTGAAGATGGAGATCGTATGTGCGCTCGTATTTACGACCATATTACGAAGGAAGCAGAATATTTAGTGAAAACAGGGGAAGATTTAGAGCGTGAACTAGGAGTACCTATTATTAATAAACGTATTTCTGTGACACCAATTTCTTTAATTGGTGGTGCCTCCAACTTACCCAACTATGTGTCCATCGCTCGTGCCTTAGATCAAGCAGCAAAAGCAGTAGGTGTAAATTTTATCGGCGGTTTTTCTGCTTTAGTATCGAAAGGGTATACAGAGGGAGATCGCAAGCTCATAGCTTCCATTCCTGAAGCGTTAGCGACAACAGATATCGTGTGTAGCTCCGTAGGTATTGGTTCTACAAAGGCAGGCATCAATATGGATGCAGTGGCTGACATGGGACACATTGTGAAAGAAACAGCCCGTCTCACAGCCGATAGAGATGCTTTGGGTTGTGCGAAGCTAGTGATTTTCTGCAATCCTGTAGAAGATAATCCGTTCATGGCAGGGGCTTTCCATGGTGTCACAGAAGGTCAGACAACCATTAGTGTTGGCGTCAGTGGTCCTGGAGTAGTAAAACATGCTTTGGAATCTGTAAAAGGTGAACCATTTGATGTAGTAGCGGAAACGATTAAACGGACAGCTTTCAAAATTACTCGTGTGGGACAATTAGTAGCACAAGAGGCATCACGTAGATTGAATAAACAATTTGGTATTATCGATATTTCTTTAGCACCCACACCTGCCGTAGGGGACTCTGTAGCACATGTGCTAGAAGAAATGGGGTTAGAAGCGTGCGGTACCCATGGTACTACGGCAGCTTTGGCCTTGTTGAACGATGCTGTGAAAAAAGGTGGCCTTATGGCATCTTCTCACGTAGGTGGATTAAGTGGTGCTTTCATTCCTGTCAGTGAAGATAAGGGCATGATTGATGCGGTTACATTAGGCAGTTTGTCCTTAGATAAATTAGAAGCTATGACTTGTGTTTGCTCTGTGGGATTAGATATGATTGCTGTACCGGGAGATACCTCAGCAGCGACGATTTCTGCAATTATTGCGGACGAGGCGGCTATTGGCATGATTAATAATAAAACGACAGCGGTACGACTCATTCCAGTGCCGAATAAAACCGTAGGGGATATCGTAGAGTTTGGCGGGCTCTTGGGATATGCACCGATTATAAAAGTACATCCATTTAGTTCAGAAGAGTTCATTCGTCGTGGTGGGCGTATTCCGGCGCCAGTCCGTAGTTTGACAAATTAATGAGTCTAAGCCATAGGGAATCTTCCCTAGTAGTTGCATGTTATAGAATATAGTGAGGTAAGGTTATGAAACAAATTTGTGTCATGGAACCATTAGGCGTATCCGAAGAATTATTACAATCCTTAGCAGAGCCATTCAAGGATCAAGGCTATGAACTGGTTGTGCATGGTACGAAGGAAACGGACCAAGTAAAGCTGTTGGACCGTGTTCGTGAAGCTTCCATCATTATCATGGCGAACCAACCTTTGTCTGGTGAGATTATTCGGCAATGTCCAAACTTAGAGTTTATATCTGTGGCTTTCACAGGGGTGGACCATGTGGATTTGGATGCATGCCGTGAGAAAGGTATCGTTGTGAGCAATGCAGCAGGTTATTCTACACAAGCCGTAGCAGAGTTAGTGTTTGGTCTTGCTATTTCTGTCATGCGCAATGTATTGCCTTGCGATGGACGTACACGGACAGGTGGCACTAAAGATGGACTGCCTGGATTTGAACTGCACGGCAAAACCTTTGGTGTCGTAGGCATGGGGGCTATCGGTGTGGCTGTAGCTCGTATTGCCAAGGCCTTTGGTTGCCACGTGCTTGCTTACAATCGTTCGGAAAAACCAGAATTACTAGCAGAAGGCTTTGCCTTTGCTGACTTAGATACAGTAGTACGAGATTCAGATATTCTATCCTTGCATGTACCATTGAATGATGCTACACGTCATTTAATCGATGCAAAGCGTATTGATAGCATGAAAGATACAGCGGTATTGATCAATACAGCACGTGGTCCTGTAGTGGATAATGAAGCATTGGCGAAAGCCTTACATGCAGGCAAATTGCGAGGAGTTGGCATCGATGTGTTTGAGATGGAACCACCAATCCCAACAGATCATCCATTATGTGATGCACCTCATACAGTCTTAACACCACACATTGCCTTTGCGAGCCAAGAGGCTTTTGTGACTCGAGCTCACATTGTGATGGATAATATTGTGGCATTCTTACAAGGGGAACCTGTCAATCGGGTGTGTTAAGACTTTCATAGAAAGTATATATAACAAAGACCCTATGTATATGTATATCCTATAGTGATTGCAATTTCGTTCCAATCGTCCTATAATACTTTGTATTACGTTTTAACATACAATGGTACGCCCTAAGTGGACTCACAGAAAGGATGATTGGATGAGACCTGTACATACATTACCAAGCTATAGCTTTGGGGGACATGAAATTTTTGATACTATCGGAGATTATACAAAACAGTTAGGTAAGAAAACTGTTATTATCGGCGGAGATACATCGTTATCTGTGGCATTACCTTTGTTGCAACCGGCTCTAGAAAAAGCAGGGGTTGAAGTGCTAGAAGTGGTACATTTTGGCGGCGAATGTGCCTATGCTGTAACAAATGAATTGGCAAAAAAGGAATCCTTGCAAGCTGCTGACTTTCTCATCGGTGTAGGTGGCGGTAAAGCCCTAGATACGACGAAATTAACGAGTATTGAATTAGGGGATATTCCTGTCATCACAGTACCTACCATTGCAGCTACCTGTGCAGCTACATCTGAGGCTATTGCCATTTATACATTGGACCATACCTTTGACAGCGTCGCTTTCCTAAAACGTCCTGCCGTGCATACATTCATTGATGCAGACATTTTGGTGAAAGCTCCAAGTCAATATTTCTGGGCAGGTATGGGTGACACCATTGCGAAACATTATGAAACGCATATGGCTACGCGTGGCCGAGATTTGTCCTATAATGTACAAGTAGGCTTATCTTTATCCAAGATGTGTGCGGAACCAATTTTTGCACATGGTCGTGAAGCTCTTACGGCCAATGAACAAGGGGAACGGAATCGCCTCTTTGATGAGTTGGTGATGGCTGTAGTACTTACAACAGGTATCGTTTCTGGATGTATGCCTGGGGACTTTAACAGTACTATTGCTCACGCTGTGTGCTACGGTTGTGCCGAAGACCCTCATACAGAAGAAAACCATCTTCATGGGGAAATGGTAGCCTATGGTCTCTTAGTGTTATTTGCAGCAGATAAGCAAGATGAGGAATTGGATCGATGGCTTCCAGTGTACCGTCAAATTGGATGGCCTACGAAACTTTCCGACATGGGATTAACAAAAGAACATATCCCAATGATCGTGAAAAAAGCAGCTTCTGTTCGTGATGTAGTGATTAGCCCTTATGTGGTGACAGAAGAATTATTGACCGAAGCGATTTTGAAAGTGGAAGCGCATAACTAATCTGTGTGGCGCTAGGTTGCATAGTATACAGTTAAATCTGTATGAACATAGTTCGTATATCAGTAATCGACAGGTATCTCTAGTAGAAAGAGATACCTGTTTGTGCTATGATGGGGGTATTATATTATGAATTGGATAGGAGTAGAACTCGCTATGGAACGAATATCTTGGAATGAAATAGATTTTGTAAAGGTAGGGAATGCTGCGGATGCGGTAGGTAAAACAGGTTTGACCGTATTGCGCTTTCCTAGTGGTGCGCAAGGTGGTTTACACATTAGTGGAGGCGGCCCTGCTGCCCGTGAAAGTGGTGTTCTAGATCCAACGACAGCGCCAACGCCAGTGAATGCCTTGGTCTTAGGTGGGGGATCCGCCTTTGGCCTCTGTGCCAGCGATGGTGTGATGCAATCTTTAGAAGCACGGAATATTGGCTTTCCTACAGCCTATGGGGTGGTTCCGATTGTTTGCCAAAGTGATATTTACGACCTATCCTATGGAAATCCTAAAGCGCGTCCCACAGTACAGATGGCGTATGATGCTTGTGAAAGGACTTTCATAAGTACAGAACCTATGTCTGGCAATATAGGCGCTGGTACGGGAGCTACCGTAGGTAAGGTATGTGGTATGGAACATGCCATGAAGGGTGGCATCGGGTATGCTGCTGCAAAGCTAGGAAATCTTGTGGTGGGCGCTGTCGTAGTGGTGAATGCCTTCGGCAATGTCTATGATCGTCATGGACATGCTTTAGGAGGTGTCATGGATGAAGAGCGTCAGCACATATTGGATGCTTGTCAGCTGATGTTTGATCAATACGTAGGTGTAATTGAAAGTAAGCCGTTGGTAGGGAAATCTGTAATAGGTAGTATAGGGGATACATCGTTAAAGAATAGCAATGCTCGAGGTGAAGCGGTTCTAGGCATGGAGAAAGGAAACACTACCATTGGAGCTATTGTGACGAATGCTACCTTTAATAAAGGTGAATTAACTAAGATTGCTATGATGGCTACCAATGGATATGCGAGGTCTATTCGCCCTGTGGGGACATTGTCTGATGGAGATACAATCTATGCGTTCTCTGTGTCTGAGTCAGATGCATTAGTAGAGTGTGATACTAATAAAGGGGTTAATGGGAACACCGATGACCATCATTTTGAAATACAAAATGGTTTGAGGAGAATAGCTGAAGGTGAGTCTACTTGTAATATAGAAAAAGAGATAGTAGCTGACGTAAATGTGGTAGGCACTTTGGCAGCAGAGTTAATGAGCGATGCCATCGAAGATGCTATGCTAGCTAGTAGGGTAAATCATTCTGAGTTTTTAGCAAATATAATTGATTTACACGAAGTGAAAATTTAAAATATATAAAAAATACTTGCATTTTATATGAAAGTGCTATATAATAACTCTTGTATTATTCCTCGATAGCTCAGCAGGTAGAGCAATCGGCTGTTAACCGATCGGTCGTAGGTTCGAGTCCTACTCGAGGAGCCATACAAGGCCCGTTGGTCAAGCGGTTAAGACACCGCCCTTTCACGGCGGTATCGGGGGTTCGATTCCCCCACGGGTCACCATATGGACGATTAGCTCAGCTGGGAGAGCGCCTGCCTTACAAGCAGGATGTCGGCAGTTCGATCCTGTCATCGTCCACCATAGTAGGAACCATCCTTTGGATGGTTCTTTTTTTTTATGTAGCCTTCGGGTATTCACTTGTTTTGCTATGTAGACTGTGGCGTTCGTTTCTTACTGTGACAAAGGAAAGACCGCAACATACTCCTTCTCAAACTGATCCTACGGTAGGTTTGTTCAGGAGCATGTTGCGGTCTTTTGCGTTTGCGTGATTTAGATAGTAAGGAACGCCACAAGGCTACTATTCGTAACGGCGTTCCTCGGGGAATTGCTTGTACGGTGTTACTTGCATAATTTCTGATAATAATTAGTAGTATTTATTAGAATAGATGAAGATTGTTATTTTCAATTTATTAGAAGTTGACTAGATTATTCATAGTGAATAAAATGTCAAAACAAATGAACAATTATGGTGGTAATGATATGAATATAGTCGTGTATAGGAGATATAAATTATTGGAAACATATATAGAAGTATACTTATAGTATCGAGAGTATTAAGGTGTTGCTATACAATTTGTAATGTAATTCATGTCCTAGACTATCTCTATGAATAAAAGGAATAATTATATCAAAATTAGCATAAAACATGAAGAAAAGATGAAGAAATATATTGCGTAACGGATTTTATAATGATAATATTTATTATATAAAGATATGAAACGTATATCTTGGTAAGGTTTTTTGTGTAGGAGTGTATTATGAATAGCAAGACAAGAAAGCAATTGTTATCATTTGCAGCGGCGACGGGTGTTCTTTTCCAATTAGGTGGCACAGCGCATGCTGTACAAGTTTTTGATTTAGGTGAGTTTGTGGTGCATGCACCAGCTCGTGTAGCAGTAGAAGAAGTAGCTGCAACGCCAGCTTCCGTAGAAGGTGCGTATGCAGGCGGTCAAGTAGCAAACAGCAATTTGATGGGTGTATTAGGTCGTCAAAGCTTTATTGAAACACCAGTAAATGTAACTGGCTATACTAGTGAATTGATGGAAAATAAACAGGCTTCCAATATTTCGGATGTTGTGGCAAATGATGCGTCTGTAAAAGAACATTCTTTATCTGGTGCTTCCAGTGCATGGACCATTCGTGGATTCCGTACAACGCAACAAGATATGCAGTTTAATGGTTTGTTCGGTATTGCTCCACGTTTTTATACAGGTACCGAAGGATATGAACGTGTAGAAGTAGCAAAAGGTCCAACTGCGTTGTTAAGCGGTGTGGCGCCTAATGGCGGTAATATTGGTGGATCCATTAATTTTGTACCAAAACGTGCAAAAGATACTCCAATTAATCGAGTGAAGTTATCCTATGGTAATGGTTCCCAATTCACACAACATATAGATGTAGGGCATCGTTTTGGCGAAAATAACAAGTATGGTGTACGTGTAAATGTATTGAACAGAAATGGTGAGACTTCTGTTGATAGTGAAAAAAATAATGTTAGCTCCGTAGTGATTGGCGCTGATATGCGCGGTAAAAAACATCGCATTGGATTGGATTTAGGATATGTATATAACGAAATTGAAAACCCTCAATATCGTGTTAACTTCGGTGCGACGGCCGATAATGGTGAGAGTCGGAAACTATTTGCTGGAGCGAAGTATACCAAAGAAAACCCATACACAGTATTTGAACCAAATAAAAATGCTAAGTTTGGAGCTGATAATACATGGCGTCGTGTTACAGAGAAGTACGGAGTATTAAGTGGTGAATACGACCTTTCTAAAGATTGGACTGCGTATGCTGGAGTAGGTATGCGTTATACATCTATGGACTATTATTATAATGAGTTCGTAGTTAATAATATTAAAACAGGCGCAGCTACTATAGGCTATAAATACAATAATCAAATTAACAAAGGATTATCCATCGAAGCTGGTGTACGTGGTAAAATTGTTAATCGAGGTGTGACACATAATATTGGTATTGCGGCAAGTAGAATTTCTTATGAACGTTACATGGGTAACCGTACATTTAAAAATACTTTCGCAGGTAATGTATTCACACAAACAGCAGACTCTACATGGTCACATCCAGATGGGTATCGTGGTTGGGAAAGTCCGTTGAATGATAAAAATGTTACATTAGGCTTATCGATTAGTGATAGAATTGTTACGTCTGATGAGGCTTGGCAAGTTATCTTAGGGGGACGTATTCAAAAAATTAAACAAACTAGCTATTTAACCCAAACCAACTTCCCGAAAGATGCTAATACAACTTGGAATGGTAGTAAAGTAGATTCCATATATGACAAAGCTGCATTTAGTCCATCTGTTGGATTAGTACATAAGCTTAATAAGCATGCATCTCTTTATGCAAACTATATGGAAGGTTTACAGGCAGGCGAGATTGTATCTGATGGTAACTCAACAAATGTGTTAGCACCATATAAATCTAAACAAATTGAGTTTGGTACTAAAGTTGATTTTGGTAACTGGTCATCTTCTTTGAGTTTCTATGATATTAAGAACCCATATACAAAGGCACAGAATAAAGGCTCTTATGATGCAGAAATTCGCAACCGTGGTATTGAATGGAATATCTTTGGTGAACCAACTAAAGGCACACGTATTTTAGGTGGTATCATGTATTTAGATGCAAAAATAAAATCTGATAGTAGAACTGGAGCATCGAATGTAGAAGGTAATCGTTATGCAGGGGCTCCTAAATGGAATGCCGTATTAGGTATTGAACAAGATATCAAAGGTGTGAAAGGTCTTACAGTAACTAGCCGTGTTAAGTATGTTGGTGAAGCCTATGCTAATGAGGCGAATACATTACGTACACCAGGATTTGTAACATGGGATCTTGGCGCACGCTATACTTGGAACTCTGGCAATACACCAATGACATTGCGCGCAGATGTATACAATGTTTTAGATAAAACATATTGGAATGCATTAGATCGTAATGCAGTGTACTTAAGCGGCGGCCGCACATTCATGTTGTCCTTAACGGCAAGTCTATAATTTAAAATACTGGTGAAAGTAGTATTTCCCAAATGATAAAGAGCTGTAATGGAATACGGTATACCTGTATTGTGTTACAGCTTCTTTTCCTATGCTTATGTAATAAAGTAGTTTTCAGTATATACAAGAAAGGAGATACATGGTGCGTAAAGAGATATCTTCATCCTATACATCGGACAGGAATACATCTTTCTTTGGTAAGTTTACAGGTCAAATGATAGTGGCTTTACTTATCTTAGGATTAGGTAGTTTTGTATTCTTATCGGTAGGAGCGAGGTCCATTTCACTAGAGATGATTTGGAACAGTATTTGGAGTGGCTCTGTGAATACAGATAGCATCGTCATTAATACAATTCGTATACCTCGATTGTTGGTGGCTTTCATCTGCGGTATTCATTTTGCCGTCGCAGGAGCGCTCATGCAAGGGATTACAAATAACCCGATGGCGAGTCCTTCTATTTTAGGGGTTAATGCAGGGGCT
This sequence comes from Veillonella sp. 3310, assembly GCF_003999875.1. Taxonomy (GTDB): domain Bacteria; phylum Bacillota; class Negativicutes; order Veillonellales; family Veillonellaceae; genus F0422. Next base: position 24,405 of record NZ_RQVJ01000004.1, on the reverse strand, counting down.
AGTTTTGGTCTGGCTATTGCTATGATTGCCTTCCCTATGGCAAGTTTAAATATGACTATATTATTTAGCTTTTTAGGGGCTGGATTGGCAACGGCTTGTATTTTATACTTAGCCAATCGAGGTATGGCGAAGGGGTCTAAGGTATATTTAGCCCTAGCGGGTACTGCTATTAGTGCTATTTTTATGGCCATTACACAAGCTTTAGTTGTTTTCTTTGATGTAGCGCAAGATATGAGCTATTGGACAGCTGGTGGTATTGGTGGTGTTCGTATGGAGCAAGTGTTATTAGTAGCTCCTTGGACTCTTATCGGTGTGCTAATTGCCTTGGCCATTTCTAAACAAATTACCTTGCTTAGCTTAGGCGATGAAGTGGTAGTTGGTTTAGGTGGAAAGTTAACCCAAATTCGCCTCTTAGCAGGTCTTACTGTATTACTGTTAAGTGGATCTGCTGTAGCCATTGCAGGACCTATCGGCTTTGTGGGACTCATTGTGCCACATATGGCTCGTTACATGGTAGGTCTCAGCTATGAAAAGGTGATTCCTTTTTCTGCTGTTTTAGGTGCTATTGTGGTCATCGTAGCAGATACGGTGGCACGTGTGGTGTCGCCACCATTTGAAGTGCCTTTAGGAGCGGTAACCGCCTTAGTAGGGGTTCCTTTCTTTCTCTACTTAGCGAATCGAAAGGAGGCTAACTAATGCATCAAGGTAGACGATTTACCCTATGGGCTATTGGGTTGTTAATAGCGTTGGCAGTGATGTTTGTAATCCATTTAGGAACGGGATTTTCTGAGTTTTCCTATATGGATTTAGTGCGAATTATCGCCGGCTATGGGACAGAATGGCAAGAGCGCATTGTTTTTGACTTCCGTATGGTTAGATCCGTGCTAGCTATTTGTATCGGTGCAGGTTTAGCTCTATCTGGAGCTATCTTTCAAACTATCACTCGTAACGAATTAGCTAGTCCTAGCGTGCTCGGTGTCAATGCAGGCGCTGGTGTAGCGGTGATGTTATACATCTATTTTGAGCCAGCTAATGCGATAACTACAATTTGGAAAGCACCTCTCTTTGCCATCATTGGCGGTGGATTGGCAGCGCTAATTATTTTCCGTATGTCGTATCGAAAAGGTCGTAGTTTGTCGCCGATGACATTAATATTAAATGGTATCGCTGTATCTACAGGTATTCATGCAGTACAAATGGTGACTATGGTGACCTTAAGTCCAGATAAATTTAATCAAATCAATACTTGGCTCATCGGTACGATTTTTGGAAATAGCTGGAACCATGTAATGGTCTTAGCACCGATTGTAGCGATTGGTGCGATAGCTTTATATTGCTACTCCACAAAATTAAATGTACTGAATTTAAATGAAGAAACCGCTATCGGTTTAGGGGCACGGATTACAAAGGAACGTGTTACCTTTCTTTGCATTGCAGTCGTTGTAGCTGCTTCTTGTGTCGCTGTAGGCGGTAGTATTGGTTTTATTGGTTTAATTGCGCCACATATTGCACGGCGTTTAGTAGGTGTGAACCATCGCTATTATTTACCAGTGACCCTATTATTAGGAGCTCTATTGTTACTTTCAGCAGACTGGTTAGGGCAAGTCATCATTGCACCAGATGAAATGTTGGTAGGCATTATCGTAGCATTGGTGGGGGCACCCTATTTTCTATATGTATTGGCACGGACGAGAGGATAAGATATGGCATTTGAATTACAACACGTTTCTACTGGGTATGAACATAAGATTATCAGTAAGGACGTAGATATTAGAATTCCCTTGGAAAAGGTAACTGCCTTGATTGGCTCCAATGGTTGCGGTAAATCCACTCTGTTGAAAACGATTTGCCGAATCATTGCACCCAAAGGGGGCTCCGTCATTTTAAATGGCGAGGATATTCATAAAAAAGATACGAAGGAATTGGCGAAACAGTTGGCGATTTTACCGCAAAATCCGATGGCGCCAGGATCATTGACGGTGCGTGATCTCATTAGTTATGGTCGTGCGCCCCACAAATCTGGTATTTTGCAACGTGAAAGCCAACGAGATCGTGAGTTAATTGATTGGGCCATTGATGTGACGGATTTGCATAACTTTGCTCATATACCAATTCAGAATTTATCCGGCGGTCAACGCCAACGGGCTTGGATTGCTATGGCGATTGCGCAAGATACAGATATTCTATTCTTGGATGAACCTACTAGTTATTTAGATATTTCTCATCAAATGGATGTATTAGAATTAGTGGAACGATTGAACCAAGAATATAAGAAAACAGTGATCATGGTCATTCATGAATTGAATCAAGCGGCGCGTTATGCGGACCATATTATTGCTATGAAAGATGGGGATGTGCACTTTCAAGGAACACCGCATGAGGTATTAACAGAAGAAATGTTGAGCAAAATTTTTGGTGTCGATTCCATCATTTTGAATGACCCACGGACGAATCGTCCCTACTGTATTGCCTATACTCATGCATCGGTGGAAAAAGCGAAACAAGCAGGTGGTGCATTATGATGGGACGTCGTATTGGATCCTATCTCGGCTGGGCAGCTGCATTAGCGATTGTAGTAGGTCTTGTGTATGGCTTAGTGAGTGGAACTTTCAGTAGCTGGGGCGCCCCTCGTTTAGGAGAAGGTTCCGTAGTGAAAGAAAAGCGACTCGACACCGATGAGGCCATCACGAAAGAGATGAACGCTCGCTTCAAGAAAGTAAAACAGTCTGCAGAGAAGCTCATTACCAATGAAGAAGGAAAAATGGTATTGCACCATAAATATGGTACTACTGTCATCCCTGATAAGCAGGACCGTATCGTGGTCATCCGTATGGAAGACCCTATGTATGCATTAGGAGCACCTATGGTAGGGGCTTACAATCGGGATAACTTTTACTTGCACAATGAACTAGATGCGCAAGGTGTACAGCATATCAGTATTAACGAGGAAACGAAGACCATCAATTTAGAGCAAATTGAGGCGTTAAAACCAGATTTGATTATTATGCGTGATTCCTTCACTCGTAGTACCTTTGATGCGTTGAGTAAAATTGCGCCCACCGCAGCTTTTGAATTGCAAAATGCGGAGCGGGCCTTGTTGACCATCGGCATGGTGCTGCACCGTGAAAAGCAAGCAGAAGCACGATTGCGTCAATACTATAATCATGTGAAAGAGGCTCGTATGGCTATAAAATCTCGCATTGGAGATAGTCCACTAGCCTACATTCGGGTCATGAAAAAAGAAATACGCTTATATCCGTATTCCTCTAGTGTAAATAGTCGATTTATTTTTGATTTGCTGAATATTACACCGGATACAGAGTCATTAGCGTTAGATGGTAAAAGTAATAATGCCGTTTCTCATGAAATGTTACCGGATATCGATGCGAAATACTTGTTAGTTAGCTCAGCTTACGGGGCAAGTAATCGGATGACTACGGATCAAGTGGGAAAAGAATTGCAGGATATACAGGCTATGGAAATTTGGCACACCATTCCAGCGGTACAAGAAGGACATGTACACGTGGTGACGAATCAGGTGTGGAGTTCCCATGGGATTATAGCCAAAGAAAGGGCAATCGACGAGCTTCGCTTGTGGTTAGCTCCTTGAGATGCTATGTAGCCTGTGGCGTTTGTAATTGAATAGGAAAAAGGGAAGAGCACGGCATACCCCTCACAAACGGTATTTCATAATGTTTGTTCGGGGCACACCGTGCTCTTCTTGCGTTTAGATTATTTAGGAAATAAAGGAACGCCACAAGGCTACTACGCATGACTGCGTGGCTTACGATGAGTTTTGAGTATGCCGTGCTCTTTTGCGATTGTCTATACTAGTAAATCTTGCCCTATGTCGCTGACGAGTGCGCTCAGGGGTGGAGTCTTATTTCACTATGTAGACTTATGACAGTTTTTATCCAAATATGATAAAGGGAAGAGCACGGCATACCCCTCACAAACGGTATTTCATAATGTTTGTTCGGGGCACACCGTGCTCTTCTTGCGTTTAGATTATTTAGGAAATAAAGGAACGCCACAAGGCTACTACGCATGACTGCGTGGCTTACGATGAGTTTTGAGTATGCCGTGCTCTTTTGCGATTGTCTATACTAGTAAATCTTGCCCTATGTCGCTGACGAGTGCGCTCAGGGGTGGAGTCTTATTTCACTATGTAGACTTATGACAGTTTTTATCCAAATATGATAAAGGGAAGAGCACGGCATACCCCTCACAAACGGTATTTCATAATGTTTGTTCGGGGCACACCGTGCTCTTCTTGCGTTTAGATTATTTAGGAAATAAAGGAACGCCACAAGGCTACTACGCATGACTGCGTGGCTTACGATGAGTTTTGAGTATGCCGTGCTCTTTTGCGATTGTCTATACTAGCAAATTTTGCTCTATGTCGCTGACGAGTGCGCTCAGGGAGGGAAAAAAGCAAAACCCCCACGGTACCCGGCCGTGAGGGGTTGTTGTTCATATGTGGAACTCATTAACTTTCTAGCTATAGAATAGCATAGATATTAAAAATCTACAAAAAAATACCATCATAAAAATTAACGATTTGCTAAAAAGTGCTGTAATGAAAATATAGAAAAGTCATCAACGTGAGTTGGGCTCATCTCTTCCTGATACAGGGGGAGGTGATACTATGAGAAATTTTAATAAATGGGCTGTATTACTACAACTCTTAAAATTACTCCTAGAAATTTTTCGTTTCTTCAATAAGTAATGAAAAAGCCTAACGAATAAGGTCTGATACACCTTAACACGTTAGGCATTTTCAAGTTTCTATTTTCTTGAGATGAGCCTAACGCCTTGGACACGTTGGTGGCTCTTCTTTTGTTATGTTTAGTATAACACAGTTGTCTATAAAACTCAAAGTTTTATCGGAAGACTACGGAGAATCTTACGACGGATGGTAATGGATCACCGAATTTGTTGGTGCCAGGGGCAAATGGGATGGTTGGTACGTAGGCAGCGACTGCGTTTTGTTGGGCGCTGTTTGCATCGCCGGATACTTCGACGTCTGCTACTTGGCCACTTTCATAGATGCGGGCTGTTACGTATACGGTACCGGTTTGCCCTGGTGTTGGGTTCGTAGGTTTTGGGTCTGCCAGAGGGTACGGAGAGTTAACCACGGTTGTCCGTGCTTCTTGTTCTTGGGCACGGGCGGCTGCATCGGCCTCCGCTTTGGCACGGGCAGCTGCTTCGGCAGCTTGGAGAGCTGCGTTAGACTGCGGTGATGTAATCGGTTGTTGTTTAGGCAAGGTACTTGGTTTTTGTTTTGGTACTTCTTGCTTTGGCTGTTCTGGTCGAGGTTCCGGTTTCATAGATTCTGGAATCTCAGGAACGGCTACTGCTTCTTGTGGTTCTGATGGAGTGCTTTCCTCTTGTGGAGGTTGTTGTTCCGCAGATTGTGAATTTTCAGATGCCTGCTCTTGAGCGCTTTCAGCCATACTTACTTCATAGAACGTAGTTGTTGATTCATGGAATGGTTCCGTTACTTTATTGAAGATGGCAGACGCCACAGGGATGAGTGCGATATGACCCGCTAAGGAGATGTAGAGGGCGTATTTCCAAAATTTATCTTCCTTCACGGATTACCTCTTTTCTACGGCAATGGATAGTTTTTTCACACCTGCTTGTTTCAAAGCATCAAATGTTTCAATGACAAATCCATAGTTGACGTCTTTATCACCGTTTAGAATGACTTGTAAATCAGGATTTCGTTGCAATTCAATTTGCACACGACGGATTAATTGTTCTTTGTCGAGACTTTCTTTGTTGAAAGCAATATTGCCATCTGCCATAACAGTAATGTTTGCATGCTGATTCATATCGAGTTGAGCAGAACTAGCTTGTGGTAAGCCCACTTTGAACGTATTTTGTTGTACCATAGTCATGGTGCTAATCATAAAGAACACAAGAAGGAAGAAGATGATATCAATCATTGGAATGATCATTAACTTCGGTTCTTCTTGTACTTTCATACTCCGAAGTTTCATTAGGCATTCTCCTTTTTATGAAGGAAACGAACGATGGAGGCCATCATTTGTTCCATGTCAGATACGATTAAGTTGACTTTACGGGAGAAAATAGCATGTAACACAAGAGCGACTGTAGCAACACATAAACCAGCAGCAGTCGCTACCAATGCTTCCCCTACGCCGGATGTAATTGCCATTGGTTGACCGTTGGATAAATCTAGTACGCTGAAAGAGTCAATCATACCCACAACGGTACCTAATAAACCTAAGATAGGAGCTAATGTAACAAAGGTACTCAACAAGCTTAAACGGTCTTGCAATACATTGACAGTACGCATAGCTTGCGCCTCTAAAGTAGGTTCTACAGCAAATCCATCTTGATGAGCTGTTAAACCTTCTACTACCAATTGAGCCAATACATTGTCAGGATGCTCTTCGGCAAAAGCTAAGGCTTCTTTCACATCGGCTTGGGCAAATTTAGTAGCCATTGTTTCCTCTACTAAACGATTGGCACCAGCTGTTTTACGATATACTAAGACGCGATCAATACCGATGGCGATGGTGAGCACAGAGATAATTAGGAACAGGTACATCACCGGTCCGCCTTGTTGGAAAATAGATAACATTTCATTCATTAGAAACACACCTTTCTGTAAAAATTTACACAAACCTTACACATAAAGAAAGACTACTTATATATAAGGGGAGAGTATAAAAAGTACCTTCTATATAAAGTAGCCTTACTTGTTAGTGATATATATTATCATTATATAAGTTATGGGAATGTCTGTCAACTGAATTGGAATTCACATTTTAGATAGAATGATATAGGTTTTGCATGCTTAGTATCAGTGCATTTGTGTGTCGTATACATTTGAGTGAAAGTAGAAACTTTTATATATGTGTCAATCATTATAGGTAATTGTTATCATAGTATTAGATGCGCACTAGTTTATATAATAATTTTAGTGAGTAATGTAATATATAAAGTTCTAGTATGAGGCAAAGCGTAATGCAAATATAGCCAGATGCTGTATATAAAATAAAAGCTGCAACACAACATACTATTGCGTTACAGCTTTTAATTTCTTGATGCTCATAGTAGCGATTATCACCTTATATGTAATGCTACGACATAAGTAGTATTCTTATAAAAGAAACCGTGCCTAATGTAAAGAGAAGTATCTCATCACGTTAGGCACAACAAACATATTTTGATGAGCTTAACGCACCACACGTTTTGCTCTTCTTTGTATATAGGATAGCATATTTTGCAAAAAAGAAATGTAATCGTCTTTATCATTGTTAATTCTACTATTTTATTTGCTAAGGAGAGACGTTTTATAAGGCCGGATATGGTAAAATATAGGTAGGACAGTAGAGAAAAAGTAAAAAGCCATTGCTGTATTTTGACGAAAGCATGGATATATAGCAAGTAGGATCTAAAAAATATGTATTAAAAGATACGTATTGGAAGATGACCTAGACATCAATAACTAAGATGAAATGGAAACCGTATGAAAGACAAACGCACCTTAACATATACAATTGAAAACTCAACAGCGACGACGGTAGGAGAATGGCTTGCTGCCCATCAATTCCCACGAAAAACAATGAAAGACCTCTTTTCGGCAAAAGGTGTTCGATTAGATGGACGGATTTGTACAGCGAAAACGAGGCTTTCACAGGGGATGGTGCTAGAGATACTACCTCTAAAAGAGCGCATTGACCACGACCCAATAGAGATGCCACTAGTCATTGCCTATGAAGATGAAGATATTCTCATCGTGGATAAACCATCGGGGATCACGATGAACTCGAAAGGGCAAGTGTCCTTAGCGAATGGAGTGGCTCACTATTTTAAAGTACATAAAATCTATGGAAAAGTGCGATTTTTAAATCGTTTAGATAGAGATACATCGGGTTTGGTGGTAGTAGCTAAGCATGGGTTGGCGCAGCATTATTACCAATTGCAGATGGATGATAACCGATTGGAGAAATGGTATCGTGCCACTGTAAAAGGTCGAGTAGAACAGTCGCAAGGTGTATTAAAGTTACCTATACGCAAAAGTATAGACGGCATTCATCAAGAAGTGCACCCAGAGGGAGCAATGACAAAAACAGAATATGAAGTCCTATCTTATGATGAAAGCCAAGATACAACAGAAGTGTGCATTCGATTATGGACGGGCAAAACCCATCAGATTCGAGTGACCATGGCATATATAGGGCATCCGCTAGTACATGATCCGTTGTATGCAGATGCTCAAGAGGTTGGAAAATCCTTTGCTCTAAGAGCCTATCGTCTGGTGTGCTATCACATGCGAACAGGGCAGAAAATTGTTGTAGAAGTATGACAAAGAATAGGCTAATAGATTAGCTTGTAAGCAAATCTATGTAATAATATAAATGCTATACATGGCATAGAAAAACGCGAAAAAAGCGCGAAAACTAAAATCGTGCTCGAAATCGCATTTTTTGTGCAATAAATTTTAGAATCGTGCTTTTTTTACTTTTTGATATATTAAGTATAAGGTAACTAGGGGGAGATGTTGAAATTGCTAACAACTATTATTTATGACAGATGATGCAGACCCAGTTATTTTCTGTTGTAATAGATAGATTGACAAACCCAACAGCACTGGCAGCATTGATGAGTTCTTGTTCTTCCCCTTCTTGGATACCGCTCATGATGAAGACTCCCTTTGGTTCTAGACAGCGATAGGCATCCTCCAATAAGCGTAACAAGATAGGGGTAATAATATTAGCCACGATAATAGAGGCGGTGGCACTAATGCCTTCCAGCAAGTTATTCGTTTGTACTTGCACCACGGACCCTAGCTGGTTCATTTCAACGTGGTGTTGTGCATTAGTGGTGGCTGTTTCATCTAGATCGAAAGCTGTGACAGATTGAGCGCCAAGGGCTCCTGCGGATAAGGCGATGATGCCAGACCCTGTGCCTACGTCGAAGACGGTACTTTCAGGGGTCAAATATTGAGACATAGCCTGAATAGCCAATCGTGTGGTTGGATGGTCGCCAGTGCCAAAGGCAATGCCAGGTTCTATGCGGATCACTCGCTCCTCTTCATGCGGGCTATATTCCGCCCAATCAGGAATAATCGTCAAATGTTCCGTCATCGAAATTGGAGGATATTGCATTTTCCAATCGTCCCAACCAGACTCGTCAGCTATGGTAATAGATAGATTGAGGGGGCCGAAATCCATGGTGAAAGTACTTTGCAACTGCTGTAGTTCGGTTTTGATGAGAGTCTCTAACTCGTCAATCCCATATAGATCGGGATCTATATAGGCTTTCACAGTGACATCAGAGGAATCATATAGTTCCTCTCGTTCAGGTTTGATAATTCCAAATCCATCATCTGTGAGTTGGTCAAATTCGTAAGGATCTTCTGTGTAGACACCTTCCGCTCCTAGAGCAAGCAGAGTATCCGTGATAAGTTCAGACGCTTCGTGCGTCGTGGTCAATGTAATTTCAAGCCAAGCCATTGAGCTACCTCGTAAATAAAACGTAAATAACGACGTTAGTTGTTACTAGTATACTATCACATCTATAATACTTAGCAAAACTGCTTCTTGTTGGAACATCCAAAATATAGTACTATCTAAATATAAAGGGAATGCTTTCATTTGCAAAAAATGCGATTTTTTCCATTGAAGAAAATTTCGTTTGCAAAAAGTGCAAAAATTTCCATTGAAATGTAGAACGTTATGTTTCTTTCAGTAGTGAGGGTCCTATGAAATATGAATCGCTGTACAAACTATATAGAAAATCTGAGGCAGATTGGAAGAAACGATATGAAGAACGGTTCCAACATGAGTTTACGGTACATTTGCCAATCGCTATCAAAGAATATAATCGAAAAGTATCATTTCCAGCGTTTTATTGTTATGCCCCTGAAATGATGAGTTTAGTATTGCGCATTTACAAGGAAACGACAGAGTTTATTAAAGAACTTCAACCGATGCCTAATGTATTACTGAATCATCTTATGAATAGTTTTTTAGTAGATGAGATAAAATCCAGTAATGATATCGAGGGGGTACGTAGTAGTCGGCGTGAAATCAAAGAGTCTTTGGAACAGTTTGATAGTAATCGACCTTTGCGTTTTCACAGTATTATTGAAAAGTATAAACAAGTATTACATGTCACTGATGAAGGTGTATCGATAAGGACTTGCGAAGAGTTACGTACGTTTTATGAATCTTTTTTGTGGTCGGAAATTGAAGAGAAGGATCGTCCTGATGGGCGGTTATTCCGAGCAGATAGTGTAGATGTAAAGACGGGAACCGATAAGATTATTCATCAAGGACTGTTTCCAGAGTCGACTATCATTGATACGATGACAGAAGCGCTTCGTATACTTAATGATGATACTATTGAGGTGCCAATTCGTGTCGCTATTTACCATTATTTGTTTGGATATATTCACCCTTTTTATGATGGGAATGGGCGCACATCTAGGATTATTTCCTCCCAATATATTTCACGGGAATACCATCCGTTGATTGGACTTAGACTTTCCAAGGTGATAAAAGATAATCAGAAGAAATATTATGATGCATTTATCATCACTAATTCAGAATATAACCGTGGAGATTTAACATATTTTATTATTGAGTTTTTAACTCTGTTAGAAGCAACGATAAAAAATGCAAAAGAGTTATTAGTAACGAGAGTGAAGCGTTTACGTGAAGCGGAAAAAAAGTTAGAAAGATTTGTAGAAAAGAACCAAATTACAGACCAAGTGATACAAGATATTTATTTTGTAGCATTACAAGCGAGTATGTTTTCTCTTTTTTCAGGCGCTACCAAGGATGAAATTGTAGCAGTAATTGGTAAGAGTAAACGAACTCTAGATAGTAAATTAAAAGAAATACCATCTGACCATTTAGTGGTTACCAAAGTAGGAAAAGTGCTACATTTTAAATTAAATGTAGACATACTCAAGTCATGCTAGAGACTTACAAATTCATTCTAATAATATAATAACAATAAAAGGATAGCCGAGAATATCTCAGCTATCCTTTTTAGTATTCATATTTTATTTTTTCTTAAGTCGGTACGCAATGTACAGAGCGCCAATCCAAACTGGAATAATGTAGATGGATGTGCGCATGGAATCCATCGTTAACATAACGCCTACTGCCATAGCGATGAAAGCAAAGCAGAAGTAGTTTGTGAATGGATATAAAATAGATTTGAATTTCAATTCATCTAGGCGACCTTCACGAGCAAAGCGCTTGCGGAATTTAAGGTGTGTCACTGGAATGATGAACCATGCAATAATCAAGCCTGCTACGATGATTGCCAACAATTGCAAGAATACATCACTAGCACTTGGGAAGATGTATGTCAAGAATACAACGATCAAGGCTAAGGCTGCACAGAATAAGGTAGCAATCAATGGTACCCCTGTAGCTGTTAAGTTCTTGAAGATTTTTGGCGCATCACCAGATAATGCCATACTATGCAAAATACGAGAATTACTGTAGAGCAAGCTATTGTATACGGATAAGGCAGCCACAACAACAACGAAGTTTAAGATATGGGCTGCTGCTGGAATACCGATGTTTGTAAAGATTTGAACAAATGGACTCGCATGGGTACCTAGTTCGTTCCATGGAGATAATGCCATGATCACAGTCATTGTACCTACATAGAAGATCAAGATACGAGCTAATAATTCGTTAATCGCTTTTGGTAATGTTTTTTCAGGATCTTCAGCTTCCCCAGCAGTGATACCAATGAGTTCCACTCCACCAAAAGAGAACATCACCACAGCGATAGAGGCGATGAAACCATAAGCACCATTCGGGAATAACCCGCCGTGAACCCAAAGGTTAGAGAAGTTTTGTGGAAATGTACCCATATCTCCAAAGAAAATGAGGAAGATACCAAAAGCAATCATAGCGATGATAGCAACTACTTTAATGAGGGATGCAAAAAATTCTACTTCTCCATAGGCACGCACATTGATGAGGTTAATCACGGTGACTAGTGTAATACAAGCGAGGGTAGTAATCCAATGAGGAATGCCTGGTAACCAGAAATCTAAGTATACTGAAATGGCAGCCAGTTCTGCCATGCTCGCAAGCATGTACAGGATCCAGTAATTCCAACCAGATAAATAGCCTGCAAAAGAAGACCAATATTTACTGGCAAAATAGGTAAAAGAGCCAGACACAGGTTCACGAACTGACATTTCTCCTAACATACGCATTAAAAAGAAAATAAAGATACCGGTTAATAAATAAGAGAAAATAACACCTGGTCCTACCAGTTGAATTGTGGGAGCAGATCCGTAGAAGAGGCCTGTCCCCACAGAGGCTCCTAATGCGATCATTTGCATATGACGACTTTTCAGCCCTCGATGCAATGACGCCTTTGATTCATTGTCTTTCATACTATATAACTCCCTTCCCATGTATACTCTGAAATGACATATATTTATTAGAATACCACAAACTATAGAATTTACCTAGTAAAATTTTAGTGTAGTAGAGAAGTAACGGAGTAGGCTTGAATATTTGAGAAAGTATTCGTAACAATAGTTTTTCTCATACATAGGTCTATTCTATGCGTAATTTGCATATATAAATTTCAGTCTATTCAAAGGAGTTTAAAAAAATATGTAGAATTATTTAAAACAATAGACTGTTTTCGGCTGTAAAGGAGGACGATGTTCATGAAAGAATATACTAGTGATTTGATCAGAAACGTGGCGGTGGTCTCCCATGACGGGGCGGGTAAAACAGCATTAGTAGAGGCATTGTTATTGTCTTGTGGTGCTGTAGACTTTGTTGGCAAAGGTCAAGATAATAAACATATCATGGACTTTGAGCCAGAAGAAATCAAACGGAATGTTACGATCCAACTAGGTATGGCTCCTTGTGAATGGAAAGGTCATAAAATTAACTTTATCGACACTCCAGGCTACTCCGAGTTCCATGGGGAAGTACGCTCTGCTTTGCGTGCGGCAGACGGTATGCTTATGGTATTATCTGCTGGTACAGGCGTAGAAATTGATACTATTCGTGCGTGGGAGTATGGGGTAGAATTGCAAATGCCTCGTATGGCTTTCATCAATAAAATGGACGTTGAAAAAGCAGACTTCTTTGGTACCTTGGAAAAAATGCGGGAATTATTTGGTAAAGCTATCATGCCATTGCAGATTCCAATCGGTGAAGGGCCTACTTTCAAAGGTGTGGTAGACGTGGCGAAACGGACTGCTTATGTCTATGAAAACGGTAAGATGACAGAAGTGGAAGTGCCAGCGGAACTATCCGATAAAGTAGAAGAAATTCGTGAAATGACTGTGGAGGCAGCTGCAGAAGGTAATGATACATTACTAGAAAAATATTTAGACGGACAAGAATTGACCTTGGAAGAAATTCGTCAAGGTTTGCGCGAAGGTATGTTGACGGGCCGTGTATGTCCTGTTATGTGTGGTACTGCCTTGAGTCGTATTGGTATGGACCAAGTGCTAGATCGCATGATTCGCTATATGCCAGATGCGACGAAAAAAGTGATGACCGCTATCGGTGTGGATTCTAAGGAAGAGCATATTGTGGTGGCAGACAAACCGTTTACGGGTTTTGTATTTAAAACAATTCTTGACCCATTTGCGGGAAAACAAAGTTTTGTTCGTGTCTTCTCTGGGGAATTGAAAGTAGGAGATAAACTTTATAATGTGACCCGTGATGTAGAAGAAAAATGGGGCAAAATGGTGACTTTAATTGGTAAACAACAAGTGCCAGTAGAGGTTGCAAAAGCTGGGGATATCGTAGTTATTCCTAAACTAGGAGAAACGAAAACAGGAGATACCTTTGGTACAGCGGAATTTAAAGTACAATATGCACCAATTCGATTCCCACAACCACTATATCGTGTGGCGATGGTACCTGAGAAAAAAGGGGAAGAAGAAAAATTAGCTAATGCTTTGGCACGTATTTCCGAAGAGGATCCTACTTGTGAAGTAGTGAAAGATGTAGAAGGTCGTCAAATGCAAGTGCGGTGTATGGGAGATGTGCATTTAGAACATATTTTACAAAAAATGGAACGTAAATATGGGGTTAGGGCAAAATTAGAAGCGCCATACATTCCGTATCGTGAAACCATTCGTGGTACAGTGGAAGTAGAAGGTAAACATAAAAAACAAAGTGGCGGTCATGGTCAATATGGACATGTGAAACTTGGTATTGCTCCGCTATATGAAGGAGAGTTCGAGTTTATCGATAAAATCTTTGGTGGTGCTGTGCCACGTCAATACATTCCAGCTGTAGAAAAAGGTGTTCGTGAAACATTGGAAAAAGGTCTTTTGGCAGGGTATCCGATGATTGGCATCCAAGTGACGTTATTAGATGGTTCCTATCATACAGTGGACTCCTCTGAGTTGGCTTTTAAAATGGCAGCAGCTCAAGCATTGAAAAAAGGTGTGCCTGATGCAAAACCGATTTTGTTAGAGCCAGTGTATAATGTGAATGTCATCGGCCCAGAAGAATTTATGGGCGATATTATGGGAGATTTGAATAGCCGTCGTGGTCGCGTACTCGGCATGGACCAAGGCGTGCGTGAAGGGATCACTGTGGTGAAAGCCCAAGTTCCATTGGTAGAAATGTTGGATTATGTAACAGTATTGCGCTCCATGACACAAGGACAAGGTGTGTTTAATATGGAGTTCAATGGATACGAAGAAGTACTACATAAACAAGCGGAAACAATAATTGCAGGATTTGCGGGTCACGAAGAGTCGTAACTTGTGATGCTATGTAGCCTGTGGCGTTTTTAACTAAATAGCGAAAGGGAAGAGCACGGTATACCCCTCTCAAACGGTATTTCATAATGTTTGTTCGGGGCACACCGTGCTCTTCTTGGGTTTGTATGATTTAGTCAGTAAAGAGACGCCACAAGGCTACTACGCATCATTGCGTTCCTCAGGGGTATTTTTTTGAGAAATATTAACAATACGAGTAATTTTGTGGTATAATACTAATTGAAGAGTCATCGACGTGTTGTTGGGCTCATCTCTTCCTAATATGGGAGGAGGTGGTACTATGACTACATATGAGAAATTATCTTTATTGATTCAATTTTCTATGTTAATCGTAGAAGTTGTTCGTTGCTTTTATAGCTAACGAAAATGCCTAACGAATAGAGGTTTTGCGGACCTCACACGTTAGGCAATTTCAATTTCTGTAGTTCTTGAGATGAGCCTAACGCTAGCTGCACGTTGGTGGCTCTTCTTTTGTTACTTTTAGTATATCACAGTTTGTGAAAGAATAAAAGTAGCGTTGTTAAAATAGATAATGATACAGTCTAATATATCCATGTTATCCTCAAAATTGTGTTTGACCTTATATGGCTATGCTAGTATAGTAACAGTAGATAGATACGCTTCATGTGAGGGTGCTATGAGGATGCACGGTTCGCAGGATATAACGATAAAGGAGTAACTTATGATTTATCAAAATATTGCTATAGATTACAAACAGTTTCACTATCCGAAGGCGGTGGAACGGGCTCTTAAGTTTTTGAAAGCTCATGATTTCATGACGTTTGAGGGTGGTCGATACCCTATTGAAGGTGATTTGATGTATGCTAATGTGGATATTGTGAATACACGGATCTATGAGGAGACGAAGATTGAAGGGCATAAGGATTACATGGATGTACAATTTCTAGTGACTGGGGAAGAGCAAATGGAGATTCTCATTCGTCAGACTTTTCCTGATGTGGTAGAGGCCTATGATGATAAGGATTGTTATTTCTATGATCCTACGCAAGGTGGCACCTTAAAAATCGATGTGCGTCCAGGGGATTATTGTATTTTTTATCCTGGCGAGTTACACCGCACCTTGATTGCCCCTCATGAGATACAACAAATCCGTAAGGTTGTTGTGAAAATTCATAAGAGTTTATTAAGTAAGTAAACATAAGCTTGGATAGTTTATGTTTGTACCATATAATTTTTTACAGACACAGACACAGACACAGACACAGACACAGACACAGACACAGACACAGACACAGACACAGATAAAGGTGCTGGAGAAAGTTTAGGATTAGAGCGTATAATTACAGCTGGCATAATGATTATAAGGAAAATTTCACTAGTGACTAAGGGAGGATGGTATGAACGCATATGTAATGAAAGGCATGTTACTCATTGCATTAGGTGCTGTTTTGTGGGGCTTTTCTGGGATGTGCTCACAATTTGTGCAACAACAGCGCATGATGTCTGCAGAATGGGTAGTGGCCATGCGATTGACTATTGCCGGTGTCATTACGGTAGCAGTGGCCTTTTACCAAGGAAGAGCCTCTATTTTTAAGGTCTTTTCCGACTGGAAAGATACATTACGGTTGGTGATATTTGGGGTCCTTGGTATGTGGATGTGCCAATATACTTACTTTAAAGCCATCGCCTATGCAGGAGCAGGGATTGCGACGGTCTTGCAATATGTAGGGCCAGCACTCATTATTTTATACATTTCTATCACCCGTCTACAGTTACCACGAGTGGCGGAGGTATGTAGTGTCGTATTGGCTACGTTAGGTACAGGCATCATCGCACTGCAAGGGGTGTGGGATATCTCTGCCTTAGATGATACCCTTTTATTGTGGGGTATGTTGTCAGCGGTGGCAGTTGGTATATACACATTGCAACCAGTGCCTTTATTGAAGAAGTATGGTACAGCCCCTATCGTGGGCTTTGGGATGCTCATTGGTGGAGCTTTTGCATGGATTGCTACACAACCAAGTTCTGAAGGGATTGTGTGGGATCTATGGGCGCACGGTGGGTTCTGGAGTATTATCATCTTCGGCACAGTGGTGTCCTTTAATGCGTACCTAGAAGGGGTGCGACGTGTAGGGGCTGTAACGGGGTCTATACTTTCATCCATAGAACCTATCTCGGCAGCGGTGTTGGCATGGTTGCTATTGGGCAATGAGTTTTCTCAGTGGGATATGATCGGCATGACGCTTATCATTGTTACAATATTTATCTTGGCATGGGATAGAGGTCGTACTACAAGCGCATAGAATAGATGGAATATAAAAAGAAAGGCACGAGATTCTTTTTCTTGTGTGATTCAGTTGGTAAGGACAATTATAGAGGGTAATGTTGTTGTAAATATGATCGCATAAAGTGATATTTCGGCATAATTAAAAGTTGACCGAATCTATAATTCGTGGTAGAACTAATAAATACAGAATGAAGGGTACAGATGCTTGTAAAAGTAGCTGTACCTTATTAGTAAGTGTGGATGTTAAGAGCATCTTAGGACCTGTATAGGGTAGATAGATACATTTCTCGAGGTTACGTGTAGGAGGAATAGATGGCACGAACGGTTGGCATTATTGGATTAGGATTGCTAGGGGCGTCCTTGGCGAAAGCATTGCGAGCATATACAACATACGATGTCATTGGCTATGCCCGACGACAGGAAATTTGTGATATAGCGCTGGCTGATGGCTGTGTGTCGCAGGCTTTCACGGCGGTGGAAGCAGTGATTGAGGGTGCAGATATTGTTGTATTTGCCTTGCCACCGCAAACGAATAGCGAACTTTTTGTGAAAGTAGCTCATCATTTCCGACCAGGACAAGTGGTGACCGATGTGTCCAGTGCAAAAGATGAATTTGCCAATACTGTGTATGCGTATATTCCTGAAGGTGTGCACTTCGTATCTGTACATCCTATGGCAGGTTCTGAAAAAGGCGGTTATGAAGAAGCTCATAAAGACTTATTTCAAAAGATGGGATGGATTGTCCTAGAAGATGAGAAGCAGCCAGCCTACGATGCCACAGTGGCGCAGGAGTTAGCTGACATGGGCCGTGCTGTGGGATCTCGTATTGAATACGTGGATATGAAACGCCACGATGGGTGCTTGGCCATGGTGAGCCATATGCCGCATATGCTGGCATCTGTCATGATTACTGCTGTAGGCGGAGACGAGCTGGGAGATAAGCGCATGAGCTTGTCTGCTGGAGGTTTACGAGATAGCACCCGTACTGCCAGTGGTTTGCCGAGCATGTGGCAGGAGATTATCTATGGCAATCGCCATAATGTATTAGAGGCTATTCATAAGGTGGAGCAGGAACTAGAAGTGGTGAAAGCCTTACTTCAAGCCGATGATAATGGTGATGGATTGGGGCAGTATTTAACACGAGGAAAAGAAATTCGTGACCGCTTGCCAAGTTTGACTATAGATAAAAAATAGATGTAGTATAGTATTATGTATAATAAGGGAATCTTTCAAAGATATATTACAAGCTCTGGAAATATAGGGCAAAGTATATATAGAACGGATACATAGAAAGGAGCGATAGTATGACAGACACAGCACAAAATATTGTAGACCAAGTGCTAGAGGAAGTGCAAAATACACCAGGTGTAGGGGTGGAAAACCCTTTAGAAGTGGCGAATCAAGCCTTACAAGAAACATTGGTTAATAGTGTAGTTCCAGAAGAATATTGGTCAGAAATTATGTCTTGGGTAGCGGAAACCGGCTTAGACTCGGTCTATTTAGATAGCCGCGACCGTGTAGGAGCCTGGTGGGCATCTAAAGAAGTGTGCTCTATGGGATATACCTTAAATTTCACTAAATGTAGTAAGGTGCCAAGCGAATGGTTCCCTGAAGGGGAACATTGGAAAGAGGCGGAAGTAGAAGCCCGCTATCGCTTAGTAGCGAGCTGGGAATCTTTAGTGGAGAACGGTGCATTAGAGAAAGTTGAATACGAAGTAGAATGAAAGTAACAAAAAGCATATCCTTATCTGTAGGGGCACTTAGTGTCCCTATCTTTATAGAATTATTTTTACAGATGTTATTGGGTAATGTAGACCAATTCATGCTTAGTCAATATGCAGAAACAGCAGTGGCAGCCGTAGCCAATGCGAACCAGATTATTAATGTAATCTTGTTCTTGCTCATTGTTATGAGTACAGCCACCACCATTTTGATTGCCCAATATTTGGGGGCTAAACGGCCTGATAAAATTGATGAAGTGTATACCATTAGCGTAGTCTTTCATACGTTATTTAGTGCTATCGCAGGGGCTGTGGTGATTATCTTTCATCAAACTTTATGCGAATGGCTTGGTGTACCACCGGAGATTATGGAAGAAACGACGCTCTATTTGAATATCGTGGCAGCTAGCATTCCTGTTACAGGGATTTATACGACCTATGTAGCGATGTTCCGGGGACATTCCATGCCACGTATTGCCATGTGGATTGCTCTCGTCATGAATGTGGTCCATATTATCTTGAACTACGCCCTTATCTACGGTTGGGGACCAATTCCAAGCATGGGCGTACTAGGGGTATCCTTGTCGACGGTCATTAGCAAGGCGTTGGGACTAGGTCTTATCATCTGGTGCCATCAATCCTTGTTGACTGCTCGTCTGAAAGTGGACTATTTGCGCCCATTCCGGTGGGAAACGTTACGACAGTTGTTGTTTATTTCTGTTCCTTCTGGTGGGGAAACTTTATCGTACCAAATGTCACAGACAGTGATTATGAAAATGGTGAACCTTATGGGGCTCGTGGTGATTACAACAAAAGTATATGTGTATATCATCGCTACCTTCTGCTATATGTACACCATTGCCTTGGCTAATGCAGCACAAATTGTGGTAGGGTTCCTCATGGGAGCTAAACGAGAAGAAGAGGTGTCTCGTCGTGTGTGGCTCACAACAGCAGCAGGCGTTTCTATTGGCGTGGGATTGAGCACCTTCTTTTACTTTGCCTGTGAACCTGTGATGCGCCTTGTGACGGATAATCAGGAGATTATCGATTTGGCGAAAGCCGTTTTGTTCATCGAAATATTCTTGGAAATTGGACGTGGCGCTAACATTGTGTTGGTGCAATGCTTGCAAGCGGCGGGAGATATTCGGATTCCTGTGTTCGTAGGTGTCTTTGGCATGTGGATGTTCGCTGTGACCTTGTCCTATTACTTTGGCATCGTCCTTGGATGGGGACTCGTAGGCGTGTGGATTGCTATGGCTATTGATGAAATCATACGGGCGCTCATATTCATGTGGCGGTGGCAGTCAGGAAAATGGAGAGGTCGTTCGCTCATATCGGTTTAAATTCCATATCGTGAAAGTGTGGGGAGGAGCCCCCATGTATTCCGCAAAAACTGCCCTACGCGAAAGTTTTTGACAGAACACATGGGGGCTCCTTTGCGCTTATTAGAGGAAGGAATTTAAACTGCTCTGAGCGGGGCTCCCTAGAGGGAAAGAATGTGATTTTGAGCCCCCCATGTAGGCCCCGAAAACTGCCCTACGTGAAAGTTTTTGACGAAACACATGGGGGCTTCTTTGCGTTTATAGAGGGGTAGAAATTTAGACCGCTCCGAGCGGTGGGCGACCTGGAGGGAGCAGGATGTGGTTTGAGCTCCGATTAAAGAGTGTGTGATTTTCTTGACTGAGGGTGTTTATGTGATATACTGTAATTGAGGTATTACTTGTATTACAAAAAGGAGGGAGATTTATGGCTACTACCATTTCTTTACGTTTATCTGAAGATGAGAGCCAAATGATTCAAGCGTATGTGGCTGCTAATAACTTAAATGTATCTTCCTTTATTCGTAATCTAGTGCTAGATACGATTGAGGATGAATTGAAAATTAATGAGGAACGCATTTTAAAGGCAAGACGAGAACTTCATAATGGAAAAGTTTATGATCATGAAGAGGTTTGGAAGGAGCTTGGTATCTAGTGTTTTCGGTTAAATTTTCAGAACATGCTATAAAGCAAATTAAAAAGTTAGACCCATCCATAGCAAGGATGATAAAACATTGGGTTTTGAAATATTTAGTAGGTACATTAGATCCTAGAATCCACGGAAAAATGCTAACAGGAAATCTTTCTGGCGTATGGCGATATAGAGTAGGAGATTATCGATTATTTGCGGAAATTAATGATACAGAAGTTACTATTTTTATAGTAGAAGTAGCACATAGACGTGAAGTATACAAAAACAAGTAACTCTCTTCCCGCTTATTTTCCCCGGGTCTGTTTCAATTTTTATAGTTTCATCTATGCTATTGTATCGGAAGCCCGCATGTATGTTGTCAAAACTTTCGCGGAGGGCAGTTTTTACAACATACATGTGGGCGACTCCACTCCAAAAACAAAATGAATATAAAAATTGAAACTGATCAAAAAATACTTTATAATGGAATCAACTTGGCATAGTCTAGGGCTATGCTTTTTTGTATTCTTATGATGGGTTTCACATAGGAGGACGTATGAGTTTATATGAAAGTACGTTGGCGCGCATTGTGCCGCGGAATAAAGAGATTGAACGAGCAATTGGGGAACAGTGGAGTAAGGGGACTCCATATGGTTCGTATGGTAAGTTAGCGACCATGGTAGAGCATTATGCAGCGGCGACGAATCAACCGAATCCAACAGCTCCTAAGCCTTGTATGATCATCGCCTCTGGTGACCATGGTGTGGCAAAAATCGGTGTCAGTGCCTACCCACAAGAGGTAACGGTGCATATGACTATGAACTACTTGATTCCAAAAGGTGCTGCAGCCAATGCGTTGGCGAACTATTGTGGCGCTCAAATTGAAGTCATCGACGTAGGGGTGGCGGCGGATATGTCCGCTGTGCCAGGTTTACACCATCGTAAGGTAATGCCTAATGGTACGAATAACATGTTAGAAGAACCGGCTATGCCTATGGAGAAAGCCATCGAAGCTGTGGAGGTAGGTATCGCTTTCGTAGAAGAAAAAGTGAAAGAAGGCTTTAACACCTTCCTAGTGGGCGAAATGGGTATCGGTAATACTACGTCTAGTGCGGTGATCACAGCAAAGTTCTCTGGACTTTCAGCGGATGAAGCAACGGGACGAGGTACGAATATTTCAGACGAACGATTGAAAGTAAAACAAAAAGTCGTTTACGATGCGTTAGTGAAATATGCGGATATTCCAGCCACAGACGGATTGGGCATTTTGTCTGCCGTAGGAGGGTTAGAGTTCGCTTGCCTAGTAGGTGTTATCCTAGGGGCGGCAGCGAATCATGCATTGGTGGTCATCGACGGATTTAACACCACAGCCTGCGCCCTCATTGCACACGCTATGAACCCGCACACCATGGATTACGTGATGGCATCCCATTTGTCGGCTGAAAAAGCTCACAAAGATGCGTTGAAAACATTGGGCCTCGAAGCCTATGTAGACCTTGGATTCTGTCTCGGTGAGGCCACTGGAGGGTCTATGCAAATGCAAATGTTGAACTTAGCCGTGGACATGTTCCACGAAGTTGCAGGAGGTGAGCACCATGCGTAATTTTGTCATCGAACCATTGCATAAACCGTCTATGGAGGAATGCCGTTTGCGCATCGACAATCTAACAAAACCATTGTATTCCTTGGCGCGCTTGGAAGGTATTACAGAACGTATCGCAGGGATTCTGAAAGAAGAAAAACCGAACCACCTTCGTCATGCTGTTGTCATCGTTGGTGCCGACATCGCTGTGGATGGACCACAAAACCAAACGCATGGCGTAGAAAGCTTACAAGCTATGGAACGATTGGCATCTGGTCACTCTGCAACCCATGGAGCAGCAAAGAAAATCGGGGCTCATGTGTTCTTAGTAGATGCTGGTCTAGAATTGGATACTAGTCATATCAAAGGGGTCCGCCAACATAAACTAGCGAAAGGTTCTAAATTTTTCCGTATGCATGCGGCGTTGACACCTGATATCGTAGAACGAGGTTTAGAATTAGGCTTTGGCTTAGCCGATGAATTGAGTGAAAAAGGGTACCAAACCATCGCTATCGGTACTGTCGGTGAAAGAAGCTTACTTTCAGCCTTGGCGGTGACAGCAGGAATCACAGGATATCCGATGGCAGAGTTGTTGACAGAAAATAATTGTACTTTAAGCATTCAAGAAAAAGCAAAACAATTGACGGCCAGTTTGGCAGAACACCAATTGCCTAGCCAAGACGGAGCCCATGTGTTGGCGACCGTAGGATCTCCAGACGTGGTGGTCTTAACAGGACTTATCCTAGGGGCGGCAAGCCATCGCATGGCGGTAGTTTTCGACACAGCAGAAACAGGCGCAGCCGTACTCGCTGCGAAATGCATCAACGAAGCGGTCATGGATTACGTGTTCCCATCTGTTCATATGGGAGAACCTGTGCAAAAAGCGCAAATGAAATATTTAGGTATTCAGCCACATCTATTCTACGGCTTTGAAATGGATGAAGCCTTAGGTTCTACTATGGGGCTATCGGTTCTGGATGCGGGCATGCACATGCTGAACGACATGAAAACATTCGGTGAAGCTAGCGTAAACGTAGCCGTCGATGGACCAGGGTCAGAACGCCAAGACGGACGGTAAGAAGTACTACTTTCAAACAATATGTAGATATACAATTCATATGTAGGGGTGTGTATGGATAATAAAAAGCTACTAGTAGATACGTTGGAGTTAATCCATAAGCTGGATGCGTCGGTGGAACGATATAAAGGACGAGGCGAACAGGGCGAGCTGCTTACTGATGATACATTCATGGATGATATGGTAGAAGATGGAATTGCTTGGAAATTACATTTCATTGGGACATATCTGACCAGAACGTCAGAAGAGTTTAAAATGAAACATCAGGACTTATCTTGGAATCTGATTGCTGCCATTCCGTATCTTGTTTCCTATGAGTACAAATTTGGTAAAAGACCAGTTTGGAGCCTCTGCTATGAGACACTACCGGACATTAAAGAGAAGGTGATATCTATATTGAAAGAGGAATATGGGATAGATTCCGGTAACAAATAACACTAAAAGTTGCAGCAAAATATATAGGTTATATTTTGCTGCAACTTTTTTTGATAGATTATGCACAGGGAGTTATTCCGCTTGTAATAGGGGAATCACTATCTATATAAATAGCCCTTTTCACAGGTTGTGTTACAAATGTTTGACTACTATAGACCGGGTAAAAAATATTTTAAAAATTTTGTTGACAACTATCTAAATTTTTTGGTATTATAAATGAGCAGTCGCAAGAAAGAAAAACATGGATTGCATTCGTGCGGAAATAGCTCAGCGGTAGAGCACCGCCTTGCCAAGGCGGGGGTCGCGAGTTCGAATCTCGTTTTCCGCTCCAGTTTGTTCATTCCTCGATAGCTCAGCAGGTAGAGCAATCGGCTGTTAACCGATCGGTCGTAGGTTCGAGTCCTACTCGAGGAGCCAACTTACTTTCGGTTAGTACACTATCATGACCCACTAGCTCAGTTGGCAGAGCACCTGACTTTTAATCAGGGTGTCCCGCGTTCGAGTCGCGGGTGGGTCACCACTTACACAACATGGCCCGTTGGTCAAGCGGTTAAGACACCGCCCTTTCACGGCGGTATCGGGGGTTCGATTCCCCCACGGGTCACCATA
>NZ_RQVJ01000003.1 GCF_003999875.1 Veillonella sp. 3310 | reverse complement strand
TAGCTTATTCTGCTGTTACATCTGCTGCATTTGCTTTTTTAGCTAATTCTGCTGTTACATCTGCTGCGTTTGCTTTTTTAGCTAACTCTGCTGTTACATCAGCTGCATTTGCTTTTTTAGCTAACTCTGCTGTTACGTCAGCTGCGTTTGCTTTTTTAGCTAACTCTGCTGTTACGTCAGCTGCGTTTGCTTTTTGCCCACTTCTGTAGTTAACGTATCCACAGATGCTTTTGTTGCTAATCCTGTGATTTTTACCGCTTCATTAGCTTTTTCAGTACCTACTCCATCTACTTTTGTTAATGTTACTGTACCGTCATTTTGCACTGCATAGGATCCTTCTTTCACATGACGTTCTGCTGTTTTATCAAGTTTAGCTCCTAACGCTGTGTTGAAAGTGTTTGTATCCACTTTTCCAGCAAGTGCTGTATTTACAGTTCCCGCTGTTACAAGCTTACCTGCATCACCACTAGCTGACAAATTAGTTGCGATATTTGGCGTAATCGTTACCGCACCGTTAGTATCTACTGTAGATACTGTTAATGCCGTTTTATTTCCACTTGTAATAGATTTTACGCCTACGTTAGCTTTTATTTTTACAGTACCGTTACTATTTTCAAGAGTGATGTTGTCACCAGCTTCTAAGACTACACGTTTTTTCTTTTCTCCTGTCACAGCTTGTGCTGTTACGTCTGTTGCTTTTGTATCGTTTGCATTTTTAGTTTGTAACAACCATTCGTTAGCTTCTACAGCTTTCAACTGTTTCAAGTTAACTGCATCATAGTCAGAAACAGCACCTGCTACCCCTGTTAAACGACGGGCAAACCCAGTAGCTCCATCACGTCTTGTTCCAATTGCGACAATACCATTGGTTGCATCATCCACATTATCTACGGTACTACTATCTAATAAATATGGTTTTTTACCAGCCGCCGTGCCTGTAGCAACATCAGCTGCCGTTACAGCTGTGTTAAAACCTAATGCTACACTATTAGCTCCGGCTACTGTGGCACTTTTACCTAAAGCGATACTATTATCTCCACTAGCATTTGCTCCAGTTCCGACCGCTGTCGCATTAGCGGCTGTAGCTTTCGATTGATCACCCACTGCTACAGTGCTATCTGCTGTTGCTTGTGCTTTGTTACCATAGGCAACTGCTGCTGTTCCAGTGGCGTTGGATTCGTTACCAATACTAATGGCCGTGTCCTTCGTAGCCTTCACTTTGTTACCAATCGCAATGGCAGACAACGCTGTCGTCACCGCTTCATTACCGATGGCCACACCTTTTTCACCTGTAACAGCACGACTCAAACGACCAATGGCGATAGAACTTTGCATGCCTGCTTCTGCACGGGTCCCTACGGCAACGCTATCATTACCTAAGGCTTGTACTTTTCCGAAATTGGCTCCAGAACCAATGGCTACTGCGTTATCTGCACTGGCAGTGATCCCATTCCCCATTGCTACAGAAAATCGCTTCGTAACAGTGATACCTTTACCAACACCTACAGAGCTATCACCAGCAACCTCCACGGTTTGACCGATCCCTACCGTTGCACCGTCTTTTACGGTCCCCTCAGGAATTGTTGCTTGTACAGTTGCCACTTGTGCACTCACTGCCAAGACTGCTAATACACTAGCAACGACGATTTTCTTTTTACCTGTAGTGTTTTTCGCTACTTCTGAAACTACGATGTAGCATTGCTTAGACTTGCTCCAAATAACCTTAAATAATTTGTTCATTGTGATAATCCTCCCTTTTTTCTGGTCATCAAACCTTGAACTATATAATATTTATTAAATATAAACTACCTCATTTATCGATGTAACTTGTACATCACTTTATAGTCAATACATATCACATTTACATGTTTCAATCTTAAGTTTTATTATGAAGAAATACATTATCTACTTTTATTATATATATCTCTACTAAAAGTACTAGTGTAATTTTGATTATTTTATTCATTTTTAATAATAATCAAACTATCTTTCATCAATCTAATCCTTTATTATACTATACTTCACATTTCGTTAAATATCCAAATGCAATTACAAAGATATTGATTTTCAACGCTTTTATAATCCTATTATATTTTATACTTTTAATTATATACATTTCATCAGTTTTTTCTGTATTGCATACTTCATCATTTTGTAAATATTCACTATCATATAATATAAAATACTTCTCACATATAAAATGGACACTCCCTCTTTCAACGAAGTGTCCATTTTTTGTCATACCATTAGGAATTCGCCTCTTATATGGTGTATTATTTTTTTGCTTCCAGCATTGTTACACGTTCAATAAGCATTTTAATTTGTGCTTTCATTTCCTCATTCTCTGCTTCTTTCTTAGCATTCTCCGCATCTTTACGAGCATTTTCAGCTTTCAGAGCAGTGATTTCATCTTGCATTACATAAACAGAAGAAATTGGACCGCCTTTGTAACGTTCAGGGATCATGCTGTCTTCGCCGCCGAATCGGTACGTCACGCCTGCATTCACCATGTTTTCACCATTGCCTACGCTGACACCTACGTTAAATAGAGTATCTTCGTTAGCATAGTGAGCCACACCAAGTGCCAACGCATTACTACCTTTATAAGCGCCATATCCAGCCATGACTTGAGATTTTTTAAGAGGATCATAGCTCAATGGATTCATCGCTGCTAAGGCTGCTGCGTGAGCACCTGCCTCATTCACACGGTTATTTAAAGCGTGTGCTGCTGCACGTACTTGACCTACTGTCGCTGCATCCGTATTAGCTGTGCCTGCTGCTACATTGTGAATTTGGTTGCCACCATTGTCTAGACCATCCGCTGTTAAGGAAACAGTCGGTTTATCTAAACCTTTCACTGGTGCAATCGTTACACCTTCACCATTGACTGTAGTTGTCACTAAGCGAATTGGATTACCATCTTTATCTACTTTATATTTCACAGATCCATCTGTGTTTTTAACCTTCTCTTTTGAACCATCTGGATTCGTTTTTACTTCAGGTAAGTAGTAGTCGTAGGATGTGGAACCATCTTTCATTTTCACATCTTTCGCCAATTTTACAGTCATCGTAGCTGGCTTGCCATCTTTTGCCTCAGTAGATACAACACCAATGTTATCATCTGTTAATGCTTTAGTAGATCCACCTTTAATAGCCAGAGTATCGCCTAAACCTACAGTCACTTTTGTACCCGTATCACCTACAAATACTCGACCACGGGCCAAGGTATCCGTTACATCTTTCACTTGACCTTGCGTTGCCACTACACTGCGATCTGCGTCAGTAACTACTTTGGCTGGATCCCACTTCGTATTTGTTAAACCAGAGACTGTACCATTTTTGATTTCTACTTTAGATGTAGTGCCATCAGGGTTCTTAGTTGTTACTGCAATACCATCTGCTGTAACAGTTGTATTAGTTCCTGTAGAGTCTCCTAATTGAACAGTCTTAGCATCTACAGTGTTAGCTTTTACTGTATCCGCTGCTACTGCTTTACTTGTAACAGTACCAGTTGTACCATCTACAGTAATTTTCTTATCACCAGAACCGAAGGTAACAGTGTCATTTAATTTTGCTGTGAAAGTTTTTACTCTTGAGTCTGTATTTGTGCTTGGTGTAACAGTAATACCATTTTCACCCTTCACATCAATCAATTTAGTAATTGTATCCTTGCCAGTATTGGTTAGGTTACTTAAATCTTTCGTTGCAGAATTACCTTTTAAGCTTTCAATCTCTTTATTTGCTTTTGTGATATCGCTTGCATTTTTTGCAATGGCTGTTGTATTATCACCAATTGCTTTTGTATTAGATTGAATAGCAGATGCATTGTCTTTAATTGCTTTTTCATTAGCAGCAATTTTGCCTTCTGCTGTGTCAACACGAGTTTCTACTGTGTCAACACGAGTTTCTACTGTATGAATACGATCTGTATTAGATTTAATAGCATCTGCATTTTTAGCAATCGCTTTTGCATTTTCGCCAATTTTTTCTTTATTTTCTGCAATACCTTGTTTATTAGCATCGATATCTTTTGTATTGGCTGCAATATTTTTTGCATTGTCAGCAATTGCATTTTTATTTGTAGCTATAGCTTCTTTATTAGCTTCAATTGCTTTCGTATTCGCTGCAATATCATCTTTTGCCTTCGTCATATCACCTTGAAGCGTTGTGATTTTGCCTTCTGCACTGCCCAAGCGTGTATTCAGATCAGAAATCTTACCCAATTCAGCTTTTGCTTCTGCTGTTAAATCTACAGTATATTCACGTTCACCGTTAGCATTTAGTGTTCCACCAGTAACAGAAACACTTCCTTTATCAGCTGCTTTTACAGTCGTATCACGGCCATTTACAGTATAGGTAGTAACGCCATCTTTCGTTTCAGGTGTTACTGTCACATTATTACCAGCTGCTACTTTTACTGCCTCTCTTGCTGCTGTTTTTGCTAAATCAGCCACTTTATCCTTACCCTCTTGAGATAAGTTATTTAAGTTTTTATCTGCTGCATTATCGATAGCATTGCGTGTTGCTTCATTCAAGCCAAATACAACTTTTCCATCTTTATCAGCTGCAATTGTGATACCTGCTTTTGCTGCTTCAGCAGTAGCTGCTGTACCATCACCAGACACGAAGTTCAAACCTTTTTGTAATGTTACAGTCTTAGCATCTGCATCTTCTGCGCTATTCGCACGATATGTGATAGATGCGTCTAAATTAGGTGCTACTACTTTTGTATTGCCAAAGTCGACTGTAGCTGGTGTAGCAGGGTTAGCACCTTCTGCCTCTTTTTTAGGTTTCAAGGTAATGGTAGCATCACCGTTTTTAATCACTAAGTCATCTTTACCATTACCAGCGATTTCTTTGATGTTACCAAGGTTTTCTGCTAATTTCACATCAAGATCATTATTATTTTTCACAACTTTGATATTGTTTGTTTCAGCATCTGTGCGCGTGAAGTTATCAGCACCTTTGATTGTTAAAGTTTCACCTAAATTACGGTGTACTTTCGCAGTTGTATCATTACCTGTGAAATCTAAGCCTTTATTAGCAAGTGTAGTATTAGCATTGTTGATACGGCCAT
This sequence comes from Veillonella sp. 3310, assembly GCF_003999875.1. Taxonomy (GTDB): domain Bacteria; phylum Bacillota; class Negativicutes; order Veillonellales; family Veillonellaceae; genus F0422. The sequence continues at coordinate 226,822 of NZ_RQVJ01000003.1, read as the reverse complement.
CTAATTTACTGATTGCTTCACCAACATTCGATGTTGCTTCTGTACCTGTGCCATCATCTTTTGTGATGTTATACGTTGGTCCTGTGAATACACCGTTTTCTACTTTAGCACCTCCACCTAAGGCTGTAGCTAAATCAGATTTAACAGTATTCAATTGACCGCCGTTCACAGCCTCTTTGGAATCTGCTGCGATTTTTCCATCAGCGATGTTGGATAAAGTAGTAGGAGCCGTAGTTTTTCCATTAGGATTTACCACACGAGCTTGCGGTGTTTTCACTTCTTCTGGTGCTTTACCTTTGTTTTCCTCAGCAGTTTTTACAGTACCATCAGCTTTTACTTCATCAGCTTTGTAGTATTTACCATCTTTTGCTTTTACCACACGGTCGCCAGCTTCGTTAGTGTACACCACAGATCCAGCTTCGCCATTACGTAATGCATTCACTTTATCTGTTAATGTTTTATCGTTTAAGCCGTCTTTACCAGTTAAGCCTTGTGCACCAGATGTGCCATTTACACCGTCACGACCGTTAGAAGCTGTGTCACCAACATTGTTAATAGCATTTAATTTTGCTTTTACTGTGTCAGATAAGTCTAATGTATAGGCACGAACTTTAGTTGTAGCATCTGGAGTACCGCCGGAAATAGCCAAGGTATCTGCATTCACTGCTACTGTTGTATCATTAGCATTTACTTTATACGTAGTTACTCCTGGAGTAGTAGTTGTATCTGTAGTAACAGTTGTGTTAATACCATCTGCCACTTTTACTGACGCTTTAGCAGCTTCTCCAGCTAATTCTTTGACTTTATTTTTACCATCATCAGTTAAATTGCTTAAGTTTTTATCCGCTGCGTTGTCAACTTTTTCACGAGTTGCTTTATCTAAGCCAAATGTTACTTTACCATTATCTTCCGCTTTGATAACCAAGCCAGATTTTGGCCCTTCTGTTGCAGTATCTGTAACAGTACTTGCTACAAAATTAAAGCCATCGGCTAATTTAACAGATTTAGCATTTGCTGCCTCTTCATCATTAGCACGGTATTTGATAGATGCATCAAGATTAGATGCTACTACTTTCGTATCGCCAAAGTCTACTGTAGCTGGTGTAGCAGGGTTAGTACCTTCTGCCTCTTTTTTAGGTTTCAAGGTAATGGTAGCATCACCATTTTTAATCACTAAGTCATCTTTACCATTACCAGCGATTTCTTTGATATTACCAAGGTTCTCCGCTAATTTCACATCAAGATCATTATCAGTTTTAACCACTTTGATGTTGTTTGCTTCAGCCGCTGTACGAGTGAAGTTTTCTGCACCTTTGATGGTTAAAGTTTCGCCTAAATTACGATGTACTTTACCAGCATCAGTTGTATCGTTACCTGTAAAATCTAAGCCTTTATTAGCAAGTGTAGTATTGGCATTGTTGATACGTCCATCTAATTTACTGATTGCATCGCCAACATTCTTCACTTCTTCTTTTGTATTGCTGCCATCATCTTTTGTGATGTTGTACGTAGGACCTGTGAATACACCGTTTTCTACTTTAGCACCACCACCTAATGCAGTAGCTAAGTCAGATTTAACAGTATTCAATTGTCCACCGTTCACAGCATCTTTGGAACCTGCTGCTACTTTGCCATCAGCGATATTGGATAAAGTAGTAGGCGCTTTAGCATCTCCATTCGCATTCACCACACGAGCTTGTGGATTGTCTACTGCTTTTGGTGCAGTTCCATTGTTTTCATCTGCTGTTTTTGGTGTGCCGTCTGCTTTTAGGTCATCTTTGTGATAGTACTTGCCGTCATTGGCTTTCACCAAACGTTCCCCTGCATCATCAGTGTATACCACAGTGCCTGCTTCACCATTACGCAAGGCATTTACTTTATCTGTTAAAGTTTTGTCATTTAAGCCATCTTTACCAGTTAAACCAGTAGCACCAGATGTTCCATTCGCACCATCACGTCCATTAGAAGCTGTGTCGCCAAGTTTATTTAACTTGTTGGCTACTTTTTCATCTAAGGATAGAGTAATCGTTCCATTATTAGCAACAGTTTTGATTTGATCAGCTGTACCAGCTACTTTTAAAGTACCAGTCGCTAATGGTAAGTTCAAGTGATCTTCACCATTTGCTACACCTTCATTAGTATCGCCAGCATATCGTAGATTTGCATTATTAGTCACTGTTGTATTTAAGTTGGTAATTGCATCATCTACATATTTTTTGTTCGCTGCATCGCCATCTGCTTCTGCTTTAGCTACATTAGTAACTTTCATGCCACCAGCATTGATGCCATCTTTACCGATAGTGACAGTTTTCGTTTCACCAGCTGCTCCATCTGCACCTGCTGCTGTATTAGCGATAGATACACCATCTGCACCTAAAGTAATGGTAGAGCCTGGTTTTCCTTCTCCTGTAGCATTACTGATGGATTTAATATTACCAAGGTTTTCTGCTAATTTCACATCAAGGTCATTATCAGTTTTAACCACTTTGATATTATTTGTTTCAGTTGCTGCACGAGTGAAGTTTTCTGCACCTTTGATCGTTAAAGTTTCGCCTAAATTACGGTGTACTTTACCAGCATCAGTTGTATCATTACCTGTGAAATCTAAACCTTTATTAGCAAGCGTAGTATTCGCATTGTTGATACGTCCATCTAATTTACTGATTGCATCACCAACATTCTTCACTTCTTCTTTTGTATTGCTACCATCATCTTCTGTGATGTTGTAGGTAGGACCTGTGAAGGTACCATTTTCTACTTTAGCACCACCACCTAATGCTGTAGCTAAATCAGATTTAACAGTGTTCAATTGTCCGCCGTTCACAGCTTCTTTGGAGTTTGCTGCTACTTTTCCATCAGCGATGTTGGACAATTTAGTAGGAACTGTAGTTTCTCCATTAGGATTTACCACACGAGCCTGTGGAGTTGTCACTTCTTCTGGCGCCTTGCCATTGTTTTCATCGGCAGTTTTCACAGTACCGTCAGCTTTTACTTCATCAGCTTTATAGTATTTACCATCTTTTGCTTTTACAACACGGTCACCAGCTTCGTTAGTATACACTACTGAGCCAGCTTCGCCATTACGCAAGGCATTGACTTTATCTGTTAAAGTTTTGTCATTTAAGCCATCTTTACCAGTTAAACCATTAGCACCATCACGTCCATTGGAAGCTGTGTCACCAAGTTTATCTAACTTGTTTGTCACTTTTTCATCTAAGGATAAAGTAATGGTTCCATTATTAGCTACAGTTTTGATTTGGTCAGCAGTACCAGCTACTTTTAAAGTACCAGTCGCTAATGGTAAGTTCAAGTGATCTTCACCTGCTGCACCTACGTTAGTATCACCAGCATAACGTAGATTTGCATTATTAGTCACTGTTGTATTTAAGTTCTTAATCGCATCATCTACATATGCTTTATTCGCTGCATCGCCATCTGCTTCTGCTTTAGCTACATTAGTAACTTTCATTCCACCAGCATTGATGCCATCTTTACCGATAGTAACAGTTTTTGTAGTACCCGCAGCACCATCTTGACCTGCTGCTGTATTAGCAATGGATACACCATCTGCACCTAAGGTAATGGTAGAACCTGGTTTTCCTTCTCCAGTCGTATTACTGATAGATTTGATATTACCAAGGTTTTCCGCTAATTTCACATCAAGATCATTACCTGTTTTAACCACTTTGATGTTGTTTGTTTCAGTCGCTGTACGAGTGAAGTTTTCTGCACCTTTGATTGTTAAAGTTTCACCTAAATTACGGTGTACTTTCGCAGTTGTATCATTACCTGTGAAATCTAAGCCTTTATTAGCAAGTGTAGTATTAGCATTGTTGATACGTCCATCTAATTTACTGATTGCATCGCCAACATTCTTCACTTCTTCTTTTGTATTGCTGCCATCATCTTTTGTGATGTTGTACGTAGGGCCTGTGAATACACCGTTTTCTACTTTAGCACCACCACCTAATGCAGTAGCTAAATCAGATTTAACAGTATTCAATTGACCACCGTTCACAGCTTCTTTGGAGTTTGCTGCTACTTTACCATCAGCGATGTTGGATAAAGTAGTAGGCGCTTTAGCGCCTCCATTTGGATTTACTACACGAGCTTGCGGATTGTCTACTGCTTTTGGTTCAGTTCCATTGTTTTCATCTGCTGTTTTTGGTGTGCCGTCAGCTTTTAGGTCATCTTTGTGATAGTACTTGCCGTCATTGGCTTTCACCAAACGTTCCCCTGCATCATCAGTGTATACCACAGTGCCTGCTTCACCATTACGCAAGGCATTTACTTTATCTGTTAAAGTTTTGTCATTTAAGCTATCTTTACCAGTTAAACCAGTAGCACCAGATGTTCCATTCGCACCATCACGTCCATTAGAAGCTGTGTCGCCAAGTTTATTTAACTTGTTGGCTACTTTTTCATCTAAGGATAAAGTAATCGTTCCATTATTAGCAACAGTTTTGATTTGATCCGCTGTACCAGCTACTTTTAAAGTACCAGTCGCTAATGGTAAGTTCAAGTGATCTTCACCACTTACTGCACCTTCATTAGTATCGCCAGCATAACGTAGATTTGCATTATTAGTCACTGTTGTATTTAAGTTATTAATCGCATTATCTACATATTCTTTATTCGCTGCATCGCCATTCTCTGTCGCTTTCGCCACATTAGTGATTTTCATACCACCAGCATTGATGCCATCTTTACCGATAGTAACAGTTTTAGTCTCTCCTGCTGCACCATCTTGACCTGCTGCTGTATTAGCAATGGATACACCATTTGCATCTAAGGTAATTTTGCTACCTGGTTTTCCGTCTGTATCAGCATTAGTGATAGATGTGATATTTTTCAAATCACTAGCAAGTTTTACATTTAATGTATCTACTGCAGTACCATCTTTTTTCACAGTGATGTTATTTTGACCATGGATATTTAAAGTTTCTCCTAGTTTACGAGTTACTTTATCTGCTGTTGCATCATCACCAGCGAATACCATACCTTTATCAACAATATCAGCTACTTTTCCATCTAAAGTAGTAACTTTTTCTGCTGTATCGTTAATTTTTGTATTTTGTGCTGCATTGGTAGCATCTAATTTTTCAATAGCATCCTTAATCGTAGTGGCATCATCTTTAGTACCAGCCGCATTTGTAATACTGAAAGTTGGTCCTGTAATTTTGCCATTTTCATTAATTGTTGTACCACCGATGATAGCACCAATTTCAGATTTAGCAGTATGTAATTGACCACCGTTTACAGCATCTTTGGAGTTTGCTACTACTTTGCCATCAGCGATGTTGGACAATTTAGTAGGAACTGTAGTTTCTCCTTTAGGATTTACTAAACGAGCTTCTACAGTGCTAGCTGGTGTTGCACCATTCAATACATTGCCATCTTTATCTACATCTGCAGCTTTATAGTATTCTCCATCTTTAGCTTTCACTAAACGTGCGCCATTTTCATCTGTATAGACTACAGATCCAGCTTCACCATTACGCAAGGCATTTACTTTATCTGTTAATGTTTTGTCATTTAAACCATCTGCACCAGTTAAGCCTTTCGCACCAGATGCACCATCTTTGCCATCACGACCGTTAGAAGCTGTATCGCCTACTTTTGCTAATTGGTCTTTTACCGCTTGCGCTAGTCCAACAGTAATCGTATCACCTTTTGCTGTAGTAGTGATTTCATTATCGGCACCATTTACATGTAATGTACCAGTAGACAGCGCTAACCCTACTTTATCTGTTGCTTTATCTTGTGCATCTTTTGTCACATTACCAGCAAAGTTTAATGTAGCATTCCCTCTAATAGTAGTATCTAAATTAGAAATGGCCTCATCTACATATTTTTTGTTAGCTGCATCTTCATCTGCTACTGCTTTAGCTACATTAGTAACTTTCATGCCACCAGCATTGATGCCATCTTTACCGATAGTAACAGTTTTAGTCTCTCCTGCTGCACCATCTTGACCTGCTGCTGTATTAGCAATGGATACACCATCTGCACCTAAGGTAATAGTAGAACCTGGTTTTCCTTCTCCAGTAGTATTACTGATAGATTTGATATTACCAAGGTTTTCTGCTAATTTCACATCAAGGTCATTATCAGTTTTAACCACTTTGATGTTGTTTGTCTCAGTTGCTGTACGAGTGAAGTTTTCTGCACCTTTGATTGTTAAAGTTTCACCTAAATTACGGTGTACTTTCGCAGTTGTATCATTACCAGTGAAATCTAAGCCTTTATTAGCAAGTGTAGTATTGGCATTGTTGATGCGTCCATCTAATTTACTAATTGCATCGCCAACATTCTTCACTGCTTCTGTTGTATTGCTGCCATCATCTTTTGTGATGTTATAGGTAGGGCCTGTGAATACACCATTTTCTACTTTAGCACCACCACCTAAGGCTGTAGCTAAATCAGATTTAACAGTATTCAATTGACCACCGTTTACAGCATCTTTGGAGTTTGCTGCTACTTTGCCATCAGCGATGTTGGACAATTTAGTAGGAACTGTAGTTTCTCCTTTAGGATTTACTAAACGAGCTTCTACAGTGCTAGCTGGTGTTGCGCCATTCAATACATTGCCATCTTTATCTACATCTGTAGCTTTATAGTATACTCCATCTTTAGCTTTCACTAAACGTGCGCCATTTTCATCTGTATAGACTACAGATCCAGCTTCGCCGTTACGTAATGCATTTACTTTATCTGTTAACGTTTTGTCATTTAAGCCATCTGCGCCAGTTAAACCTTTCGCACCAGATGCGCCATTTACACCATCACGACCATTAGATGCTGTATCGCCTACATTGTTAATAGCATTTAATTTTGCTTTTACTGTGTTAGATAAGTCTAATGTATAGGCACGAACTTTAGTTGTAGCATTTAGGTCACCACCGGAAATAGCCAAGGTATCTGCATTCACCGCTACTGTTGTATCATTTGCATTTACTTTATATGTCGTTACACCTGCAGTTGCTGTATCTTTTTCAACAGTAGTATTAATACCGTCTGCTACTTTCACAGCATCTTGAGCTGCGCCTTTTGCTAGCTCTTTAACTTTATTTTTGCCATCATCAGATAAATTGCTTAAGTTTTTATCTGCTGCATTATCAATAGTGCTACGAGTCGCTTTATCTAAACCGAATGTCACTACACCATTATCGCCTGTTGTGATTGCTAAACCAGATTTAGGACCTTCTGCAGTGGTAGTAGTATCTGTGGCTGCAGTGAAATTAAATCCATCTTGTAGTTTAACTGTTTTCTTAGTATCTCCATTACCTGCTTTATAAGAGATGCTCGCATCTAAATTAGGTGCTACTACTTTTGCTTTACCAAAGTCCACAGTACCAGTATCTCCATTAGTTGGAGCTTTTACAGTTACTTTTGTATCGCCATTTTTGATCACTAAATCACTAGTACCATCACCAGAGATTTCTTTCATATTGGCAAGGTTTTTTGCTAATTTCACATCAAGAGCATCACCATTTTTAACAACTTTGATGTTGTTCTCAGCTGCTGCACGAGTGAAGTTTTCCCCACCTTTGAGCGTTAAGGTTTCACCTAAATCACGATGTACTTTACCAGCATCTGTTGTATCATCACCGGTGAAGTTTAAACCTTTTGTAGTCAATGCATTAGTTACATTTGTACCTGCTTGGGTAATTTTAGTAGATAATTCATTGTAATTGTTAGTAACCGTTTTACCTAATTTTGTTAATTTTTCTGTATTTCCAGAAATCTTAGTATTTTGTGCTGCGTTCGTAGCATCTAGTTTTTCGATGGCCTCTTTAATAGTTCCAGCATTTTCAGCAGTACCAGCTTCATTAGTAATGCTGAAAGTTGGTCCTGTAATTTTGCCATTTTCATTAATTGTTGTGCCACCGATGATAGCACCAATTTCAGATTTAGCAGTATATAATTGACCGCCATTTACAGCATCTTTAGAACCTGCTGCTACTTTGCCATCTGCGATGTTGGACAATTTAGTTGTACCACCTGTTGTTGTACCATCTGGGTTCACTACACGAGCTTCTACAGTAGTAGCTTTTGTTGCACCATTCAATACATTACCTGTTGCATCTACATCTGTAGCTTTATAGTATTCTCCATCTTTAGCTTTTACTAAACGTGCACCATTTTCATCTGTATATACTACAGATCCAGCTTCGCCATTACGCAATGCATTCACTTTATCAGTTAACGTTTTATCGTTTAAGCCATCTTTACCAGTTAAGCCTTTTGCACCAGATGCGCCATCTTTACCATCACGACCGTTAGAAGCTGTATCCCCTACTTTTGCTAATTGAGCTTTTACAGTTTCAGCTAATCCAACTGTAATTGTATCTCCTTTTGCTGTCGTAGTGATTTCGTTATTAGCACCATTCACATGTAATGTACCTGTTGCCAAGGATAAGCCTACTTTTTCAGTTGCTTGATCTTGTGCATTTTTTGTTACATTACCAGCAAAGTTTAATGTAGCATTACCAGATACAATATTTCCCAAATTAGAAATCGCATCATCTACATATTTTTTATTTGCTGCATCGCCTTCAGCTTTAGCTTCTGCTACGTTAGTTATTTTCATGCCACCAGCATTGATGCCATCTTTACCGATTGTCACAGTTTTAGTTTCACCAGCTGCTCCACCTTGGCCTGCTGCTGTATTAGCGATAGATACACCATCTGCGCCTAATGTAACTTTAGAACCTGTTGTACCATCTCCACTGCTGATAGATGTGATATTTTTCAAATCACTAGCAAGTTTTACATTTAATGTATCTACTGCAGTACCATCTTTTTTCACAGTGATGTTGTTTTGACCATGAATATTTAAAGTTTCTCCTAATTTACGAGTCACTTTATCTGCCGCTGCATCATCACCAGCAAAAGTCATACCTTTCTCAACGATACCGTCTACTTTTCCTTCTAAAGTTGTTACTTTTCCTGCAGTTTCAGAGATTTTTGTGTTTTGTCCAGCATTGGTAGTATTTAATTTATCAATAGCATCTTTAATAGTCGTTGCTTCTTCTGTTGTACCATCTGCTTTAGTAATATTGAATTTTGGACCTGTCACAGTACCATCTGCTGTAATATTAGTACCACCGATAACAGTAGACAAACCATCTACTGCTTTTAATTTACCTTTTGTCGCATCAGATAAATCTAAGGAATATTTACGTACTTTATCTGTACCTAAATCTCCACCAGTAATCGCAAGTCCATCACCTGTTACCGCTACTGTAGTATCGTTAGCATTTACTTTATATGTCGTTACACCTGCAGTTGCTGTATCTTTTTCAACAGTAGTATTAATACCGTCTGCTACTTTTACAGCATCTTGTGCTGCACCTTTTGCTAATTCTTTGACTTTATTTTTACCATCATCAGATAAATTACTTAAGTTTTTATCTGCTGCATTATCGATAGTATTGCGAGTTGCTTTATCTAAACCAAATGTTACTTCACCATTAGCACCTGTTGTAATAGCTAATCCAGATTTTGGTACATCTGTATCTGCTGCTGTATCTGCAGCAGCTGTGAAGTTAAAGCCATCTTCTAATTTAACTGTTTTCTTAGCAGTGTCTTTATTTGATTTATAAGCAATACTTGCCTCTAAGTTCTTAGCAATTACTTTTGCATCACCAAAGTTTACTGTACCTTTGTCTCCATTAGTTGGAGCTTTTACAGTCACTTTTGTATCGCCATTTTTGATCACTAAATCACTACTACCATCACCAGAGATTTCTTTCATATTAGCAAGGTTTTCTGCTAATTTCACATCAAGAGCATCGCCATTTTTAACAACTTTGATGTTATTTGTTTCAGTCGCTGCACGAGCGAAGTTTTCTGCACCTTTAATTGTTAAGGTAGTACCTAAGTCACGGTGTACTTTGCCAGCATCAGTTGTGTCATTACCTGTGAAATCTAAGCCTTTTGTAGTGAGTGTATTAGTTATATTCGTAGTACCATCACTAATTTTTTTAGATAAATCATTGTAATTATTAGTAACTGTTTCTCCTAATTGGGTTACCTTTTCTGCCGTTTCAGAGATTTTTGTATTTTGTCCTTTATTCGCTGCATCTAGTTTCTCAATTGCTTCTTTAATAGTTCCAGCATCTTCAGCAGTACCTGCTGCATTTGTAATACTGAAAGTTGGTCCTACTACTGTACCATCTGCATTAACTGTAGTGCCACCGATTACATTTGTAGCTAGATTTCCTACAGCTGCTAATTTACCTTTTGTAGCCGCAGATAAATCTAAGGAATACTTACGTACTTTATCTGTACCTAAATCACCACCAGTAATGGCAAGGCCATCACCTGTTACAGCCACAGTTGTATCGTTAGCATTTACTTTATATGTAGTTACGCCTGTAGTCGTTGTATCTTTTTCAACAGTAGTATTAATACCATCTGCTACTTTCACAGCATCTTGTGCTGCTGTTTTCGCCAATTCTTTGACTTTATTTTTACCATCATCAGATAAATTACTTAAGTTTTTATCCGCTGCATTATCGACTTTTTCACGAGTCGCTTTGTCTAAACCAAATGTAACTTTGCCATTATCTTCTGCTTTGATGGCTAAACCAGCTTTAGGGCCTTCTGCAGTGACAGTAGTATCTGTGGCTGCTGTGAAGTTAAATCCATCTTGTAGTTTAACTTTTTTCTTAGTATCTTCACTACCAGCTTTATAAGAGATATTCGCATCTAAGTTAGACGCTACTACTTTCGCATCGCCAAAGTCGACTGTACCTTTATCTCCAGTAGTTGGAGCTTTTACAGTTACTTTTGTATCGCCATTTTTGATCACTAAATCACTAGCACCATCACCAGAGATTTCTTTCATCTTCGCAAGGTTTTCTGCCAATTTTACATCAAGAGCATCGCCATTTTTCACAACTTTGATGTTGTTTGTTTCAGTTGCTGTACGAGTGAAGTTTTCCGCACCTTTAATTGTCAAAGTAGTACCTAAATCACGATGTACTTTACCAGCATCAGTTGTGTCATTACCTGTGAAGTCTAAGCCTTTAGTCACTAATGCACCATTAGCTGTAGTAATACGAGTATCTAATTTGCTAATTGCATCACCAACATTAGATGCTGTTTCTGTGCCTGAACCATCCGCTTTTGTAATGTTATATGTAGGACCTGTGAAAGTACCATTTTCTACTTTAGCACCACCACCTAATGCAGTAGCTAAATTTGTTACTTTTTCTGCAGTATCAGAGATTTTAGTATTTTGCCCCTTATTCGCTGCATCTAATTTTTCGATGGCCTCTTTAATAGTTCCAGCATTTTCAGCAGTACCATCTGCTTTAGTAATACTGAAAGTTGGACCTGTTACAGTGCCATCTGCAGCAATTGTAGTTCCACCAATCACATTGGTTGCTAAATTCCCTACAGCAGCTAATTTACCTTTAGTAGCTGCAGATAAATCTAAGGAATATTTACGTACTTTATCTGTACCTAACTCACCACCAGTAATGGCAAGTCCATTTCCAGTAACTGCTACTGTTGTATCATTAGCATTCACTTTGTATGTCGTTACACCTGCAGTACTTGTATCAGTCGTCACCGTTGTATTATGACCAGCAGCTACTTTTACAGCATCTTGTGCTGCTGTTTTCGCTAATTCTGTAACTTTATTTTTACCATCTTGCGTTAAATTGCTTAAGTTTTTATCTGCTGCATTATCGATAGTATTGCGAGTTGCTTTATCTAAACCGAATGTTACTTTACCATTATCTTCTGCTTTGATTGCTAAACCAGATTTTGGACCTTCTGTTGCAGTATCTGTAACATTACTTGCTACAAAGTTAAATCCATCGGCTAATTTAACAGATTTAGCCTTTGCTACTGCTTCATCGTTAGCACGATATTTGATAGATGCATCTAAATTAGAGGCTACTACTTTCGCATCACCAAAGTCCACTGTACCTTTATCTCCATTAGCTGGAGCTTTTACAGTCACTTTTGTATCGCCATTTTTGATCACTAAATCTTGCGTACCAGTGCCAGCGATTTCTTTCATCCCTGTTAACTTATCAGATAATTTAACAGCTAACCCAGTCGTACCGTCTTTTTCCACACGAATATTAGTATTCGCTGTAGTAGACGTGTAATTCGCACCACCTTTTACGGTTAATGTCGTATCTAATGTACGAGCTACTCCTTGGTTGTCATCACCTGTGAAAGTAATCGCTTTCGTTTTGAAAGTGTTAAAATCAGATTGCAATGTATCTACTACAGATTTTTTAGCTACATCTTTAATAGTGAACGCTTTATCACTTTGAGCTTGGCTATTGGCATTTTCTTGAATTAAAGATACATCACCACTACTTTGAACTGTATAGTTACCTGGTTTTACATGTAATTCATCTGCTTTATTCACCTTAAGATCTAAAGCAGTTTTTACAGTACCTGCTGTTACTAATTTATTAGCCTCTCCTGCTGCATCCACAGAAGTTGCCAATTTAGGGTTGATTTTAACAGCCCCATTAGTATTCGAAATATCTAATGCATTTGTATTATCAGTAGCTACAGATTTTACAACATTAGTAACATTTAACGTAACAACACCATTGGAATTAGAAATGGCAATATTATCGCCTGCTTTTAAAGTAACACGTTTCTTAGTTTGATTATTCACAGTTTGAGGCGCCACATCAGTTGGGTTAGCATCTCCCGCATTCTGCGTACGTAATAACCATTCATTGGATTCTAATGTTTTTAATTGTTTTACATTGACCGCATCAAAATCATCAGTACCACCAGCTACACTGACAATACGACGTGTAATAGTACCTGTATCAGAAGTATTTCGTTTGTTACCAACAGATATCACACCATTACCACTATTGTTAGTAGATTCATTAGTTAAATATGCTATTTTAGAGGCACCATCATCCGTTGTTGTTGTAGATCCTTCACCTAGTGCCACAGAGTGTGCTAAGGCAGCATTCGCATTAGTACCTAATGCCATAGCACTCGCTGCTGTCGCTTGTGCAGATGTACCAATAGCAGCCGCATCTTTAGCAGATGCAATTACATTCTTTTTATCATCACTAGAGCCAATACCGATTGCATTTTTACCAGATATATTAACAAAATATCCTAATGCCGTACCATATTGTGCTCCCGCTTCTACTAAGTTTCGAGCACCCACACTAGTGGCTTGATTCGCATTAACTGTAGAAGTATACCCAATATTTGTACTAGCTGAATTTGTAATAGATAGATCATAGCCTACAGCTGTAGATTTTTCTGCTGTTACTACTGCATTTCTACCAATGGCCACAGCTCCTAATGCTTGTGATTTGGATAAGTAACCCACAGAAACGCCATCTGCTGTTGTTGATTCTGTATCAATACCGACAGAAACAGATCGCAAACCATTTGCAGAAGCTCGCAAACCTACCGCCACAGTTTCTTTTTCAGAAGCCGTTGTGTCAGTACCTATAGCTACTGAGTTAGCTTTAGCCGCTGACGCACTATTACCTACAGCAATAGCAGAGCTTCCTGTGGCTTTAGCACCTACCCCCGCTGCAAAGGCATGTGAATCAGTTGCTTGAGCACCATTACCAATCGCTACAGATGATTCTCCTGTCCCTTGTGCGGATGTACCTAATGCAATAGCATTAGCTTTCGCCGTTGTGGCGCCATTACCAATCGCTGTGGAGGAGGCTCCAACTCCTTTGGCGGAGGTACCAAATGCAATAGAATTGGTATCACTTGCTATTGCTTGTTTACCAATAGCTGTGGCAGATGTGTTATTACCTTGCGCTGATGTACCAATGGCAATAGCATCTTCACCTGCGGCAACTACTTTTGCACTACTTTCACCGCTAGATCCGATGGCAACAGCATTTCTACCTTTTGCGCGCACATCATAACCAATTGCTGTAGAGTATCTTGCACTTTCATCTGTTTCATTAGTAGAGCCAATGTTAACAGACTGGTTTGCTTTTGTAAAAGAATTGTACCCAATGATTGTGCTAGCTGAAGCATTCTTGCTAGCAGTAATATTTGTACCAATCGCTGTGGTATATTCTCTGTCGACACTAACATTTCTACCCATGGCAATCGATGCACTGCCTGCCGAGTTTGCACCTGAACCAATGGCTATCGCTTTCTCACCAGATGCTACCGTTGGGTTGCTATCGCCATTATCATTACCAATACTGATGGCCCGATTCCCCGATGCCTTCACTTTGTAACCAATACCCACTGCACCTGCACCAGATACCTCTGTATTAGAACCAGCACCAAAGGCTTGGTTACCACTAGTTGTTACTGTATAACCGATAGCGGTCGCTCCACCACCAGTCGCTTTAGATGCATTACCAAGCGCACTATCATTTGCATTCACTGCGCGAGAAGTGCTACCTACAGCAATTGTATTTGCTGTCTGTGCCTGTGCATCATTACCAATTGCTACGCCATTTTCACCACCGGATATAGCCGATGTACCTAGGGCAACAGAACTTACAGCAGAAGCTTCTGTTTTATAGCCAATGGCCACCGCCTTTTCTGCCGTAGCTTCTGTTTTTTCTGTATTGTCAGTATATGATGATCCATTACCACCACCAATTGCCACTGCATTAGCAGCCTTAGCAGTAGCACTTCTGCCTAACGCCAAGGCATTACCACCTGTTGCTACAGCCCGTATACCAATAGCTGTATCGCCCCATTTATTATAATCAGAAATAGTCTTTTCAGGGTCTTGATTAATATCTACTCCTGGGTTTCCATTCTCATCGTATACATTAGCCCCTGCCAAGGATTGCCAACCAATCGCAATGGACCCATTGCCATAGCCTCGAGAACTAACACCAAAGGTAGTGGCCCCTTCTTTCATCGCACGAGCCTGTTCCCCCATAGCAATACCATGAAGCTTTGCTCGTGTATTATAACCGACACTTACACCATAGTCTCCATTAGCTTCAGAACCACGACCAACTGCAACACTATATGAATACCCTAAGACTTGTGCACCTTGTCCAACTGAAACCGAAGAATTCCCCATACTTTTGGCGCCTACACCAATAGCAATACTAGGTTGAACCGTAGTGGAACCATCGTTGTGTATTACAGTTCCATCACTAACACTACCATATCCTATCGCAATAGACCCAGGAGTTTTTGCATTCCCCCCTGCCAGTGTGACTTCTCCAGCTGCATCAACCATATTAGTTATAGATCCACTACCCACAGCCATAGCCGCCAAGATGCTTGCTACTACTATTTTCTTCTTACCGGAATGGTTTTTTGCCATTTCAGATACAACAATATAGCATTGTTTTGACTTACTCCAAATTACCTTAAAAATTTTGTTCATACTAAACTCCTGTACATATATGTTTACAACATTTACATAACAAATACGTGATACTTACTTACAATATATACCGCTAAGCTAAGCATTTATGGCACAAAAAAATTGAATGCTTACGTATTTCATAATCGACTTATTAAAATAGATAAACATTCATTATTATTTTTATATATATTCATCACACCACCCTTTAAGAACACCTAATACGGCCTCTCTTTTCAGACTAAAGCCTCACACAAACTACTTTACCTATCAAAATAGAATTTTACCTCTATTATATACTAATTAGGTACACATTGGAATAGTTTTTTCTTCAAATGTTAAAATTTCAGACTTATTTTACTTCCAAAAAAATCGATATTCCCAATTATCGTACATTTTTACTCTAACTATCTATTAAAATAAATAAAAGCACATCGAATAAATTAAAACTACCTATTTTTTTATTTATTCTTAGCTTATAGTTACCTGTACTTCTCAATTATTATAATTCCTATATAAAAAATATATAATATGCCCTCATTAAAAAATCATACACCCCCAACCTGTATAAATATAAAACTACCAAGATATCTTAAAATGCTAAGCACTCAAGTATCTTGGTAGTTTTCTTACTATTATTTATTATTTACTCAACTCTGCTCGAATTTCTTGTACCGCTTGTACCATGTGTTGTAGGCTGGCAACTGTTTCTTTCTCACCACGTGTTTTCAATCCGCAGTCTGGGTTTATCCATACATGTTCTACCGGGATTTTTGAAACGATCAAACGTATAACATCTTTAATCTCTTCTACGCTTGGTACTCGTGGAGAGTGGATATCATACACACCAGGTCCTACTTCTGTTTGGAAGTTATTTTCCAATAAAGCATCTAGTAATGTTAACTTGGATCGTGACGCCTCAAAGGTAATCACGTCTGCATCCATGGCATCAATTTCAGAGATAATATCTTCAAACTCGCTATAGCACATATGCGTATGAATTTGCGTTTCCACTTTCACTTTCGCATGGCATAGACGGAATGCTTTGATGGCAAAGTCTAGATAATCGCCATACCAATCAGCACGGCGTAATGGCAATTTTTCACGAAGAGCCGCTTCATCGATTTGGATGATGCGAATGCCTGCCGCTTCTAGGTCAAGCACTTCTTCACGGATAGCCAATCCGATTTGGTACATCATTTCTTTTGTAGAAATGTCTTCACGAGGGAAGGACCAATTCAAAATTGTCACAGGACCTGTCAACATGCCTTTTACTTGTTTATCTGTCAAGCTGCTAGCGTATGCATTATAATCCGTGGTAATAGCTTGTTTCCTTTTGATATCGCCAAACACGATTGGCGGTTTTACACCCCGTGTACCATAGGACTGTACCCACGCATTGGATGTAAACACATAGCCATCTAAATTTTCTCCGAAAAATTCCACCATATCATTGCGCTCGAACTCGCCATGTACCAGTACATCTAAGCCGATGTCTTCTTGCAATTTGATACAGTCTTTGATGAACTCTTTTGCTTTTCCGCGGTATTCCGCTTCAGAAATCTCTCCTTGGCGGAACAATTTACGATTTTCTTTCACCGCTTTTGTTTGTGGGAAAGATCCGATGGTTGTGGTTGGTAACAATGGCAATTGGAAGATATTTTTTTGCACTGCTTGGCGTTCTTTAATGCTTTGCGGGCGGTTGAAATCTTCTTCTACCAAGGCCGCAACTGCTTGTTGCACACTTTCATCGGTGCGAAGTTCAGATGCTGTAAACAACGCTTGGTTAACTTGGAATGCTTCGTGAGATGCGTAATCTGAAAGCTCTACTAGGTCTGCAATTTCTCTTAATTCTCCTAATTTTTCATGGGCGAAGGAGAAATGTTGTAACACCGCTTGTGGAAGCTTCGGCTCGTTCTCCACGGTATACGGCACATGTAGCAAGGAACAAGATGTGCTAAGCACCACATCGATGCCAGCTGCTTTTAATTCTTCCAATTTTGCCAACACTTTTTTATAATCTGTGCGCCAAATGTTTTTACCATTCACTAAACCAGCAAAGAGCAGTTTACCTTGTGGGAACCCATGGGTTTTCACTAAGGATTCCGTTTGCTTGCCCTCGATAAAGTCTAAACCAATGCCGTCAAAATCAAGACCTGTTACTACTTCATAGGCATCACGGATATCTCCAAAGTAGGTTTGCAATAATACGTGTAAGCCTTGTTTTTGCGGAAGTAAGCTTTCATAGATGCGAGAGAATAATGCTACGTCCCCTTCGTTAAGATCGTATACCAAGTACGGCTCATCTACTTGAATCCAGGATACACCTTCTTCTTTGGCCGCCTTGAATATGTCCACATAGGCTGTGATGACATCATCCACTACATCATCAATACTCTTGTTACCTCTAAAATCTGCTAATTGTAAGAATGTGAAAGGCCCCACCAAAACAGGTTTAGTTTCGATACCTAATGACTTCGCTTGACGATAACCATCTAGGAACTCTGTGGATCGCAATTGCAACTTCACGTCATCGTCGATTTCTGGCACCAAGTAGTGATAGTTCGTGTTGAACCATTTCTTCATAGAAAAAGCTTTCACATCGCCCGCCTCCCCTTGATAGCCACGAGCCGCAGCAAAGTAAGTATCTACCTCACCTAACCCTAGGTTTTGATAACGCTTTGGAATCGCATTCAACGTGAACGCTGTATCCAACACACCATCGTATAAGGAATAGTCATTGGATGGAATGAAGTCTGCTCCAGCCGCCTGTTGCACTTTCCATTGCACCTCACGTTGCTCTTCCACAACCTTCGTCAAATCCTCTAGGCTCACATCGCCACGGAAATAAGATTCAGTAATAAATTTTAACTCTCGTTTCGCCCCAATACGTGGGAATCCAGTTACAGAATATTTCATATATACAACACCTCCATAGTGTACATCGATAAGTATCAATCTGATGTTTATACTATACTCTTTGAGTAGGGATTTGTATAATATGTATAAAAGATAGTAAGTTATATATGAAAACTATAACGCAGATGATTTATATGTACAATATTAATAAGAGACCTGCCCCCATTCCCAAGGAACGCAGTTAGGCGTAGTAGCATTTGAGGCAGACCTTTATTGACTAAATCGAACAAACGCAAGATGACCGCAATATCCCCTGAGTATGCTAAATCTTTGTCACGTTCACTTATGTCACAATTACATATACCTTAGAAGAGCACGGTGTGCCCCGAACAAACATTATGAAATACCGTTTGTGAGGGGTATGCCGTGCTCTTTATTCTCCTGAGGAACACAGTGATGAGTAGAAAAAAGTTGTGGCACCCATATTGACTGAATTACACAAATACAAAATGAGCGCGACATATTCCGGAGCAAACCTACCGTAGGATCAGTTTGTGGAGGAATGTGTCGCGCTCGTTCATTTAACCGCTCAATGCATGCCACAAGTTTTCATAGCATCTCAAGAGACGTTTTATAAGAGTGCATGCTCTTTTCCAATTTGAATCACTTGATCTACAGGCATATTAGTAATACGGGCAATCATCTCTACTGATAATTTTTCACGTAACATACCGACAATTGCCTCTAGTGTCCCCTCTACTTTGCCCGCTTCTTTTCCCTCGCGCCAATATTTCTTCCGATCCATTTCTAATTTCATATATTCACCTCTCCATTCCTTACTTTGCTTCACTACGTGCACAACCTCATCCATCTGTTGTAACAGACCATCTGCTGGAGGTCTACCATCTACATAATCCAAGAAGTTCTGTAATACTTCCGAAACATCATTCATTTCTGCCTTAGTACTTAAAAAAATAGTAGTTAAACCATCCCCCAGCTCTCTGCCTAGCTCTTCTGTACACTTTTTTGTATACGTGTACTTATGACGCTTTCCAGAAAATATAGGGAACGTACAAATAAAAATAACAAAACAATCATTCAATGTCATATAGTCAGCGCCCTTTTCCATAGAATAGTGATCAATGGCACTATGATAAAAGCGCGACCGTTTTATTAACTCAGGCATATTCTTGTACGTTTGCATTTCAATATTGTAGACAGTTCCTTTGTCATCATTCACATACACGTCCAAGCGCACACCTTTATCATCAAGACCAGACTCCATTGTCTTTTCCGTTTCAATATACGCAATATCTAGAATTGAAATCTCCAATACCCGTTCTAACAATTCCTTACAAATCGATTTCTCACGCATCACCTTTTCAAAGATAAAATTATCTTGAATACTCAACTCATCAAAAGACTTGAATTGCATAGATGTACCTCGCTCTTTGAGTTAACTAAATTATACCACATCCATAATGCAGTACGGTAGCACGCCATGCACCACCTATCCATACAATTCGCAAACTATCGTTTATCTCCCTTTAAAATTTCCTATCAGTATATGTTCTCCTCAGGTAACACAGTTATGTGTAGAAAACTTGTGCCCCCCTTACTAACTAAATAACGCAGACAAAAAAGAGCCACCCTTCTCTGAGGAACGCAGTTAAGCGTAGCGGAGTTAGTAGAATTTTTTCTCAGAATATGCTATACTACACATGTAAAAAGAAGAGCCATCAACGTGTCTATGGCGTTAGGCTCATCTCAATGTATACATAAAAATGGACCTAACGTGTGAGGTGGTCAGACCTCTTTTACGTTAGGCCATTTTATTATTTATTTAAATAAATCAATAAAATGAATTAGTAATTCCAAAGTTAGAATAATCAAATAAAACTTTTCAAACTCTGTCATACTATCACCTCCTCCTATTATAGGAAGAGATGAGCCCAACTCACGTTGATGACTCTTTAATTTTATTATAGCACAAATCACACACAACGTTGATAATAATTGCTAACTACTTAAAGATTATAATTGGATATAATTTCTCCCAAGGAACGCAGTTAAGCGTAGCAGCCTTTGTGGCGGTTTTTACTGACTAAATCAAACAAAAGCAAGAAGCCCATGGCGTGCTCCTGAACAAACATTATGAAATACCGTTTGTGAAGGAGTATGCCATGGGCTTCCCTTTATTATATTCAGTTAAGGCCGCCTCAAGGCTGCATAGCGTAACAAGTGACGTTTTATAAGAGCGCATGCTCTTTTCCAATTTGAATTACTTGGTCTACAGGCATATTGGTAATGCGGGCAATCATCTCTACTGATAATTTTTCACGTAACATACCAACAATTGCTTCTAGTGTCCCCTCTTTTTTTCCCTCACGCCAATATTTCTTCCGATCCATTTCTAATTTCATATATTCACCCCTCCACTCCTTACTTTGCTTCACTACGTGCACAACCTCATCCATCTGTTGTAACAAACCATCTGCTGGAGGTCTACCATCTACATAATCCAAGAAGTTCTGTAATAGTTCTGAAACATCATTCATTTGAGCCTTGGTACTTAAAAATATAGTGGTTAAACCATCTCCTAACTCTCTACCCAGCTCTTCTGTACACTTTTTTGTATACGTGTACTTATGGAGCTTTCCAGAAAATATAGGGAACGTACAAATAAAAATAACAAAACAATCATTCAATGTCATATAGTCAGCGCCCTTTTCCATAGAATAATGATCAATGGCACTATGATAAAATCGTGACCGTTTTATTAACTCAGGCATATTCTTGTACGTTTGCATTTCAATATTGTAGACTGTTCCTTTGTCATCATTCACATACACGTCCAAGCGCACACCTTTATCATCAAGACCAGACTCCATTGTCTTTTCCGTTTCAATATACGCAATATCCAGAATTGAAATCTCCAATACCCGTTCTAATAATTCTTTACAAATTGATTTCTCACGCATCACCTTTTCAAAGATAAAATTATCTTGAATACTCAACTCATCAAAAGACTTGAATTGCATAGATGTACCTCGCTCTTTGAGTTAACTAAATTATACCACATCCATAATGCAGTACGGTAGCGCGCCATGCACCACCTATCCATACAATTCACAAACTATTCTTTATCCTCCTTTAAAATTTCCTATCAGTATATATTCTCCCCAAGGAACCTAGTTACATGTATAAAACTTGTGCCCCCCTTACTAACTAAATAACACAGACAAAAAAAGAGTACACCCCTTCCCTAAGGAACGCAATTAAGCGTAGCAGCCTTTGTGGCGGCTCTTACTGACTAAATCAAATAAACACAAGATGACCGCAATATCCCCTGAGTATGCTAAATCTTTGTCACGTTCACTTATGTCACAAATACATATACCTTAGAAGAGCACGGTATGCCCCGAACAAACATTATGAAATACCGTTTGTGAGGGGTATGCCGTGCTCTTCCCTTTGCCTAATATATCTAATTTAACGTGACAAGCAGCAATCACAGTGTATTGCGGTCATCCCTTTATCATATTCAGTTAAGACCGCCTCAAGGCTGCATAGCGTAACAAATGACGTTTTATAGAGGTGTTAGTAGAATTTTTTCTCAGAATATGCTATACTACACGTGTAAAAAGAAGAGCCATCAACGTGTGAACGGCGTTAGGCTCATCTCAAAACTTGGAAATATGATGACGCCTAACGTGTGAGGTTGACAGACCTCTTTGCGTTAGGCGTCTTCATTAATCTATTTCAATAAATTAGTGAAATTAATTAGCAGATCTAAAATAAGAATGATTAAATAAATCTTTTCAAATATAGACATACTATCACCTCCTCCTATTATAGGAAGAGATGAGCCCAACTCACGTTGATGACTCTTTAATTTTATTATAGCATAAATCACACATAACGTTGATAATATTTAACACTATTACCTAAGGAACGCAGTTATGCGTAGAAAACTTGTGGCGAGTTTTACTATCCAAATGATACAAATACAAAAAGAGCACGGTGTGCCTCCGAACAAACATTATGAAATACCGTTTGAGAGGGGGTATGCCGTGCTCTTTCCTTTATTTAGTTAAGCCGCCACAAGTTTTCATAGCATCGCAAGAGACGTTTTACTCTGGTTGAATCGTAAATGACAAGCTAGAGAAGTATTTTGTTTGTTCTCCTTTTGTTTCTGTTGGGAATGCTACTTCTACGCCCACAACGTTCAAGCCATTAGCACTCACTGTTACCATTGCTTTACCTTGTGCATCAGCTTGACTTTCATTAGTCAAATCATTGATAACGTCTTTGATTAATGGAGCGTTAGCATACGGCATACCATCTTTGAATACTTGGATTTCGTAAGTATCACCTTTACGCAATGTCAATGGGTTAACGCTTGGAACGATTTCGATTGGCATATTCAAACGTTCAGGTTTTACTGCTGCATTCCAATAGTTTACATTATATTTTACAGCATGCGTAGATTTCACAGCATTTGGTACATCTTTCATCATAGCTTTATGCATTTTGCCATCTTTATCTTTTGTAAAATAGCCATAGTCAAATGTAGTTGCTGTAGTACCTAACATTTTATTTTTCTCAATAGTTACATTGTGTTCATGAGGCATTACTTTCATGTCCAATGGATTATATGCCACATCATAAGCTTCAAAGCTTTTTACCATAGATGGTTCGTATGCGTTATCTACAGGACCTTCGCCTAATACCAATGTTGGTTGATCAATACGTTCTGCAAACCACACGCCATGTGCTGATGCATTGGATCCTACAGATACAGCCCCTACTAATGCTAATGCAAGAATTGCTAACTTACTTTTTTTCATGATGGATATCCTCCTATGAAATATAAAATTACAATACTTATATTGTACATCTTTTGAGAATCACTAGCAATATTTATTTTTAATTATGAATTATTTCTATAATTGACGATTGTTTTTATCTATGTATTAACAAGACGCATATCCATTAATTATAGGATTAGATGAACAATACTTTCAAAAATACCCAAAATCACTGCAAATACTGGACGAATCACAGCACCTAAAAATCCAAATTGTCCCAACACCAGAATGCCGATAAAGAACCACAACTGAGCATTCAATAATTTTTCTTGCCACTCATAAGGCAAATATTGTAGTAGTACATAAAATCCAATAAAGCCTGGCACTGGTAGCATATTGAAAACGCCAAAGCCGATGCACAAGGTCACGATATAGGACATGACCATTTGTAAGCCAGTGCTTACTGTGCTGACTTGCATGGCAATGGACATGCCTACATAGGCCAGAAATGCCACTAAAATATTAGCACCTAATCCAGCTAAGGCAATTTGTATCATCGCAGTGCGTGGGTTTTTAAAATGATAGGGTGAAAAGGGAATCGGCTTACTCCAACCTACGCTAGCAATAAGCATCACCAATATACCAAGTAAGTCAATATGAGCGAAAGGATTAATCGTATCTCTTCCCCATTGTCTCGGTGTAGTATCTCCCAAACGGATCGCCATCTTCGCTTGTGCGTAGTTAAATATAGAAATTGCGATGGCAATAGCCGGTAGCATCGCAATATAATGAATCATATCTTTCATAGTATCTCCTTCTATCATCAAAACTGTTCCTTTTATTATACACGATTGTCCCCCTCTTCCTCCATAGATGGCAAAAAATTTCCTACCAGTCATACACACTCCTACCAGTGAGTGGACAATGTGCACTATTCTGTGCATACTGAAAGTAATCTATCATTCACAGAAAACATAGGAGGAGGCCTATTATGAGCAAACCAAAAAAGTTCATCATTCCCATTCCTTATGAATTACTGTACCAACTGTATGTAACAAAAGGCATGAGTACTACTGCTATCGCCGAGCAATTACACTGTAGTCAAAGCACCATTTGCCAACGACTACGAGACTATGGGATTCCCTTTCATAGTAGAATTCCCACGATCTCCAAAGAGGAACTGACTCAACTCTATAAAAGTAGTAAATCCATCAAATCCATTGCCCAGCATTTTCATGTATCTCCTCGCACTATCTATAGTCGATTACATAAATGGCACCTAAAGGAACTCCGCCCTAGTTCTTCACAAACATCATTACCTATCTCCTATATCTTAGAATCTTACGCTAGAGGATCTAGTGCTGCCATGATTGGCAGAGAATTACAGGTGGCTCCTTCTACGATTATCCATCTATTACAACGCCATGGTGTTTCCCTCCGAAATAGCCTAAAGCGCATTGATTTACCTATGGATGATATTTGCCAGCTCTACACACAACACAAACTGTCTACTATTCATATTGGTAAGCTATACTCTGTCAAACCCTCCACCATTGCGTCGCGGTTACGAGAACGAGGAATTATGTTACGAGGGAATAAAGAGCAACTTCCTACATACTCCATTATTTCTGACTATGTACAAGGTACGTCGTTGCAACAATTAGCCACCACCTACCAAACTAAGTACCATACAATTCGCAATCTATTAATCCGCCACGGAGTCTACCGAAAAGCACGACGTATCCGCGAACATACCTATGCTATACAAAATTTACACAAGAGGGATCAACTATCTGTAGCAGAAATCGCATCTCACTATGGATGCCATCCAGAAACAATTCGACGGATTATCAAAGATACACATCCACAAGAAATTTCTCCTAATACCCACTGATATCTATTGATATCCTTGCTATGCGTTCCAAAGTAACGTATACTAAAAGTAAGTATATCATGTATTAAAAAGGAGTTCATTATGGAGTATATCTTGGCCTTGCTACCTTACTTTACAATAGGTATTGTAGCCGCATTCATTTCTCGATTTACGGGAATTGCTATTTCTTTCTTATTAGTACCAACCCTATTATATTGGGGGGCTACACCGGTAGAAGTCGTATCATTTATGTTGACATTCACTTTGTATAACACATTTACCTTAGAAACACAGGATGTACGACTAGACTTCAAAGAGTTAACCTTCTTCCCAGGTTGGAAATTACTTATCCCTCTAGTTATCTCTTTTGGATTGAGTCTAGTATCTCCTCATCTATCCATTGGGTTATTTATTTTTTTCTTTATCTTAGAATTAGGGGCTGCTCTATACAAACGCATTCCACAAGCAGAACGACCTACCCTAAAACAAATTGGGACTTCCTCCGTACTAGCTGCTGGTTGGACTATCGTCGGTGTCTTAGCATACCGTCATATCCCTGATACTTGGTACTTCCTATTGGTGGGAATTGCTATGTTGGGCTTAACTTGGTTTGCTTACTATGCAGGGGCGAATCGCTATGCTATGCGTCAATCCTGGACTGCTATTTGGCCATCCTTATCCTTACTATTAGGTCTATTTGGATTAGATATTTCTTCCTATATTCACGGAGTGAAACGAAATTTCCCATCTTCTTTTGATCGCATTGTACCTATGGTCACAGTCATCGGCGCTTTTGCGGGCACCATGGTTCTATTTGTACTAGAAAATCAATTTTCCTTAGCTTCCTTAATTGCTGCCGTTGGTTGTGCCTTCGGTATCCGCATGTTTGGATACTACGGATTCAGTAAATCTGGTAAATTCTCTTGGTTAATCATCGGTTTAACCATCCTCATCGTGCTTTGCTTATATTTGGTAAGCCCTAGTCCTGTGGGCATGGATACTGGCAATGCTCTATTACAAGCACCTATTGCGGAATAACTAAATCTAAAAAGGGCTATCACAAAATAGAACCCTATAAAATGGTTCCCAATACAATAAGAGGAAAGTTGATTGAAACATCAACTTTCCTCTCTTTTTTATATTTTAATAGCCAAAAGGCCCCTAAAGAACCCTATCCATCCATAACGTCAAAGCCGTCAAACATCTATCCCTGCGGAAACGCTCCGACAAACTCCCAAATGCTCATATCTGGTAAATGGTTTTGTACATACATGGTTTCTAATGTATCCATACACCATGGTATAGTCACATACTTCTTCACATACATATAATTATGACCATCTTTGGATAAGGCAATTTCTAAATTTAATTGATCTGGATGGTCTTCATCCATAATGGCTTGGACAAAGTGGCTGTTTTCTTTTGGTGTATCCCAAACTAATGTAAAAAACACACGCTCATCTGCCACAATCTGATGTAGCACCGTTTCTACATCATCCCAAGTGCCTTGTTCATAGGTTTCTTCGTCCGTCACTAAGCGAAACATTAGGCTTCTCCTTGTTCAATGCGGATCACATCGCCAATACGGTTACATAATTCATCCAATTGGTCTTGGTCTGGCCCTTCTGCCATAACGCGAATCAATGGTTCCGTACCAGATGGACGCACTAAAATACGACCATTGCCCCCCAATTCTTCTTCTGCTTCACGGATCGCATCTTGGATCGCACTATTCGTCTCCCAGCCTGCTTTTGTAAGCACTCGTACATTTACTAACAATTGTGGGTATTTTGTCATCAAACCAGCTAGTTCAGATAAAGATTTTCCTTTTTCTTTCATTATGGACAAGGTTTGCACTGCCGTCAACAAACCATCTCCTGTACTATTGTAATCTAAGAAGATGACATGTCCCGATTGTTCGCCACCAATAGAGTATCCATCAGCGAGCATTTTTTCCAACACATAACGATCCCCTACTGCTGTGCTGCATGTTTGCATACCCAACTCTTTTGCCGCCTTGTGAAAGCCGATATTACTCATCACTGTGCCTACGATCATATTGTCTTTTAGTTTACCTTGTTCTTTCAGGTGTAAACCACAAAGCAACATGATTTGGTCACCGTCTAAGACTTGACCTTTTTCATCCACCATCAAACAACGGTCTGCATCACCATCATTGGCAATCCCCACTTGTGCGCCTTCACGAAGCACCGCCTCTTGCAAGCCTTCTAAATGCGTAGACCCTGCGTTATCGTTGATATTTGTGCCCGTTGGCTCTACATTGATGGCTACTACCTCTGCCCCTAATTGGCGAAGAATCTTAGGGCCCACATTAGAAGCTGCCCCATGAGCTCCGTCATAGACAACTTTCAATCCAGTTAAAGCATCACTAGTGGATACTACGAAATTCACATATTCTTCCACCCAGTCTTGATGATACGTAATCCGTCCAATATCTCCATCTGTTGGACGTGGCAAGCAATCATCTGCGCTAGCTGTACATAGCTTTTCAATTTCATCTTCTACTGCATCTGGTAATTTAAATCCATTACCATCAAAGAATTTGATACCATTATCTGGATACGGATTATGGGATGCAGAAATCACAACCCCTGCAGTACAACCTTTTTGGCGAACCAAGTAAGCAATGGCAGGGGTTGGTGCTTCCCCTAAAATAATCACATCACCGCCTACTGCGCAAATACCAGAGGCTAAAGCATTTTCTAGCATGCCTCCAGAAATACGTGTATCACGTCCAATTAAGAAGGTTGGACGTTCTACGGATTGACCAAAATAAGACGCCGCTGCTCGACCTAAATGATAGGCCAACTCTGGCGTTAAAAATTCATTGACTAAACCTCGTACCCCATCTGTACCGAATAATCTACTCATGATGATCTCCTTTCAAAGGGCCATATGTATTCATAACTAATATGGCAGTTTCTGCCCCATCTAAAGCGGCACTCATAATGCCTCCTGCATAGCCTGCACCTTCCCCGATAGGATATAATCCCTTCGTGGACTGTGAAAGTCTATGTTCATCTCGTACGATGCGAAGCGGTGCTGATGTTCGTGTTTCCACCCCAGTCATACACACATGGTCCGCATCAAAGCCTTGTATGCGTCGCCCAAAATATGGCAACGCCTCTGCTAATGTATTCGTCACATAGTCTGGCAAACATTGACGAATATCTGCTGGTGTCACACCAGGCTCATAACTATAAGATTTACGCTGTACATCATTTGTCTCTGTGCGGCCTAAGAAGTGACCTACCGTCTGAATTGGTGCATGGTAATTGCGCCCGCCCACGATAAAAGCTTGTTCTTCCCATTTTCGTTGAAAGTCCACCCCGGCTAATGGATGATCTCCAAAATCACGAGGTCCTACAGTAACCACCAAAGCACTATTGGCAATGCCACTGTCACGAGCGTATAAACTCATACCATTAGTCACAACGCCACCTTCTTCTGAAGCACTGGCAACGACTTGTCCTCCTGGGCACATACAGAAACTATAGCAAGAACGATCTTGTTCTTTATCGTGATATACCAAAGAATATTCTGCCGCGCCTAGACCAATATCCTCTGGATGCACCCCATATTGTGACGTATCGATAACATCTTGATCGTGTTCAATACGAACACCAATGGCAAAGGATTTCCCTTCTAAATGGACCCCTCTATCATGGAGCATGCGATACGTATCACGCGCACTATGTCCAACCCCTAATAGTACAATATCTGCTGGGATTTGTTCTGTTCCATTGATCACAACGTCTGTTACTGTTTGATCTTGTACTTTAATATCTGTCACCTGTGCACCAAAACGGACTTCCCCGCCCCAAGCAATAATCTGCTGTCGCATAGCTTTTACCATATGGCGCAAAATATCTGTTCCTACATGAGGTTTATGTTTATATAAAATTTCTTCAGGAGCTCCAAATTCTACAAAGTACGTAGCAATCTCATGAAGTCTTGGATGGGTTACACGAGTGGTTAATTTACCGTCTGAAAAGGTACCTGCTCCACCTTCACCAAACTGTACATTCGATTCAGGTTTGAAAATACCTTCTTTCCAAAACTGTTCTACATCTAAGGTACGTTGGTCTACATCTTGACCTCGTTCTAACACGATAGGACGATACCCTTCTCGAGCTAAGTAAAAGGCCGCTAGCATGCCCGCCGGTCCAAAACCTACCACCACTGGTCGATATTGCATAGGCATAGTACCACGCACAATAGGTTCCGACATTTCAGGTTCCATCAAAGTAATATCTTTATACCGACTTAGTTTTTTCATCAATTGTTGTTCTTGGTCTACTTCTAAGAACATAGTGTACACGAAAGTAATATGCGGTTTCTTTCTCGCATCCACAGCCCGTCGTACCACATGAATTGCTGTAATACGCCCTTGTAAAGGACTATACTTTTTAACAAGCAATGTTTCTAACTGCTCCGCCTCTTGCACGGGTATCCGAAAATTTATAATACGTAACATGTTTCTCTCCTACATATGTGGTTCAATTTCCACTTTCACCACAACTCGGTCTGTGGTTGTTGTTACACCTTCTGGCAAGACTAGACTATATCCCCCAGTAAAACTACTCGTAGCCCCATGGATAGGAATATCAATCGTTTTAACCCCATCAATCCCATTGAGAAGAGATTCTTTTCCTACAATGGTCAACTCTTTTGGTTCTATCACTACTCGTTTCACTGTATAGCCACTAGGTACATTACCCACTACATTAGCTTGGACTGGCACCTTTTTCTCCATCCGAATGCGCTCTAGCTCATATTGAATTTGCGCGCCTTTCGGTGTGATCGTCAATCCTTCTACCACATTGCCCGCAGAATCTACAGGTAAAATGTCCCCTACTTCCGTGAAGCTTTCTCGATGTTTATCTAGATTAATCCGAATCACGGCATAGGATGCTCTGCTTACCAAATGGGCTGGTCCAGAAATCGTTACCGTAGTAGGCATAACTTTAGAGTCTTTAATGGCAATATCATTTGGCACCGTGCCTAATGGTTGCGCCTGGACTTGTAACTCTTTTACCATGTATTCATCCACCGTAACTGTTACATTTTCTGGAGTTATACTATCGATGAAAGTCCCCGTAGGGGCTGTAAAATTGATAGCTACATTTTCCTGTCCTACACGGGCATTCTTCATGTTTACATAGGCTTTCAAAACAGATGGATTAATATCAAAGATAGCATTACGAGGTCCTCGCAAATGAACACGCACTTCGCTCGGTACCCCTTCTACCAAATAATTTTGATCCAAATTCTGCACTTGCACTGGTACAGTATATGTCATTTCTATCACAGGATTTTGGTCCTTCATAACAAATACCCACATACCAATGGCACAAAATAAACAGAATAATTTCATCCCCCAATTATGTTTTAACCCTACTATCCAATGCATCATTTCGATTCACCTCGTTTTATTTTAAGTAAAGAACTGACTGCACTTGGTGTTGGCTCTAATAAAGACAACATAACTGTGCGCAATGTATCTTCTGTGACGCCACGATGAATTTGTCCACCTAAGGCATAAGAAATTTGTCCTGTTTCTTCGCTGACCACTACTACTAAAGCATCACTTTCTTCGCTTTGCCCTAAGGCAGACCGGTGTCGTGTGCCTAATTCCTTGCTCACATCTCGGTTTTGACTGACAGGTAATAAACTAGCAGCCGTCTCAATACGTCCATTACGAATGATTACTGCTCCATCATGAAGAGGAGATTTTGGATAAAACAAATTCATCAACAGTTCACTGGTCACAAGTCCATCGATACGAGTCCCCTGCATGGATAACACATCTAATTTCATGTTTCTTTCAAAAACCATGAGCGCCCCAATTTTACGACGAGACATACTACGACAAGCAATAACGACCTCTTTCACAATGGATGTGAGCTCTTCTTTAGAAATTTTAGTGCGGGATGAGAAAAATCCAGTACCACTACCTAATTGTTCTAAGAGGCGTCGTAACTCTGGCTGAAATACAATCGGCAGAGCAATCATTAGAACGGCCACACTTTGTTGCATAATCCAACTAATGGTATGCAACCCCATAAAGTGTGCCACGATGTTGATGACCACTAATACTCCTAACCCTTTCAATAAGCCTAAGGCTCTCGTATTTTTAACTAGTCTATATAACCAATAGAATAAAGTGGCTACAACTATAATATCTACGATATCTAGGAATCGTAATGTTTCTAATGTAGTTTGTAATTGAAACAGCATAGAATATCTCCTATCCTTTCTAATACAAAATAAGGGTACATGCTCTTGCATGTACCCTTTTATTGTATCCTATATTGGTATTTTTTTCTAGTAAACCTACGATTTATGCACGGTAAGTTTCGATAAGTACGTCCATATTACCGCCGCAAACCATACCCTCTTTAACGGCTACATCATCATTTAAGTCCACATAGATACGACGAAATGCTTCTTTCTTCTGCAAAGCATCTACAGCACTTAATCGAATTTCATTTTCTGCACGGCCCCCACCGATGGTACCAAAGATAGAGCCATCAGGATGTACAATCATAGTAGTACCTGCTTTCCGTGGAGTGGAGCCATGTGTATTTAAAATCGTTGTCACTGCTAACGTGTCTTGCTTATGTTGTTGTAAATACTCAATAAACTCATACTTCATGTGTGTACCTCTTCTTTGATAAAAAACCACCTTGCTTACGATAGGATACTGCCATGTATTCTGCTACGATGGAAAGTGCAATCTCTTCTGGTGTTTGCGCACCTAAGTCTAATCCAATAGGACCATATAACATGTCTAGCTCTTGCTGTATCCAGCCTTCTTCTTTCAACACTTCAAAGGCATGGAAAATACGTTTGTGGCTACCCATCACACCCACATAGGTTGGCAACACATGGCGCACTTGGTGCAAGCACATGCTATCGAACTCATGAGCTCTTGTAACCACCACAATACCTGTATAGGCTTGAAGATTTAAATTATCCTTGAGTGTTTTAAAATCTAAATGTACTCGTTTTACACGGGAATCAAAAAAGTGTTCTTGTAAGTATTCCGCTCGGTCATCGACTACGGTGACGCCGCAACCAATAAACAAGAATTGATCCGCCACACAACGGCTGACATGTCCAGCGCCCAAAATAAGAATTTCTGGATCCTTTTCAACAGGTTGCAAAAAGCATTCCATATCTTCAATAGAAAACAATTGTGGTTCTATTCGTTGAGGTACTGTAAAGCCTTCAATAGCATTGCCATACACCACTTCTCCTGTATAGCTATACATCACCTTATCACCTTGTCGATTTCCAGATAAAATCGTCACAATCAAAGATGATTCATCCTTTGCCATACGATCTTGCGCAATATCAATCAGATTCATGGTTCTACTCCTTTATCTGCTCATATTCCCAAGCAGTGATGGCCTCCATCACACCACCGCCGACAGCTAATGCTTTATCTGATATAGTAAAACAATGGCTGTCTTCACATCGTGCGTCCACATCCGCCAATTTAAAGCCTTTCGTTACTAATATATTAGAAGCTAAGATGCCTCGTAAGGTACCTGTTATTTTTGCATGCACTGGCACATTCTCTACATAGCCTATGACGGAGCCTGCTTCTACTTGATCTCCAATATGACTTTTCGCTACAAATAGACCTTCCGCAGGAGATTTTATCACTCGCTCATGCGTATAGCCACCCACATTACCAGGAATTCCCGTATTGGCTAAAGCAGGACCCTCATAAATGCATCGCCCTAAGGTATGACCACGCATGGTTTCAATCACCACATGTACATCCTTACCAGCATTGAATCCTGGACCGCATCCAATGACCAAGGGGGCATCACTTTTTTGAGTCCCCACATTTCTCTTCGCCAAAATTGCATCTACCACGATAGTTGGTTGTATCGTAGCTAATACAGTTTCATAAGGCTCTGTCACCACAGGAATTGCCTCACGGCTAGCCAACAATTGTGCCACATCTTGTAAAGGTACATGACGTGAGCGCAAGCGCTCTAAGATCATTTCCCCTCGATGCACAGCATTCCCATAGGATACTTCTCTACGAATCATGGTAGGAATGGCAATTTCATTAATCACCACAGGATACCCTGCTCGCCACAAACGATAAATAGCGCCAGATGCCACATCTCCACCGCTACGGATGAGAATGATTGGTTTCATAACGTCCTCCTTCGCTTACGATACGGTCATAGTCTTCTTTCGTATCAATATCAATACCACTATGCATAGTACATTGCCTTTCAAGCCATACATACCTCACATGAGGAGCACCTTCACCTCTTAAAATGACACGTCCCCCCATATCACCAGGAATCAAGCACAATGCATCCGCCCAATATCTGCCAAACACAACGGGATTACCTCGTTCTTGATTCGGTCCATACTGTGGCTGTACAATAGACTTTTCGTCGCCTATATCTCTGAAAGCATGACACAACGCTTCAATCACTTGTACATTTAGTAAAGGTTGATCGATAACACCACATAGGATTGCCTCTAAGCGCTCTTTTTGTGTGCGTTCCCATTGTAACAAGGCTTCAACTCCCAATCGGATCGATGTACCTTGCCCTAGTTGTGGTTCCTCATTAAACACAGGAATCCCCTGTACCTTACGCACCATATCCTCCACACCCATACGTGGGTCAATCACCACCGCTAGAGGTTGTATCTTGCCATACTTAGAAAGAGCAATCTCTAACAAAGTATGCCCTTGATAAGTCAATAATTGCTTGGCCTGTCCCATACGTTTCGATTGTCCAGCCCCTAATACCACGCATCCTATTGCCATGTTAGCACCTTTTGTATACAACAATTTTCGCGATATCCATTAGCCAATACCACCTTATGTAATGGAAGAGATTGCAAAGCTTGCAACAATGTATCTACCACTGATGGATGTACCGCATCGCATCCTGTACAGAACACAATCCGTTTTCCACGAGCATATTGAAAGATACCATTCTCGTGTTCTAATAGTCTTGCTACTCCTTCTGGAGTTATCCTATCTCCTAGTGCAATTCCCGTGATAGCCTGCACTTCTTCTATGCGATGCACATAGTCCTCTGTGAGTGGTTTGCCTAAGACCTGCATGTTGACTACTGCAATAGTAGTCACCGTGTTAGCCGGTATCACTGGTTCGTGAGGCTTCGGGGCTTTCAACCATTTAGTTTTTGCCCCATCTGCCTCAACGACAATGGACCAATCTGGATGATGATCATGTAATGTGTCCAGTAATTCCGGTTCTAAGCCTACTACTTTGTGACCTGCTATCGCTTGGAACCAAGATCCCATCTGACCACGTTTCACTTGCTCTACAATATAAGCCTCTCCTAGTGCTAGATCATCTCCATAATAAGGATTCCAAGGGGCCACTTGTTCCGATCCCATCTTTGTTGTAGTCGTTACCACTACGGGTCGCTTTAGACTGGTTGCCACAGCACCTAATTTAGATACCACTGTTGTTTTACCACCAGCCCCTACGACAGCAAGTATTCCAGGTTCTAGTAAGGACTCCCAATACTGCCTATCACTCATCTCAAATCTCCTATTGTTAGCTCTACCTATTTATTTTGTAATGCCTTATACACACGCTCTGGAATCATTGGCAATGTAGTTACCTCAGCACCTGTAGCATTCAAGATCGCCCCTTGAATCGC
This sequence comes from Veillonella sp. 3310, assembly GCF_003999875.1. Taxonomy (GTDB): domain Bacteria; phylum Bacillota; class Negativicutes; order Veillonellales; family Veillonellaceae; genus F0422. The sequence goes on along the minus strand of NZ_RQVJ01000003.1, from coordinate 192,256 downwards.
TGGACAGGACGTATTGATAACTACTTCCCCAATGGATTTAATTCCATAAGCACCTGTTGGTTCATAGGATTCCACAAAATCTACATGAATATTACCAATATCTAATCGTGTTGGTAATTTATAGTGCATGAAGTTATTCGTTTCTAACACACCACGAGAGGAATAGCGAATTTCTTCATACAATGCCATGCCAATACCTTGTACTACGCCGCCTTCTGTTTGTACAGTGGCTAGATTTCTATTTACAACGGTACCACAATCAACCACAGCATAGTAGTTTTCAGGCGTTACTTTACCAGTTTCAAGGTCTACTTTCACCTCTGCAATACCCACCATGAAAGGAGGCGGAGATGTTTGACTGCCCCATGTCGCCATACCGCTTAGATAATGACCTTTCGGACCCGATACCAGCTTCGGCGCTAGCTCTTTAGTCGTCATCGTTTTAGAACCGTCTTCGGTCCACACTTTTTCTCCATCGAAGGAAAGTGTACTTGGATCCACTTCCAAAATACGACCAAACTCTTGCAAGATTTTTTCTTTTAATTCGTCACAAGCCAGTTTCGTAGCAGTCCCTGTCACATAGGTCGTACTCGATGCATAAGAACCTGGATCAAATGGTACTACGTCAGTATCTGCTTCGTACACAACCATCATATCCATTGGACATCCCAAAGTTTCACAAGCAATTTGTGCCAATGCCGTATTGGAACCTTGTCCCATATCTGTAGATCCCGTAAATAACATATACGTACCGTCATCAAGCATGCGTACTTCTACAGAGGCAGAATCAATATTGGCAATCCCCGATCCTTGAAAGGCTAGGGCAACCCCTAAACCACCCATATGGCGGTCATCTATTTTCCAAGATTTTGGACGATTGTCCCAGTTGGACATTTCTTTCGCTTTTTGGATAGCTTCTTTTAATAAGCCAGATGCCAACACTTCTCCTGGATGAAAGGATTGTGCAGTTTCTCCTACACCAATTAAGTTTTTCAAGCGTAACTCAATTTCGTCCACACCCATGGTATGCGCCAATTTCGTAATAGCACACTCCAACGGCCATAAAGCTTCTGTAGCACCATACCCACGAAATGCCCCGCCTGGCATATGGTTTGTGTACACCACATTAGATTCATAACGAATCGCTTTCGTTTTGTTATATAGAGGCAAGGATTTATGTTCTCCTGCTGTGAAAGTTGTCAACGCATGGCTACCATGTGCTCCTGCATCGGATACAGCTACCATGTCAATAACTTGGATAATACCATCTTTGGTAGCCCCTACACGAATCTTCCAATCCCGTGCATGTCGACTAGTGGAGCAGTTATTCGCTTCATGACGATCGTACACGATATAGGATGGTTTTTTTAATTTCCATGTCACAAAGGCTGGGAACATTTCTGTACAACCCGTTTGTTTAGAGCCAAAACCTCCGCCAATACGAGGCTTGATAACACGAATTTGTGCCGCTGAAATCCCTAACGCACGAGCCACATGTCTACGAATATGGAATGGTACTTGTGTCGAACTAGTGATAACAAGGCGATTAAATTGGTCAATAGTGGCAAAGGTTCTAAAGGTTTCCATTGCCGATTGTAAAGTAGCTTGGTCAAAGTAAGACTCTTCTACTACATAATCACATTTCGCCAATTCTGCTTCTAAATCACCCACTACATGACTATAGGAACACGCAATATTTCGCTTAGGATCTCCCCCTACTGGGAAGTTATAATGGAGATCATCTTCTGCATGAATAATACTTGGATGATCGATGGCTGTATGCATATCCAACACAGGTTCATAGACTTCATATTTTACTTTAATGAGAGGCATCGCTTTTAATGCGCTCCGTTCATCCACGGCCACCACTAAGGCTACTTCATCCCCCACATAGCGAACCACTTGATCTAAAATCAACATATCGTATGCAGATGGTTCTGGATAACTTTGACCCGCTAAGGTAAATCTAGTTTGTGGCACATCTTTGTAAGTATAAATCGCTTCCACACCTGGTACTTTTAAAGCGGCCTCAATATTAATATCTACAATTTTAGCAAATGCATGAGGACTACGAAGCACCTTAATACATAGTGCATTGGATGGAATAAAATCTTCTGTATAGGCTGCTTTACCACTCAAAATCGTTGTGGAGTCTGTTTTTTTGTAACTTTTTCCTAAGTGTTTCATAGTGTTTTGCCTCCTAAAAATTTACGAATCCCACGCATATGCGATTCATAACCTGTACAACGACATAAATTATTATTTAGGTAAGCTTTAATTTCTTCATCCGTAGCATTTGGATATTTACGGCTCAAGGCAATAGCACTCATCATCATGCCTGTTGTACAGTAGCCACATTGATCAGCCCCTTCTTCTGCCAAGCAATCCGCCAAATGAGCTGCCTCTTCCGCTACGCCTTCTAAGGTAGTAATCTCATGGCCTACGGCTCTAAAAGTAGGATACGCACAAGATAACATAGGATCTCCATCTACCCATACAGTACATAAACCGCAGTTTGTCGTATCACAACCGCAACGTACACTATAAAAGCCTAAGTTACGTAATGTTTCCAATAACATTTCATCTGTTTCGATGAGAACTTTTCGTTTCACTCCGTTCACTTGTAACATTATTTCCATTGTGCCACCTCTTTTACCAATCGTTTAAACATGTTTTTTGCCATCTCTAAGCGATACTCTGCACCTGCATGTGAGTTACTTTGAAAGGATAATTCCTCTTGAATTAAGGTTACCGCTTCATCCAAAGCACCTAATCCATTTTCATTAATCATCTGGCAAGCTTTTGTAGCTAATGCTGGTTTGCCCGGACGACAACCAATGTATACGGAATAGCCTTGATCATCTAATCGAGCAGATCCTGTTAAATATGGAAAATCTGAAGTCGATTTTCTTAAGGCTTCAATCGCCACTGGTACTTCTTGTTTTGGTACAATGATTTCAAGCAATAAATCTCTTGTTCCATAGGTTAAGTATTGTTCAATTGGCATGCGGCCCGCTTCAAATAAACGTACCTCTGCTCGTAATGCTAATAAGGCAGGAATAATATCAGAGAACCCGAATTTCGCTGCTACCGATCCCCCCATGGTAGCCATACTGCGGAATTGAACACCTAAAATATCTTTCACAGCTTTTGGGAGCACTCCTCTACAGAATGTTTTAAATGGTTCGTACACCTCTACATCTCGTTGTGTTGCCATGGCTCCAATGCGATATTCTGTGTCTTCTTCTTCAATATAACGAAGACCCAATTCAGACAAATCAATCACCATAGGCCATTTACGATTTCCCAATCGTGTCCAACATCCACCTGCTAAGATGGGCGCCATCTTTTGCTTCACCATTAGTGCATGCGCCTCTTCTACTGTTTTAGGCTGTTGCACTTGCATAAACATAAGCATACTTATACCTCCTGACTCCAACATCTCTATACCCTTATTGTACCATGTATATGAAGATTTTGGCATATGAATTACCTTAGATACTACGCATCCATATATGCATAATCCATATACATCATAACTTACTAACAATCATGGAAATAAAAATAGGCATACACAAACTACTTTGTACTCCAATGAATCTATCATTATGCGAGACTAGTTTATGTATGCCTAATATCAATTTTATATGAGATATAGTTTGCAAGCTGTTCAATTACTTTTATAGATCTCTCTATATCCTTCTTTTTGTTTCTCTACAACCTGCTCTATATCTTCTAAAATATCTTCAGGAATGTCTTCAACAATGCATCGATCCACTTGGAAAATTGCACATGTACCACATGATGAGCTAAGCCAACGAGGAACAGGCTGTAAGCGTACAGTTATGTGTGCCTGCTTACAAAATTGTTCAAATTGGATAGCCCCGAAGTGAGAATAAAACGTTGCTACATATTCCATATTATTTTGTGATAGTGAGAATATACTCACTGTTCTCCTCTTTAGATACGATTGTGTATCCTTGAGCTACTACAAAGCGAGTAATATTTTCCACCGCTGTTTTAGAGTCAGATTGCACAGTATATTGACTGTCACCTGATGCCATCGCTTTTTGTACCATAATCACTGGTTCTGGACAAGATAGTCCTCTTACATCAATCATACTTACCTCCCGCTTTCCTTATTTACGCATATTTTTAACAGCAATTACTAAGGCGATAACAAAGCCTACACCTACAGCAATTTGACCTGCTACAGGAACACCTGTACCTGAGGCTGCCAAGCCAAAATTGTGTGCAAATGCTGCACCTGCTGCTAAGCCTACAACTGTAATCATAGAATCGGAATTACCTTCACCGGATAAGATCAATTGACGTAATGGGCAGCCACCCATTAATGTACAGCACAAGCCCGCCAAGGCCATACCCAAGAAGTTCCACAATCCATCTGTATGCGCAATTGGTTGTTTCACAAAACCAGGATGGAAGTTACCAACGGAAATGTTCACTAGGAACGCTGCTACAAGAATCGCAATAAAACCAAGAATTAATTTTGTTTCTTTAAATAGAATGATATCTCGGATACCACCTACCATACAAAGACGACTGTATTGTGCTAAGCCACCTACGACTAAACCTGCTGCCAAAGAAATCCACAATGGAGCGTGAATGGCACCTGGTCCTTTTTCAGTAAAGAAAATGAACGCTGGCGCTGCCACCACAAGACCTAATAAAATCACCTGTGCTACGGGCATAATATAAGAATCCATTTTAGATACGATATACGTTCTACCCAAGGAATAGCCACGTTTTAAGAATACGGTCCCCACTGCAATACCGCCAGTAAATCCTAATAGACCCATAATAGCATTCCAATCACCACCAGCTAATCGCAAAATCATACGGAATGGACAACCTAAGAAAATAAGACAACCAATCATAGTAAAAAATCCTAAGGTAAATCGCGTTGCTGGAGCCGAACCACCTTTAGCAGATCGCTCTCCACGGAACCAAGATAATAAAAAGGCTCCTAACACTAATCCAATAATCTCTGGACGAATGTATTGTACTGGTGCTGCTCTATGCAGACCCAATCCCCCTACAGAATCACGAATGAAACAAGCAATACAAAAGCCCATATTTTGTGGGTTTCCCGCTAACACTAAAAAACTAGCTATAGCGCCAATAATTAATCCAGCAATAATAATTCTTTGCTTTTCACTGACTACACTCATAGTACCTCTCCTACTAAACATTACCTCTTCGACTAGTTTGCTTTGGTCCCTACAAATTGATATTTTTCATGGCTTACTTTATACTAAATATAATATACATATTAAAAGGAGTTATACTTATGAAATCCATCTATACAGATAATAGCAGTACCTCTTTTCCAAAAGCGCCCACTGTAGCGCAGGCTATGTATGATTACATTTCCTATAACGGAGCCTCTGTCCATCGCTCCTCTAACGAGGATGCATACCAAGTAGAACGCTTGCTCTTAGAAACACGTCAACAGTTACAACAACTATTAGGTGGACCTAGTCCAAAATACGTCATCTTTACTCCCAATGTAACAACTAGTCTAAATATGGTCTTACAAGGTCTTTTTTCTGCCGGTGATCACCTCCTAATTTCCAGCTTAGAGCATAACGCCGTCATGCGTCCGCTCCACCAATTATCTATGAAAGGTGTATCTTACTCCACCATTCCAAGCACACCTCAAGGGGAAATGATTACCTCCACCTTAGAATCACTCCTCTTACCTACTACAAAGGCCATTCTAGTGACTCATGTATCTAATGTGTGTGGTACCATTCAACCCATTGCTGAAATCGGTGCATTCTGTAAAGAGCACAATCTATTGTGTATCGTAGATGCTGCCCAATCTGCTGGTATCTTACCGATCCATATGAAAGACATGAACATTGATATCCTGTGCTTTACCGGTCATAAAGGATTATTGGGGCCTCAAGGGGTCGGTGGCTTTCTTCTTACCAAAGATGTGGCTCATCAAATACACCCTCTACTAACTGGCGGCACTGGTAGTTTCTCTCATACTGTAGAGATTCCCACTACCTTTCCCGACCGCTTTGAACCTGGTACGCCCAACATTCCAGGCATCCTCGGTCTTCATGCTAGTTTGTCCTATCTCAATACAGTAGGTATCGATAGCATTTACCAACACGAATTGTCTTTGACCAAACAATTCATATGTGGATTACAAGAACTACCAAAGTATACCATTCATGGTATGCCCAACATTCATAACCGGACAGCCGTCATTTCAATTTCTCCTAATCATTGTGACCCAGCAGAACTGGCACACAATTTAGAAGAAACCTATCATATTATTACTAGAGTTGGGTTGCACTGTGCTCCTACAGCCCATCAAGTACTAGGAACCTATCCTAGAGGAACCGTTCGCTTTTCCTTTGGCTACCACAACACAGCTGATGAAGTGGATACTATATTAAATAGCTTGGATCTGTTACAGACTACACAACTCTTATAACTAGAATACCATATATTAAAAAACAAAGTAAGCACCAATTATACATATAATTGGTGCTTACCTATTTTCCTGCTACTTTCTGTATAAAGAAAGCACTTATATATGTAACCTAACTCTAGCCATATATAATATTGTGATTAAATAGATTGTTTTCTGCGAATTTTACGCTCTGCTTTCCACTTATCTAAGCGAGCAATTGCTTTTTCACGACGTGTTACTTGTGCTACATGTGTTTCACAACCATAGCCATTTAATAATACATTTAATGCCACTGCCATTAAGCTACCAAATGTAATACCACTATGAAGAACAATTTTTAGCCATTCAGGGAAATGATCATAGAATGTTGGAACTGCCAAAGGAATCATACTCACGCCAATACTGATTGCTACAATCATAAGGTTGTAAGTACCATCAAATTGTACTTTAGACAAAGAACGAATACCACTAGCGATAATCATACCAAACATAGCCACGCCAGCACCACCTAATACAGGATTAGGAATACTTGCTACCACAGCCGCCATTTTAGGGAATAAGCCTAATAACACCAAGATAACACCAGATGCTGCCACTACAAAGCGACTTTTTACATTGGTTACTGCTACAAGACCAACGTTTTGTGCAAATGCAGTATGAGGGAAGCTATTTAGTAAGCCACCAATCATAGTTGCAAAGCCGTCTGCTCGTAAACAAGCTGCTAATTCTTTCTTACCAATTGGTTTTTCTACAATTTCACCGATAGCAATACAGTCGCCAGTTGTTTCTGTCATAACAACTAACATAACAATGACCATAGAAATTATGGATGAAAATTCAAAGGTTGGCCAACCAAAAGCAAGTGGTGTCACTACTGCAAACCATTCAGCTTCACCAACAGCTCCTAAATGGGCTACGCCAAGAGCCATGGACACTAATGTTCCTACTACTAACCCTACTAATACGGCTACATTACTCCAGAAGCCTTTACCAAATCGATACACAGCTACCACGATAACCAATGTTAAGATAGCCAGAAATAAATTGACAGGGTTCGCAAAATCAGGAGAACTAGGATTACCTCCCCCTACCCAACGAACGGATACTGGCATTAATGTAATACCAATTATTGTAATAATGGTACCTGTTACTACAGGTGGAAAAAAGCGGATTAAACGACTAAATAGATGGGAAATCAAGAATGTAACTATCCCTGCTACAATAACGGCCCCATAAATACTTGTCATCCCATGTTCCTGACCAATTAAAATCATAGGGGATACTGCGGCAAATGTAATCCCTTGAATCAACGGGATTTTTGCACCTATTTTCCAAAATCCTAATGTTTGGATCAATGTAGCGATCCCACAAGTAAATAAGTCTGCATTAATTAATTGAATCAATTGCGCTCCTGATAAGTGCATAGCTTGAGCTATAATAATTGGAACCGCTACTGCTCCAGCATACATGGCTAATACGTGTTGTAAGCCGTAGGCAAACAATTTAGGAATGGGTAACATTCCATCTACATGATTAACTCCCTGAATTTGATGTGCCATATGAATCACCTCATATTACTTAATAGAATATACTAGTCTTATGCTTATATCATGTTTTGAATATTCGACATCATCTTACGCTGTAACAAGCACTTCCGTGCTTGTTACAACATCTCCCTCATAGACTTAGTACACTCTCTCCCTTACTGATTATTTTCGATATCCAGTTTTCTCAAGTGGTAAAGAACAACGTTCCATACCGTCCAAACGATTATATGCATTCGCAATAGCTGGAGCAATTGGAATACTACTAATTTCCCCAATACCTTTAGCACCATATGCATATTGGTCTGGCGTACCTTTTTCTATGAATGTACATTTGATTTCTGGGCGTTGCGTAGCTCTCAACAAGCCTAATGTGCCATATTTTGTAACTACTTTACCTTCATTGTATTTGAAGTCTTCTGTTACACCATAGCCCATCCCCATGATTGTGCCACCTTCAACTTGGCCTTCACAAGATTGAGGGTTCACCACTCGTCCTACATCATAGGCCACATGAATTTCACTTACTTTGTTATCATCTCCAATCGTAGCTACGCAAGCTCCATACCCATAAGCCACATGGCTCTTAGGATGTTTTTTATCCGAATCGAATGGATCCGTAACCCCTAGGAACTCTTCGTATATTTCTTTACCTTCAAGATCTGCTAACGTTTGAGTTTTCAATAATTCTGCTAATTTTTCAGCAGCTCTACGTGTTGCTTCCCCTGTAAATACCGTTTGTCGAGATGCTGTAGTTGTACCAGAGTTTGGTGTCCGTTCTGTATCTGGTGCTTCTACTACAATTTGTTCTGGTAAAAGTTTCGTAGCTTCTACCACAATTTGTGCCGCTACTGTACCTACACCTTGACCAATACATGCTGCGGATGTACGAATACGAACTTTACCGTCACGAACCTCTAGGATAACGCGTCCTGTATCTGGCAAACCTACACCAACACCACTATTTTTCATACAAATGGCAAGCCCTGTACGATCACTGGCATAATACGAATCTTTAACGGCTTCCAAACATTCTACAATACCTGTATCTGGAGTACATAATTGTCCATTTGGTAAGTAATCACCAGGTCGTACTGCGTTTTTATAGCGGAATTCCCAAGGATCCATACCTACTTCTTTAGCTAGTAAATCAATGTTCACTTCTTGCCCAAAAATCGTTTGTGTTACACCAAACCCACGGAATGCACCGCCAGGTACTGTATTCGTATATACACAAATACCATCCATCGAGAAGTTTTCAAAATTATATGGACCGCTAGAGTGTGTACCTGCCCGTTGCAATACCGGGCCACCTAAGGATGCATAAGCTCCGCAATTGGAAACAATTTTTACTTTTGTGGCTACTAATTTACCTTCTGCATCACAAGCGGTAGTAATATCCATTTCCATGGCATGGCGTTTTGTATGTACTTCTAAACTTTCTTGTCGAGTTAACTGTACTTTCGTTGGAAGTCCCGTTTTCCAAGCTACAAGTGCTGCATGATGTTGCACACTCATATCTTCTTTACCACCAAAGCCACCACCTACTAGCATGCTGTGGACTTTTACTTTGGACACATCCAACTCCAACATACGAGCCACTTCACGTTGATCATCATATATACTTTGACTGCCTGTATAGAGTTGAACTCCGTCTTCAGTTTTCACTGCAATAGCACATTCTGGTTCCATAAATGCATGGTCCGTTTGTGGTGTAGAATAATGACGAGTAACTACATGCGCCGCATTGGCAATTGCTTCATCTGCATTACCACGACTTAATGATTGATGAGACAAAATATTACCATTCGGATGTAATTGAGGCGCCCCTTCTGCTAAAGCCTCTTCTGGAGTGACTACAGGTGTCAATTCTGTATAGTCTACAGTCACTAGATTACATACTTCTTGTAAATATTTTTTTTCTTTTACTGCAACTACTGCAATGGCATCGCCTACATAGCGAGTGATATCCCCTTCTGCAATCATTACGTCCCAATCTGGAACAATATGACCTGTTTTATTAAAAGGTACATCTTTCGCTGTTAGTACTGTCACACATTGAGGATGTGCCAAAGCTTCTTCAATATGAATTGCATCTACACGAGCCCTTGGATATTTAGAGCGAATAGCTTTTGCATAAATCATGCCATCCACTACCATATCATCTACATATAAACCTGTACCCAATGCTTTCTCCATCGCATCAACACGATGCAACCGAGATCCTACCGTACCGTCTGCATCATTTTTAGGAACAGGTACATTCTCTTTAAACATACGAGCTGCTAATAAAATAGCATCTTCAATTTTTACATATCCTGTACAACGACAAATATTGCCCAATAAAGCTTTTTGAACATCTGCTCTTGTAGGCTCTAGTGTAGTATCTAATAATGCCTTTGCACTAATAATCATACCTGGAATACAGAAACCACATTGTACAGCTCCACATTCTGCAAAAGCATATACATATACTTCTTTTTCACGCTCTGTAAGGCCTTCAATAGTAATAATTGATTTGCCTTCCATTTGCGAAACTTTACCTATACAAGCTTTTACCTTCTTCCCATCAATGAGAATCGTACAAGCCCCACAAGCACCTGCACTACAACCGTCCTTTGTTCCGGTTAAGCGTAGGTCATCGCGAAGATAATCCATTAGTCGCTTATCTTCTTCCACCTCACGCCAAATACCGTTAACTTGAAATCGGTACATACAGAGACCTCCCTCCGATTATTGTTGGAATTCCCCTTTATAGGCTTCCACTAATTTTCTATCTTGCACCACATGGTGCCCACGTAAAAACACATCATCTATTCGACCATGTACAGTCATTCCCTCATAAGGTGTATAATCTGACCGACTATGAGTTTTATCCGAAGTCATACATTCTGTTACATCCGGTGAAAGTATCACAATATCCGCATCACTTCCTACCTGTAACGTTCCTTTTTTTGGATATAATCCATATAACTTAGCTGGTGTTTCGCTAGTTAATTTCATATATTCTACAGGATCAATTCGTCCACTATGAACAAACATATCCCACATTAGAATCATCCGCTCTTCTACACCTGGCAATCCACCTGGCGTTTTCGTAAAGTCACCAAGACCCTGCGCTTTTTGCGCTAATGTATAATTGCAATGATCCGTACATAATGTTTGGAAAACTCCGCGCTCTACTGCCGCTTGCAGAATCTCCACATCTCTTTGTTTTCTAAGAGGTGGACTTAAGATATATCGCAATCCTTTTCCATCCGGCTGATTATACAATTCATCTGTCAATAATAAGTATTGAGGGCAGGTTTCACAGGTTACTTTTGCCCCATTTTTTCTGCGTTCCTCAATCACATCTAATCCTGCTGCAGAACTCACATGTACAATATGTACTGGATAATCTGCTAATTCCCCTAGTCGAATGAAACGATGCATTGCTTCTGCTTCTATGGTATCTGGTTTTGAAAGTGGATGATACTTTGCTTCCGTATCTCCTTCCGCTCTCATTTCCTGTACCTTAGCTGCAATCATCGCTCCATTCTCGCAGTGGGCTGCCACCAACGCACCGGTTGGGGCAATTGCTTTGATTGCTTCGTAAATTGACCGATCATCAATACTAAAGCTATAGGCCATATATACTTTGAAGGATGCGACGCCTTCTTCTACGACCTTAGGAATTTCTTCTGCTACTTGCTCATTCATATTCAAAATTTCCATATGAAATTTATAATCACAAGAGCAACGTCCTTCCGCCCGTTTCTTATCGCGTCGCAAACCTTCTAACAAAGATTCTTCAAAAGGCGATGCAAAATTGATAATCGTCGTGGTTCCCCCCATAATAGCAGCCTTTGTACCACTGTCAAAATCATCTGCCGTAGTGGCAAATGCATTGGTCATTTCAAAATGGGTATGTGTATCAATTCCCCCAGGCAATACATAACGCCCTTTTGCATCGATTCGTACATCTCCCGGTTTCGCCTCAATATGAGGGGCAACCTCTACAATCTTATCATTTTCAATTGCTATCGTCCCTTGCATGACTCCCGTTGGGAGTACAAGATATCCTTGTTCAATGAGTATCATAGATATAATATGGAAGTTCTTTAATGAACGCTTCCACTACTCCTTTCAACACCTCTGGTAAGGCATCAATCGCTGTGCGACCTGTAGCGCCTTGGAAGCGATATCCGCATTCTTTACCTTGAATATAAAAGCCATCATTATCGCTTGCTAATAAGCGTTCTTCATCGATGAAGTATGTCAATTTATCTTTATATGGGAAGCATGGTTGTACGCAATGACAAGCACAGTTACCACATTCATTACAAGACTCATCAATGTGAATGATCAATTTTTTACCGTCTACAGTAATGCATTCATTCGTTCTATTTGGACAAACACGTACGCAAGTACCACATACAACACGGCATTCATGATTTTTATCATGAGCTGTTGGGAAACCGGGTTGTTCTTCGCGTTTTTTCTTAGCCGCTGCAGATTTTTTGTATGTAGGCGCTGTTCCCATTGCCTCAGCAAAAGCTTTAATTTCTGTTGGTTTAATCACCTTCGCAGTATCGTAATCTTCTGCTTCTACTAATTTAGCCAAGTTATCCAACTGGTTGTAACCTAACCCTTGTAATAATGTTGTACATACGGTAATTGGCCAAATACCTGTGCGGAATAAAGCTGCGATATTTTTTGCATCTGCACCACCACTATAAGACATTGGTAAGCGTTCCCCAAATGTTTCACTCAATAATTGAGCCACTCCGATAGATAATGGTAATAAGGATTTACCAGACATATACATTTGCTCACCTGGTAATTCTTTTTCGTGAATAGAAACAGGGAATGTATTTGTCAATTTCACACCAAATACTAAACCTTCTTCTTCTGCAATCGTCAATAATCGTTCAATCATTGGCACTGCTTCTTTGAAAGATAAGTCTACTTCAAATTGATGTGCATCAAAATCAATATATCCAAACTCGGCTTGATCTAATAATTCTCTTACACGATCATATCCCAATAATGTTGGGTTACATTTTAGATATAGATTTAGATGTTTTTCTTTCAGTAGGTATGTACAAATCGATTCAATTTCGCCTGCAGGACAGCCGTGCATGGTAGATAATGTAATACCTTGACAAATATTGTCATCAATATTGCGAATGTACTCTTCTGTTACATGTTTAAATTGATGTACATTAGCTAATGCCCATTCTTCGCATTCTTTCCAAACTGGTTTTGTACGTGCTGCACGTAAGCTTTCCATATAGGAATCTACATCTTTACTTTGAATGCCTGCTAAGTTATAGCCAACACTCATGATAAAGATGAATCCATCTGGATCACCGATGCCCCATTCTTTACTAATTAATTTAATAGCAAACCATGCTTTAATGTATTCATCAGCAGCTGCATGGCAATGGTACTCAGAGGACCATTCCACGTTGTATGCTTCATCTTTTGAATAAATACATGGTCTTGGGATACCCAATTCTTCACCGAACATAATTTGTACTGTTTTTAATTCCAAGAATCGGGAACCGCCCACATAGGCCGCTACTAAGTTTTGAGCTAATTGAGTATGTGGACCTGCTGCAGGACCTAATGGATTTTCTAGGTTACGACCAAATAAGGATAACCGTTGATCCGTACCTGTTGTGTGCATGCGCTCCACATTATATACTCGATTGTGTGTAGCATATTCTGTTAAAATATGGTTCATTAAATGTCCGAAACTTACCGGATACATGATATCGCTCATAGTATTCACTCCTTACTGAAAGTGTATTATGGGACTAATCGTTTCCATAAACGATGGGAAATTTGTCGTACTTCTCGTAGCAATTCTTCTTTATTCATGCCACATAGTTGACGATCTAGCATACGTACCTTACCACCTGAAATCGTTGTAATTACATTGAGACCATTGAGGCCAAATAGTAAATGACCATTGATATTATCAGCATGTAAATCTGTTCTAGGAATATAGTCTAAAACAATTACATCCGCTTCTGCCCCCGGTGTTAAGGTACCAACTTTTACAGGGAAGAATTTTTCAATCATTGCCGGGTTAGTATTGAATAACATATTAGGAATTTCAGTCCAACCAACATTTGGATGTTGCATGTTATGTTTTACTAAGCAATTTGCTACTTTGTAGGACTCTAACATATCGCTAGTATAACCATCTGTACCAAGACCTACTGGAATACCTGCTTCCATAAGTTTTAATACATTCGGTGCTCCTACTGCATTACCCATGTTACTTTCTGGATTATGAGCTACCATCGTGCCTGTTTCTGCTAACACTTTTACTTCACTGTCATCTACATGGATACAATGTCCAGCAATTGTTTTCGGTCCTAGAATACCATCTTCATGTAAGCGATGTACTGCACGCATGCCATATTTTTCTTGGCTATCTTCTTGATCTGTCGTGCCTTCTGCTACATGGATATGGTACCCCAAATTGTCTACGTTTTGTTCACGTACATAGGCTAATGTATCTTTACTCAATGTGAAAGACGCATGTAAGCCCATCATAGCGGCAATCGTTTCAGGGTTTTCCTTTGCTTCTTTACCAAAACGTACATTTTCTGCTACCGCCTTCTCCATTTCTTCTTGTCCATTTCGATCGCTTACTTCGTAACATAAGCAAGAACGAACACCGAAGTCTTGAGCCACTTCACTGATAACAGATAAACTACCTTCTGTTTCTCCATAACTTGCATGATGGTCGAATATGGAAGTCACACCATTTTCGATACATGCCATATAAGTCACAATCGCGCTTGCCCACACATCTTCTTTCGCAAGATGTTTATCTAAGTAGAACCACAATCCATCTAAAATTTCTTTAAAATTTGTTGGGTTATTACCAGGGATATATAATCCACGGGCTAAGGCAGAATAAATATGATGATGAGCATTTACAAAACCAGGCATAATCAAGCGTCCATGAGCATTCACTCTATATGCTTTTGGATATTGTTTGCGCAATGTTTCGTATGAGTCTACCGCTACAATTTTAGTACCATCCATTAATACCCCACCATCTTCAATAATAGGTTGTAATGGATTACGTGTAACGACAGTTCCTTTTCCTAGTAAAATCATAGATAGGCTCCTTTCTATGAAACACTGTATGTATTTGAAATGCTATTGTTATAATTCGATGTGTGTACCTGTTTTTCCTTCTATACCTTCTCGAGATTTTTCTAATTGGGTAATAATAGCTTTTCTACCTGGTTTCGATTTAGCAAATGCCACTGCTGCTTCCATTTTTGGTTTCATAGAACCTGCTGCAAATTCACCATTTTTGATGTGTTTTTCTGCTTCTTCTACAGTAATGTGCTCTAACCATTGTTGGTTTTCTTTACCATAGTTAATCGCTGCTTTTTCAATAGCTGTTAAGATAATCAATACATCAGCATCCACTTCTTGCGCTAATAAGCTACTAGTCCAGTCTTTATCGATAACTGCAGAGGCACCTGTTAAGTGATTGCCTTCACGAACTACAGGAATACCGCCGCCACCGCAAGCGATGATAAGTTCTTTTCCGATCAATCCTTTAATTGCACCTAACTCAATGATTTCTTTTGGCGCTGGTGATGCTACTACACGACGATAGCCACGACCTGCGTCTTCTTTCACTACGTAATCATATTGATTCACTGCATGTACGGCTTCTTCTTTCGTCATAAAATGACCAATTGGTTTTGTAGGGTCTAAGAAAGCTGGATCATCTGCATCTACACGAACTTGTGTAACCATTGTCATCACAGGCAAATCATTAATTCCTCGATTTAACAATTCTTCCCGCAATGCATTTTGTAAATCATATCCAATATACGCTTGGCTCATGGCTACGCATACAGATAATGGTGTGTTAGGCTGAGTAGAGACCTCTCTTGTTAATGCAGCCATAGCATTATTAATCATACCGATTTGAGGACCGTTACCATGGGTAACGATAACATCACAATCTGCTTCGATTAAATCTACGATTGCTTTTGAAGTTTCTTTTACTGCAATCATTTGTTCTGGTAATGTATTACCTAGGGCATTGCCCCCTAAAGCGATAACAACACGTTTTTTCATAGGGTACCTCTCTATGGTGTATATATTCCTAACTACTTTGTAGGGATTAAAATAAGGGACTGTCTGAACAGACAGCCCCTTTGCTCTTAGCGGAGAACTCTTTCTGTTCCCTTTTCTTCTAGCTCTTTCAATAATTCTACTGGATTTTCAAATTTGCTTAATAAAATCATAGCAGCAATTACATATGGTTTATAGCTTGCTTCTTTGTAAAGAGGTACACGATAACGATCAAATACGGATGCGTCAACTTCGCCTTCTTCACAGCTTACACCAGTGATATCAGCTGGTAAGCAATGTAAATATAATGCTTTACCGTCTTTTGTAAGACTCATCATATCTTCTGTGCAAGCCCAATCTTTATGTTGTGCATTTTGTTCTAACAAACGCCCTTCTAATTCTTTGATACCTGCAGTATCGCCTTTACCATATAGGTCAGTTCTTTCTTCCATTGCTGCGAAAGGTGCCCAGGATTTAGGATATACGATATCAGCATCTTTGAAAGCTTCTTTCATGTCGTTTGTACGTTTGAAAGATCCGCCACTAGCTTGTGCTTGTTTTTTAGCAACTTCTTCAACTTCTGGCATTACTTCGTATCCTTCTGGATGCGCTAATACTACTTCCATGCCTAAACGAGTGAATAAACCGATAGCACCTTGTGGTACGGAAAGAGGTTTACCATAGGATGGGGAGTATGCCCAAGTCATAGCCACTTTTTTACCTTTTAAGTTTTCAAGTCCGCCAAATTCATTGATAAGATGTGCAGTATCAGCCATCAATTGTGTTGGATGGTCAATATCGCATTGTAAGTTTACCAATGTAGGACGTTGTTCTAATACGCCGTCTTTATGGCCTTCTTCTACTGCATCAGCTACTGCATGCATGTACGCATTACCTTTACCGATGTACATATCATCACGGATACCGATGATGTCAGCCATGAAGGAGATCATGTTAGCTGTTTCACGTACAGTTTCGCCATGAGCGATTTGAGATTTTCCTTCATCTAAGTCTTGTACTTCTAAACCTAATAAGTTACAAGCAGATGCGAAGGAGAAACGAGTACGAGTGGAGTTATCACGGAATAAGGAGATACCAAGACCACTGTCGAATACTTTTGTAGAGATATTGCGCTCACGTAATGCACGTAATGCATCAGCTACAGCCCAAACAGCTTGTAATTCGTCGTCTGTTTTTTCCCAAGTCAAGAAGAAATCGTTGTTGTACATGTTTTTTGTGTCTAACTTAGCTAATGCGTCTACACATTTTTTGAAATCTGCCATTTTTGCACCTCATTAATAATTTATAGCTTTATAAAATGTAAACTATTATTTGCAATAGTTTGTAGGTAAGATTGCATATACTGCTGCACATGTTACAAGGTCTTGTTTCCATGTGATTTCGTTAGGAGCATGTGCTTGTGCTTCTGCGCCAGGACCGAAACCGATGCAAGGGATACCATTACGTCCCATGATGGATACGCCATTTGTGGAGAATGTCCATTTATCAGTTAATGGGCGAGCTTTACGTTCTGCCAATGTAACTTCTGCACCAATACGTTCTGTACCGTATAAGGAGATGTAAGATTCTTCTAACGCTTTTGTTACTTTATGATCTTTAGGAATTACCCATGTTGGGAAGTAACATTCGATCGGATATGTTAAACCAGTCCAGGATGGACGAGCATATTCGTACATAGATACTTTTGCACCATGCGCTTTTACAGCTGGTAAATCTTCAATTTCTTTTAAGCAGCTTTGCCATGTTTCGCCTGCAGTCATACGACGGTCAAGAGATACTGCGCAAGAGTCTGCTACTGCACAACGACTTGGAGAAGTATAGAAAATTTGGGAAGTTGTTACTGTACCACGGCCCAAGAAACGAGCTTCTTCATAATGGTCAGGGTTGAATTTTGGATCCAACATTTTTTCCAAACCTTTAACGCGAGTGCTTTCAGTAGAGTTATTTGCATTTAATGCACGAACATCTTGTAAAATGTCAGCCATTTTGTAGATTGCATTGTCACCACGATCTGGTGCAGAACCATGGCAAGATACGCCTTCTACATCGATACGAATTTCCATACGGCCACGTTGACCACGATAGATACCGCCATCAGTTGGTTCTGTGGATACTACGAATTCTGGACGAATGCCACGCTCTTTAATAATATATTCCCAGCACAATCCGTCGCAATCTTCTTCTTGTACTGTACCAACTACTAATACACGATATTTATCATTCAATAAACCTAAGTCTTTCATGATTTTTGCACCGTATACTGCGGATACGATACCACCTAATTGGTCAGATACGCCACGGCCACCGATTTCAGTATCGCTTTCAAATCCCTCATATGGATCAAAGTTCCAGTTATCACGGTTGCCGATACCTACTGTATCAATATGTCCGTCAAAAGCAATCAATGTTTTACCAGTTCCCATATAGCCAAGAATGTTACCCATAGGATCTACTTCTACTTCATCGAATCCTAAGTCTTTCATTTCTTTTTCAATGCGGCGAACGTGTTGTTCTTCTTCTGCACTTTCACCAGGGAATGCGACGATTTCTCTTAAAAATTTTGTCATCGCTGGTCCATAAGCTTCTGCTGCTTTTTTTACTGCTTGTAAATCCATTACCATTTCCTCCTTAAACACACATATACTTAAAAGTTAATGTTAACTGTATATGACTACTTGGTTATATTAAAATTTTCCTTGCCATACGATTTCTTGATAACGTGTTGGATCTGTATCCCCTTCTGTGGAGAAACAAAGAACTTTGGAGTCTTTTGTAAAACCTAAGTCTTCACGTAAATCTTTATATTCATCCATTGTCATAGCCGCTGCTACTAAACCAAATGGTACGGCACCAGATTCACCAGATGTAATACTTGCATCGCCTTTAATAGGAGCTGCACTCATGCGCATACCTAAAGATGCTACCCAGTCTGGAGCAGATACGAATACGTCCACATGATTTTTTAAGATGTCCCAAGAGATTGTATTTGGTTCACCGCAAGCTAACCCTGCCATGATAGTTTGTAAATCACCGCCAACAATGCGTAAGTCTCCATCGCCTGCTTTAGCACCTTTGTATAAGCAGTCTGCTGCAGATGCTTCTACAACAACAATTTTGGGTTTTACAGGAGCATCTTTATAGCGGTTTACTACATAACCAGTCACAGCACCTGCTAAGGAACCAACGCCAGCTTGAACGATAACATGTGTTGGTACGTCTACGCCTGCTTTTTCTAGTTGTTCAGTAGCTTCTAATGCCATTGTGCCATAGCCTTGCATAATCCATGCTGGAATTTCTTCATAGCCATCCCATGCTGTATCTTGAATAACAACGCCGTGGTTTACTTTTTTAGATTCTGCTGTAGCTAAGCGTACGCAATCATCGTAGTTCATTTCTTCAATCGTAACTGTTGCACCTTCTGCTGCAATATTTTGTTTACGAGTTTCTGTAGAACCTTTTGGCATAAATACTACAGATTTTTGGCCCAATTTATTCGCTGCCCAAGCTACGCCACGACCGTGATTACCATCTGTTGCTGTGAAGAATGTAGCTTGACCAAATTCATCACGCAATTCTTTAGATGTTAATACAGAGTATGGTAACTCGGATACTTCTTTACCTAATTCTTGTGCCACGAATTTAGCAATCGCATAGGATCCACCCAATACTTTGAAAGCATTTAATCCAAAGCGGTAGGATTCATCTTTAATGAACAATCTGTTCAATCCTAAATGCTCTGCCATACGTGGTAATTCAGTTAATGGTGTTTCTTCATATTGTGGGAAACTTTTATGAAATTCACGCACACCTTCACTTGCTTGTACACTCATAATATGCGTATTTAGATCTTCAGACCCAGGCATATTATTTTTCACCCATTGAATCCGTTCCATGTAACTCCTCCTCTTCTTTCACTTGATTTAGGTCGTTATATAATGTAAATTTGGAAACATTAAAATACTCTGAAATTTTGTCAGATGCTTTTGAAATCAAAAAAGCGCCTTGACAATATAAATATCGTATTGCTTCCAGGCGCTCATTTTTATTCATCAAATGTGCTGGCCGCCCTACTACTTTTTCAGCTTGAGATAACATATCGCTCAACAAATCGCTAACAGATGTAACAATTCGTTCACCTTTTGTTTCCCATGCGCGATTACTGGATGTAATAATTCGATCTAACGAGTTTTGTAATGTAATAAAATCAGTAATATCATAGTTAATACACAATAAATACTGTAATTTATCATTATCATCACGTATATACATCGTCGTCGATCGGAGAACTCTTCCATCTTTGGTTCGTGTGAGATAAGCTTGTTTACCCTGACACTGACCATCGTCATTTCGTATCGCATCTAGTACTGCATGCGAGGCGCCATCACCTACATTTCGGTTAGAAATATCTCCATGCTCAATATACACAATAGAACTCTCTAATGTTTCTATTTGCACGTCGTGAATTAACACTTCACATGAAGCTCCAAATTGTGTCGCAATACCATGCGCAATTACCTTTAATTGTTCTAATTTCATAATTGTCTCCTAACTATTTTTTAGGCTATCTAACAATTTATTAGGTATGCCCTTATTATAGCACTGTCATATTCATAATTCAATACTTTTTCTAAATATTTTTTAGGTTTTCTAATTTTTTGTTAGGTGATGTTTTTCACAACCCATTCATAAAAAAAAGATAGAGGTAGGTCGAATTAACACTCAACCTACCTCTATACTATATACAAGCCCTACTCTTAGTAAGGAACTTCTGTTTTACGAGCTACACCAGTTTTGATTGCCGTTTCAGCAACTGCTTTTGCTACTGCCAATGGAACACGTTTATCGAATGCATTGGCTACTACGTAGTCTTCTGCTAATTCTTCATCAGTTACAAGAGCTGCTAGCGCCTCAGCGGCTGCCAATTTCATTTCATCATTAATCTCACGTGCTTGTACGTCGATGGCTCCACGGAAAATACCAGGGAATACATTTACATTGTTAATTTGGTTCGGCGCATCGCTACGGCCTGTACCCATAACACGTACACCTGCTGCTTTCGCATCATCGTACATTACTTCTGGGTTAGGGTTTGCCATAGCAAATACAATAGCATCATCAGCTAAGCTTTCTAAAATTTCTTTTGTGAAAGCACCTGCTGCAGATACACCCAACAATACGTCAGCACCTTTTGCAATCTCTGCTAAGTTGCCTGTTTTTGTTTCTTGACCTAATGTTTTGATCAACTCAGCTTGTAAAGAATCAAGACGTTTGTAATCTTTGTTCAATACACCGGAGCTTACCATTAATGTAATGTCACGAGCGCCTGCTAAGTATAATAGACGAGCAATATTAGCACCCGCTGCACCAGCACCATTTACAACGATTTTTACTTTAGATAAATCTTTTTTTACAAAGCGAAGCGCTGCTTTTACGCCTGCTAAGCAAGCGATAGCTGTACCATGTTGATCATCATGGAACACAGGGATTTCCAACTCTTTTTTCAAGCGATTTTCGATTTCGTAGCATTTAGGGGAAGAGATATCTTCTAAGTTAATGCCAGCGAAGTTTTTTTGTACTAATTTCACAGTGTTGATCAACACGTCTGGATCTTTTGTATCGATCACCAAAGGAATGCAATCTACATTACCAAAACGTTTGAATAGCAAGGATTTACCTTCCATTACTGGAATCGCTGCCGCTGCCCCGATATCACCTAAGCCTAATACGCGAGTACCGTCAGATACAACGGCTACCATATTAGAACGACATGTTAAGTCGAAGGATTTGTCTTCATCTTCTTTGATGTGAAGGCATGGCTCAGCTACACCTGGAGTGTATGCCACTGTTAAGTCATGAGCATCTTTTAATTCATATTTTGTTCCAGTTTGCAAGAAACCTTTAAGTTCCAAGCGTTTTTCAATTGCCTCTTGTTTTACGTCCATGGGAAAACCTCCTAGATTTTCAATGATGGTAAGTTTCTACCGTAGAATATTTCCGCCATCTCTTGTTTGAGTTGTTGGTTAATTTGTTTACGCTCTTTCAGCGTCAAATCTTCTTCGGTAATACCAAACAAATAATTATTAATGTCGTACTCTTTCAGCATCATTTTGGTATGGAAAATATTTTCTTGATACACATTCACATCGATCATATTGTAGAGATTACGAGTTTTAGAGTTAATGTAATTTTGAATGGAATTCATGCGATGATCCATAAATAATTTTTTACCATGAATATCGCGAGTGAATCCACGCACTCTGTAATCTAGGCTAATGATATCGGAATCAAAGCTATCGATAAGATAGTTCAATGCATTAAGTGGAGAAATTTGACCACATGTGGACACGTCGATATCTGCACGGAATGTACTTACTCCATTGTCTGGATGACTTTCAGGGTAGGTATGAACCGTCAAGTGAGATTTATCGAGATGCATTACCACATCATCTTTATCTACTTTGTCAACAGGTTCTTCCGAAATCAGAATGGTTACACTTGCCCCTTGTGGATCATAGTCTTGCTTAGCCACATTCAGCACATTGGCTCCGATAATATGTGAAACCTCTGTTAAAATATCAGTCAGGCGCTGTGCATTGTAAACTTCGTCAATGTATTCAATATATTGGCGTTTTTCTTCTTCTGTACGCGTATAACAAATATCATAAATATTAAAACTCAAGGTTTTTGTTAAATTGTTAAACCCATAGAGTTTCATTTTATTTGATTTTACAGATGTATCCATAACTTAATATCTGCCTTCCTTATAATACCTACCATTATTATATCGAATTAAATCCATATATTCAAGACTTTCGATATATTTTTTTACTTTAATTATTAAATTACTTAATTACTTTAAAATCCAATAGAATCAATGCTTATAAACAATTTTATATGATTTTGTGTATTATTTGTGTATCTTGTATTATATTACACTAAACATTGAAAATACATTATGTTTATCCAAAACACGCTTTCCATAAACTTTTAAAATCATGTCGGGGTTTGAATGACCTACTTGTTCGACTAAAGAGTACAAATCAACACCTTTCGATAAAGCAATAGATATATATGTGTGTCTTGCTACGTGTGGGGACAAAGTAATCCCTAGTAAGTCACCATAATTTTTAAATTGTTTCAGTATTGTTTGATACCCTATGCGCCCACCACACCTGCCACTAAAGATAATATCTCCTTTTGATTTTGATTTTTGCTTATTAAACAATTCTATCAATTTATCGTCAAATACGAACACATCCCTGTACCCGCTTTTAGTCTTTGGTGGCTGAATATTTGTTGAATTTCCGTAAACATCTTTTGATATTGTTTTTGTAACGTGAATTAAAATAAATTCTTGTTTAATTTCAACATCTTCCCATGTAAGTGCTAATGCTTCTGATATTCTCATTCCAGTTTTAAACAAAAGATGTGTTAGTAGTTCATGTCTTGTATATCTTGAGTTTTTTAAGATAATACGTACTTGCTCTTCAGTAAGTGCTATTTTCTTTTGTGGCTTAAATTTTGGATTAGGATATGTAATTTTATCTATTACAGATTTGTCAATCACGTCTAGCCTGTATAGCTTATCTAGTGTATTTTTTAATATAGTCTTTACATGCCCCACCATTACATCTATTGGTTCGATTGCTAAGCTGATTGACCTTGCTGATATATCTTTGATAAGCATGTTTCCGATATATTTTTCCAACACATTTAATGTTTTGTTGTATACAAACATTGTAGATTCTCGCACGTCTTTCTTTTCTATATACTCTCTACAAAAATCTACAAATCTCATGTTAGCAATTCTGTAGTACGTTTCATCTTTTTGTGTATCGTTTTGTGTATTCTGTGCGTTGAATACTCTTTGTTGAATCACCTCGTTTCTTTTCTGTTCTGCCAACTCTCTTGACGTAAACTTAGGACCTTTATACATAATCTCTTTACCGCTAGAATCAAATCCAATTGGTAAATTTCTAATGTAAAATACTTCTTGACCGTTACTGCGAACTAATCGTTGTATTGTTCCCTTTTTAGATGGAATCACGATAGTACTCCTTTCCGTGATACCACACTCTTTACAGAATTTATTATACACACTTTTATAATACTTCGCCAATAGTAACGATACGTCAAGTTTAGTCAGTATGATTTTGCCACTACAGTCTTTCCCTAAGTAGAAAACACCATCTTTTTCTAAATCTTTGATTTTCTTTCTAATCGTCTGTTCCGTGACGTTTAAATACTTAGAAATATCCTTAACAGTATACGTTTCTTTTGTCTCCATATCTCACCGCCTTTCAAAATATTCCGAAAAGTTATACTTTACACACTTATCATATAACCAATATTCTAAAAAGTCAACATTATTGTAATTTTATTTCTGAAAAACAAAAAAGAGGGGTATACCCTGTTGGATATACCCCTAAGTTTATCTCGTCACGATAAGTGCTATTGTTGCTCCTAATGCGACTGTTTTCCAAAGATTAGTTTCTCTTTGTTTATTTGCCAGTTGTTTCTCTAACCTCTTTAATGATTCCTCGGCTTTCTGTAGCAAGCTGTCGGCTTTCTTTAAGGAGGCGTTCAACCTCTCTGTTTCGCTCCTCGACTGACTCAAGTCGCTGGATAATTTCTCGGCTATGTTTTTCAATCTCAAGGCTTCTAACCTCGATTTCTCGGCTTCTAGCTTCACTATCTTTAAGTCTGTTTTCGATTCGTTGTACATCACCGATAGCCTGTCGATATTCGTTTCTAGCGTCTGTAAGTTCATGTCTAGTGCCGTCAATTGACTCTCTGTTATCTGATACACTGTAGAAGAGTAAACCGACTGCGACAAACAAGGCAAGAAAGCTAATAGTGAAAACGATAAAAGAAATCTTATGTGTTGTAATCTGTTCTTTGATGTATCTAATATGTTCATTCATATAATCCTCTGCTGTTCGCCTTTTAAATCGTACTTCCCCACGATAAGGCATATTCTTTTGCTTTATTACGTATCCATTCTCCACCACTAAACGGAGAATCTCCAGCTCTAACTACTAGTAAATCCCAACGTTCACAATTATGATAGTATCCGTATGGTTCATGTGCAAACCACCCATCCATGTTTTCTGCTGCCTCTGCATGTGTCAACACGTGGTAAATGTCGCAAAGTAATCCAATGTCTACACACAATACGGCTATCACTTCTGCGACTTTATCTAATTGTGTTTCCGTTGGCGGTTCATCTCCTAGATTGTTTATGCTTGTTGCACCGTATGCACACATCAAAGAGATTCCAACTGCACCTGTATTTCTTCGCCATGTATGTGGCTTGTAATCTGTTAGACTGTCCATATCAGTGTACATCTTGCCGTCTTTATCAATGTTGATATGATAGTCATCAAAAGCCTGTCCATAGTGACCTGCTGTCCAATGAATATAAATCTTGCTGATTTGTCCTCTAGCGTTAATTGCTAGTGTTTGTAATTCTTGTAAAGTTATCTCTCTCAATATATCACCGTCCTATAAACTGTTCGCTAGATTTAGTATCTACTCTGTTTTTTAATTCATCTGATTCTCCATCATGGTCTTTATCTATTAAGGCTACACCATAGGCAAGTATTCCTGTGACTGTCTGTGTAGAAAATATCACGGATACAAATTGCCTTAGTTCGCTTAACAGTGAGATTAGAAACGTGACGTTAATTCCCACATGCATTGCATATACGGTGTATAGCCATGCTGATAGATAAATTCCAATAGGTAGAAAGCTGATAAGTATAACTATCTTAACGAATACAAGCGACTGTATAGAAACGTGTGCTTCTTTCAGTCGCTTGTAATAATCTTTGAGTTGATTCACTATTGTATTTATACTGACCGCTCTCCTTTCTGTCGATTGGTATCGTTATGTTATTTATTAACGGTTTGAATCTGTAGTATTCCATCGTTGTTGTTGAACTCTTTTGTTGGCTGGTCATCTTCTGTTATCCACGAGCAGGTACCTAATCGCAATAATCTAGTAGGGAACTTTCCTCTTGCCTCACTACCCATCCCATCAAAATGAATACGTATCAAGCGTTGATTCGCCTTGTCACCGAACATGACAGTTGCTACTGGTATACCATTGTCGTTTACTATCATTCCATATGTTGACTTAACAGGAGCGAATCCCTCTGGGATAATGAAGTTGCTTTGAAAACCACCACTGTTATTTGGCTTTTGTATTTGTAGCCATGTTCCGCCTTTACCATCAACAGTAGATTCACGTTTTGGCAACTTATTAAAATTGGAGTCTGTAGGTGGAGTAATTGAGATAGTAGCATAACTATCTCCGTCTGCCCCAGCAACCACTAAATTGCCAATGCGTGTCAACTGGATGTAGCTGTTACCATTCAGCCATGATGCCCCTTTTGGTGTTCGATATACATACTTCTTTTCCGTTGTTTGTCCTTGCGTTCCATTCTGCTTTGTTTCAAGAGTTAAGACCCTAGATTTTAGGGTCTTAATATCATTTCCGATTGCTTTGGCTAGTTCAATTATTCTTTGAATCAAAGTCATAACAACCTCCTAACCGTTTACTGCTGTTGTGTATGCTGCCACTAAATCTGTATCTGTTAATCCCAAAGAGTTAAGTACGTTTGTTTGTTGCGCTTCTGTTAGAGACTGCTGTTCATCAAAACGTAATCGATTATTAATAGATGTAGTCATTGCACTTGCACCAGTTTTATCTTGCTCGATATAATCTGCAATTTCTTTTAGCGTATTGAATGTCTCTGGCGCACCGTCAACCACTTTATTAATTTCTGCTGTAATAGTCGGAGTGACTAGTGTCGCAAGTTCACCTTTGAGTGTATTGATAGATTCTTCCACCTTAGCATTTACTTTGGATTGTATTTGAGATTCATCTACTCCGCCTGTACTTGCTGGTTTATTTTCAAGTGTTAACACACGTCCTTTTAAAGATTTAATATCTGCTCCGATTGCTTTTACTACTTCTGTAATTCTCTCTACTAGTGTCATAATTAGTTACCTCTCTCCAATTTATAAAGTACTAAAAAATCTGTAAACTCTCTGTTTGATGTATCAGCAACGTTATCTAAATCGTTATACTCCTCACGGTTAGATACTGCTCCGATAACATCTATCTCCCCATATGCAATGCAGTCACATCCACTAAATACATCATAGTGAAATGACTTTTGATACATATTAGTGACTAGCTTGTTAGAATCTTCTGCGGTCAGTATCATATCGACCACTTGCACATCTATTGAATTGACTATATCTACTTCGACTACTTCATTCGGATTATCCTCACTTAGCTTTCTATCTTTGTATGAATTTAAAACGATAGATTCTACTTCCTTGCGTGGTGCTAATGTCATTTTCGCAAGCACCTTATCACTGCGTTCATTCCGTCTAAGATATGCTTTTAGATTGTCGCCTAAAGTATATTCTACTGGTACGCGTATCTTCATGACTGAATCTTCACCTTTATAAATCCTAAAGTCATGTCTGATAGGTGTCATATCATCTTTGATTTTTACTATACGATTCATTCTAAAGACCCCCTGTTGTTCCCAACATTCTATCTGCCCCCTTGTTTCTGAGATACTCGATGTGAGTTTCAAGTGTTGCAATCTTTAGTTCTTGCACTGTTTGATGTTCCCTAATCTTTGTGAGTTCATTTGAGATGTTTTCGATTAGTTTGTTAGTATTCTCGTTCGCCTTTGTCGCTTGACTAATCTCCTTAGATAAAGGGGAAATGATTGCAACTTTAAAAGCTGTAATAATCATGCCGCCTACTGCTGCAACTACTGTTACTACGAGCGATACCATTGTTAGTAATTCCACTGTATCCCCCTTTAACGCATAACAAAAAGAGTGATAATCTACTGATTACCACTCCTAGCTATTATTTCTTTGTTTTTCATTTTGACGTACTCATCGAACAGTTCATTGACTACGGTAGAGGGTGATTTGCCCTGTTGCTTCATCTGTTCGATATATTCGTCAAGTTTTGTTGACGTATGGATTGTTCGCTTCATGTTACCTCTCTTTCTGATTATTTCTAAAGATTGGTATGTATTATAAAACCACTACGATATTTCCAATATTTAAGATTCATGCTGATTCTCCTTTCTGTCTTTCCACTTTGGATGACATCTCAAGATTTAATTTCTAAGGTTTGTTCCTTATGGTTACATATTAGCATGTTATTTCTTTAAAGTCAACACTTTTGTTTAAAATTTTTCTAAAAAGTTTTTATACACCCTAAAAACTATATACTTGCTTTAGTCATCCTCTTTATGACGCTCTTCCATCTTTTTAGCTATCCATGTTGCTACAGCTTCGATATAAGCCTTTGGAATTACTTTTTGACTCTCTTTACGGTCTGCCTTTGTGAGTGCATAAGCACCTGTAGATACTAAGTATCCATAGATTGGAATCATAAACTCTTGTACTTTCATCTTGTAAACTCCTTTTACATAATCATAAACTGCGTGAATTTTACTCATATTAACCCTCGCTTTCTTTTGTTTCTTTACCTGTAGATTCATCCGCTGTATCTTCTTCGGACTCCTCTTTAGGCGCTATTTCTGCCAATATACCATACAGACCAGCTACACTTTTCGCAAGTTCCTCTACCGTAGGTGTAATTACTTCTGCGGGTTCATCTTGCTTATCTGTAGATTCTTCTGTATGAGTATTTGGCGGCTCTTCTTTTGGCTCTTGCTTGACGATTGCACCATCCACTAGCCGTATTTCCCATGGGTTATATACTTCTGTGCTTTCCACGTGAGTGTATCCCTCGATTGGTTCGATTGGTGATTGAGAGGTGATAACGCAAGAGCCTGTGCTATCGAATATATAATGCATAGTTTATTCTCCTTGTTATTTCTTAAATGCAAGGCATAAGACTTCTATGTATCCATAGTAAAGGTTATAGTAAGTATAGCTACCATTTTTATTGTGTCCATTTTCCTCTGTCGTCTTTTTGGCAATTACATTATAATTTTTATCTATTCCAAACCTTAAATCTTCGATTACATCGGATTTTTGTTTATCAACCCCTTTAGTCATCCCACTCCCGATGCCGACAAATCTCATGTCATCAATTGCTTTGAAATTTCGATAGAATTTATCTTTTAAATCTCTCTGTGTTGACGAAAGTGATTGACCCCAACTTCTATAACTAAGCAATTGTTTAAGATTCAGCAATCTTAATGGAATATATATACAATCCTCTCTATTATATCCATCTGGAGCTGGAATCAACGCTTCATCTGCAACAACATATAATTCTTGTTTTATTGCCGTAATCTCAAATCCCGATTTCCTAAACGATTGAGCATCTATCGTTGCCCCTTTGATTACACCCTCGCTTGATACACTAAATGTGCCACTGGCGTTTTGTATCGTTGTACCTGTAATAGTACTGCCGTTGATTTTTGCCCCCGATATATCACCAGTCGCCGATACACTAAACGTACCGTTTTCATTCTTTAGAGTAGTTCCTATGATTGTTCCACCTTTTAGTTCCCCAACATTCGCACTAATAGCGCTAAGGGTATCTACTTTGATTTTATCTGCCGTTACCGCCTTGGCTTGCAACATTTTGCTTGTTATGATGTTATCATCAAATAATGCTTGACCTGTTACGTGTAGTAGCTTGCCGTCAATCCGTGTACCACTTGATGATAAATTAATACGACTAACAAGAGTATCTCCACTGAGAGAATTAATCCCGTTTTGCACCTTTAAGTCTATGTTATTGGTTAGCTGTGTGATTTGTGAACTAATGTTTTGATTCGCATTGGCTACTTTTGAATCGATACTACCCTCTAATTGTGTAATTCTAGTGCTTAGACCGCTGTTAGCATTTGCGACTTTACTGTCAATAGCATTTGATAATTGTGTTACTTGTGAGTTAGTGTAACTTTTACTATCTGCAATTGCTCTTGTAATAGCATTGTCCGTTTGGGTTAGATGTGATTCCAGTCCTTTTAGTTTGTTCGTTACCGATGTATTGACGGTATCACTCAATTGACTGATTTGAGTAGATACTCCACTTTTAACATCTTCTACTTTTTGATTAATTAACCCCTCTAGCTGAACAACCTTGCTTGAGATTTCACCCGTTTTGCTAGTGATAGCTGTCGCTATCTTATTATCTATTTTAGATAAATCTGCAATTGCTTGATTTACTCTCTTATGCGTTTGTGTAGCCCATGTAGCTGTAGTATTATAGTTCGCCTGTAAAGCACCCAACTTGCTATCGAATGAAGTAAATCTGCCGTCAATTCCGTCAATTTTACTTCTAATACTTTCAATCTCTTTGATTTTTGTTTCAACACTTTTAATTGCATTCGCCTGTTCAGTTAGATATGCTTGCGGTATATTCGCTTGAACAGTAATCCTAGTGTTACCACTCTCTGTACATTCTCCGAAGTAGTCTACCCAACAAAATGTCATATCGTAGATTCCAGCACTACCCATAAAGTTATACTGATTAGTCTGTGAAATATACAATGCGTCACCCACTTTGATGTGCAATTCTTTAGCTTTAGCTGGCTTAACATTAAACTGCAAGGATACACCGCCTAATATATCTTTTTGACTTTCAAGCCGTGGTGCTTCTAACTTAGGAAAATCATATGAATGAATGTATCCACTAGAATATGTTCCTAAGAGATTTCTCACGTATACATATATCTTACCTGTTCTATCTTTGAGTGATATTTCAGTTTTGTTAGATACTGTACGTGTAATCAAGCCATCACCATCGTTGCTGACTTTATCATCTGTACGTAGTTCATAGTACATAACTTGCGTTGCGTCATTAGGCGAATCCCAACTTGCTGTTATTTTGTCTGTAGCTTCTAATCTAAAGTTAGTCACATTGCTAGGCTGTGCCGTATTGTTGGTAATCAG
This sequence comes from Veillonella sp. 3310, assembly GCF_003999875.1. Lineage (GTDB taxonomy): Bacteria > Bacillota > Negativicutes > Veillonellales > Veillonellaceae > F0422. The sequence continues at coordinate 161,218 of NZ_RQVJ01000003.1, read as the reverse complement.
AATGTCGCTCATCTTTGTGACTGCTTCTTCATGTACAATGCCTTTAGAGTCCACCGTTTCGATTTTTATATCATACGATTTACCATACATTACATTATAGATAGTGCCTACAGTTTCAAAGTCTCCAGCTAGTACCCATTCAGTATTAACATCTTTAGCTTTATACGATAGTCTACCTTTAGCATAATTGCCGTCTGGTATTTGCCATGAGATTATCAAATCATAACGTCCTACTCCAACTGTAGATTGCACGAACCGTACATCTGCTTGAGCATATGGTACTCTCTCAACGTCTGTCGGAGTTAATTTAACAGGCTTATTGTATGCTAATACATCTAATGGTTTCAATGTTGCGCCGTGTTTGTCATCATAGATTGACGGATTGTATTGTCGTGCTGTGATTTCATATGTGCCGTGCTCCTCACGAATCTCAATGATTCTACATTGGAATCTATCAAAGATGTTTTGTTCTACGCCATTTTCATCAATGAATGTTTTAGTAATTGTGATAATGTCACCCGGCTCTAAATGCATTGCCATAGCACCTGTTTTAAAAGTCACCGTGATAGGACAAAGACGAATAATATCTCTGTAGATTTTCCCTAGTCTAAGTGCTTGAGATTGTCTTGCGACTCCCGCTAGCTGTATCTCTTGTTCTACCGCTCGACCTCTACCAATTGGTGGTGGCAACTGATTGACTGAATCCTCAACGATAACACGTACTGCGTTATAATCTAGCGCTGGCTCTACATAGGTTATCAGTAGTTTATTAGGCGACTGGTCTATACCAGCACCTTTATACGCAAGACTTTTCTCAACGATATTATCTTTGTCGAAGTGATACACTGGAGTTTGATTACGTTCCACACGCAAGCATATCTTATCGTTTGAAAACACAATGAATCCAGCAAAACAACGCAATATATCTTTGATGTTGTCTAAGTGAGAACGTCTTTCCTGTAATACTAAGTCAATCTCATACCGTGGCTCTTTTACCACATGTCCAAATTGATTTTCATAATATACTAGTTCATCACAATAGCTAGCAACATCAATGAAAGAGTCCATGTCTAACATTTCTTTAGTGATATACTGCCCTGCACCATATACTGGATTTGTCATATAGTCCATAAGTACTAAAGCTGGATTCTTAGAAAATCTAGTACCTTTAATACGTGGGTCATATAACGTTCGACCGTCAACAAGCATTGTTACAGTAGGATTGCCACTACCTACTTCTTCTGTCCATTTAATACTACCATCTACATAAGCCATTGACGGATAACCACCGACTGCCATGTAGTTGTTTGGTGCTGATTGATTCTCATCCCCTAGATGTACTGTAAAGTGCGAATCTCTAGCAATCATGTCGCTAGATAAAGAACAGTAGACCGTTCGGTTGTATGCACTAGTTTCACCCATTGTTTGCAACTTTTCGGGTGCGTCTTGGCAATTTACTGGGTTTACTAATTCCCAACCATGTTCCTTGATTGTATTCTCTACGCTGTCGCCAATAATGTATTGATATACACCAGCAAATGATGTAAACATTTCATTTGCTTTATCCTCTCGCATATCTGACGGATGTTGCAACAACACTGCGTCATACTCGCCGTTCGCATACAATACAAGAACTTTATCGTTTCCTGTTCGCATATCTTTATATTTGTTGATGGATTCAAGGTACTTTCTACGTTTTTCTCGATAGGCTCTACTGTTGGATTCCCATGCAGATAAGTCTTTGTTGTATCGTTCGATTGCTTGCTCTTTAGATTCTCCCTCAATGTATTTGTGACCTACTCCTTCTTTTCCTCGTGCGTAGTCACTTAACTTTGGTTTGTTTTTATCTGCAGATTCTTCATCTTTTTTTAGTGCTTTCCCTACACTAGAACGCATAGCTTTACCAGCGTCAACTACTTGCACAGTTGCGTCCTCATATAGAGTATTCTTTAGTCCAAATACCTGTGGAGTATTTGTCTTTCCATAATTCTCTATTGTATAAGGGCAAAGATAACTGTTGACGGCTACACCCCTTACGCCTTGAATTTCACCCTCACATACTAGTACATGCTTATACAATACACGTCCATTATAATTCGTTCTGTGATAGGTCTGCATTCCTCCAGCCTTTTGCGTTCCATAGATAATAGGTAACATTGCTGTTCCGTCTACCCTGTTCATCTTGGCGTCAAAAGCACCTTGCGTTGTTGTTCCGAAGTCTTTAGGCTTATCGAATACTGAACCAATAGTAGACCCCAAAGATAAGCCATATAGTGCTGCCTTGAATGCACCATTTGCTACTTTCGCAAGTCCAAAAATCTGTGGAGCGAATGCACCTGCAATGGCAAGACCTAGGGATATAAACTTGCCAACCTTGCTTTTGCCACCTCTACGTTTACCCAATTAGTTCACTCCTTTATGTTTTAATTTCGTATTCATATGGTACGGATGGGAATCCGCTATATCTTCTGCGGTTATCATATCGACTACAGTCTGATTGTGTTTTATCACAACCTTGTATCATCTCAAATTTTGCGTGCTCAATATTTTGTAAAAATGGATATTCAACCTCTATCCACCCATTAGATTTTACGTTTGTAATATATCTACCTTCGCCATTAATTACTAGAATACCATGCAACCAATCTTTATATGCTGTTGCACTATCTTGTAGTGAACTTAGTCGAATAGATGTATTTTCTACTATTTCAACAATACTACCTGTGAGCGTCTTAGGCTTAATTCCACAAATAGAATCTCCAAACGTTGCATTGCATGGCAAGTGCATTTTCCGACCACCTGTAGCAAGAGGCATATCATTTGTTACTTGCACTTTGAATACACCGTCTGATGTTAGCTCTGGAGTATCTACAATGCCATAGAATAACAAACGGATATTATTTACATCTGTTAGTGCATCGGGGTATAAAATCTGATAGATGTAAACTTTAGACCCAATAAAGTTGATTCCACTGAATAATAACTGCGTGAAATAATCAGTAGTATTCGATACGGATAACTCGCATGTATCTGCCGTCAAGTCAACATTCTTTGAGATTTCACCACGTTGGACTGGTACGGCTAGATAAGTCTGACCGTTATATTCTATGTTTTCGTCACACGCACAAAATCTAAGAACAGTGTTAGGCATGTAAACTTCATATAGTTCGATAGTAAATACACTACCGCTTTCAGTCTGTTCTTTCATCTTAACTGGTAAATTAATCATCTATGTATTTATCTCCTAGTTGCACTTTCCACCATTCTTTATATCGACTGCCGTATACATCGTTTGGATTTACTCCATCGAATGTATCAATCACTGTCTCTAAAGCAAGACTGCCTGTAAATCCAACGATTTTGCCATTGGTTACATTATTATGTTTCCACTCACGCTTAGCTGTTACCGTGAGTTTATTACTACTAAAGCGTACCAACCGTGGACGATTCGCTTCATCAAAAAAAATAAACGGGCGCGTATTGCCACCCATTTCTTTAAAGAATTTATCCAATTTAATATAGTCATCGGCATCACCTGCCACATCAATCTGCCAATCTTCAATAGGATTGATAGATAGCTGTTGTACTTGTTTCTTTTGGCTTTCAAAGACTACCTCTCTTGTTGCGAATGATACGCCTACTACCGTTTGAAAACGATAAGGCAATGGAAATATCTTATATTTAATCATTCGTTACACCTCTACGTCTGAATGCACATAAGAACGCCTGTTTCCAAAATTTATATTTGTAGACTGCACTGCGACTACCCTCACCACATGGTACTTCCATTGCTATAATGTCGCCGTTACCGATAAAGACTCCACAATGTAAATCCCCTAATACGTCAAAAATAACTACGTCTCCATATTCTAATGCATATGTATCTCTAACCTTGTCAAAGTTTTTCAGTAAATATCTAAGTAATCTTAACTTATGATGTTTATTAAATTCTTCTAATGTTTCGGGGTCATCTTTACCGTCTCTAAAATCTTCTTTCCAATCGTGTAACGCATAGAATTTTCTACACAAATCAACACAATGATTTTTATCTTTAGAAAATCCATACTGTAATCCAATTAATCCGTATATCTTTTCGTTCATATTAATACCTCTACATATAATGTAAAAAACCGTGATTTTGTCAACCACGGTTTTTATACATATTCTATTTATCGTCTACCGTTCAATTTACCCTGTGCTCCTAACTTTTGGTACATTCTTGCAAATTCTGCGTCTGTCATCGTTTGTTTAGTAATCACTGGTTGCATAATAGTAGCTTGACCACCGCTTGCATTCTGCTGGTTATTCGCCATGAATGTCAGAATGTTTACCATGCTTTCTGTTAGTGATTCTAGCTTACTCATCGATTTTGTTTGTCTGCTGATTTGACTAGCTGTTTTACCGCTTGCTACATCCTTGTTTTTAAACACTGGCTGAACACCTCGACCATCTGCAGATACACCTAAGTGGCTAGCCGTTTGTTTTAATAACATTCGACTTCTTGGCGAATTAGAATCTAGTGGAATTACCATTTCTTTTTTTCCATGTTCACCAGCACGATAGATTGCGTCCTCATCTACAATACCGCCGTTTTCATGTCCTAAGAATTTAGTCCACCCTGCACCACCACTTCTAAAGGTAGTCATAGCATATTTAGACCCGCCACCACCGCCAAATAAACCACCTAAGTTTAATAGCTTACCTAGTGGACTTGTTGCTCCTTCGCCTATTCTAAATAGTGCGTTCAGTGCGTCATCTGCTAAGCCTTTCCATAGTTTCTTCCAAACGTCTTTGATAGATTTACTTTCCATGACAATATCTTTGAATACATCTCTAGCTGATTGTCGAACGTCTTTCTGTAATGTTTTCGCATAGTTTTTGGCAGCATTTTCTACTTTCTTGAGTGCTAACTCTTGCTTTAATAATTCATCTGAATTTGAACCACGTTGTTTCATCAACTCAAGTTTATCACGTTCTAACTGTACTTCCGTTTCTAAGAACTGAATCTCACGTTTATGTTTATCCTCTGAATTTTCATAAACGTATTTCATTTCCTCATCTGACAAAGCCTTTTTAGTATCGTTGATTTCTTTCTTCTTGTTATAATCTGTATCTTCAATCTTACGCTTCATTACCTCTAGTTCAGTTGTGTCTCGTTTGATTTTGTCATTCAGTTTATCCATCTCTTCTGAAATCTTATTGATATTATCTAGCTTTTCATACAATACTTTGTTGGACTCTTTTTCAAGGTGTAACAGTTTTTCTTGTTTCATAAGTGGAGTTAGCTTAGAATACTCTTCCAAAGTAACACCTAGAGAATCTTTTATCTTTTGTTTATCTGTATCTGTAAATTCGCCAGCTAAATACGTATTATAAGCGTATGTATAATCGTTAAGAGATTTCTTTAGACTATCGTATTGCTTCCGATGTATCTCTAGTTTTTCTGTCATTGATTGTACAGTTTCACCATGCAGTTTTTCTTTATCAGATACATCATCTAATGCTCTTTTGTACTTTTGTTCAGTGTCTTTAGATGTAAGCTCTAAAGACTTTCTGTAGGCTTCGTATCTCTCTTTTAATGCTTTGGCTTCTTTCTTTTCGGGGTCTTCCTCTTTGTGATGTCCACCGCCGTGGTGTTTTCCATCGTCACCGCCTGTAGGTACTTCTGAACGTGTTGAGTCTGGAGTACTGCTTGAAATAGCACCTCTCATTGTATTGATTTTCTCCATCTCTTTAGCGACAGCGGAAGATTTTAAATTCTCCATTCGACTGTTGACTTTTTCTTCCAATTGTGCAATGGTTGCCTTTTCTTGACTGATTTTAGTGTCAATATCAGTGCCTGCTATTCCTAATGACTGTAGACTATCTGACGCTAGACTGTCTGATTCTGCACCATAATTTGCTTTATCTGATTCTAACTTGGCAAGGTTTGACTTCGCCATACTCAACTGTAGATTGTCTGATATATGCATTGCTGCCTCTGCCCATGTCATATAGTTCATTATTGCAAAGATTAAATCCCACCACTTTGTTTCCTCGTTGTTTATCCATGCAATAACGTCACTTGTATGTTTTTTAATTTGTGCAGCTGCGTCATCGATATGTTCTTTTGCCTGTGCTTCTGCCTTGCGAATCGTATCTTCCTTATCTCTATACTTTTGTTGCACCTTTTCGATGTCATCTCTAGTTGCTTGACCTGTGGTTAGAATTGCCGCCTCTTCCTCACCAACGGTATTTACAAGGATTTTTCTTGCTTTGTCCATTTCTTTTGTGATGGCAATCTCTTCTGCAGAACCCTCAACGTATCCCTTGCGTTTCTCAGATAGACTGTTGTATGTGTTAGTCATTCGTTCGATTAACGGATAGGATTCTTCCATACGTCTAAGCTGTTCATCGTAAACCTCAATCTCTTTGTTTAAAGTATCGATGTGCTCCGCTTCTTTTTCGTTGGCTGAACCAACGTAAGATTGATACAACTGATAAGCTACACCAATAGCTGCTAAAATCCAGTGTGCCTTTTCAAGCGCTGATACAGCACGTCCGACTGCCCCTACGCTTGTTGTTGCCGTTGCCCCCATTGCAGATGTTGCGTTACTAGCACCTCTCATTGATAACGTAAATGCTCTAACTTTAGTTATCAACTCTGTAAATTTGCTAGATAGTTTCGTAAGCGCCGCTTGACCCTCTACGGCTAGTTTAGTGAACATCTTTCCACTAACTGGTAGTGTGAGAATAAGCAGTGATACAGCTGGATGAATCTTATCAATAGTTTGTAATAGCCAAAGAATAATATCAAGAGCCCCTTTAAAAATTGTAGCCATCCCATGGTGTCCGCTAGTCATTTTTTCAAGCTGTGCAGTGATAGATTTAAGTTTTTTGTCAATCGTATCCAACTGCATAGCAACCTGTTGTTCGCCGAATCCACGTGAAGATGTAGAGATTTCTAAGGCTGTTAGATATTCCTTCAAATCAAGCATTGCACCAGCTTTATTCCATTGGAATTTACCGCCCGATATACCTTTAAGCAATTCTTCCATGTTTTCATTCGTGGTTTGTGCATGAATCATCAAATCAACAAGAACATCGTCTACAGCTCTAAACTCTTTCTTACCACTCTCACCGATTTTATAAACTTGAACGCCAATTCGTTCTAACTCACCGATGGCTTTATCAGAATGAATCGAACCAAAGATAGATTTCAAGGCGTTACCAATCTCTCCACCTTCTGCCATTGTTTTACGTGCCATGACGGATATTAATGCTTGTGCTGAATGGAATGAGACTCCCACTTCTTTGGCTGACTGCGCCATACGCCTGTTGGCTTCTACCAATGTGTTAGCACTAACAGTGTAGTTGTGTGACAAAGCTGTCCACGAATCAATCATCATGTTAGATACCGCCTGTGCTTGAGCGGCGTTTTGAATGTGGTATCCCCATTGCATGATAGAAGATTCTAAGGCTTTATTCGACTGTACAATACTAAAGTTATCCGCTATAGCTAGCTTAGTCGCTTGTTGAGTTAACGTTAAGACTGTTTCGTTGTCTTTATATGCTCGACCCCACAACGTTGCTGATTCAATAGCTTCTTGGCTTGTTGCCCCATACTTAACGGACAAATCAATCAGTGCGTCTTGCATTTTGTGTAATGTTTCGACAAAGTGCTCACCGTTTTCAACCGATGTATTTAAGCCTTTGGACAAATCCTCTGGTGTAATATCTGCTAGTGCTTTCTTGAATAAGTTGACGTTTTGCTCCCCATGTGCCATTACCTGTGAAAAACTTGCCATCCCTACCTCGATGTCTCTCACAGCACCTATTGCACTAGTTATCTGACTAAGACCGAACCATGCAATCCCCCTAGTAGTAAACCATGCTAATCGAGCGGAAATGTCTTTTGTTGTTTCTTCCCACAATTTTGTCCACGAAAAGGCTTCTTTTGTATAAGATTCAATTTCTCGAATTTCTTGTTTTACCTTAGTAAACTCGCTACTGATAGCTTTTGCCTTACTTCTGTACAAGTCCATGTTTTTCCCATAATTTTCGTTATAGTTTTCTTCCATGGCTTTTCGTAACTCACCTAATCGTCTTGCTCTATCAAGTACCTCGTAACTATCTTTTGTTCTTGGTAAGTGACCGTTGTTTTTACTGCCAACTCCGTCTTGCTGTGTTTTGTTAATTTCATCCTTAATTTTCGCAATTTCTTTGGCAGCCTTAGTAGAGTCATCTGCTAATTCTTTTATTTCCTTATTGAACTCACCATTCAGCTTTTTGCCTAATTCTTGTTTTACAGCTAGTGTTTCTTTAAATACACCGTTAACAGCATTAATCTCTTCTTGCATTTTTGCAATCTTGTTGGTTAGGGTGTCAATAGAACTACTGTCTGCATCTATACTTAAAAGTTTACCGCCTTTTTTCTGTATTGTGTCAATAGCTTTGTATAAGTTCCCAATACTTGCAATAAGGTCGTCTACATTTTTCTTTGCACCACCTGTTGCGACCGATACAGAATACTTAATGTTATCTCCTGCCATATATCTCTCCTTAAATCATCCCCATAGCTTTTAAACCGTTGATTGCGTCAACGCCACTCATCGAATCGTTATCATTAAACGGTTTTTCTTTCGATTTTTCTTTCTTATCGTCATCCATTTCGTTGTTCTCCGCCAGTGCTATGGATAATGCTTCTAGCTGTGGAATTGTATACTCCATGATTGATTGACGTGTTTCGCTCGTATGCTGAACAAGGCTTGCTATTACATGATTAAACCCACTGTCTGCTTCGCTAGGTCTGTCTGTATCTTTTTTTTTAAACCACTAATTCCTCTAAATTTATCCAATATCTCAACTCCATTGGATACATCTACAATTTCCATTACACGCTTTCTATCAATATGTAGTGCTAATTCAAACAGTTCACACATTGCATTGTAAGCTGTAAAGTTAAGCATTGGTTTTCCATTGTCATTAAGCATTGGATTACCGTCTTTATCTTCTCTAATAGTAGGTAGATTTAAGAACAAATACATGTCATCTATTTTTGAAAACAATCTATCTACTCGTGGATAGTCTTTTAATTTCATAGGGTATATTCGGTATTCTTTCCCGTCAATTCCCACGTATATCTCTTGCGGTATTAGTGTATCGTTATCTGTCATAAGTTTGACCTCTCTTTATAATAAAAATAAGGGGGTAGACTTCCGCCCACCCCCTTCCGTATTAAACTGCAATGATTTCTTGTGCCATTTGCATAATTGCACCGTCAGTACGTGTAGTATCGTATACTACAGAAAATTCTAACTGTGGCGCATGTGCTGCTTGACGTTTATGGTCAATGTCAAGTTTACCTGTTGCTCGTGCTTTGTAGATTACAGTATGAATGCGAACTTTTGTACCATCACCCATTTCTACAGGATGAGATACGTGACGCAACTCAACATATTGCGGTACGCTCGCTGTTGTTACTGTTGCTGTACGTGCGTCTGTAGATGTGTACATTCCACTAATCGTAACATATTTGTTATCTAGTGTATCACCAAACTTGACTGCACCAGCACTTGTAATAGTAAACTCGCCTGTAGATGGTTCACCGTCTGTTTTCAATTTTAAAGATTGTGCGTTGATTGCACCACTTAAATCATCAGAAATAGTCACTCGTACTGTTTTAGGAATGACTGTTGTTTTGCCCTCGATATTGTACGTTTGACCGCTTACAAGTTTTGGTGCTACGGAAAAAATCAATTCTCCACCTTTGGATAACTTAGCACCATTCGTCACACCTAAGTAATCAAGATTGAATTGCGCTTCCGTAAAGGATACGTTTACTTTTTGTTCTTTAGGAATGATATAGATTGGTACAGGGGAGTCTCCACCAAATACATCCTCTTCACTCGCGCTGAAAGACAATTTCATGTCTTGTAATGTACCTAGGGTGATTGTTTCATATTTGCCATCCACAACACGTGTCATGACTGCTTCACCTACACCGTTAAGTACGAATTTCTTACCTTTTGCTTCTGCCATTTGTTGCTCCTTATGACCTTACTAGAGGTCTTGTTCTAAACATATATGCATATAAATTTTGATTCCCCGTTGATATACTTCCCTCGGAGAAAATAGTCATATCTTCATAATTTTGATATAAACAATCTTTGATTGCTAAATACAGCTTATCTATTTTACTTTGTAATCTACCGTATATTCTAAACTCAAGTGTAAACTGATTGACTTTATAATTCTTTGTGTTACTTACACTTGGAATAAATGCGTAAACAAAAAACAAAGGTGTTGTTTCATCAACTAAATCATCACTACCCAACACTCTTTTGATTTTCTTATTGATTTCCTCTACCGTTGATAAAGCTGTGATTCCTAAGAGTTCTCTAATTGCTTTATCTTGTTTAAACAGTAGAAATAGTTCGCTTTTTAATTCAACACTGTGTTTCATATATCCCCCATGAATGCACCTAGAATACTTATCTCTATAGATTCTTTGATTGCCTTATCCAATGCTTGCCCTAATTCGTCTTTCCAATGGATAATTTCTGTTTCAATAATGTGCATAGGTAGCTGTGGTTTGTATGGATTACTATGTTTTTCTAAATTGATACCTTTCATCCGACCTGTTGATTGATACCTTGCACCTGTAGGAGTATATACTGTACCACCTTGTTCACGCCCTAAGAATGCATTTCCCTTTGATAGCCTATCAGTATTAAATGTTTCACTTCCGATATAGTGCGAATATGCTGGGTTGCCATAGCTACCTAGTGTATCTGCTGTATGTGTTACCATAGCTGAACCACTGCCGTATTCTATGATAAATGCACCCATGCCACCATACTCAAGTTTTACCTCTATAGATTCACTGTCGCTTAAATAATTTACCGATATATTTCGTTCTGTAAAAATTCCCTGGTCTACTTCCGCCCACTTTTGAGATATTCGTTGATTGAGTACCTCAACGTACTGTTTTACAATAGATTCAATCTCTACCATATTCATAGACTACACCCTGTTGTCTTTTGAACACTGTAGGTATAAGAACGGTTGAAAGTCTGACTTATTGATACTATCAACACGGCTGTTTTCGCCATTAAGAACTATTCTGTCGCCTACATCGACTACAGTACAACTCGGTACGATGAACCGCCTTGTTGTTGTTGGCAAAAGTCCATAATCGAATAGGTGCATATGTGCTGATACATCCTCATAAACTACTGGATAGTCTTTATATCGTGTTATCTCGCTATTGTCTAGCTGTTCACCATATTCGTTATAATTCTTTTTGACGTCTACAATATCTATCGTACAATTTGTTTTATAGAACTCTCCTTTGTCACCCTGCATTGAGTTTGTTTTTGCCACTAGGAAATACATTGTACCGTTATCGTCTGTAATAACATCTCCCACATCAAATGCAGAATCTGTATCCATTAACCCCCACAACACATTATTAATAAGGAATCGTTTTGTGCCACGTCCGATACGTGTAAACATGATAAATTCATCATCTTTATTCTCACAGTGACATATAGTTCTATATCTTGCGAACATAGCTGTTGCACTAAACTTACTTCCGATACGTACACTCATAGCCTGTACCCCGATAATAACCGTCTAATCTCGCTAGTAATTACACTAGGGTCTGATAAAGAGAATCGTGCGTCAAGTGTAGTCATGGAGTCAAGATTTAAGAATGTTGCGCTTTGTGCTATATTCATCGCAATCATTGCACACGCCACCTTAATAGGCTCTGGTATTTCTTCATATCCGTATAGATAGTGAATTGTAATCTCTTTAGGTGTTGTTACACCGCTTATAACAGAATTAAAGCAACCCGATACATTCGGTGCGTATACATACCCTAGTTCATCGTAAGAAAGCAATCGACTATCTATTTCAAATTCTGTCATTCCGAAGTGACCACTTCCGCTGACTATTGCTTTAGTAATTCCTATGATAGGACTTCGCTTGATTCTCCCGATACCCTTACGATTAAACCTTACGGTTTCTGTGCCTACATGAACTCCAAACTTTGATTTTCCGTCAACTAGTCCGATGTATGCGTCAATCATAGATGAAGCGAATCGAACTTGACTCACGGTAACTGGTACTGCTTCACAATAGGCAATCATCTCATTTTCTGTCAAATACATCGACTGTGCCATTGACTACTCCTTTTCTTTCTTTTTGCCCTTAGCTTCTTCTTTTGGTTCTTCTGTGGATTCCTCTTTTGTTTCCTCTACAGTTTCTGCTTTTGCTTCTTTCTCAAGGACTTCTTCAAAAAGATGTTTAAACTCATCTGTAATATACTTAGCTGGAATCTCAACCATTCCATCAACAACGTCAAAAGCAACATTTGCAAAAGACAATGTTGTAACGTGCTTGTTTTTTAATTTAGCTTTTACTTTTTCCATATATACCTCAAATTAAAAGAGGGTGATTACTCACCCTCTGTCTATACCGCTGATTAAAGTTCAAAGGATACTTTGAAGTGTGCGCCAGCTTCTGCACCTTTAGCAATAATTGTATCGAATTGAACCGCTACATAGTCATCCACTAAAGTTTTGTTTAAACCCATTTTAAAGATACGTGGCTCGGATGAAGTCAAGTAGTGACGTTCAATAAGTTTTTCATTGACTGCGTATACAGTATGTTTTTTCTTACCACCAGTACCATCTTCTAACTTAATAAAAGGGTCAGAAATTAAAGGCAAGTCACCTTGAGATGTGCGGATAGTGTACACTTTAAAGCCAACACCTAATTCTGCACGCTCATCTGGACTACAGATTTGACGGTTTTCACGTTTAGCTTCGGATTTAATGATATAATCAATCGTTTGTGGATTGGCATACAATGCTGTAGGATATGCGTCAAAATCTAAGTCAGATTCTTGTAACGCAATTTGAGAGATGATTTCATCTGCTACATATTGCATGTCAGGGGTCAATGCTTCATTCAATTTTACAGGTTTAGCAACTTGACGTTCTTTTTTGATTTGCGTTTTTAAACCAACATATTCTGCGGAATCATTAGAGTTTAAATCTGTAGCTGCACCGTTCCAAATGGAATTATTTTGCGTACGGCGTAAGTCAACAATCATATCTTTCATGTCTTTGTCAAGTAATGCTTCCATAACGCCTTGTTGTTTTACAAGTTCAGAATCGAATAATGTAAACTTAATTTCAGATGTCAAGGCTTTCAACATTGCGGACTTTTCAACACGTCCATAATCTTCATCAAGTGTATCTACACCATAGTTTCCATTTGTACCACCGTTACGTGGATTCACAAATTTTGCATTTTTAGCAAATTTAGTTTGTTCCCAATAACGTGTAGGGTGTCCTGTCGCTGGTACTGGTTGGATACGGTTTAAAATTGTCACTCGACGGTCAACCAAATCCAACATACCTTCTTGGAATTTAGGTAACTCGACATAGTGACCTTGGTTATAATCTGCTACTGTTCCAGCATTTACGAATCTTGTATTTTTTACTGCCATTGTTTTATTCTCCTGTAATTAACCGTTAATAGATTTAATGAATGCATTAATCATTGCGCCATAATTGTCATACTTAACATTTGACGCTTCTACAAATTTTGCTTTAGTTTTTAAGTCACTTGTTACTGTACTAGCTTTTACATCCTCTTTAGGTTCTTCTTCTTTTTCTTTAGAAGGTTCTTCTTTGGATTTTGCTTCAACTGTTTTCGCATTAGCTTTTAAGCTGTTGTTTTCCTCTTCTAAGGCTTTGTTGCTGGCTTGCAATGTTTCGATTTGTGCTTTGAGTGCTTCTAACTCACTTGCTTGTTTTTCTTGTTCTTGTACTTCATTAATTTTTGCCATAATAGAGTTTGTTACTTCTTCCATAAAAGTATTGCGTTCTTCTTGTGTCATAATCTCCTTATCTTTCTTGCTTGCACTAAGTGTTTCAATATATGTATCACTGTAGGCAGCACAATTTTTAAATAACATACTAACACCCGTAAATTCGACATCACGGATGATTAAGCCCTCTTCAGTTTCCTCCCAATCGTTAAATGACGCCTCAATAGAAAATCCCATAGATTCCATTGTGTTCCTAATGAATTGAGAAATGTCTGAAAAGTCTCGCTTATAAATAATTCCGTCTATCTTGAGTTCATTTCCCTCGATGTATGTATTTTCAACAACACCTATTTTGTTTCTAGGGTCATGACCATCAAATTGCCAATTTGCTTTTCCCCACTCATCCCACACGCAATTAATACCCATAAGATTCATTGTTTCTAGTGATTTCTCACATTCTGACTTTTCTAACAGAATTTTTTCCCATACACTTCCATCTGGTACGCCGTCACTGTATTGGTCTAAATACATAACTGTAGCCGTGAATTTCATCTTATTAGAGTGGCTTTCAGTTTTGACTGTAAAATCATTTCCACTAGCCTGTAGGGTTATCGTCTGTTTCTTGCTCATCGCTTTTCTCTCCTTTCTCTAAAGATTTATCATCAACTACATTTTCTGTAGTGGAGTCAATCTGTGCTTGCTGTTGTGTTACCGCTAGACTTGTTGCCAATTCGTTTTTATATTCTGACAATCTCAAGTCACCTTGTTCGATTGGCGGCAACTCGATAGATACAACACCGCTGAGTAACAATCGTGCTTCATTGAAAGTTATCATGTCGCTATCGACTAGCTTTTTCACACGGTCTACTGTCGCTGTCTGTTGACTAGCTGTCGGTGTATAAATGTATCTAAACTCAATCTTGTTAGATAATCCCAACGTATCAATCACGTGTTTGTTAATCGCACGTTCGATTACCTTAGACCACGGTTTGATAGTGTACTCTAGCATGTCGCTATCTTTTTCTGCTGTAGTACTTCTATCGTTTGATATTGCACTACCTAGTTTTTCTGGTGGAATGTTAAACGCCGTTGCAATGATTTGGATTAACATTTTCTGCCACGATAAGCATGTAGCTTCATCTCCGATAGGACTCGTTTGTACCGACTGAACGTCTTTCCCCGAAATAACGCCTAGAGTAGTAGACCCTTGTAAAGAGTTCTCGATGTATGCTCTTAATCTATCTAACTCTTCTTGACCTACGGCTTCACTCATGACTAATAAGTACTTAGGCATACCGTTGCCAGTGATTTCGCTTGCATACTCTTGGATGTCCACTAGATAACGAATATGATTGTATGCTGTCTGCATTGGCGAATGTCCAAAATCATCGTATGTAAAATTCGTACGTTGAATCATTGCGACTTTTTCACCTGTATAGAATGCTTTCTGACCTGTCTCTAGTGCCTGTGCATATCGATATTCTTTTGGATTTCCACTCCAGTTTTCTACTAGTTCGATTGTTTTTGAGTCGATAGTAAACAAGTGTAACGGCTGTGGATTATTCTTAACTAATTTCTTTTCAAAAGTTGCTTGGTCTAAGACTAACAAGTCATCGATTAGCTTACCGATAAACTGTTCATAGTCATCGATACAGTTCGGATTCTGTATAATATTTCTTACAAGTTCTATCTCTTTTTTATGTACCTTGCCATCTACTGATACGATTTCATACGGTAGATTTAAGATACCCTCTCGAATTTGGTTGATTGCACTTCTAGCAAGTGGAGTTTTGGATAAGGCTCTGAGTTCATCGAACGATAAACTGCGTTTCATAGCTGTAGTGAAATATCTTGTACCGCTACCACTGCCAAAGTACCCTAGAGGAATGGATTGTACTGTATCACGTTTTACGAACGATGTCGCCCATAGATACATTCGCTTGAATACGTTTATCTTCTCCACCCCCTTATCATTTGATTAAACATATCTTGTTTCTTAACTGCTGTACTCGTAAAAAAAACACTAGACTTTGTATTAATCATTTGATTGATACATCGTTCTAGTGCGTCAGGACCATCATCATGGTCTTTTGGAAAGTTTTTCAATTGTTGTATTAGGACTGTTTGTCCTTGATTAAATTTTAAATAGCCTTGTTGTATCTTTGGTGCTAAACTTCGGATACGCAACGGTTTTGAATCACCTGTGCTACTTCTAGCGCTTATCCAGTTTACATACAAGCCCATGTTTCTACACGTCTCTTGTAATGTCTTAGAAAAGAACTCTTGGAATACGTTCTCTTCGACTATAAAGCCTGTGATTCGACCGCTATATTTGTCCAAATAGCCGATTAAGTCACGAATGATTATGTCGGGTGAACGTCTACATATGTCTGCTTCTAGGATATACAAGAAATTATCCACACCCCGACCAACAAATATGATTGCGGATGTGTCACCTGTACGGCTTTTACCCATAGATACGTCAACACTTCCATATATCTCTTTAAGCTGTGGTAGTGTTTCATAGTAGTTCCTCTTTATCCATTCTTCTTTAAATATACGGCTATCCTCTGTCATAGGATTGTTTTGATACTCACTGTTAAATGCGTCATCGTCTTGCAATTTGAGTACCATTAATTTGTAGTACCAGCTTCTACGGCTTTTCTCCATGCGTTCATCGTGAGATATTTTCTGATTAGCAAATAAAGAGTAGTCTCTACCGCTCCACATTATTTCAACGTCTTTCATCATTTCATCTGCATTATCACAAAAGAACTGGTAGGCTTCATCCGAAGGATTATCTCTCGATAAGTCATTAAATATATCTCGCCACTCATCCCATAGTGGACTGCTGGAGAATTGGTCTACAGCACGATATAACCTGCGTGACCAATCGTTGTATTTGGATTCTGTTAGTACTTTATATAACAGTGATTCATAATGTAGTACTGACCCAACGTATAGAAATACTGTGCGTGGATTGCCAATAGGCATTAATACTTTCATGAACCAGTTATACAGCTTTTGACGTTGTGATTCTGTTTCAACGTTTTCGTCATTCTCTAAATCGTCAAGTATTACAACCTCTGGTCTAATGTTCTTGTACGATGAACCACGTAAGGACTGTCCACTCGATTTTGAAATCACGTGTATGTCATTTCCTGTAATGATTTCATCCTCTCGCCATTTTTCGTCACCTACTAAAATACCAAAGTCTTTTTTCAGTTCTACGTTATCTTCTAATTCTGCTTTGATAGTCTGAATGTATTCTTTGGATTGGCTGGATGTATCTGCTATCAGCATGATATTTCGCCTGTATCCATAGCATATAATCCATAGAACTGCTGCTACTGATATAATACGTGACTTACCATGACCACGTGGTGCTCCTCTGACAAATTTATTATGTAATCCGTCAAAGTTTAATATCATGTTTTCTACGTCTTTAAACATGTCGATGTGAAAATTACATAAGGGGGCTGAAAATATATGTGGAAAGTAATGCGTGGCAAAAAATTGAAAATCATTTGCCCCTTTATCTCTGTTTGTTACTTCATCGACTAACTTTGTTTGTCGCTTTTGCTTTATGGTTGTACCTAACACATCTTCTAAAATATTTGCCACTCATTCACCTACTTTCTATGCTTTTCATATATAATGTAAAAAAGTCTTATTTTGTCAACCAAAAGTTTTAAAAAATACAAAAATTTTTATATAGATTGATAGGAATCCTATAATAAGTCTGTAAATTTAATATTTTAAAACTTAGTCTTAATTAAGTTTCTAAAAATGCCATTTTAAATACTTAATCTGATGTGGATTGTTGCGTTGAACTATATTTCTATACAGTATATTTTGTCTCAAAATCCATGACTTTCTCATACGCTGATAGTAATACTTTATTGCTTTTCATGTCAGATACTACTTCCTCGTATATATCGGGACTAATACGTCTTACTGTTTCTAACACTTCTTGCACAATCTCTGATAAAGTCTGTAGATTATATACTTTATCTTGTAACAGCTGGATTTGTTGCAATATAGACTGCTTACGATTGATATATTTCTCGTAGTCCTTATTGAGTTCTTGCATACGTTTATACAATGTGGCAACATCATTGGCGACTAATACCTCTTGCGACAAATCATCAAGAAATACTTCTAGTAGCGTCATTTGGTTTTCTACTGCAGTCAATAACCGCTTGTTTTCGTTATACGTATTGATTATTTCATCACGTTTGTTTACGCTCATTTGTTCTTCGATGTTGGCTTTACCCCAG
The DNA here is from genome assembly GCF_003999875.1 of Veillonella sp. 3310. GTDB lineage: Bacteria > Bacillota > Negativicutes > Veillonellales > Veillonellaceae > F0422. The sequence goes on along the minus strand of NZ_RQVJ01000003.1, from coordinate 143,113 downwards.
CTTGATACAATCTGTGGTGCTATTGGCTTGCCTTTCATTTCGGGTTGTTTATTGATTTCTTTTGCAATGCTTAGATACGACAACCCTTTGGCACGCAATTGGCGGATATAGTCTCCTAGTCCATATTTATCAATAATAGAAATAGGTCTAGTATCGTGCAGATGAACCTTAATAGGTTTTATTTCTTCTACATTTAGTTTTGACAATATATTCACTCCTTTTAGTATTGACATTTTATAATAAATTCTGTTATAATTTACGTAAAGTTATTTATTAAAGGAGACATGCAATGAAAACAGTACAACCAATTAAAGACAAAGATAAATTAAATCAAGTTATCGACAATCTAGGCGGTATCCGTAACAAGATGTTATTCCGCTTAGGACTTAACACTGGTCTACGTATCAGTGACATCTTAGACTTGAAAGTATCTGATATTAAACGTACAATAGAATTACAAGAACAAAAAACAGGGAAAATCAAACGTTTCCAGTTATCTGATTCGTTCTATAGTGAATTGCTTGAGTATATTGAAATGTACTGTAAAGGCGAATGGTTATTCCCGTCAAAGACTGGTGAACCGTTAAGCTATGCACAGGCTTACAAGATTATCAAAACTGCTGGCAAAAAAGCTGGTGTTGATGACATTGGTACACATACAATGCGTAAAACATTTGGATATTACGCCTATAATGTACTCAAAGTACCTATTGCCTATATCATGGAAGCCTTGAATCATTCTAGCGAATCACATACACTCAGATACATTGGCATAACAGAAGATGTTATGAATGATACCGTGTACGGTAAAATGGCGTTATAACGTAAAAATGACCCTGCTGAATTTCACAGGGTCTATTTTCACATAAAGGAGGAAAATTTATATGTTTGGTATCTTGCTGATTCATGCTGCCTATGCAGTCTTGATGTATTCCTTTAGCTTTAGAATCATGGTGATTCCACATGCTGTATTTGTTGCATTGGCTGGAATCTATATGATTGTTGAAAAAGGACTTATCATTGCGCCTATTTTATGTTTTGTGTACTCATTTTTTGCCATCCTATTGGCTATTAGTGATGAAGCCACTTGGGATGATGGTACAGGCAATGAAATGATTTGGTTTTGGGTATTCTTCTGCTCTGGACTATCCTATGTTATCTATGAGTTTCTATACTAGGCTATCATATAGATACAATCTATAGTTTCCAAGTCAAAGCATACTATTGTAGATTATCTTATATGTAAATGTACCATATAGATACAGTCTATAGGCTTTGTCGTGATACAGTCTCTATGACTATCTATAGATATATCATATAGGAGCAAGTCAAGGTAAACTGTTATAGGCTATCTAGTAATTACAATCTAAAGACCAGCTAAAGGTGTAATCTATAGATTCTATCTCTACGATGTATCTATAGGTTACATCTTTTAGTTTTATCTATAGGTTTCATATCTATAGATTCATCTATAGATTATCTTCAATGTTATATCTATATGTTACTTATCTATAGTTTTATATCTTATTGTTTCTTAACCTTTAGTTTTGATTCAGTTTCACTGAATGACTTTTCAAGTCAATTCTTATAGTATGTCAAGTGAACTGTTGTAGGTTATCTGTTACAGGTTCATCACTTTGTTGTAATCTATAGTTATCTCTCATATCTCTCATATATAGTGTAAAAAAGCTTAAAAACGTCAACAAAAAGTTTGATAAAGTATTGATTTTTATCTTATTTTTACACGAATTGTATAATATTAAGATGTTTTTAACCTAAATCTGACTATATTCTTTAGAAAAACACATACAGAAAATCTTGACTTGAAAATCAGAAATATACCCACATCTCTGTATTTTTTCGTGACTAAAATATACCCCTGTTTTTACTTTGACTAGTCGAACGATATACCCCTATAGAGTGCATTATCTGACTACCATTTATTTAGACTATCAACAGACAAAAACATACCCATATTTTTCATTCTGATTTTGTCATATGTAAAACAAGATAGGGGGTCATCACTCAATATTGTACATTCAACGATATACCCCTATGATACATACTTAAAATGTACTGTCATATGGGTATACGAATAGATACCCGCGTTAGGTTATCTTTCAGTATTCATTAGAAGTGAACTCACCCAGCTTCTAATAGATTGATACCTGCTAAAGACTTGTGATACTATAGTGTTATCAACAGACAAACGCCACCAGTTTCCAGCTACAGTATATCTATCTATCAGTTATCTATACTGACAAACTACATGATATACCCACGTGATAGACTATTGATACGTCCACCGTATACCCCTATTGATTATTACTGCTTACGATATACGATAGTTATAAACGGCTGTAGTATGCAAATAACGGGGTGATGTTATATCCAAGTGATAGTAAATCTATTTGATGTGGCTAGTGATTAGTCTGTAGGGTGGTCGAATGGATTGTAACGGTATGTTTTGACTAGTGGATGGGGCTTGAGGATGGAGCGTGAATAATACCGCCGCCGCATGCTCATATGAACATATTTTGGATTGTCGATTTATTACCCACGGTATACCCCTATAGGGTATCCAAGGCATACCCCCACCGCCCTACTGTAGTCAATACAATGTTATTATATTTACTAGATTATCAATAAGTTATAATCTTGAGAATAAACGATACGATACCAGCGCCAAAGACTGGATAAGCAAAACTTATATATCTATTAGTATTTCTAATGATTAGAAAACCCTATTTGCAATAACAGTTTTCTTTAGTTCTTTAATTCTTTAGTGTACTAAAGTATTTCAGAGTGGTAGCCAATAACAGCAATGGAAAACTATTATCCTCAAGCCAAACCCCAAGCAGTAACAACCCAACGACACCAACCCAGCGACCACAACAGATAGTTAATAACCTACCGCATAGCCTATTGACCCTATCACGTTGATTGCTCCTATCGTTTCCCCTGCTGTTACAATCTATAGTAATATCAATGTGAACCAATCTACCATACTAGCCTATTGACTATCATGAGTATAGTTCACATGATTTCTATTTTATAGATTTTATATATTTGATTTATACTATTTGATATAGTCCACCTGCTGGCATGGTAGAGTGTAACTATAGTTATTCTATTGTACTTGAGTCTATAGGCGGTCACTACTGGTGTATCATTTGTGTGTATCGTGTAGTATAATACATTGTGTGCAATTCAATAGGGTAAATAAAATAGAGGTATCTTTATGATACCTCTTTAGAATATTACAACCCGTATTCTTTTAAGTTAAACAATTCATATAGCATATGCGCTTTTCCTATGCAATAATGATGTACATGTAGTTCATTCAAACTCATCTCATCTTCATATATTTTATACGCTCTTTCTGCCGTCTCCATGTTTTCATGATACTTTTTTATAATTTGATTAATATCAATGTTTTTTATTTCCATGTTTCCCCCTACGTATCCCGCTCTTAGGTTTTCGATATAACAACGCTTTCTATACTTTGTGATATTGTCAAAGTGCCAACATACAATAGATGGAAGTTTTTCCCTGTACTCCCAGTTAGTCATAAGCGTATCAAATTTCCTTGTAAATATTCTACATGCATTCCATGTAGCCGACCTCTCTCGGCTGTTATAGTTTACATACGGATAGGCGTATACTTTTACAAGTTCGCCACAGTCGGAGAACTCTCCGAACCATCCAGCGTGAAACGTGAAACAGCAGATAGTTCTTTTCTTGTTGAATTTTACCAAAGTTTTCATCTTATACCTCCAAACTTATTTAGAACGTTGCCAACGCACACAGTGACCCGTTTCGTACAAGTATTCTATAAATTCGTAATACTCGTCTCGGATTCCTTGTTCTAAACACTCCCGACCGTATGGAGTCAATTCAAACTCAAAGCCACACCAAAAATAATCAAGCTTTGCGTCTCGATACTGCCAAAAATAGTCGCCGTAGTCGATTACATGCAAGGCTTTTATTTTATCTTCTACTACTTTTATTTTATTGTAGTAGTATTTCAATTTTATATTTGCAATCCTTCCCTTTCTTTCTAGCGTTTTATCTCTTTTTGTCATTTTCCCCATCTGATACCTCCCGCAGGTCTTGCCCTGCTTATAAATAACCTTTGTCAATTTCTCTATTGCCTTATCTTTAATTATATTATACATTATTTATGCTACTTTGTCAATACTTAATATATAAAAGATAGTAATATTTTTTTATTGATTCTATATGTGTAGACATAAAAACAAGCGGTAATAATACCGCTTGTTTTTCGTCCTATATGATACCTTTTTCGCATAAACTGGTGTATACCCCATCGCCTATAATAACATGGTCTAATACTGGTATTCCCATCACTTCCCCAGCTTTTACCATAATTTTAGTTACTCGTACATCATCAGCACTCTCTGTAGGGTCTCCCGATGGATGGTTATGTACAAGGATAATAGCCCCAGCGTTAGCCTTGATTGCTTCACGGAATAAACTCCGTTGTTCTGCCACTGACCCCATCAATCCACCGCTTGAAATAGTAACAGTTTTTATTATTTTGTTTTTCACATTTAAGAATACCGCTCGAAATTGCTCCACTTGTAAATACTGCATGTCAAGCATTGTATTGTATACGGCTTCGGGTGTTGAGGCGTCTATAAGCTCTTTCGTTCTTTTTTCTTGAAAGCCGTTAATGATTGCTTTCAAAGCCTTAACCTTGCGAAGTCCTGCTGAGCCTATTCCTTTTGTGTTTTTCCATTCAGAAATATCTGCTGTAAATAACGCCTTGAACGGGTCGCCGTTGTATTGCTCAACCATTTCACGTACTGAATGTGCTGGCAAGATTTCGTATAAAGTTTGTTCAATTGTTTGAATTTCCATATTATACTCTTTCTGCTGGTATGCACCAGCCCTATAAATAACTCATGTAGTACCATTCCTTACTACATCTATAGTATATCATTATTATATACTTTTGTCAATACTGAAGTTATAAAAACTAATGTAACATTATATAGATTAAATCTATAAAACCCACCCTATAGACTATTTATGCTATAGTTATTACATGAATGATATATCATATTTGCTATAATGTGCCCGATACACTCTATAAGGCGTTCTATAGTCGCCTAATATAATGATACCTAAAACAGCCGTCATAAGCCTTATAACACAAATAAGAGAGTTTTGTATTTGAGAATGTTTTATCTAAATGAGAATACTGCTGTATCGTACATCATTATGATATATTATCATGTATTCATGTATATGATATAACAAAGCGGTAACAATCTTATTGACTGTTACCGCCGTTTTTATTCTCTTAATTTTACAAAATAATTACCAAAGTTCGCGGGGCTATTGTTTCTTGTCGTGGTTAGATTCATTATAAAATCATACTCCCCCGACTGAATCCCACTGCGAATATAATCGGCTGAATAGTCGGGGTTTGACAATCGTATTCTTAAATTCTCAACCTCTAACAATATTGTTTTATATGCTTGATTCATGATGTATAAAACATCGTTTGAATCTTCCCGATTAAGGCTGTCAAAGTCTATTTTACCAATTGTTATACTTTGAACGATTGCCAATATTTGGCTATTAGTCATATTTAGGTTTATTACTATATCCATCGTGCACCTCTTTTCTGCTGGTATGTTTCAGCACTTATAAATAACATGTATGGTATCAATTGATGTCCTATCTTTAATTACAGTATACTACAGTTATGTCTAATTGTCAATATCTATATTATAAAAACTTACAGATTGTTTACGATTATATTATACAACAGCTTGCAAGCTGGCGACAATAACGGCGGTCAATCTGTAGGACTAACCGCCGTTGTAATTAATGTGGAATCATTTCTGTTAGCTTGTAGCCGTAACGTGCTAATACTTGTTTAATTCCACCAAGTATTATTTCTACGGCATTATCTGTATTGATACTATCCAATTCATTATATAAATTTTCATCGTTTATTTCTGATTGGATTTCACAAATTAAACTATAACCGTAGTCGCTAAACTCATCAACGTAAAAAACTCTATAAATGCTTTTCCCCTCTAAAGTATATATATTGTATTTGTTTACTTTGACAATCTCAAGCGGGAATTTTCTTAGATAGTCTACAAAGTCCCGCAAGTTGTCGAACTGGTAACGCACAGGAAATACATCACAACCGCTTATAACAAGTTCCTCCCCTAATTCTTTAAACATTTCAAGGGTCGGGAACGGTGTATAATTTTCATCGTTCGCGTTCTCTTTGATTTCTTTTTCTATTTCACCCTCTAAAATAATACCGAAGTCAACGCCAGCATATTTATATACACCATCAATAATATGATGTAGTGTAATAATATAGCTGTTGTGGTCGTTTCTCACTCTATAAAAGAATGGTCTGCCGTGAATGCTTATTGTTAATTCCATATAGTTGTATTCCATGACTTTACGCCTCCGCCTTTTCTAACTCTTCCACAGCGTCAGCAACTTCCCAATCTGTAAAGCCTCCCAATTCAATATATGCGTCTGCTATTGTTGAACTTCTTGCAAACTCAACAAATGCTAAGCAATCCGTATTAATAGTTCCATCTTCTTTTCTAGCTTCCTCTAGCCACTTATCTGCTTTAACTAGTCTCTCCACGATAGTTTTTAAAAGTTCGCTTCTATTAATTGTGATTGTTTCCATGTGATACCTCCCGCAGGGTTACACCTGCTATAAATAACTATGTAGTACCATTCCTTACTACACTTATAGTATACATCTTTTATTATACTTCGTCAATACTAAATATATAAAATATTATTTATTTTTATTGACAATAGAAAAACGGCGGGGTGTATTCCCGCCGTTGTATCTCTTTTGATTTGTTTTATCTGCTGTTTGTATACTGGTACATCAACCACACTATAAATAGACTCAGCATGCTTCACCGCCTAAACGTTGATATCATCAAGAAATTCTTGTACTTCTGTTATTACGTCATACTTTAGGTCTTGAATTTCCTCTTTTATATCCTCCAGCATACGCTCCATTTTATCAAACGTATCACGCCACGGGTGTATACCAGTAGTACAAAACGATAGGTCTTTTACAATCGTATGTAATTCTTCCAGTATCGCCAATCCGTCAAAGTCTACAAAGTATGATTCTATATTGTTGTTTGTTCGATAGGCTTTTTCTTCTATTTGGTTTTTAATATTGTTTATTATTTCTTGATGTTCTTTTTTAGTCATTTCTTCGCCCCCTTATCTATGTACTTCTAAGAATCTACTATCTTTGATTATATCAAGAAAATAAAACTTCCAATGTTTATATTCTGGCTCGTCTTTATATAGGTAATTCGGACTGCGTTTGAAATTTGGGTAGTCTATAAAGTTGTACTGGCTATAGTATTGTGAGAATGTATGCAACCACATCCCAACAAAATCAAACTCTATAAAGTCGGGAATATTCCAGCCGTTAGATTCTATAGAGTTATATATAAAATCTTCAAAACTATCATATAGAGAATACTCATATTCTGATACTATCTCATAGGCTTCATCTTCATCATAGCCTATAGAGTCGACCAAGCAACTATAAACTTCCTTTTGTTCTGTATCTAATTTTTCAAAATCCATTATAAACCTCCTGCCGTATATATTGGCTTAAATAAATAACTATTTAATACATTCCACCGCCTAACCGCTTGACGTGCTGGCGGCGGATACCGCTTTTATATCATTGATTGTATAGGTAAATAATACGGCTTTCATGCAAGCAGTTTTCTAGCTGGTGCATATACTCCGCTCGACTTTCATTGTCGGAGTATCTCAAGCCTAAAGATGGAGACTTGTCTAATAAATCGTGGTCGTGTTCTAAGTTGCCTAACCATATTTCAGTTACATCTGCCGTGTAGCCCGCTGGAATTTCAAATCCTTCTACATTCGCCCAGTATTCTAAAGCATTTTCGATATTTTCAAATACAGAATACTCTCCACGCTCGATTGTTTCCGTTGCTTCTTCTGCTGTATAGTCAACTTGACTTATTAAGTAGTTGTATACGGCTGTTTGTTCTGCCGTCATTTCCTGTAATTCCATTTTGTACCTTCTTTCTGCAGGTTTACCCTGCTTATAAATAACTTGTAGGGCTTTTCTCTTGCCCTTATCTTTAATTACATTATACATTGTTTATATTACTTTGTCAATACTTAAATTATAAAATATTGTATATTTTTTATGAGTTTATATCGTTTGATTTATATACTCATGTATTCATATATATGATACAAAAAAGCGGTGGCAACCATAAGGCAACCACCGCTACATATTAGCAAGCGTATTCAATTACTTGTAAGCAATTGAGCAAATATTGCTCATCGTCCAACGCGTCGCTTTCATCTTCGGGGAATAAGTTACGCGCCGTAAACTCTGCAATCTCAAGACTTTCGCCGTCAAACAATTCTAGCTCCGCCTTATTGATAAACTCTTGAACCTCATCATAATTGTGGCGCATTGTCATTACTTGAATTGCGAAGTCTTGCGCTTGTTTTTTAATTTGTTGTTTTGTCATCGTGTACCTCTTCCCGCTGGTGTACCAGCTTTATAAATAACTATGTAGTACTTCCTTACTACACTTTTATTATATCACACTTGTATATATTTGTCAATAGATAAATTATAAAAATTTATAGCTTTTTTCTAAGTTTAAAGTGAGCTATATTTATTGTTATTATTTAAATATCACGGATTAGCTAAAAAGTCAAGCAAAATTTTAAAAAATTTCCAATCTATTTAGTTAAACATTTAATTAATTCTTTAGTCCGCTAAAGAATTCGAGGGTCGCCAATATATAAGGCTAGAAAACTCCCTATAGGGGCGCATCATATAGCCTATATAGGGGTGCTATATATCCTATAGAGGTATCAAAAATTCATAGCGTATAGTGATTTCTAAAAACTATATACGATTTATTTTTTACCTATAGTATATCGCACTTGGTAAAAATTATATAGATGTCTCACCAAGCACCAGCACGGATAGATATTTCCCTTGTGGTATTCATCTATGCTGCTAGTCTAAAGATACATCAAATTAAATACTTTTGTGTAGCAAATATTGAAATAATTATTGATATAAAAATATTTGGCAAAAACATTCAGTTTTTATCATTGAAGTATTGACAAGAGTATATTCACTGTGTTATTATATACACGTAACGTACTGATACGTTATAATCGTGTTCCATTTCCATCACGATTATAACTTTGTACGTTTCCTTTCTGGCGTGGAATTAACCACGGCTTATAAATAACGCAAGATTCCCCCCGTTAGGTAACTAATGGGGTGTTCTTGTATATAGGCAAAAAATAACCTTACGACAATAATAGCACGATAAAATAACCCTGTGATATATGTAAATGCAAAATAACCTGTAGAATTATCTACGCAGCCTTTCTACATACGTTTATTTCTCCATAGGTACATTCTATCGTCAACAATACTAGGGAAGCCTTATTGATTAAAATACTGCATTTATAACAAATAGTATTTCTACAGTTTTATTAATTTGGTTTTACTTCTTATTTTTTAAATTTCTGTTTTTTAAATTTGGAATATTGGATTTTGGATTTTTGGAGGAATCTATGGAAGATTTGGATTATGAATATTTAAAAATGTATCATTACTACACTACAGATGAACAGCTGGTATCAATTCATCCACGAATCCCAGCGTCACTAAGAGATGATTTTTTGAAAATTATTCCAGTTGGAAAATCTATGAGTATTGCTATTCGTGATGTTTTAATTTCTTATGTTTTAGAAAGACAAAGAGAAGCAACTCAAAACAATATTGAGACAATTCAACAAAGTGGCGACAACACGCAAAACAATCAAAATACATACATCACAAATAATTACTACGGAGACTCAGAACAAGACAAAAACGTAACTAAATAAACTAAAAATGCACCTAAAGTTATATACTTTTTGGTGCATTTCTTTTGTTTTATTTTCTTTAGCGCACTAAAGAGTTTGTTATGCTGTGATTTCTGTTTTACATTTTTACAGAATAGACCAGCTGAATTTGGAATCATATTTTTACTCTTGTTACATTCTATCATTGGAATATAGCTACTAACTTCTCCTTAACACATAGCCCCAAAGAGCTTCATTATATTTTACTGTGCTAGTCTTTTCGGGGTTATAACTGAAAAATTCTTCCACTAAGCTAATCGGAAGTCTAATGGTGTATCTAGTTTTTTCTTCTGCTATTTCCCACTCAATCATCGCTCTAAGCTCCACATCTGCGGAATTGCTGGTGTTGCTATTCTCATCATCTAAGTACTCACACATAGCAATAATTACTGCTTGCGTTCCAGGAATACCGTTGCTTACTTTCGCAACCAAATCCTTTAGTTTTTTTGGTACAGTTAGTAAGCACATTTTTGTTTTTTGCTTGCAATTCTTCAAAATAACCGCTCGTTCTTCGCCTTTTGTCATACTACATCTCCCCTTTACTTAATAAGTAATCATACATAGCTAATGTGTATGTTAAGGTGTTGTTTGTTGGTACATCTAACCCCTCAAATCTCTCTAATAGTTCCACTGGAATACATACAGAGACTCTCTTTTTATTTTTGTTTTTATTGTGTAAAATGTATGGTTTCAGTTCGACATCTCCAGCAGGTTCTCTAAATCCATTGGTTTCAATCTTTTCAATATATCTCAACATAGAAGCACAAACAGTCGCAGGTCTTTTTGCACCTTTTTCTATGAGATTGTTAAATGCGTCATATACCTCTGTTGGATACAGAAGTGCCCGTAGTTTACGGTTTTTACTGGGCGTATTTTCATATAGATAATGTGCTTCTAACTCAAATTTATCAACAGACTCACTCATCATTCATTCTCCTTTTACATAATTCTAATCGTTATCCTTAGTAGCTACTCCTAACAGTAGCCACCCAATTCTGAATCTACGTAGTTTAACAAATCATCCCACTGTTCACATTGCTCGTATGCAAACTTAATAGCTTCCTCCAGCGCGTCATACTGTGGATGTCTCCAGCTGATAGTATCAAGAAAATCTTCTGCGCCACGAACGAACGAATCTTTCAGATGAATATAAAATCTGCATTCTACAGCTGAATATATCTCATCAAGTACATCTTTGTTTGGTGTTAGCGAATGCAAATAACTCTTTAGTTCTTCGTTCGCTTGCAGTCTACTGTTTACAAACCCAATGAATCCTTCTAGCTGGTCGTACTGTGGATGTCTAATGCTGAGTGTATCCATTAGTTCATTAAGCCGTCTTAATTGATATATTCCTAGTGTTAGCAAATACTCTCGTTCTATATATTTGATTTTATCGCCGAGTTCTTTCTTTGTCATATAGATACCTCTTTCTGACTTAGCTTAAATAAATAACGTGTAGCTTACCTACACGTATATAATACCATGTTTTATTTATTTTTGTCAATACATTATTTATAAAAATAATAGCCACATGAATATATCACACGGCTACTTATTGTCAGTCGCATTCTTCATAAGATTTAATTAATCTATCTAGCGCATCAATGCACACTTCAAAATTCTCTTTAACTATTGAATAGTCTCCAGTTTCTAATCTATACGGTACGTAATAACTTGTCTCATTAATCCCGTGTAGAATAAATTTTGATAAATACAAAAGTTCGACAAGTTCTTTCCCTTGCTTATTCTTATTCTGTATCTCATCAACAATTGATTTCACAACTTTACATACTGTAATAGCATATCTTAATGCACATATTGACTCTATTCCCTCGCCTTTATATGATTTTTGATTGTATCTAAAAATATCAACTGTTTCTGTCAACCTGTGATATATCACCCTAAGTTTCCATTCTTTTGTCATTGTTTCACCCACTTTCTATCTATTTAAGAGATTTTATTGTGTTAATAACATTTGACCGCTTAACGTTTGCATGCAATCTGTCAACAATTCATCCAAGTCTGTGTACTCGTAGTATCCAAAATTATCTTTTTCGTACTCAAAAAGCAAATCAATAGATAGCATAGAGTTGTAAATTAAATGATATATTCTGCATAAATCTTTTTTACGCCACGGTCTCGTTGACGCAATTCCGACAAAACTCTTTGTGCTATTGCATTGCATGATTAGATACTTATAGAGACAATTTGTTTCAAAGTCACCATCTCCATTTTCAATTGCACGCTCAATAACGTCAATTATCTCGTCAAGTCTATGTTGAATGTATTCAACAAGTTCTTTTTCTGTCATGATATCACATTTAACTCCGATTCTTCAATACTGTCAATATCAACGATTACCAAACGGATAAAATCTTCCATTTCATCAACAATTAAAGATAATTCTTCTTCGACTTCTTTAATCTCATCAATGTACTTACTGTCTTGACAACTCTGCGTAATATGATTGATAACGATAAGCGCTGTTTTTGCTCTACCCCAAACCAACAGATATTCGCCGTCTAATTCAAAAATATTACTACTATTGCAAATCTCACTTGAGCAAGAATTAAGTGGATTGCTATAGGTAGATTGGAACAACATCAACCTACTATTGTCTAGCAATTCACTCATTAATAGATTGCCTTTTAATTTAGATATATAAAACAACGTTGAAACTTTATCTAACACTCTTGATAGACTATACCTAATGTCGCTTAATTCTTTAGCCATAATTCTCCTATTCTTCTATGCCTTATCCTATAGATTTTAAAGCAAGAAAGTATCTCACGGTTTTATACTAAAGATGTAAAGTCCAACTACATGTACTAATGTTGTTACTACAAAATACACTAAACTCAAAATCCATATAGGCAAGTCTGTATCCCTCGCCATTAATGCACCTACTGTGAAAGCTAGCAGCACATTCACGATTGATACCCACATATGTATATCCATTAGTTTTCCTCCATAATGCTTTTAATCCTTGCGACTTGTTCGTATGTCATATTCTTTAGATTCTTTGCAAGCGACAACACCAAAGTCTTTTTATGTAGGCTAACAGCTGATAATTCAATCTCAAGACTATCCATACTTTGAAGTTCTGCTTTTTGTAATTCTGCAACTTGTTCATTGGATAACTCATAATGACCGATAATATTTTGAGTTAGGTTCTTTGGAATTTTTCGATTACCTCGTTCTATCGTTGACAAATATGCCGATGTAATGCCAACGGCTTTTGCCATTTGTGCCATCGTCAAGCCCTTATCTATGCGTATTTTCCGCAAGGTCTTTCCATATTCTGATAACAATATGATTCCTCCTATCTTTTTCTATAGATTCTATCTACCGTTGACCGATAGAACATAATCAATAGAAAAATCATAATACCTATTAAACCTAATTTGATTACACTATTAGTAACAAAGAAGTTAGGAATTGCGACTAGGTAAAACATGTACAGATACATCCACCTTTTTATATGTTGTTTCATTCTTCTTCACCTTTTTTGTTTCTTCCCAATCAACCGTAAATGATTCTGCAATTGCTAATATAACAATACACCCCGCAAGAAATAGTAAACATGCTGTCTTTATATTGTCAGTAAACAACATAATAACACCAATGACCAATATGGAGATTATATACTTTAAGGTAAAACTATTCACAATTTAATCTCCCTTTGCTTTGTTTAAAAGAATATTCATTGTTTCTACAAAAGCTAGTAAGATAATACAGCCTAATAAATTTCGTAAGATTTCTGCAATCTCTGGGTCTCTAAATACGATAATAAGTATAGTGAGTATAATAATTGAAATAATGTATTTTGTTGAAAAACTATTCATGATTTCTCCTTGCTTGATAATAAACTTTCTGCAATGCCCCAAGTAAACATCACAAATCCAATAAACATTAGACACTATTGACGGTCTGTACCTGTGAATACTGTGCCTGTGATTGCAATCAGTAGCATTGATACCATTACCCCGATAAGAAATCTATTCATAGAGTAGCCACCACCTCTCTACGTCTTGAATGAAATGTATTTCTATGTCCACAAATTGACGCTTCTGACTTGTTAGGATACCATGTTCTAACACGTTCGATACGTTCTTGTGATTCTTTATATAATATAGCTTTGTATTCGCCGTACTTAGAACACTTATCATGACATCCAATACTTCTATGTTCGCAACCCATGCATGGCGAACTTTTACACATAGCTAAACATTTCATCGTGCTTACCCCCTAATAAATAACTACAGTTTATTCCACTCTTTGACGGAATCCTACATGTTTTGTTTGTAGGAAATGTAATATATCAGAAGTAATATCGCTCAGTAACTCATAGATATTGCATGCACTATCTCCTTCACAATCAATCTGTCCGATACGCTCATAATATGCATTTTCCATTCTGTAAGATGAATCATATATAGCACATAGATTAGATAACACTTCATCTTCACAAAGGTCACTTAATTTATCAAATATAGGATTTGCCTTGCACCGTTTAATATGCATAACTAAGAGCACAACTAGCATTATTATATTGCGTGGTGCGCGACTTACCTGTAGATACTCTGATTTCTCTAACTCATGTTCGATTAAATCTAATTTAAGATGTATATAATTTACCAATATCTCAAACGATTTATTCATGAATATCACCGTATTTATCCTCTAGTTCTTTTATCATGTCGATTAAGAACGTCAGTTTTTGCATGTATTCCACTCTGTCAAAATTAATCATTGTGACTAACTCCATGTTTCTCATCATCAAGTCCTCAATACTTTTGGCTAGCATTCGCATGGATTTTAACAGAATAATATCTTCACGTTTTGGCTTACTCCGTTTTGTCTTGATATTGACCGTTAAGTTCATTCCATGCGACTGTAACATGTTTGCCATCGAATGCATTGTACACTTTAATGATTTTGCATTGCATTCATTATCTTTAGATTCATCTACAGTGCTATACATAGCAACATTCTCAAGTTCGCATGCTATATGAGATATCATGCAAATATTTCCCTTGAAAGAATCGCTTGTTAGTTTCATTTTTGTTCTCCTTAGTGAATTACAGTAGGTTTAGAATACTTTAGATTTTGTTCTTGCACTGCTTTCCTACCGATACAACATTCAATACTGTCCAGCATGTACTCAACTACAGCTTTAAATTCCGATAGATTAAGCGGTAGTTCTTCAAACGGTTTAATATCCATATCCATTTTCTGCTTGATATTCAATAGTAGCAAGCATACGGCTGTTACCGTTGCTGCGTCTACCATTTTGACACTATCGCCACATCCTGCAGTTTCTTTCTGTAGTTCATCTACATATACATTTATAATGTCTGTAATCATTGCAATATACATGTAGATAGAACTACCGTAGATAGATAACCGTTTATTGTCTAAAGAGACATCATCGACTACGATTTTCTTTAGCTTACACGTTTGTTGTTGTAACGTGTTTACCAACTGTTCAAACGTTGTGTTTTTCATCTGTATTGCTCCTGTTATCTAACGGATAGATTTTGCTCGTGTAAAAACTTTTGTAATAGTGAAATCGCTTTGTGCAGGTCGCTTAGAACTTTCTCGCTGTCAATATTTAATGCGTTAAGTTCTCTACAGTACTCTTCTACAGAATTTTCGAGAATGATTAATCGTGTTGCAAAAGTACCAATACTTCTTAATTTAACGTATGCTTTGTGGCATTCATGTTTATAATCGCCTACATTGGTATCGATTTCGAACAACATATAATAGATTGCCAAAGTCACACAATTCTGTTGAAAAAACTCTTTATCAGAACCAATGAATACATTGTTTGAGATAAATCGCCAACGTGCTGTTGATAAATGCTCTTTTACCGCCTCTAGCAACCTCCCAACTTCATCTGACCATTGAATAGAAATCATACCGTTAATGGATACTTTATATTTTTCAGTTGTTTCCATGTCTAATAGTTCTCCTTTCAGTTACAGTTAATTGACTACTCCTTACTGTTTAATAGGTGGAATATGTTTCCATAAAAAATGCTGTAGTTTTAAAATCGCTCCACGTAGTTCACATAGAACCGCTTCACCGTTGACACCAAGCTCCAGTAATACCTTTTTGTGAGTTTCAACAACGTCCTCAATAACAATCAGTCTACTAACAAGCGACCCAACATGCCTTAGTCTAACAATTCGACCGTATTCCATGCACGTATATTCTCTTACGCATTCCTCTGCTTCTGTCAGCATGTTGAAAATCGCCAATGCAGTACATTTAGGGTAAAACATCACACTGTCATTTTCTGTTAGTTCATTATCCTCAATAAAATAACAATATGCATTTACCAGCTTGCTGTCTACATAATTAAAAATCTCTTCCAGCTTTTCATCGTATTGGATGATTTTTGTCTTTTCGTCATCCCATCCATAAAGACAATAACCGATTTTCTTAATATCTAGCGCCGCATTCTTTAGTCTTGCCTTGATTTCGTTACGGTCAATAGTATCAATCGTTGCTAGAATCTCATCGATTTGGTTTTCCACATTTCCATAGCACCGTTTAATTTCTCTTGTTTCATTGTCTGTCATTGTTTCACCTCTGTTTCTTTCAGTAGATATGCCGATAGGCTTATCTCTGAGTTTTCTATCAAATGTCTAACCTCAAGTCCATCTACCCCAAGTTCGTCAAAATATTTATACCTATAGATTATAGACTGTTTAAGAATCTCTAGCTTTTTCCACGCCTTGCCTAAAGTCTGTAGTTTATTCTTGCTAGTTTTGACTTGCGACAATGTTCTTAGAATACTCTCTAAAGCACCACTCACATATATACAGTACATTTTGTTTTTAAACTTATCGTTATCTATCTTTTCGATATTCGCTGTTTTTAATATCTTGATAGCATTAACGATTTTAATCACCGTATAGAAGATTATAGTATTCATTCGTATTGTGTCCATAGCACTCCTAGTAGTTTTTAATAATGAGATGTTTAGCTGGTGGTGAATTTGGCTTATCAGTTATGTGCATTGCATATCGTTTAGAATACTCATCAACGATATATTCGTTGTACAACCGCCTTGTAAAGTCTGTGGCATTTAATATCATTAAGATTTTAGCTTTAGACTGTTTAAACATCCCACATAATTCTACATGCTCTTGTTCTTTGAATGGATTTCCTTTGTTACCATAACAAGTGTATGCACAATCATATGGAGGGTCTAAAAAGATAAAGTCATCTTCTGTTGCCATGTTCATGATTTCTTTGTAGTCTGTATTACATATCTGTGTATTCTTTAGTAACTCAACATGTTTTTCTGTAACCGTCACTGGTAGGTTAGGTCTACCTACATATGAGTTGTTATAATGTCCTTGACTGTTGACACTGAACCTTGACCCATGGCTTAGTTTATTCAAAAAGTGATATAACGTAGATTCGTGATACTTACTGTCTTTTAATCCGTTGTAACAATCTCTTAGTTCATTAAAGAGTTTACGTTCACGGTCTACATCTTTCATGTTACCAATAGTAGACTTTAATTCTTTAAGTTCTTCTATCACCCTGTTGCCGTCTGTAACGATACCTCTATAGTAATTAATCAGATGTTTATTTACATCGTTGATTATTGCTCTGCCTAGTGGCTCTAAGTGAAAATATACCGCACCGCCACCAATAAAGGGTTCTATATATCTGTTATATTCCGCTGGTATGTAATGCTTGAAATATTTAATCTCCAGCTTTTTACCACCACGGTAATTTATCAATGGATTCATACTCCTCCTGCGTTAATCGCTTGATGTTTTCTAAATGTCCAATCATATAGATGTTTACTTAGCACATATAAGTTATAGATTTCTTGCTCAAGCTGGCTATACCCACTTAGTTTGTACCAATGATATAACGTATCAACGTATATATACATGTCAAAGACTTTCACTAGAATTGTTCTAATGTCTAGCTTGAATTGCTGTAACGCCGTATAGATATGTGCATGAGTTCTATCTATTGCATGGTACACTGAAAGAAGTCTATCAAACGGTTTCACATCGATACCATTCTCCAGTGCATGCTGTTTGGCTTTTTTCATTTCTTTATATACGTTTGTAATTGCGATATCGATAATCGCAAGGTCATCTTTTACCTGTTTGTTATATCTGCTAAAGAAATCAGTCATGGATAAAATTCCCCTGTTCATCGAACTGTACACGATACGGACAATCGTCTGTATTCTCATGCACCATATCTATCCCCATATGTATCATTGCGTCTTTTAGACTGCATGCATTATGGTCTTTCAATCGACACTTGATACAGTTTGATTCAAAGGCTTTTTGTGCTAGTATTGTCACCCAAGAATCTTCCTCATCCTGTCTTTCTCGTTTAGTAAACACATTAGTAGGCACTACCTCTATTGTGTTATCTCTAATAAGCCTTAACATCTGTTTCTTTTGACTATCGTCAAGACATTCCATTATCTCTTGAAAGAGATTCTGTGCGTATGTACTTATTGTTGTTGCCTTGCGTTTAAGTTGCCCTTCTAGTTGCAAGGCTTGACCTATATGTTGTGCTTCTGAAGCCATCAAGCACAATATCAACAAATTCGTTTTATTTGCTTTATTCAGATATTTGACCATTTCCACCTATTCCTTTTAAAAGATTCTCTTGCCTGTTTTGTTATCTAGCATACAAGTACTGATTACCTCTCCAGTTTCTTCATCTAAAGCCACTTCCTCTAGTGAATATCTGTTGTATGCCTTCGTACGACTTAACAACCAGCTGAGTTTATCCTCGATTTCGTAAAACTCTTTGTCATCATTTGGAGCACCAGTTCGCAATAACTCTTCATACTCTTTTTGGTTTTTATCTAACTGTTCATACGCTCTAGCAATCGAACGCAAGCTATCAACTAGATTATTATGCACCGAATATACGTATCTATCGTATGAAATTAGAGAATCCACATCATGGTGATATACTATGTATATTTTATCCATTGCTATTTACCCGTAGACCCAATCCCACCGTTACGTGTATCTGTGGAATTATCATCATCTGTGAGTAAGTATTTCATGAAAATTCCCTGTGCTACTCGTTCGCCTTTTTCTAAGATAATATCTTTAGTATCAAGATTAAGTAGTGGCAACTGAATGTGACCGTCATTATCTACATTCTCATAGTAATCGCTGTCGATAATTCCTGTGGCATTCACCATGATGACATCACGTTTGATTGCCATGCTGGAGCGAATATGTACGGCTAAATACTCATCGTCTAACATGTAGGCTTTTAATCCAGTTCCTACTACAGTTAGCTTACCAGCTGGTAGTACCGTGCGTTGTGGTACTGAGATGTCATACCCTGCACTGCCTTTAGTTTTTCGTGTAGGTAATACGGCTGTATACCCTTTGATGGATTCAAATCCACGTGTTCTTTCTTTCATGCTTATTCTCCTTTTAACTCTAAAGCCAAAATCTGTGTAATGTTGGCTAGTGATGTTTCGATGGATTTAACTTCTTTACCGATGTCGTCACGTGTTTTACTTTTAAAGTCTGTGTTGCTTGCAACTTTATCAAGGAATCCAAGTAACTCGCTACTTTCATCACTAAGTTCGCCTATCGTTCTTCCCACACTCATAACTAAGTCTGTATCAAACATGATGATATACCTCCCTATATTGTCTATTTTCCTTTTCCAAACGTTGGATTCGGTGTTTAATATCACTAAATACTAACCATAACCACAACGCTCCGATTCCAAACATCCACCATAATGTGGATGCGTTTACTGAGTTTAAATTATTTTCTGCCAACAATCCACCTACTATGAAAGCAAGCGCATATCCAACTGTTGACGTTCTATTACTGAATCTCATCATTCCATTTCTCCCTTTGGTTTAAACAACTTATAACATTTTTATTTCTCTCCTTTTTTGCTGTTAATATCTACTAAGAAATCTTTTAATGTTTCTAATGTCATAGCAATAACTTCATTAACTACCCTATCTGTTTTATCTTTTGTTTCTGTATCTTCATTGATTGACTTTACTCGCAACTCTAGGAATTTAATTAAAGATGAGTAATCCTGTTGCAAAAAGCTGACCAGTTCTTCTTCTGATAATTGATTCATAATTTCTCTTGCTGCTTTTTCTACTTTATTCATTATCTTCACCTCTTCTGTTGATAAATTTCCAACACTTGTACGCCGTATCTAAACTACAGCATACATAGGTTCTATTTGCCATGTGATACCTACACTCTAAATAGACCCGATTGACGTTTCTATTCCTGTACTGTTGATATACTGCCCGTGGAATACTACCACACTTATGACACCGTTGAATCTTCTTCACATTCTTTTCAATGCCGTCATTTACTAGCAACTCTCTTGTTTCTGGAATACTTAAATGAGTTTCTCTAAACTGTCGATTGTATGACTTGTATTTGTCTTTTTCACTCATTTGTTTCTAAAATCTCCTTTCTTGTTTATATAATAGCACGTTTTCAGAATATTGTAAATACTTTTTGGAATAAATATCTCTAAAAAATAAAACACACCATTTTTACTTGATGTGTTTTCAGAATGTTATTTCTTATGTTTTGTCTTTTTCTCTTTAGGTTTCTCAATAGGTACTTCATCGCCAAGTCTAAATCCCCATAATGCACAATCGTACATATCGCATTGTCTAACCTCTTCTTTGACACTACAGCAACATTCCATGCATTTCTTAACGATTGCTTGTATTGGTGTTTTCACCTTGCGTATACTACCCATATGCTACTCCTTTTGAATTTGCTTTCTAAGTGTTACTAACTCTTTAACATGGTCAATGTGTTCAAACACTCTGATACCTCGCTTGTTATGTCCACCGCTTAGTTCAACAACCGCTGTACCACTGTTGGATGGTCTATAGCCTTTATCTGCGCTATAGCCTCCCCATCCAAGAAATGACCCTGTTTGAATATCGTAACGTTCTTTTAACGTCCAGCATTTAGCATATCTATTAGGCTGTGCCACTAGCTTGCGTTCATAGTCTGTCTTATGTAGATGTTCAAAGAATGTTATATCCGTCTGTAGCCATTCCATCGCATTAGGTCTTTTAGAGTTGTGCCATGTGCCAATAACATAACAGTTTTCACGTACATTGATAAAAGCACTAGCACATCCGTGGTAAAACGGCTTATCAAGCATGTAGGCTAACATCTGTTCGGGAATCATCTTGCCGTGCTTTAATGCACGTTCATATCCGTGGTTTCCACTACGTACGAATAATATTCTGTCTTTGATAGGCTCTAGCATTTTTACCGCCGTCAACACTTGTTCAGACCCATGTATGTTTTCCTCGAATAAAGAACTTGCGGTAGTAGTGCTACTTCCGTCTGTCGAATCACCACCAATGATTACATACATGTTTGGAATCTCTGCGACACTCTTGATGAATTTTTCAAAGACTTCTTTGTTGTGATAAATGTTGCCGATGTGTATGTCAGATACATCTGCTAGATATACATAATCTGCGTCTAAACGTACGCTCAACATATTGTCATTTAGTGATTGTGCTGTAATATTAATGGTTATTCTCCTTTACCTTTATTTGCTGACTTTCTAGTACATGTGCTTTCTCCTAAGTGATTCTGACAAAGAATACACATTGTTTCTTTATCTTTAAACGAATCATGTAGATATTCGGGAATCATGCATTTAGTTTTGTATCGTAGCTGATTATTTCTAACTGTTGTTTCTACCCACGTTTCCTTGGCACTGTCGCATGGATACCGTAGTTTATTTTGTGGTGTTGTTGCCACATAGTACCCACGTTTATTAGATAGCATATCTTTGTCTAACACGCCTTGACGTATCATTCTAATGATTGTACGCATGCTGTCTCTCATCGCCTGTCTTACTGCTTTAGATACGTATTGTTTACTGTATCCCATTTGGTCTGCAATCTTTGATATTTTCATTTGATAGCCATATCGAAGCCACATCATATGAAATTTTTTCTCCCCGATTTTACGTTTGACCGCAAGACATGCTTTTAACATCGCCTTGTTATCCTCTTCACGAATGATTAACTCTTCGGGAGATTCTACAAACGTTTCACCATACGATAACAGCTTCTTGTATATCCTCGCCTGTTTTCTATCGTCTGTAAACGCTTGAAATGAGTCCATACGATATAGTCTCTCTAGTTCGATTATCTCGTTGTAATTTTCTGCAAGAAAAGAAATCAATGTTATTGCCATACTGTAAATCTCCTGTCGTGTTTAACAATCCTCTTTGACCTAACAAGTGATTGACACCTATCGCAATAATACTTACATGTTACAATCATTCCGCATGGTATTTCTTTTGACCCATGCTTACGATTTCGCTTGTTCTTTTCTTTTGTTTCTAAATAGATTACCTCTTTATATTGGCTCTCAAGATAATCTAATATTTCGTTACTATCGTCTCCACTAACTCCTAACAAATACATGTTGCCGTCATTGGCAATATCTGCTAAATAGTAGTGTATAATCAAATTTTGCTTTCCTTTTTATAAATCTATATATCCATTAGACCAATTCTTTTTTGATAAGAATTGAGTTAATAGATTGTTTTGTTGAATTAAATACGTTAAGTAAATGAATAAAAATGTCTCTACCAAAATAAAGATAAATGCAGTCCATAATGTCAACGTGTTCATAATTCTTGCTCCATTTCTTTAATGACTTTTACTAGTGGATTTTTGGCTTGCGTTTTATGTACGGTGAAGTCACAAGAACTCTCTTTACATCCCTCACACAGACCCATGACCGTAGAATTAAAAATAGGTGGATACTGTACGTGTAATCGCTTGTAAATCTCTAGTGCTAGTTCTTTATGTTCATCGCTGGCTCTATTGCATAGTCTTTTCTGTAGATATTCAAACCACACTCGTAAATTTCCAGTGATATAAAACTTTACGTTTGTCATGAGTGGCAATACATAGGCTGCATGTTCTTTAGACTCACCACTATCGACTAGTAGTCCATAGGCTTCAACACTTAGTTTCCACAACTGATTGATAGTATCGTTGAGTTCTTTGTCTTTCAGTGGTAACTCATAGTACCCATTCTCCGTGATATCCTTCCCACGTGTGGATTCAACCGTAAAGCTGAAATGTCTGTGCCTTGTAATCTGTGCTAAACACTTTTGACTGCACTCTACTTCAAACGTTGCATTCGCATGTTCTAGCAAGGATAGATGACCAGCACCAACTGCTTTTACTAGTGAGTTGATACTACATTTTGCACCATAGCACATACTCATGCCGTTGATACATTTATTTAAAGACTCTATATATTTTATTTCTACCCTCATTTGTATATAACTCCCGTCTTTTTATTGCGTTTTCCAATCTTACGAATCCTTGAGTAGTTAGCCCTGCAACGACATAGAGGACATCTTTTATCTTTCTTAGTAATCCTGTATAAGTCACACATATACCATTCATATGTCCACCAGTATTGCTTATAATTTCTTAGACAATACTCTCTTCTAGGACTTATTTTGCTGATTTCTTTTGTGTTCATAATGATTTCGACTGTACTGGAAACAAAAGGGAAGATTCCCCTTTGTTTCTACTATACTTGTTATCCCAAGACTTTAACGTTAAGCCACTGTCTACCGAACTCAATAGCTTCATCGTATGTATCCATAAAGATGTCTAATCTGTCAGTGTATCCACCGCCAAATCTATCTTTTACGATATACTCTTGCCCGTTTACTAATACTTTTGTACCCAATGGTAAATCGTCACTAGCCACTGCCCCTACATGTGGATACTCACCATTTGCCATTACGTTACCAGTGTGAGTGTATGCACTCACGTTCATCAATCGTTCTGCTTGCACATTGTTTCCTAAAATAATAGGTACTATCGCAAGCATAATTGCTAAGATATACTTCATAAAGACCTCCTACAAACAAAATATCAATCAATAGTAATTCATACCGCCATTGATTTTAAACTCATGTAAAATACGAATATAATCTCTTTCAAGTTCAATTCCTGTCAATTTAGAAAGAAAGTTTACTTGATTCAACGCATATCTTACTTGATTAGCTGTTGTTCTTCTATCAATTCGTTCATCCATGAAAGTAGATAGATTGTATTCTGCACACTGCACTGCCTGTTCATAGTATCTAGTCAGTAGTTCTCTTTGATTGTCATTCAAATCGTTTGCAAAATCTTTGTAGTCATACATAATAATCTCCTATAGACTAAATAATAAGCTATCTTGAGATAACCATTCGGTTCGCTCTTTCTGCTGTTCGATAACTGTCTTACGAATCTCTTCGGAAATCTCACGTAAGACTTTTACCCCTTTATGCATCATGCCTTTTTGATGTTTCTTTCCTTTGGATATTTTTAGTGAGAACTCACAAAATACTGGTTTATCCTCACGAATTATGATATGCTCCTTTTCAAATCTAATTTCATAAGGCACGTTATCTACTGTTTTTCTAAACGTTTTACCATTTAGATATTTATCTACATTTACTTGTTCGATAAGATAACATGCCCTATTGTCGCCGTGGTCTAACCATATAGGGAGCATTCGTATTTCAATGTTTCTTGCCATTAGCTCACCGCCTTTGCTCGTTCTCTACAACGCTTTTTATACTCACGTCTTTGCCTTCTTGTTTTTTCTTTTAAACATTCTTCCGAACAAACAATTTGATTGTATCGTTTTGTCATAAACTGCTTACCACATATAACGCACGTCTCTTCATGTACGTTTGACTGTCTTTCAACGCCTTTATCTCGCATTCTCTTTACACGCTCTAATCTACATGGATAAGAACAAGTTTTTTGAGCTGGACTGCTTGGCTTAAAAACAAGACCGCATATTTCACATGTTTTTAGCACTTCCGCTGTTTTTCTACACTTTTTTTCTGATTTTTCTTTAGGTTTTTCTTCTTTTGGTGGTACATAGCCGTACACCATGCGACCCTCTCTTGATACTCCAGCTGTACATAATTCACATTTTGTTTGACAATCGCCTTGCACTGTGAACGTTGCACCGCATGCATGACATTTCCTTTGCATAATTCCTCCTGTTATTCTTTAGATTTTAAAACTATCGACTTTTCTTTGTGTTTTCCAATCTTCAACTTTATTCATACGCTCTTTTACTTTGTCAGCATATTGTTGCATTTTATCTTTGGATAGACTTAACAATTCTTTTACAAGTTCACATCTTCTTTTGTTATAACTTGACATGTGTTTAAAGAAAAATAAACGTGTTTCATTCTCAAATAATCCAACTCGAAATACAGAGATATATCCAAGACTAATATTAATACGATATTTTTGACCACTGAATTTTACAGTATTGTTGAAATATTCAAGATTTGGATTAATTCTTAGATTTTTAACCCTATATGTTACAACGCCTTCTTCTTCTAAATCAAAACTAATCAGTTCATCCATTGGTTTCACTCCCATTTATATTAAACTGAAATGTTAATCTTGTTCTTTTGCTCCCATTTCTTTTTTCGCTCTACATACTCTTGCATTTCGGATTTAAACAGTTTAAGAACATTTTGAATATCATCGATGACGTTTTCACAAACTGGATTATCCTGTTTTATGCAGCATAAAGTACAAAACGTGTTTCCGCCGTTTTTATTCGCATAAATATCGAACGACCTTTTAAAAATAACAAATTCATATGTAACACCATCAATTTTCTTTTCGCACCTAAACTCAAAAAGGCGCTTGTTTATTTGTAGATTGTCAACAATATAACACTCTTTAAATGTTGGCACTAAGTCAAAACTGATTAATTCCTCCATTGGTTTACTCCTTTAAAATGAATACTCGATAGGCTTTTCCCGTTTCCATTCTTCATAAGTCTTTTTCAAGCAATCTTCTTTCCTTTGTTTTTCTAAACAAACTTCTTTAAGCTGTGGTTTAACTTTATTTATGGCTTCGATATACAAATCAATATATCGTTTTTCTATCGTATAGCCATCGCCTATTAATGACCTTGATGTTATTGTTTCTCCGCAGTATCCCTCTATACAGTGATTAAATGCATTGATAAATTCTTCATTAAAGAAAATAACAAATCCTAGTCTATCGTCACCTCTCATGTCGAACATAGTCCCGACGACATTCTTGTCAAAATACTCAACTTTTACTTTATACTTGTTGATACTTTTATAGCCGTTTACGATAGGTGTAAACGTGAGTTTAAATAAATCGTTCATGATAACTCCTATATGTTTTCGTAACGTTCATAACATTCGCTAAATAGACCATCCAAACTATCCCCTAGAAGTAATTCTTTGTAAGTACTTGCTAATAACAACAATTTGCCTACACTCTCCACCTTATCCCCAAAGGATAAATAGCTACATCCGTCTAGCTCCTCTTCCACTTGATTTAGTAAGTCTTTATATTTTTCTCGCAAGAATCCTACTTGTTTCTTGCTGAGTGATTGTCTAAATTCTACATTCGTCATACTTAACTCCTATAGTGTAAACTCAAAAGGTTCTTTTTCTAGCCACAAAGCCTTGCGTTTCTCTTTTGCAAGTTCTTTGTCTCGCATTGTGTTTCTGTACTTTTCCATCTCTGGCTTTAACATTTTGAGTGCGTTAAGGACTTCCTCTAAGTCATCTGCGTCAAGATAACTGAAACGGTTGTATGGTATATCAACTAATCTAGTTTCACCATCTATATCCACATCGTAAGGATAATCGTAGAATGACTTTAATTCTATACCCAAACTTCCGATTTTAATCGTATATTCTTGATTTTTATCTTTTTCATTTACAACGGAAATCACAGCACCAAGCAAATAGTAATCCACTTTATCTACTTGAATCCGATAGCATTCATAAGGTGAACAATAACAATCCCAGTCTGCTATAAACTTTAGTTTTAACAAATCACTCATACTTAACTCCTATAGTGTTAATTCAAAAGATTTTTGCTCTTGCCATTCTTTTTCTACCTGTTTCTTTTCAACAATTTCATCATAACGCCTTTTCATAGCTGGCTTTAAAATCTCAAGTGCATTTTTCGTTTTTTCTAAATTTTTGTTTTTCACAAAACAACCGCTTTTATTTGAATAGATTACGATTTCGTCCACTTGTGGATTACAGATTTTTAATTTTATAAAACTATTGCCCAAATCTATCGAATACAACCTATACCCATCACTTTCTTTAAAAACTTCAATTCTTTCACCTGCTAGATTCTTATCCACGTAAACAACATCAACCTTCCACCCTTCTTCGCTTTCTTCTCTAATATAATACGGTTCAAACTTTAGTTTTAATAACTCGCTCATTTATCCATTCCTTCCCAATACTTAACGATAGATTCTCCGATTTCTTTAACTAAAGGTACAGTCACACTGTTTCCCGCCTGTCTGTATCTTTGAGTATCACTAATCTCGGCTGGTATTCTATCGAACTGTTCATCTGTGAAGCCTTGCAATCTAAAGCATTCACGTGGTGTTAGCTTTCTAACTGTTATTACACGGTTATTCTTTAGCTTACATACGTTCGGATACATAGTTTCGTCTATTTCGATAGGCTGAAAAACTTTAGGCGGTTCTTTATAGTCTGTCGCCGTGAGTGCTCCGATATGTCCAATAGGATTATATACTCT
Source organism: Veillonella sp. 3310 (assembly GCF_003999875.1). GTDB lineage: Bacteria > Bacillota > Negativicutes > Veillonellales > Veillonellaceae > F0422. The sequence continues at coordinate 115,494 of NZ_RQVJ01000003.1, read as the reverse complement.
ACTTCTTTGGTGAGTTATATCCCCTCGATTAATAACGTCAATACCATATAGTCCAGTTTTACCGCCAACGCCACCACCAGCACAATTAACTGTAGGGGTTATGCCGTCTACTTCATACACACGATACCCCTGTGGTATTTTCTCGCGGTGCTTGTTCTTTGGAATATCTTGACCGTATAATCCAGTGTTTACTCCAAGTCCACCATGCGCTGAGCTTAACGTGCAACTTACACCATCAGTTTCAAACACACGATAACCTTGAAAACAATCGTTATTATCTAAGCCATCAAGCTTTTTAATACCTTTTCCGCCGTCTCTTGCTTTAGGTAGTATTTCATTCCGGGGTTTTCCTCCATGATGTCCAATAAGGTACACTCGCTCACGGTTTTGTGGTACTCCGTAGTTTTTTGAATTATACACTCTCCATTCAAGATAGTACCCTCTTTCTGCCACTTGATAGAGGATTTCAAGGAAGTCTTGCCCCCCTACTGGATAAAGCTCCTTTAACATTTTCAAAGAGTAACCATTCGGGTTTACCTTTTCCACTTTCTTCTCGTTCGTCAATAAGTCGCATGACTTCATAAAACAGACCACTCCTTTCGCCATCTAAACCTTTGATTTTACCTGCAACTGATAAATCTTGACACGGCGAACCGAATGACCATAAATCTGCATGTGGCAACTCATCGCCTTTAACTTTTGTGATATCTTCTGCTGTCCATAAATCGTGTGCATTGTGAATCGCAAGATAAGACTTCCTTGCGTACTTATCAATCTCAATCCATCCAACGCACTGCATACCAGCTTGTTCCAGTCCACTGTGAAATCCACCGATTCCAGCGAACATGTCAATAAACTTTAGCTTTTCCACTATCGTTACTCCTTTCAAATTAAACAAACTCTTTAATTACTGAATAATATTCACCTGTTACGCCATATCCAACTGTAAACCCATTGATATCTCTGTGAAATACCAAGTCTTTAAACTTTATAGGGTCTTTGCAATATTCTGCTACACAATCGAATGCCTTACACTCTTTTTTATACTTACCAATTAATTTATGTTCACCATCTTTTGTAAAATAAACAAACCAATATAATTCCATAGTATTACCTCTTGTAAATATAATAAAAAGTATAGTGACTGCCGTAGTCTATCATCGTGTATTCATCGTGATAAATTCCACGGTAATAATACGGCTCACATCCTTTTGACTTTAAAAACTCAACGATACAATCAAAGGCTTCATCCTCTGTATTAAATGTATTGATATATTCCTTATTGATACTGTCGCCGTAGTATAAATCATACGTATTCGCCATTGATTAATATCTCCTCGATTACATAATCTGTATCAAACGTATCTATTGCCATTACAGCACGGCGCATATTCTCTTCAATTTCATTAGTAATGCTATCTTTCACAAATCCAAGCTGGTCTGGTAAGATTCTAAAGTTATTTGCGTCAAAGTATGTATCTAGGTTAAGTGTAACCGTAGCCTGTATATGCATTTGTTCTTTATCCATAGCTTTCTCCTTAATAGATATTTTCGTCTACTATTTCATAGTCATACAAAATGTCGATAGAATCATTTTTAGATGAACTCTTGCCTAGAAATGCGTGCAGTATTTCTCTAAGCATTTCTTCATCGCATGGTTCTTGACCATAGTCTTTTACTTTGATTGTGATATTAAACCTACCACTTGCTTCAATATATCTTTCCGTCATAAATGTTCCCCATTAAAAAATATCCAACACTTCAATATCATATACTTTAGTAATATCCTTATCTCTTGTGATATACTTTACAAGATTTTTGATATGCTCTTCTTTTTCCTCGTATGTTGTTTCGTAATCTTCGCCACTCATGAAAATTTCCATATTGATTTTCACTTCTACATCTTTAAAAAATCCATTTTCAAAATTGTATCTATGCATAATTACCTCCTCGTTTTCTATAGTGATATATCATAACAAGCGAACTCAATCCTAGGATTGTCACTGTACCGTTTTTTCACCGATAGATTTACTATGAGTGAATCATCAGTCCATATGTGTTGATTTAATGCGTCCAGTACACCTTTCACATAGTTATCAACATCAGGCTTTTTAGTCGGTACGATTGCCCCCTCTAGCATTAACTGCTTGTTCTTTTTCGATGTTGATTTAGGAATAGGCAGATACACATCAAGATTAAATTTAAAAGGTACATCAATGAGATGTTCTTTCTTTGGTACAGTATCTTGAATGAGTTTCTTGTATGCTTTAGACTTTGGCGGGTCATATACCCTTGTATATCCACCAAACGTACTAAACCGTGGTCTACCCTGTGCTACTGGTATTCCCTCAACTATGCCACTAAATAGAATCATGCTGTATAGTCTCCATATACTCTAATAGTAGACTTTTCTCACCGTCTAATCGTTTGATTAGTTTCTGTAGTATGTCTAACTGTTCTTCTTTAGTTTCTAATTCGCAAGCCTTATAACACAGCTGTTTATCATGCTCTAGCATATCTGCTATTGACTTTAGCAAGTATGCGTCATTCTTCTTGATTTTGCTCAATGTCAACCATTACCTCCCACACTTCTTGCTGTAATTCTTCAATCGTTAATCCTGTTGTATCAATAATGTAGTCGCATTTATCTTTTAGACTTTCCAATTCAATCTCTGAGATGTCTTTCATGTATTCAAGCGTTACATCCCCGTCACGTTCTTTCAACCGTTTAATGCGCTCTGTATCATCACATTCGATGTAGATTGAATAATCTTCCTTGAATGCTTTAAACTCGTTTTTAAACCTACAGTCTGTAATTACATAGTCTAATTTATTCCACCTGTATTTTTGCTGTTTCATCTTGTTTCTAACAGCTTTTACCCAAAACAAAGGGTCAACCTCACGCATTAACTGTCCCAGCTGTTGATAATACCACCGTGCATACTGCTTGCCTTGCTTAGTAGGTTTTACTCGATGAATTTCTTTCAATAGGTTATATACACGGCTTTGGTCAGTGAATCGTTCTTCTTCAAATTGACTACAGATTATATGCAAGCCGTGGCTAGCAGTGGTATTTTCTGTTTCTGTGATAACCTCTTTGAGTAAATCTGCGAATGCAAATTGCTGAACATCCATAATGTTAGCAACCGTAGATTTACCGCTACCCATTTTACCTATGAGTATCATTTACTTTCCCCCATTCATATAAGGACAATGCACGGCTACATTACAGTAATCTTTACAACGTCTACCGTTCCATGTTTCTTTAGGTGTACACATCTTAGGTAATTCTCCTGTATCAATCGCATGTAATAACACTCGCTTTTTATACTGTGCATAATTCCAAAGTCTTTCATCATTCATCTTTGGTAATTTGATTAGATAGCACGGCTTTTTAAGCGGTGTTTCTTTTAGCTTAGATTCGGGTTCTTTGATAATGCACTGTAGATACATATCGTTGATTTCTATACCATTCTTAGCAAGCAAGATACGATATAAATTTTGTTGTTTACAGTAGTCACCATAGTCATGCAGTCCATTAGGCTCTTTAGTCCAATGAAGTCCAAATCGCTGTTCACCCTTATTCTTACCTCTAGTAATTTCCTTGTATCCTCTGTACATGCTGTACCCCAGCATACTGGCTACTTTGTAAACACTAGTGATTTTATAGTCATATAGAGTTTTACCTTTTAAGTCGATACAGTCCATTTGACCTGTAATTCCGTCACTCTCAAGCCTAAACTCGCCAGCATATCCAATTGGTAAACAGTCCTCTAAGATAGCGTGGCACGCTGTTCCGATAGCGCTAGGTAGTATTGACTGTGGCTTGATTAATTCGCCATGTGTAGCCTTTAGATACATCTGCAGTGTAGGTGACAATAGTTCAGTCACACTGAAATGCCGTCTGTTTAAATCTCTAGTTCGACTTGCGTATACTAACAACGGTAATGCAAGACAACGTTCTTTTCTCCTACACTGTTTAATACAGTCACTGCATGATATGACCTTTTTGTCTGGACACATAAAGTAGTTTTCCATAATTTCCTCTCCTTTTGGTTATAAAAATATCCATGAGTAAATACTGTTGTCACTCATGGATATTTCTTGTTGTTTATTTCTTTTTAAACACTTCTAGTAATTCATTCCCTGCTTTACTGTTTTGTACAGTCGCAAGTGCTGTTTCTAGTGGTGTTTCGTTGATGTGATACAACGCTTGAATTGCATTTGTGGATGAACCACTAAGCATTACCACTCCTTGCTCATCGTGACGAACTGGTGAGTTCTTATATCCGTATGCATTGATATTCCAGTATACAATTCTAGGTAATTTGTACCCATAGCTATCTGCAATCTTTTTAAAGGCTTCGTGATAAGAACAACCATGTACTTTATCCACTCCTTCATTGAATTGCATGTCGCTCAAGAATAACAATGTTGGAATATCTTCATTTGTTAATCCATTATCTCTAGCTGTTCCAAACACCAAATGCAATACAGACTCAATGTTTGTATCTTCTACAATACAATTTTCATTAAGATGATTGAATTTTTTACACACTGTATCGAATTTAGATAAGTCAAAATATCTAGCCTTACTGCTAAATGTCACGATTTTATCCCGATACGGCTGTGGCAATTTTTCTGAAAAATATACAGCTAAAGACGCGCCAATTTGTTCTGGAACACCCCACATGCTAGCACTTGTATCTAACACTGGTAAGAATTTAACATCAGTCAATTCTTGCTGTTTCAAAGACTTCCATGCAGCTTCAACTAAATCATTTGCTTCACGTGTTTGTTTCCACATCTTGTAAATGTCTTTAGGCTCTGACACTTGCATGTTCATCTTTTTGTCGCCACTGTTGACTGCCTTGATGTACTCGCTATATCTCTCACCATCGTTTCGTGCGAACGCCATTCTATACTTCAACATCGCAAGTGATGGAATGCTAGAGTAGTCAAAACTGTAGTCCTTGTTCGTTAAGAACGTTTCGACTAGTTTAATCTTCTTGCGAATACAGCTAAGTGTTTTGCGGTAGTCCTTTTCAGTCATATCTAAATACTTACATAAGACTTTAGCTTTATTTCTAGTTTCTTTACTACTTGCATTAATTGACGGTAGCCACTTCGCAAGTAGTGTAGGTGCTTTGGCTTTCATATCTTTAGCTAAAGCCTTTTTGATTACCTCTGTGAAAGTCTTTAGTTCTTCACCTTTGTAAGCACTATAGACAATCTCATAGTAATCATCTGCTCGACCGTACTCCATGCACCAATCGAACAGCTTCTTAGGTTTTACTTTTAAGCCACCAGCAATTAAGTACTGCATTGCCAATCTAAAGCCTTTACGTTCGCCTAATCCGTTGCGTACATCTCGCATATATCCAATCAAGCGAATCGTATTTTCTTTATCACACACTTTAGAGTTTTCTACTAAAGTGTAAATAGCTTGTTTTTCTTTTGTTCTTGCGTTACCAGCTTCATAAAAGAAATCTAAGAACGCATTATTTGTACTATCATATGCATTAGCACCGTTCGCTGTTTCTGCATTAGGTGCTTTTTCTAATGCTTTAAATAATTTGTCGCTCATCCTACTCTCCTCTTTGGTTCTTTGGTTAATAAATTATCAGTTTATCCCATATCAGTTGCTGTATGAGAAGTTGTTGAGTTTTCCACACACCTCTTTAAGGTTATTTTAATTAAACGTTCAATCCTAATATTTGATGTAAGAGGTGTTCTAATTTGTAGTTTACATCTACTTATAATTTATAAACATAAATAATAAGAAAGTTGAGAGGTCAAGGAGTTGCACCTCGACATATCATCATCTCGTCAAACAATTAAACATACACACTGCATCATTATATAGATTATGGTTTATGGAAATCTTTATTCTTGAATGTTTTTTGCTGTTCGCAGTGTTTGATTACTAGACTCTAATATTATCTCTATAGCCTTGATTTGAAATATTGCTGGTTGAGTCTATCATTTGTTTAATTGCTTGATAAAATGACGATACTGAACTGTCACCTCTCATGTAGTGACGGCTTGCACCGTCACATTGAAAGGAATTAGCGGAAACGTCAAGTATCCAGTAGGTGGTTTTCCCTACACCTATATAATATCACTTTTTATGTACTATGTCAACTTTTTAGAATATAATTTTTCTAAAAAAATATTAATCTTTAATTTTTATAGAAAGATTAATTGTTTCTAACAACCTCTGTCAGTGAAGCCGTCTCTGGATTATATTTAAGACGAAAAAAGATAGACCCTTTCAACGTACGTCTACTCTTTGCAATTTTAATCGATGTGATAAATCGCAAGGCTTCACGTTCTATTGAGTCAAGCGAAGTGTCAGTATAATACGGTCGCCAAACCAGTAACACTTGGTCTGCTATAGCTTTTAAGTTATTAGACCCTTTGATATTTGTAATCATAGGTTCAAACACTTTTTTCTTTGTACCATATGATTTTTGAGACTCTTCATTGAATTGTGCCAGCATGAGTAGTCTACAGTTGAATCGCTTGACAAAATCTTTTAGTGAATTGGCTTCACTGTTTTGTATCGCAAGGTCATCTACACCCGGTATTAGGTGAAAGTGGTCATATACGATAAAGTCGCTACTAAAGCCATCTGCCTGTAACAATCGTACGATTTCAGTCATATCTGCTACAGACTTGTTCGGTTCATCAACAATTCGCAGCCTATCTTTTAATTTTTCTTGCACTTGTTCATAGATGTGAAATCCGTTGTCTGTTTTCATGTAGGCTTGTAGTGTATCATCGTTCATGTGTAGTATCTCTTTGATAACCTCTGCTAAGAACTGACCCCTAGGCATTTCCATGGAGAATACTACTACATTATCGTTATAGTGAAGTATTCTATGTGCTACAATTTTTGAAGCAACAAACGATTTACCATGATTAGAGTAAGCCCCTAGGACTACTACCTCTTTTCGCTTTACACCTCCAATAGATTCATCAATGGATGGAAATCCTAAGCCTTCGCCCTCTTCGCCAACAAATTCTCTGAAATCTAAGAACGAATCTTCAAAGTTGTGCACTTTTGTAAGTAGTTCCTCGCTATCTGTTACCGATACTGATAAATACTCTTTAACCTCACTTAACGGCTTATCCCACCGCTTAGATAATATCTTTGCTACATCTGACTTAATCATCCCGTCACGAATAGTCTTGCAAAAGTCACTAGCGAATCTGTATTCATTTGTAGAGTCGCCAATCTTCTCAAGCCCAATATTAAGGCAAGCTATATCAAGCGGTTCTGTTTCTAGGTCTCCAATGCATACACCAGCTATGTGTAAGTCGTTATAGTCTTTCATTGAGTTCACCTATCGAATATAACATGATGTCAATTTGTTTACCTCTTGCTGTCATAAACTCTTCTGGTAAGCACTCACGTATGTCGTTGTTATCAGTGTATATCTTTCCCCTTGTTTTAACGAATACGTCAACCGTATCAGTTACAATTTCAGAATCAACGACTTTATATCGCTCGCTTGTTAATAGTGATAGATTTTCTCCATTCCAATCATCAATATAATCTAGCAAGCTAGGCTCTCTTGTTTCTTCTAGAACACGCAATAGTACGTCAAGATATGCTCCCCATTCGTTATTAGGCTTTAGATAGTACATCTTAAGAATCTTTTCAAAGAACGCTTTATAGAAGTCTGATAATTTATTGTATTCATCTTCACTGATAACAATTGTGTCGTTTACTATTTTGACGCCGTATTTACTGATACCAGTAAATCTACAAAAGTCATTAAGTACAACGTTTGTCATGATAGTTTCAAATCTAAAGCTTTTGATATATTGCTTGCCAAAATCTGACCGTCCATCTATCTTGTAAAATTTCATATCTATTCCTCGTTTTTAATTCTAAATGCACTACTTTTGGCGTATAACGCATACGGCAGCCACTCGATGTAATCTGTTAAGATTGTCTGTAGTCGCCTTAATCCAACTGTTTCCATGTATACATCGTTACAGTAAACTTCTACATTGATTTTATGCTTGGATAATCCAACCACATCTCTATCAATCGTTGCAATTTTAAACTGTAGCTTATCATTGCGTTTTAAGTCAAAACTATTAAACACTGTATATTTTGTTGTTTTCTTTAGCACTCGAATAGGCATACTATAAAATGGAAAATCTAGCATTAATTCCTCTCTTTCTATCACGTTGGATAAATTGGTACACGTACATTTAACTCTGGAGTGTACTTCATGATTGATTCTCTTGTTTTAATCAACGCATTTCTACCTGCGTCATCCTCTAGTGGATTGTCAACGGCTAATATAAATGTTACGTCACCTTTATATAATCGCTGTATCTCCATAAGTATCTTTAGCTGTTGTTGCGTTGGTCTACCTCCGAGATAGCCTACACATGCAAGTCCTTGTTCATGTGCTGATAACACATCAATGTATCCCTCAACCACGTGTAGCTTTTTCGTATGCTTAATCATCTTGACTGCTCGATGGTAATTAAACAACAAGCTACCTTTGTGGAATATTTCATTTTCCTTTGTATTCTTATACTTAGGCTTACCACTGTCTAATCTACGTTTAGAAAATCCAACGATTCGTCCATAGTGGTCTTGAATTGGAATGATAATCCCAGCTACATCAACTCCTAGATAGCCACCGCTGTCATACCCTAGCTGAAATTCGTTGATTGTGTCTAGTGATAATCCACGTTTGTTGACTAGGTAATCTGTCACGGTATTTACCTTTTTATGGAATGAGTTCGCTGTAATAGCATTCTCTCGATATAAATCTTTCTCGCGTTGATACTTTTCATCGTCTGTAGATACCTCATACTTATCTGCCAATGCTTCTACCGCTTGATAAAAGCTAAGAGATTCCATTTCACAATAAAACTTAATGGCGTCACCTGTAGCTCCACATGAATGGCAATAATACCGATTGTCTAAGATACAAAATGATGTATTGTTGTGACCACCATGAATAGGGCAACAACCACGATACACACCATTGATTAATTGTAACGGCGTATACTCTTGTACTAGGTCAACTAAGTCAATCTTGTATAACAATGTCTGAATTGTGTCCATGCGTTTCTCCTTTCTCTTGTTCCTTTCGTTGCTGTCTTTTTAAGGCTCTAATTCGCCTTTTTTCCTCTACTCGGATTTTTTCTTTCGCTTCCCAACGCTTATTGCGTCCACGTCTTAACTGAACTTTTCTCTTTTCTGTTTTGTAGTTCTGTTTGTATGTTTGAAAATAGTTATCGTCGCATTCCATCCATATATCTTTTTCGCTTCTATACTCTTTTCGTTGAATGTCATAAGCTGTCACTTCTCCACCGTCAAGCAATAGGTACGTTGTTTGTCTACCACGTTCAGTGCGGTATATTTCCGCTGTATCTAAGTTTACGTATCTGGCTTCGCCAATTTTAAAATAGAACATGATGTTATTGTCAATCTTTTTGTAAGATTCTTTTAACGTCATTTGCCTTGTGTTTCTGTACTTGAAAGGTCTGTTGATTATCTCCTCTTCAACGTTTACTACTTTTCTTTTTGGAAAGTAAATACCATAAATTTGCCTATCTCTGTCATAACTTAAATGTGCTAAGTATTTCATTACAGATATTTTGTAGAATTGTCTAGTAGGTCTCGGTCCATACTTTCTACTATGCACTCTACTAACCATTTAACCATTCCTCTACAGATTTTCGTTCATATTGTTTAGCTGTTTGCGCTGAATTTGCATTTATATGAACCTTACTGCTTAAATTCATTGCTTTATCAAATAGCGATGATAAGGTACATATTTCCTTATCTTCAATGTTTGTCAAATATCTAAATAGTAATGCTAAATTTCCCTCTTCATTGTGATTCAACCAATTTTGAATTTTAAAGAAATCTGCATTAGGCTTCCCATTTACGATAAAGCCTTTAACGGTACACTTATTCAAGTACAACTTCGCAACGTGCCACGACTTCTTTTTATGTGGCAATTTACTAAATTCTTCAATGTTCATTCCCATACTTCCCTTTCTGATATTCCAATATTCTAAAAAGTACCAAATTTATATTCCGAAAACATTGTAAAACATTTCACTTTGACTTGTCAAGCAATTTTAATTGCGTCCAAAGGTTCGTCAAAACTAAATCACTGATTGGTGCGTAGCGCCATTGCGTAGCAATCAAAGTCACAATGATGAAAGACTTTAAGTCAAAAAACACTGGGTTTCCTATTTAAAGAACGTAGTTCTTTAAATCAATCTATAGATTAATCAACTAATAAGATGAGAATCTATAAGATGAATAACATAAAGATAAGAAACCTATAGATACAAATCTAAAGATTACAATCTATAGATAATCATCCTAAAGATAATCTATAAGATAAGTTCTATAGATTCAATCCTAAAGGTTATCTATAGACTAATCTATAGTATAGTAATCTATAGATTAATATTATATCATATCGTGTCAAGTAATTTAACGTATTGTATAAATATATGTGTGCAAAATCAGTATATATCAATCATAAAGGTATTGTCACTCGTTTCAAATACTGATATTCCCTACAGTTTTTATGCATTAGAAAAAAGCAAGAGTATATTCCCCTTGCTTAATTCTTTGGTTTGGTTTTGTAATGTGTGTGTACGTATATAATTTATCTGCAACGATTATCTTAGAATGGAATTACATCCTGTTCCTCTTCTTGTGCTGATACATATTGCGGATTTTCAAAGTTAGTAATCGCATGTGTTCCCTCTATTGTTCCCCAGCTGTTACCACCTTGTGCTTGTGCCAACTCCGCAATTTGGATACCCGATAGATATAAGCTGATACCGTAACCCATCGCTCCAGCATATGGATTAATCGTTGTAACCAATCGAATCGTTGAACCGCTCCAAATAGTAGTCTTAGGGTCTAAGATATTTTGTAAACCGTCACGAAGCATGACTACACGCTCTTTTTGAGATTGCGTTTTTGCGTCATAGAATGTTGGCTTAGTCTTAGCTTTCAACATCCATTTACCTTCTTTGTTTTTGAATAACGGCATTTTCGGTGTAGATACATCTTTACCGTTGTTGCTCAATACCTCATACTCACGTGATTCAGTCCATGCTTTGGTAAACTTAGCTTTTACTTCTTTAGCTTGTTCTTCCGTGATTTCAATTGTCGCGGAATATCCGTTTGGAGTTTTGCGTCCAGTGAATTGGTCTGTCAGAATATCTTCACGTCCATTAATGTAGATGTACTTAGCTGTTCCCAACGGTGTGATGTATTGCTCACGTTTAGTCTTTTGATTGTTATTCATTTGTGTTTCTCCTATTGTTCGTATTCTTCTAGTGTATCTAATGATTTTCTAACTGCCTTCGTTATTGTTTCTATGACAATATCATGCAATGCCACTTCATCAATTTGTGGATAGCGCTCTTTTATATCGTCTATAAAGTTGCCATCTTGTAATACTTCTTCTACAATTTGATAAGTGAAGAACTCTTTTAACATTTCCATATTTTACTCTCCTTTCTTTTCTTAAAAACAACTATTTGATGTAACCATCATAAACTATGCTCAACATTATATCAACTATTTTAAAGCTATTTTTATCTTTAATTTTTACTTTTATGAATAACATTCTATCTAAATCCTTTCTATTATTCCCAAAAAGTGATATAATATAGATACAGAAAGGAGTTTAAAATGGATAATTTTATACACACTCATCTACATACTGAGTTTTCCAACTATGGAATGAATGACGCAATCAGTAGCATAGATGATGTAATCAATAGAGTACACTCTCTAGGGCAAAAGGGTTTTGCTATTACAGACCATAACGGGTGCTCTGGTCTCATAGAGGGTTATGTCAAAGTACAAAAATTTAACAAGAAATACAATACTGATTTAAAGCTATTAATGGGGTCAGAATTGTATTATACGTACGATGTATCAATTAAGGATAAGTCGTACTTTCATATTCTGTTCATCGCTAAGGATAATGACGGCTTAGAAAATCTATATAAACTAACATCCGAAGCACATGAACATTACTACTACAAAAGCCGTTGTGACTTAGACATGATTCGCAAGTATTCTAAAGGACTTATCTGTACATCTGCATGCATGGGTGGATGGCTGAGGTCTCCCGATAAAGAGAATCTACTGTTAGAGTTCAAAGAGATATTCGGAGATGATTTATACATAGAGATTCACACCTACCAGCATGAAGAACAATATGCATTCAACAAAGAGATTATTGAACTTGCGAACAAACATAATGTTAAGCTAGTCGCATGTTGTGACGCGCATTACACAACGCAAGATAAATATCAACTGCATAAGTACTTTAGAGGTATCAAAGAGTCAGACGAAGATAATTACTATCAGTCTAATGACTTTTATATTCAATCAGAAGATGAAGTAAGACATCGTTTATCTTATCTTGATAGTACTGTTGTTGATAATGCAATCGCCAATACAATGGAGATATTCGATAAATGTAATACCTCGATTGAGTTCAATCAACATCTATACCCTAAGTTTACCGATGGACAAAATACTAAAGAGGTATTCCTAAGTGAGTTACGCAAGGGCTACAAAGACAAAGGAATACATCTCTTGCCTAAAGAACAAAAGGAAATAGTAGACAAACGACTACTACATGAGATTGATGTCCTTGAGAAAGTAGACTACATGGACTATCTGCTGATTACTAAAGATATACTCGATAATTGTCGCAAAAGAGGTATTCCAGTAGGTCACGGCAGGGGGTCTGTAGGTGGATGTCAATGTGCATATCTCCTTGGAATAACAACGTTGGATGCAATCACAAACGGATTACACTTTGAACGATTTGCTAACCCTAAACGTATCTCTCCAGCTGATGTAGATAACGATGTAAGCCAACGCATGCGTGGTGACGTTATAGACTATATCAAAGAGAAATACGGCTATGTATATCAATGTCGCACGTTCAATTATCTCAAGTCTAGGGGTGCGTTGCACCGTGCTGGTAAGGCTTTAGGATTTGAAGATTCAATCGTCAAGAAATGGTCTAAGAAGTTAGACAAATTCAAGGTAGATGATGAAGATGAAGATTATACAAATAAAGAACTAGAGTTGATGATGTTAGATTCACTACATGGTGATATTCCCGATAACGTAATTGACCTTGCAAAACAGTTTGTTGGAATTATGTCTGGGTTCGGTAAGCATGCTTCATGTGTTATCATCTCCAATCAAGATATACGCAAGTTTTGTTCGCTTGAAAGACAAAAAGATTCAAAGACGAACAAGGATGTGCTCATTGCAAGCACTAACTTTAAGTACTTAGAACAAATAGGACTTTTAAAAGAGGATATACTTGGACTTAAAACTCTTGACGTTGTTGACGATGTTTTAAAGTCTATAGATAATCCACTAGATGTTACCACTCTACCATGGAGCGACAAAAAGACAATCAACCTGTTGCAACAAGGAGATACTCTAGGTGTATTCCAACTGAATAAAGACGGTATGATTCGTACATTGAAACGTGTTAGACCGACTAGCCTCGTTGACTTAATTACAATCGTTGCGCTCTACCGCCCTGCTTGTATCATTACTGGTATCCTTGACGAATACATCGAACGTAGGAATGGTAAACAATTTGAGTACCTAGACCCACGATTGAAAGACGTATTAAGCCGTACGTATGGTCTTATGGTCTATCAAGAGGATGTGATGTCTGTAGTACGTGTCATTGGCGGTTATGACATGGCAGAAGCTGATACAGTTCGCCGTGCTGTAGGTAAAAAAGATATGGAACTGATGGAATCTATCACTAAAGATTTTGTAAGCCGTGCTGTAGAGAATGGTACAGATGAATCTGTAGCTAAACAAATCTTAGATGATATTGTCGCCAGTGCTACCTACTCATTTAACCTTGCACATAGTCAATCGTACGCATACCTTAGCTATATTACAGCTTACCTAAAGGCTCATCATCCCCTTGAGTTTTATGTCGCCAGCATTAACTCCGAACATGGCACGCAAGAAAAAATCATACCGTTTATCCAAGAGATACAAAACAAAGGTGTAGAGATTCTACCGCCCGACCTTAGATACTCTAGCGAAGAATGGACTGTTGAAAACGGTAAGATTCGCATGGGGCTTAACTACGTCAAGGGTATAGGCTCGATTAATAAACCGCTAGAATATACGGTAGATTGTATCTATCGTACATACAATAGACGTATCCTACAGTCTTTAGTAAAGTCTGGTGCTTTAGATTTTCTTAATAATAGGGAACATCTGTTCTATATTATAGATAGTTACAAAGAAAACGTCAACAACGAAGTTAAGTGTCATGAAAGAATTAATCACTTTACGAATATTGTTGCCGACTTAAAAACTATTGAACCAGTGAACGATAAAGAGAAACAGTCGATTGCTAAAAAGATTGTATCTGCTGAAAAGAAAATCAATGAGTGGACTCTAAAGCTGCACAATGAAATGGAATCTGCAGATAAAAAAGAACCGTTTAATAAACGTGACTTTGAACTAGAAGTACTTGGAATCACGTTGGATAATCCGCTGTCCATTTACGATACGTCATTAGTCAACGGTAAAAATGTTCTAGCTGTTATTGTCCACAAGTTCGATATTCGCAAGGATAGAAACGGTAATGATATGGCTTTCGTTGTTGCTCATAATGGTGCTAAATACGTTATGTTTTCGTCATCGTTTACACCGCTAGAAGTCAACAAAGGATACTATATAGCCGTCAACGATAGCAACATCATACAGAAAACTAAACCATTAGAATTAAAAACAGTAGGCAATTAAACCTACTGTTTTTTCTTGCATATAAATGACAAAAAAAGGCTACCTACTGTTATTATAACAATAGATAGCCTTATGGTATATTAACCATAGATTACTCACCTCTAATTAATTCGCTCAAATCTTTTTGGAATTGATTTACCAACGCTTGTACTTTTTTGTTTTTTAAAGTTTCTTCTAACTCTGCAGAAGTTGCGTCTCTAAAGCTAGAGGTTGTAAGATAGTTGCTAAAAACTTCAATCTCATCATCTTCGATTTGGAGTAATTTGAATGGATTTAAGTACCCCTCTTCTACTCCTAGTAGTTCCTCAAGTGCTGTAAATTCTTCATCAGATAAAATAATGTTTCTTGTTAAATATTTTGATAAATCCGATTGGCTAATTTTAGCTTGATATGAAATATCCTCATATCTTAAGTTTCTTTTTTCTTTTGCACGAATAAATCTATCACGCGCAATAATTCCAAATTTAGAATTTAAAACTGCGTCTTTCAAAGAACCTTTTGTCCATCTTACTCTTGTTCCATGTTTACTGACTTCCATATTTTCACCTCTTTTCAGAATAATATATTACATATTTTAGCATAGCATTTTTAAAAAGTCAATTGACTATAGTAAAGAGTGTGTATCATTATACATATCAATATAACAACCGTGTGTATATCATTTATACACAGAATTACCTTAAATCATTGATATATAGGCACTTTCTACTTAATTACTTAATTATAGTGTGTCGCAATTGCTCCACTAATGCCCGTAGCGCCTTACCTCGATGACTAATCGCCTGCTTTTGTTCCATAGAAATATTGGCCATCGTCGTTTTTAATTTTGGAATGTAAAAGTATGGATCATAACCGAATCCACCTTTTCCCATCGGCGTTAACTGGATAAGCCCTTCGCAAGTGCCCGTAGCACGAATGCACTGTCCATCCGGCGTAGCCCATACAAGAGCACATTGATAACGTGCCGTTCTATCCGCTGGGGTTACATCAGCTAATTCTGCCACTAAGCGACGATTATTATCCTCATCACTGCGGTGCAGTCCTGCATAACGTGCGGAATACACACCCGGCGCTCCACCTAAAGCATCTACTTCCAGTCCAGAATCATCAGCCACGCATGGGAGACCACAAGCCTCTGCGTAGTATAAAGCTTTCAATTCTGCATTTTCCATAAAGGTAGTGCCAATTTCTTCTGGCTCATCAATATCCACCACATCATCTATTGTGCGCACTTCAAAACCTAATTCTTCAAAAGCTGCGGTAAACTCACGAATTTTCCCTTTATTCCGTGTGGCTAGTACCACTGCTTTCGGTGCATTTTCATGACCCACCATGTGACCAATTTCGCCTAATGCTTCACGTTGTGCTTGCATCAATTGTTTTGTACCAGCTTCACCTAAATCTAATAAGCTATTCAATTCTTCTCTCGTGAAAGTCCCATGTTCACCTGTACCTTGCACTTCTACTAATTGGCCTTTACCGGTACAGACCACATTCATATCTACAACGGCTGCACTATCTTCTTCATAGCACAAGTCTAGCATAGGACCATCTTCACCGATGCCCATGGAAATAGCTGCTAAATAGTCTGTTACAGGGAATTTACCATATCCATCATAGATAGAGTAGATGGCATCTACTAAGGCTACAAAAGCACCTGTAATAGAAGCTGTACGAGTACCACCATCAGCTTGTAATACATCACAGTCAACCGTAATAGATACTTCTCCTAGAGCCTCTAAGTCTACAACAGCTCGCAAAGCACGGCCAATCAAGCGTTGGATTTCCACCGTGCGTCCTGTCTGTTTACCTTTAGCTGCTTCTCTAGGTACACGCGTATGTGTGGCTCGTGGTAACAAAGAGTATTCCGCTGTCACCCAACCCGTACCAGTGCCTTTCAAAAAGCGGGGAACACGATCCTCAACGCTAGCCGTACAAAGTACTTTTGTATTGCCACATTCAATTAATACAGATCCCTCTGCGTAGGCTGTGTAATGCCTAGTGATTTTCACAGGGCGTATTTCTTTTAAACCACGACCATCAATTCGCATCGTCATTCCTCATTTCCCTCTAACATCGGATTATACATACCTCTTATTATACACAATCTTAGTACTGATTGGCAATTTGTGTATGCCTCTGACTGAGGGTATTTTATCCTCGGTAAGTAGGCTATGTTCTCCTTTACTTGTCAGTCAGAATGCGGCATGCTTCCTCACAAACGGCACTGCGTAATGTTTGCTGCGGAGCATACCGCATTCTTCTCAACCTTTATCTTATATAGCAAAACTAGCCTACTTACTTGTATCCCCTGACCTTATATCTCCATCAGTCAAAGGCACACATCTACTTCCAGTCCGTTTATATGATTGTGTATCATCATCGTTATGTGAGGGGGATCCTCAAGAGGGAAGCCCCTTTTATTATTCCTCTGCCGACAAATTATAAAACCAAGCTATATGATGGATGTCCATTCTGTTGATAGTTCCTTTATCTCCCACTGAGTATATGTATGATTCTAGCTAGAACTATACAAAATGACATTGCGCATTTAGTTGCTTGTATTCTATGAGAAAGTAAGTGTAGGGCAAGGGTATTGGTGCACAAAATGCGACATACCTAGTACAAACTATATAATACGGTTTGTGCCTCGTTATGTCGCATTTACTTTGCATGATTTGATACCAAACCTCGTAGCATGGAGTTTAGGTGCGTTTATAATGTTTGAACCTTACACTCTCAGCATAGAGTTTAGGAACGCTTGTGTTCTTGGGTTTTGTGGATTCCCGAAGACCTCTTCTGGGGTTCCTTCTTCTTGTATTTTGCCGTCTGCCATGAAGATGACTCTATCTGCTACTTCACGGGCGAATGCCATTTCGTGGGTGACGATGATCATAGTCATGTCTTCTTCCGCTAGTTCTTTGATGGTCCGTAATACTTCGCTAGTAAACTCCGGATCTAAAGCGGATGTTGGTTCGTCGAAGAGCATGATTTCTGGTTTCATCGCTAGTGCTCTAGCAATAGCCACCCGTTGCTTTTGTCCCCCTGACAAGGTGCTAGGGTATACATCTCGTTTATCCCAAAGGCCTACTTTTTCTAGCAAGGACTGAGCAATAGGCAAGATATCCGCGTCTTTCATGCCTTTTACCATGCGAGGTGCGACCATAATATTTTCTAACACCGTCATATGCGGGAATAGGTTAAAAGATTGGAATACCATCCCCATTTTCAGCAAGATGCGTTGCTGTTCTTCTTTCCCTACGTACACTGCCTCACCTACATTCGCCGGAGTGTCCACCAAGGTTGCCCCATCGACGATGATCGTCCCTTTTTGTATACTTCCTAATTGTCCCAAGCAACGAAGAAAGGTGGATTTACCCGATCCAGAGGGACCGATGATGGACACCACTTCGCCCCGTTCCATGGATAGTGACACATCTTGCAAGACCGCCACTGAGCCATAGTTCTTTTCAATATGTAACATGTCTATGAAAGCCATGGTTTCCTCCTAATCTTCGTACATCGCCATACGACGTTCTAAATATTGGTATAACTTCGTCAATACAAATGTCATAGCTAAATAGAATACGCCAGCTACGATAAAAGCGGTAATATCAAAGTCTCGTTGCACGATGCTACGAGTAATTCGTAAGATATCATTCATAGCTAATACGTACACCAAAGATGTATCTTTCAGTAATGTAATCGTTTCATTTGCCAATGGTGGCAACACACGTTTGATCACCTGTGGCAAAATGATTTTGTACATAGTCTGCACATAGGTAAAGCCTAATACCTTAGCCCCTTCATATTGTCCCTTCGGGATAGATTGAATACCACTGCGGAAAATTTCACATAAGTAGGCAATGTAATTCAACACGAAGGATAACACCGCCGCCGTCATATCCGTCAGTTCAAAGCCGTCAATCATGAATGGCAAACCATAATAGATGAGCAAAATTTGTAACATCAACGGCGTACCACGCATAACGTACACATAAGCATCTACGATGGTTGTCACCACGCGGTTCGTACTCAAACGGAGCAGCGCCAAGAGCAATCCCCCTGGCACTGACAAGATGATGACGATAAAGAACAAGGACAAGGTCACTTGGAATCCGCCGGCAATAGCCGGTGCTATCTGTAACATATACTCCAGTAAGTCCATATTTATTTATACTCCTCTTTCGTCAAGATAGATGTGCTGCCAAACCATTTTTGCGCCAATTTGTCAGCCGTACCATCATTCATCACTTCTTGTAAAGCAGCGTCAATTTTAGCTTTCAACGCTTCATCTTCCTTGCGCATACCTACACCTACTTTTTCACTGGCAAAGGAGCCTGTGGCTACGGTAAATACATTATTACCTTTTTTACCGATTAAATAACGGCCTACCATTTCATCCACCACGACCGCATCGATGCGTCCTAATTCTAGATCCATGAAAGCATTTACATAATCGCCATATTCTTTGACTTCTTTAAAATTTTTAGATTGTGGATCATTTTTCACCGCTTCTAGCCCAGTAGAACCGGATTGCACGCCTACGCGTTTACCATCGAGTTGGGCTTTATCTGTAATACCAGAATCAGATTTGACTGCAATGATTTGGTCCCCACGAAGATATGGTTTAGAAAACAAGATATTGCGCTCCCGTTCCTTCGTAATGGTTAAACCATTCCACAACACATCAATGCGTTTAGATTTTAGTTCTGCTTCTTTACTATCCCAGTCGATGGATTTAAATTCTACTTCAGAACCAATACGCTTTGCTACTTCTTTTGCCAAATCAATATCAAAACCTACTAAGTCACCTTTTTCATCTTTGAATCCCATAGGTGGGAAGTTATCATCTAAGCCGATGACAATTTTTTTCGGCACCTCTGTGTTCGCCTGCTTCGTAGACGTCCCACAACCTGCCACTAATCCAACAATCACCAATGCACTAGCCGCTACCAATACTGTTTTAGAACATTTTTGTAACCAATTCATAGTACTTTCTCCTCTCTACAGATATTCAATCTCTATTTCATGATTACATTATACTTTAGTTAATTAAAGTTGTAAAGAGATAAAATACTAAATTTTATTATTTATTCTGAAAGTAATTTATACTGACATTCTCCAACAACTAACTATCAAAACAAAAAGCGATATAGTAAGTTATGTACTCACTATATCGCTGATTTGCTCTTTACCTATATGTTTTATATCAAGCCCTGTGCTTTGCCTATTTCATTTATTTCTTTTAGCGTTAAGTTAGTAATCTTGGCAATCATCTGCATGGATATATTCTCTCGAAGCATTTGAACGACAACTTCAGTTTTCGCTTTAGCCTTACCTAGATTTTCACCTTCTACTAACCCCTCTGCCCTTCCTTCAGCTACGCCTTCTTTCCAATATGTATAATGATCCATTGATAGCATTGAATATTCCTCCCTCCAAGTCTCACAATGTTTTGCTTCATCTACGGCGCTTTCAATTTCTCGTAGTAACTCATCCGATGCAGCATGACCATCCACATAATCTAAGAACCGTTGCAACGGCTTCGAAATATCATTATAAAGAAACTATGTCAGAACAAAAAGTTAGAATCTATAGATTACACCTTAAGCTGATCTTTAAATTATATCTATTATGATAGCCTAGTAGAGATACTCAAAGATAACATAGCATAGTCCAGAGCAGAAGAATACCCAAAACCAAATCATTTCATTGCCTGTACCATCATCCCAAGTGGCTTCATCACTAATAGCCAATAGGATAGCAAAAAATGAGTATACAAAAGACAAAATAGGCGCAATGATAAGTCCTTTTTCAACAATCATATAGATTCCAGACAATGCAACAAATACAGCATGTGGAATCACCATGATTCTAAAGCTAAAGGAATACATCAAGACTGCATAAACCGCATGAATTAGCAATACACCAAACATATAGATTTCCCCCTTGTGCGAAAATAAACCCTGCCGTATAACGAACAGATATTACTCCTTGATAAGAGGGTAACATGTTTTCTAGTCCTATTCAAGTATTTTTATATCGATTCAATGCCTCTAAGACTTTCATTTTATCTTGATGGCTCAAAAACTGTAAGCTAATAGGCACGATATATATACCGCCCGTTTCTGTCTGAACATACAAAGTTTTCCAGTCCTCTCCAAAACCCATGATACCTTGATAATGAACAAAGGTTAAATATAGATCTGGTGCGAAGAATCGTTCTATCCGTTCTTTTACTAATATAGGTGTTCGTTTTAAAATAATTCCTTCTGTAGCGATATAAATCTCCACATCGTCTTGCTGGTACATGCGCAATAATGCGTAGGCAGATACCACCATAAGAAGAAGCATCCACATATTGAAGCTATGACCCAGTTCTCGATATAGAAGTACTCCACGATACAGCCCCCAAGCAGCGATAGCTGCATACACTAGTTGAAATCCCCATATCATAACAGAGGAATTATGTAATTCTTCTTGAATCGCTCCACAAGGAAACAGTTCTTCTATTTCTTCACGTTTCATAGTTCCTCTCCTAAACAGTACTCCAACCTCTATGGTGTTCCTACTCAACACCTCTGTAGATACCATATATTCCTTTACTACATACCTATCCTGCTAGATATCCTCACCGCGTCATAGTATACATGATTAAAAAGATGTAATGAAATGCTATATACGCATCTCATTACATCTTCATCATTACTTACGTCGTAGACCCATAGCTTCTTCTACACGAGCTAATGTTACATTCGCCACAGAGGCCGCTTTTTCCGCGCCTTCTGTCAAAATCGTATCTAGTTCTGGGCTGTTAATTAATTCTGCATACCGTTCATGGATTGGTGTCAATGCTCCTACTAATAGGTCTGCAATGTCACCTTTGAAAGTTCCATAATTTTTGCCAGCATACATATTTTCAATAGCCTCAAAGGAATCTCCTGTTAAGGCATTATAAATACCCATCAAGTTAGAAATACCTGGCTGTTTTTCTTTGTCGTAGCGCACGACCCCTTCAGAATCAGTGGCCGCCTTTTTAATCTTCTTCACCACTACATCTGGTGTATCCAACAAACGGATGGTCGCCCAGTTATTATCATCGGACTTACTCATTTTCTTTGTCGGATCTTGCAAGGACATCACACGAGCACCACCGACTGTCGTTTTAATTTCTGGCATAGCAAAGACTTCGCCATATTTGAAATTGAAACGTTGCGCCAAGTCACGAGTTAACTCGATATGTTGACGTTGGTCATCCCCTACGGGCACATAGTTTGTTTGGTATAACAAAATATCCGCTGCCATCAATGGTGGATACGTCAACAAACCAGCTGGGATAGTTTCCCCTTGTTTCGCCGATTTATCTTTGTACTGCGTCATGCGCTCTAACTCACCAATAGAGCTTAACGTTGTTAAAATCCAACCTAACTGAGCATGAGCAGGTACTTCAGATTGCACAAATAAAGTTACTTTATTAGGGTCCAAGCCTACTGCCAAATATAAGGCAGCCAAGCTTCGAGTATTGTGGATTAAGTCCTTTGGATCTTGTGGTACTGTAATCGCATGTTGATTCACGATACAGTAAAAGCATTCATGGTCGTCTTGGAATGTCAAGAAATTGCGAAGAGCCCCAAGGTAATTTCCAATGGTCAACTCACCGCTTGGTTGAATTCCGGAAAAAATAACGGACATAGTATCTCCTATTCTACGGTTACGGATTTCGCCAAGTTTCTTGGTTTATCTACGTCAGCACCGCGTGTGATAGCTGCATAATATGACAACAATTGCAATGGTACAACGGCTAAGATAGGTACTGTGAAAGCATCAGTTTTTGGCACGAAGATAGTATGATCCACGTATTTCGCCAACTCTTCATCACCTTTCATACCTACGCCGATAACGATGGCATCACGAGCTTTTACTTCCTTGATGTTGCTCATCATTTTTTCACGTACAGACTCTTGTGTTGCCAAAGCGATCACAGGAATTCCTTCTTCGATCAATGCTAAAGTACCGTGTTTCAACTCGCCACCTGCATAGGCTTCTGCATGGATGTAAGAAATTTCTTTCAATTTCAAAGACCCTTCCATAGCTACAGCATAGTCGATTAAACGGCCTAAGAAGAAGGCATCTTCTTTATACCCATAATGGTTAGCAAAGGCTTTGATTTCGTCTACGTTTTCAAAGATTTCATGCGTCAATGTAGGTAACTCTTGTAAGTTTGTCAAAATTTCATGTTTTACCGCTTCATCAATGCGACCATTTAATTGACCCAAGTACACAGCTAATAACAATAAGGCTACTAATTGCGTCGTATACGCTTTTGTAGATGCTACGGCGATTTCAGGACCTGCCCAAGTGTAGATGACTTGATCCGCTTCACGGGATACAGCAGAACCTACTACGTTAGTGATACCCAAAGATTTAGCACCCAAACGTTTTGCTTCTTTCAATGCAGATAAAGTATCGCTAGTTTCACCAGATTGGCTGATAACGATGCACAACGTATCTTCATCTGTTAATGGTGTACGGTAACGGTATTCGGAAGCGATGTCTACCTCTACTGGAATGCGCGCCAATTGCTCAATGTAATATTTTGCCACCAAACCTGCATGGTACGCCGTACCACAAGCAGTAATTAAAATGCGCTTGATGCCTTTCACTGTATCTGGTGTCCAGTTTAATTCATCATACACTACTTCTGTAGCATCTTTATTAATACGGCCGCTCAAGGTATCACGAATCGCTTTTGGTTGTTCGTAAATTTCTTTTAACATGAAGTGCTCATAGCCACCTTTTTCAGCCGCTTCTGCATTCCATGTGACATGATAAATGTCTTTTTGTACTGGTTGACCAGCTCGGTCAGTGATTGTCACGCTATCTGGTGTCACAATAACAACTTCATTGTCGTTGATGATATATGTTTCACGAGTGCGTTGAATAATAGCTGGGATATCGGAAGCAATGAAGTTTTCCCCTTTTCCTAAGCCCACTACCAATGGATTATCTTTTTTTGTAGCAATGATTTTATTTGGCTCATCGGCGCAAACCATCACTAAAGAATAAGACCCTTCGATGCGATCTAACATGCGACGAACGGTACTTTCAAAATTGCCATCGTACATATCACTCAATAAGTGAGCTACTACTTCTGTATCTGTTTCAGATGTAAATTCAACACCTTTAGCCAATAATTCTTCTTTCAATGGCATGTAATTTTCAATGATACCATTGTGCACTACGGCAAATTTTCCATCTGTACTTGTATGTGGGTGCGCATTCATATCGCTTGGACGACCATGGGTAGCCCAACGAGTATGACCGATACCAATATGACCTTGGTTAGAATCTGCTTTCACCACAGCTTCCAAATTCGCCAAGCGTCCCATTTTCTTTTGTACTTTAATCACATTATTTTCGCCCACTACGGCAATCCCTGCAGAATCATATCCGCGGTATTCTAATTTCTCCAAACCTTCCAGCATAAAATCTGCTGCATTTTCAAATCCA
This sequence comes from Veillonella sp. 3310, assembly GCF_003999875.1. GTDB lineage: Bacteria > Bacillota > Negativicutes > Veillonellales > Veillonellaceae > F0422. The sequence goes on along the minus strand of NZ_RQVJ01000003.1, from coordinate 91,148 downwards.
ATATATCCTACGATACCACACATGGTATGTACCTCCTTGATTAATTCATTACTATTGCTTCTGAAAATAGCCTTTGTGCACCTAGTTACCTTGGTGTTTTGCTCTACTTCTACGACTGAAGCTAGCCGAGAGGCATCCGCTGAATTTCGATACTCCTCTACCTCGTCCGCTGTGAAAGCTGTCTCTTTCCAGCGCTTGCGCTATTCGCCTTTACGAATTTGGTTCCTCCTTTGTCATTGTTTCGACAGTTCTGTTGACTATGCCTAAGTAATTTAAAAATAGTCATAATCAGTAGTATTATACTTCATATACATCTATACTGTAAAGAAATAAACAAATTTAGCTACAAATATTATGAACGGCATGTGATATTGTCATGGTATACAAATAGAGGAATGCTGATCAAAGTGCATCAACATTCCTCTATTACGCTATTACTTTTGTTATGTATGTGTTCATCTACCGCAGTCTGATTGCATTGTTTCTAAACTTGCCACCATCAGCCCCGCCTTATAAACCAACATCCTACTTAAAGTTCCTCTGCTATAACCCCATCACGACATAACAGTCGATGGTTGCCCACGGCTGCGGCCTCTTCTTCGCTATGAGTGACCCACAAGCAGGGGATAGCCCATTCAGAAATAATGGCGACTAAATCTTGTTGCAGCTGAGCACGTAGATTTACATCTAACGCTGTGAGTGGTTCATCTAAAATGAGTAGTACCGGTTTAGAGTACAACGCTCGACCTAATGCCACCCGTTGTTGTTCCCCACCAGACAAGCCTTTGGCTTTTTTCTTAAGATGTGGTGTCAATCGCAAACGTTCCACAATATGATCGAATAACTCTGGAGATCCTTGTTTGCTGTATCGGATATTGTCCTCTACAGTCATATGGGGAAACACAATATTGCCTTGCGGCATATAGCCAATGTGTCGTTCTTGGGTAGGTGTTACTACCTTCTTGCCCTCAAACCATACCGCATCATTGGCTGTAATCCTACCTTCTTTGGGTGTTAACAATCCACATAAAGCTTTCAAAAATGTAGATTTCCCGCTTCCAGAAGGGCCCATCAATGTAGTAATACCTTCTTGTAATGTACCTTGGGCTTTCACAACAAAAGTACCTCGTTCTATGACGATATCAAAGGAAATCATAGTACCTCCTTACCGATTTGAGAAGAGGGATCCTTTTGTTAGACCTTGAATGGCCCACACAAGCCCCAATGTTAAAATACAAATATAAATCACAAGTTCAAAGGCCCCACTATAATCGCCAAATTCTACGAGAGAATAAATGGCTAAGGGCATCGTCCTTGTAATACCTGGAATATTTCCAGCAATCAAAATAGTGGCACCAAATTCTCCTAATCCACGGGCAAAGGAAAGGATGGATCCACTGAGAATTCCTTTCCACGCTAACGGCAAGGAGATAGTCCAAAACACACGAAACTCCGAGGCTCCTAATGTACGGGCTACATCTTCCATATCGCTATCGATAGCGGCTAGCGCTGTTCGAACAGATTGATAAAACAGAGGAAAACTCACCACGGCGGATGCAATAATTGCCCCTAACTTAGAGAAGACCACGCGAATTCCATGCGCCTCTAACCAAGCTCCAAAGGCATTGCCTGGAGAAAATATGATGAGCAACACAAAGCCTAATACCACTGGTGGTAATACCAAGGGCAATGTAAAGAAAGAATCAATTAAAGATTTTCCTGGAAAGGCATAATGTTTCATCACATAGTTCAAACTAAGTCCAAAAATGACATTAATCAAAAGTGCCAGAAAGGCAACTTCGATGGATAGTTGTAAGGCTATCATTTTTGAGCTGGCTCAGCGAAGCCCCATTTGGCTAATACTTCGTTAGCTTCTTTACTTGTTAGGAACGCATAAAAATCTTCAGTTAATTTATTTTGGTTCTTTTTCACCACACCGATAGGGTACTCGATAGGTGCATGTAATTTAGCATCCACTGTAGCAGAAATATCTACTTTATCTTTCAATGCTAAGGCATCAGTTTTATATACGAATCCTACATCAGCTGCGCCTTCCGCAATGTACGCACCTACTGCTTTTACATCTTTCGCAAATACAATATTAGGTTCTACTGCATCCCACAAATTAGCTTTGGTTAAGGATTCTTTCGCATATTTACCAGCTGGCACTGTTTCTACTGTGCCGATAGCTACGCGTTTTGCATTCGTAATATTATCTAATGTCACAGCTTCTTTACCTTTTGGTACAATCATCACCAATGTATTCGCTACGAATGGACGAATGTTATCCATTAATCCTTTTTCATTCAATTGATCCATATTCTTTTTGTTCGCAGAAATAAAGATACTGGATGGCGCGCCTTCTTCAATTTGTTGACGCAAAGTGCCAGAACCTGCATAGACAATATTCACTTGTTCAGGTTTTAAGTTATGTTTTTTCACATAGTCTGCTTTTAATTCTTCCAATGCCCCCTGCATACTAGCTGCTGCAGATACAGTGATTGTTTCATTTGTAGATGGTGCTGTAGACGATGTAGTGCCTTGTCCACCACAGCCAGCTAATGCTAACATACCTGCCATAACTAACCCCATTAACCAATTACGCTTCATAATGATATCCTCCCTAATTTAAATATATACACTTAGAAGCTTACTACATATTCTCATTATACTAGAAAAATGATATTAAGCAAAATGATTTTAATTACATGTGGTACAATAGAGATGACAACTATACAACCTAAGGAGGTTATCCATTATGGATTTATTTTTTCACATCATTCTCACTAGCATCGTCCCCATTTTATTACTTACCCTCATGGGGGTCTTACTAGATCGATGGTTTCACCTCGATTTACGAACTTTGAGTAAGTTGAACTTTTATTTATTTCTGCCCGCCTATATTTTGAAATCCTTTTATGTCACTGATTTAACCCATGAAAGTTTTGAAATTTTTGGCTGTGCCCTCATCATTTTATTTGCTAACTCAGCATTAGCAGGCATCGTCGCTAAGTGGCAAGGTTATAATTTAGGAAAAACAGAAATTGTCCGCAATGCAGTGATGTTCTCGAACATTGGTAACTTAGGAGTAGCCCTAGGAACTTTCGTCTTTGCCAATGAACCATACATCATCGATGGGGCTACCCCTTATTTACATGATGGGGTTATCGCCATTATCGCTACCTTTATTATACAAACTGTGTTCTGTAACTCCTTGGGATTCTATCAAGCTGGCAAAGGAAAGTTAACCACTGCAGAATCTTTACGTACTATCTTACATATTCCTATTATTTACTGCGTACCTATCTCAATCATTGCTCATTACTACATTCCTATCGATTTCACCCAAACCATTATATGGGGGCCTTTAGATATATTCGGCCGTTGCTTTGTAGGCGCCGCTATGCTGACTCTAGGAGTACAGTTGAATCGAACGCCTTGGAACTTCATCAAAAAAGATGTCATGATTACTTCTTTCTTGCGATTAATCGCAGGTCCTGTATTAGCATTAATCGTAGTACTTCCTATTACCATGTACTACACACCACTAAGTGCTATTGCAGCGCAAAGCATTATCATCGCTTACGCAGTCCCATCTGCAGTAAACACCGCCCTCATGGCAGTGGAGATGAACAACAATCCAGAACTAGCTACGCAAATCGTACTAGCTACTACAGTTCTTTCTTCTTTTACTATGCCCCTAGCTATATTATTGGCATACTATGTGTTCCCTTTATAGCTAACAGATTGGTATGTCAATTTGCTTGAGATAGTAAACAAATAAACGTATATAGGTACATTCTAGGTCTACTATGTAACTATATAGCAGACAATAGTCTAAATCAATAACACTACATAAAAACTATGCGATATCCTGTTCTCTCATACAAGCATATAGCTCTAGAAAGCCTATCTGACAATGTATTTAATACATGGTTGAATAGGCCTTTTTCCATGCAAAAAGGGCTGCTTTCGCAACCCTTCTACATGTTTCTACACTTATTGATGTCCCACGTGTTCTAATCCTTGACGAATAAGAACAATCACATGGTCATCATTTAAGCGATACCAAGCTGTTTTTCCTTCTTTTCTAAATGTTACAAGTCTTGCTTGACGCAACACACGCAACTGATGAGATATAGCTGACTGGCCCATATCCATAGCATCTGCAATTTCAGTTACACACATTTCTTTCTGAAGCAGATGTCTAACAATACGCAACCGCGTTGGATCACCAAGGACCTTAAATAGTTCAGCTAACAATTGTGTTTCCAACTCTTGTTGATTTGTTTCCATCTTAACCTCGCTATCATATAGTAGTCCGTCCTCTAATTAGAGTTCGGTATTACTATTATATCATCTTTTTCTTGTTCTGTATCACCAATTTTTTCCAAAAGAACTCGTGAATCTTTTTCTTGATCCACTACGCTCTCCGGTGTAGCTAATTCCAACGGTACCCCCTTGGCATAGACACCAGTGACTACCCCATAGCCATCACGTAATTTTAAGGTGCCAATCAAAGTACCTCGATAATTGGTATAAAACTTACTATCTACCTTGCTAAGGTCTACTTTCACACGATTAAAAGGAATTGAAAATTCCACTACACCATGATCAAATCGTTTCACATTAGCCCGAATGTATTCTTGATCTTTTGGAGTTTCATCAGTGGCGGATAGCACTTGCAATACACCAGACTGTTTAGGTGTTACAACAACATACACCTCATGTCCTACTTCTGGCGTTTGCTTCCCTTCCCAATTCGCATAAGACCCTAAAAACTCTATCTCTAAGTAATCTGACGGAACCCATCCAATATGTCGACTTACTTTCACAGGCCATTGGTATTCCGCACCACCTTGCAATAAGGTTGTATATCGTTGTTGAATATAGAATTGACTTAGCAAGGCAACAATCGCAGCAAGAGCAAAGAAAATCCACTTTTGATATTTCATCGTTCTTCCTCCTTCATAGCTACCTCTGATTCTACCGTTTTAGTTTCTTCTGTCACTACTTGTGTTTCCATCGGTGTTTCCAAAGCTGATACATCTGCTACCTGCCGACGTGCTTGTCGAACACGTTGATTCATCGTAGCACGTTGTTTCCCTTTTCGCCATAAATAAATGGCATTAATTCCTAGTACAATAATACCTAGCACTAAGAAGGATACGCCTCGTTCTACAAAGGTAAAGCTAGGATCGAAGAAACGGGCCCCAAACATAGCTATCAAAGTCAAAATGCTGCTATTTAATAAACTTACCTTTTTCACCAAAGTGCCACGAATAAACGTCCCTAAAGCTGCCACTAACACATAAGCATTAAATAAAATGGATGTCAAAATAGGAGTCGCTCCAGATACAGTGACAATATAACATACAAAGACAACGAACGGAATTAATCCAATACAGCTTTCAATACGTTTTGCCAATACCAAACGACGTAACACAAGAAATGCTACACCTAGGCTCAGTAACATACAAAGCCATAACCACCATACCATGCTGCTTTCACCGATGCGAATCCATGTACTGATGTACGTACCTTCCACAATGGTATACAGTAAGGCAATAGCACCTACCCCCTTACAAGGTAATGCTAAGAGGGTTATTTTCTTTTCTAATGTGCCTAGTCCATAAGTAACGGCGCCTAATACACTGATAAAAAATAGATTCATTTGCGGTTCATAGGTGGATAAGGTGAAAAATACTTCTCCAAAAATGGCACCTACAAATGCCCACGATACAGACACCAATAAAGGGTCTTTCACCTGTTGATACTGACCAAAACGACGTATATAGTATGGCACTGCTACTAATAACAGTCCACCTACGGCAGCCGGTCCTACCCACGCATTCAAAGGATGACTGGAAAAACTCCAGCCTAAGACGCCAATGAGGTACAAAATCATCCCCAACGCCGAATCTAGAATATAAATGATGGGCAAAGAACAACACAGGATAATCAACACATATAATCCCATGTGTTCCCCTGTATAATAGGTATCTGCCACTAATAAGGTTGACGTCGTTAAAATTGCCATATAGATGACTGTAATGGCCTCAGCAACCATACTCGCTGGCTTGGCTTTCCAAACACCGCCCCCTACAATGGCGATTGCCAGTAATAAGATGACTAATGACCAGTCAAAGCGCCCATTTGGGGAAAATCCATACCAATAGCCTGCAAAGAGCAAAATAATCCCCAGCAAAATGAGCGCAGCGCCCCCTAACACGGTGATCAGTCGCGTCCAAGATGGCCCCTCTTTAGGAATAAAACCATACTTAGCTTGTAATCGATGGCTTTGCTCTTCTGAAATTAGACCTTCCTCCCGCCATTGCTCAAGTTCTTCATGTAACCAACGTATATGTTGTATATTCATATATATCTCCATAAAAAAAGGCTTTGCTCAGAGAACAAAGCCTTGTATCCTATTATTTAACAATTAATACTGGACATGTGGAATGACTAGTTACATAACTACTTACACTACCCATAAATAGGCCTTTCAAAGGTCCTAATCCACGGCTCCCCATAACAATTAAGTCTGCATCATATTTTTTAGCCACCGCTAATACAGCAGGTCCAGGAGACCCTACTTCAAAGACGCATTTTACTTTCATATCTGCCGGTACATCTTCTGCGACTTCGCTTAAGATTTTTTTACCAGTTTCTTCCATATCTTCTGCAATTTGCTCCGATACATAACCACCACTGATTGGAGTTTGGTCAAAGTTAGAAATTGCGGATACAATATTCGCTACATGCACCAAAATCAATTCCGCATCATTACGTTTTACAATTGCCAATGCATGTTCTAATGCTCTTTTACCATTTTCCGATCCATCTGCAGGAACAATTATTTTTTTATATTCCACCATAGTAAGACCTCCTCCGAATTGTTACTGTGCTACTATGTAACTTGTCTATATCACTAGAATTCGACATAGACTTGAAAATTCCTTTTCTTTACTCTTATTGTCTCACAAAATTCCAATCTTCGCAAATGAAACTTGCGTTACGATGATATCTTTATGGTGTTCTTTTGCAATATTGGCGCACACTGAAAGCACAGCATAGTTTCTAAATCGAAGAGCAGGGCACAAAGTCTGGCCTCTATTTCTGAATTCCCCGATAAAAGGAAGACCGTGGCACACCTCTCCACAAACTGATACTCCGTTAGGTTTGCTCCGAGGTATGCCACGTTCTTCTCAGATTAGCATAATTTAGGCAAATACAAATATCATTTCATATACTAGAATCTATTTACCCATGCCCTGCTCTTCTTCCATTTACTAAATATAAACAATCAATATCGATACGTGCTTGCTGTGCTACATCGACTTTGTCCTACCATTGCAAAAGAAGACCTACAAGAGTATATCCTAACATTGCATTTCTAAGGAATGGAAAGAGAGATACCACTAAGGGATCTATTTCAAGGCCCTATATTCCTATTTTAATCGAATTAATGACAACAAGATAGCTCCGATGATTGGAGAGATAGATAGTGCCATTAACGCTGTTTGGTAATTGCCTGTAGCGGTTAATACGGTAGACAAGATGATAGGTGCTGTGAGGGCTCCTATTTGGTTGAACAAGTTCACGAATCCTGCTGTGGTCCCTCTTAGTTCTGGTGGTGCCGCTTGGATAATGATAGCGTTGGTTAATGGACTATACATGAATGCCCCCATGCCTAAGAGAGGTGCTGTAATGTATAACATATCTGGATTACTTGTGTTCGCAAAGATTAATAAAGCTGGAGAGAATAAAAACATAACGATGGCCGCCAAATAGTTTCTTGGCAATGAAATTCTATCAGAAATGAATCCAATGGTCGGCTTTGCAATCACCGCAGCGATACCATAGAGGCTCATGATGGCTCCCGCAAAGATAGGCGTCACATGTAATTGTTTCACCAAATACAAGTTAGCCCATGTGGTAACGCCCCATGTAGTACCTGTTGCAAAAAATCCCATCACTGCTAACAATAAAATGTTGCGGTTCGTTCCTACAAACTTCAAACTTTGTGCCAATGACATGGACTGTTGCTCTGTACCTTGTGTGTCTACTGTGTGATTCTTTCTGAAAGCTTGTACTTCTTTCACTGTAAACAAAGCTAAAAAGAATACTAGTAATGGCAATAAAGCAGTCATCAAAAATGCCATTTGCCATCCATAGTGTACAGCTACAAATGGTGCATATCCATTGACCACGGTAATGCCAAAGGATGTACAGCTCATAAAGATACCTACCGCAGTACCACGTTGTTCTGCACTGAAATGTTCTCCAATAGCTTTCAAACAAGCAGATTGTACAGGACCTGATACAATACCCAATAAGAAACGCAATACTAATCCGTACTCATAACTTTGTACAGTGCTCATAAGCCCCGTTACAATAGCCATAGCCACTAAGCTACCTAAAATGGATTTACGATAGCCAAAACGATCCGCTAACAGTCCCCCTGGCAATACAGTCAATGCATATCCAAAATAGAAAGCTGTTAAATAGGACGTCCCTTGCTGTGCTGTAAAATGCAACGCTTCATTTACGATTGGCATCAACGATGACCAGGATAAGCGCATGACAAAACTTAATAAAAATGTTAACCACAAAGTCAGCAGTATACCTGTTTGTGTAAGAGTAAACCCCTTTTTCATGTAATACCTCCTATGGAATACCACAAACCTATATAAAGAATATAATCCGCATAAAATTATAACATATGTAACATAGTTTCACACCTATTTCTAATTGACAAACCCCCTCATTCAATGATAGACTATATCTAGTTTTTATATTTGGAGAGGTGTCCGAGTGGTTTAAGGAGCTGGTCTTGAAAACCAGTGACTCCGCAAGGGGCCGTGGGTTCGAATCCCACCCTCTCCGCCACAGTAAGCTGTTACCGATATGGTAGCAGCTTTTTTTATCCCCCCGTAGAATCGCAGTTATGCGTAGTAGCCTCGTGGCGTACCTTTCTATCTAAATGACACAAACGCAAGAAGAGCACGGTGTGCTCCGAACAAACATTATGAAATACCGTTTGTGAGGAGTATACCGTGCTCTTCCTTTTTATCATATTCAGTTAAGAACGCCACAGGCTACATAGTAGAGCAAGATTAGTCTTTGAGTTCCTCATTCCATAGTCCTGTTTTACGGAAAATGGCAAATAGAATACTCAACAAGATAGCGGTTACTGTTGCCAAACCCATACCTTGTAGCACAACTGGACCGATAGCTAATTTAGCACCGCTCAAACCAATAACTAGTACTACCGATGTTAAGATTAAGTTAGAAGATTTTGTATAATCCACTTTACGTTCTACCAACATACGTAAACCAGAAGCAGCAATGATACCGAATAGTAAAATACTTACACCACCCATAACTGGAACTGGAATGGCATGAATTAAGGCTGCTACTTTACCAATGAAAGAGAACAAGATAGCAAGCACTGCTGCACCAGCGATAACGAAAGTACTGAATACACGTGTAATTGCCATTACACCAATGTTTTCTCCGTATGTTGTATTTGGTGTAGCACCGAATAAACCGGACAACACATTAGATAGACCGTCTGCAAATAAAGAACGGCTCAAGCCTGGATCTTTCATTAAATCACGACCTACAATATTACTTGTTACCACAATGTGACCCACATGTTCTGCAAACACTACGAATAATGCTGGCATAATCATCAAGATCGCATTGATATTAAATTCTGGTTCATAGAAATGTGGAAGTGCAAACCATGGTGCATTCGCTACATTAGTGAAATCTACTACACCCATAATTGCAGCCGCAACATACCCAGATACTACACCAATTAATACAGGAATGACTGCAAAGAATCCACGAAATAATACAGTCCCTAAAATGGTTACCCCTAAGGAGAACAAGGATAAAAATAAGGCTTGTTCATGAGTCATACCAAAGCTTTGCCATTGATCTCCAATAATACCTGCCATTCCCATCGCTACAGGGGCTACTTCCAAGCCGATAACGGCAACGATAGCACCCATCGCTGCTGGTGGGAACAATGTATCAATCCATTTAATACCAATGAATTTTACTAGTAAAGCCAATAGCATAAAAGACACACCAAAAGCGATGAAACCACCTTGGGCTGCTCCATAGGTCATACCAGAAGCGACTACTGCACCTACTGGACCAATGAAAGCAAAACTAGAACCTAGGTAAGAAGGGATCTTTCCTTGACAAATTAATACGTATAAAATCGTACCGATACCATTCATGAATAAAGACGTAGCTGGGTCAACTTTCAATAAGAATGGTACTAATACAGTAGCCCCGAACATAGCAAATAAATGCTGGAAACTAAGTGGTAATAACTTAGCGAAAGACGGGCGTTCGTGAACATCAATAAAATCTTTCATGGTGCATCTCTTTCTGTGTAAATCACACTTAAAACATTAAGACTTAGGTTGAAACCGATGACGCGTTTCTTCACCAATGGATGGTAAATGACGAGTCGTTCCAATTTGTTTGCGTGCATATTCATTGCGGCGCGCAATATTTAATAATATGCCGATAACGGCAAAGTTTGTAACCAACGAGGAGCCACCATAACTGATAAATGGCAACGGAACCCCTGTAACTGGTACTAAACCTACCACCATAGCAATATTAAAAAATGCTTGAATCGTAATAAAGAAGGTAAATCCTATAGCAAGGATTTGACCTAATACATCTCTTGATTGACGAGCAATGGACAAACCATATTTCGTAAACCACAAGAAGAAAAAAGCTACCAAGCAAACGCCTACAAAGCCAAATTCTTGAGAGAAAATCGAAAAGGCAAAGTCTGTATGAGCTTCTGGCAAGTAATTATATTTAGAAATCCCTTTCGTAAATCCTTCTCCCCAGAATCCACCAATGGACACACTCAATATACTTTGCGTCACTTGATATCCATTGACCGTTGTATCTGACCAAGGGTCATAGAAAGCGACTACACGTAGCCAACGATATTCTGTATAGCGAACCAACAGATATGCAATGACACTGAGTATAAAAAATACTACACCTAAATATTTCCAATCCGATTTTCGATAGCCTACGCAAAATGTCATTAACGTAGGAAATAATAAAATCAAAATTGCTGTTCCCATATCTGGTTGAAACATAGTAATCACAGCATATAGAATAGGTACCGCAAAAGTAGATGGCAATAGCAAGTCTGGATGTAATTTGCCGGGAGTTCCTCGAAAGCCTTTCCACAATTTATTAATTTGAGATATGACAAAGGCCCATACTTTCCAAAGCCAGTGCAAGCGTTTATATTGCCCCCATTTATGAGGCTCAAACAAGTACATAATCCCTCGTTGCTTTACTTGTATATCGATACGATACGCTGCCCAAAGCATGGCGGCTAACTTCGCAAATTCCGACGGTTGCAATGTCAACCCTAAAGGTAAACTAATCCAACGGCGAGCCCCGTTCGCACCATGTCCAAGAAACGGTATAAAAACAACACCCATGAGGATAAGTACAATCACCAACAATTTACGTTGTACCTTAGGATCTCCCCATTTACGATAGTCAAAACGATAGAACCACCAAGCTACAAAAAAGCCTACTCCCAAGAATAGTGCTTGCTTACCTAATAGAAGCCAAAATGGTTTCCAATTGTCCCCCCCATGTAGGGTCGTCGTATAGGTAGCACTATAGCCATTCAAAAAGCCTATTAATATAATCCCAAAGAGAGGAACTAATATGCCCTGCCCATCATGTTTGATAATACTCTTATAAAGGGCTCTTACTTGCTGAAATATGCCGAGATTTTTGTTAGGTGAACTACTATTCTCCTGCATTTGTCGTATCACTTCCTTTAGCCGGCTTAATTGCCTCTAAGCGGAAAATTGGTTGCCCTTTAGCACTGAATTTTTCTTCATATTCTGTGCGTACATTTGGCATATCCGTACTATGTAAATCATAACTTACATTCTTTAATGTCCAACCAGAATTTTTGAACTCCTCCAAGGAGAACATAAACAATCCTTCATTATCTGTTTTAAAATGGATTTCTCCATTCTCTTTCAATAATCGTGCATAACGATCTAGAAATGTATGATAGGTCAACCGACGCTTAGCATGCTTAGCTTTTGGCCAAGGGTCACAGAAGTTGATATAGAAACGGTCCACCTCACCTGGTGCCATTACCTCTTCAATACCTGCAATATCAAACAAGCTCACTTTACCATTCTCTGCTTTTTGTTCATACAATTTTTGAGCTGCGTAATATAGCACACCAATTTGTACTTCAAAACCAACAAAGTTTGCTTCTGGATGTGCTTCACACATACCTGCAATGAATTTACCTTTTCCCGTTCCTAGCTCCATGTATAATGGTTTGGACGGATCTGCAAAACTTTCACGCCATTTTCCCTTGAAAACTTCGTGATTCTCTAGTACAGTATATGTATTATATTCTAGGATTGCTTCATCAATCCACGGCTTTCTACGTAAACGCATACTATCTCCTTTTATAACAATCTTATCCTTACTATTATAGTACATCATCTGTTCTATGTCAGTACTCACTTATAATTTTTTTATTTCCATGAAAGGTTTCCTATGAAAGCATTAGTATTATCCAGTGGCGGTGTCGATTCCACCACCTGCTTAGCCATGGCCATCGATACCCTCGGCACAGACAACGTGAGTGCCCTTTCCATTTGGTATGGGCAAAAGCACAAAAAAGAATTAGATTCCGCCAAAGCCATTGCAGGCTATTATGGTGTTCCTCACTATGAATTAGACCTGACTCAGGTTATGTCCTATTCCAATTCGTCTCTCTTATCTTCTTCTACTGAAAGTATCGATCACCGCACCTATGGTGAACAAATTGCAGAAAGCGGTTCAGTGTCTACCTATGTACCGTTTCGCAATGGACTCATCCTCTCCATGGCAGCTAGCTTAGCTCTTAGCCTCTATCCAGATGAGGAAGTGACCATTTATATCGGTGCTCATGCTGACGATGCTGCGGGCAATGCCTATCCAGACTGTCGACCTGACTTTAATCACCACATGAATGAAGCCATTTACATTGGTTCCTACAACAAAGTCCGCCTCTATGCACCACTGAATACAATGAATAAAACACAAGTTGTAGAAGAAGGGCTACGATTACAAGTACCCTATCATCTCACATGGTCTTGTTACGAAGGTGGAGACACTCCTTGTCACACCTGTGGAACCTGTCGTGACCGAGAACAAGCATTCACAGACAATGGTGTAATAGATCCTTTACTATCACATATATAAATCATAAAAAGCTATTCACTCCTATCGGAATGAATAGCTTTTATTCTTCTTTTGTCACTTCCATAACCTGACTGGAATTGGCATCAATCGTTACATGCATCGTATCACCATGCATATCCAATACCATATGGTATCGAGCAACATATCCTTTTGTTTCTAATTCCCAACGTATTAGACGAGCATCACTACCCAACATAGTGATAGCCACCTCTTTTGCTTCCTCTGGGTTAATGAGATTTCCCAAATCTATGGCTGCAGAATCAACCATCGGTTCGCGAGCCTCACCTACATTGGTTTGTAACACCTGTCCTGTTGTGGCATCTATGGTCACGCTATGGCCCGCTTCCGAGGATACCCCAGCTACCTCATAGCTTTTACGTCCATCTTGTGTTTCAAATGTTATCCCTTTCACTTGTGCTGTTGGATATTGTTTCTTGTATAAATTAACAGCCCCCTTGGCATCTACAAGGATTGAATCTGATCCCTCTTTCGCATCTGAACTTTGCGGCTCTGTAGATACAACTTTTACCTCTGGTAAAGGAACTTTCTTCAATGTAATCTCCGTTCCATCCACCATTGTTGTAGTAGAAATCGACTCATTTCCAGTACAACATGAATACCAAGAAATTGCCCCTACCGAAAGAATAGCACAAATACTAAGGATACTTATAAGTATTTTTCGTCTCATATTACATCCTTTATATACACTAATCAGTTTCTAAATCAGTATACACTATAATTATGAACGTAATATGAACCATTACTTTATACTTTCACAATATATCGTAATACACCGTAACTAATTTCATAGAGCAAAATCATAGGCCCTGCAATCATAGTTTGGGATAGCATATCTGGTGTAGGTGAAATGGCCGCCCCCACAACAAAAGCTACTAGAATAAATATCTTACGATACTGGCGTAATCGATTCGATGAAAGAATACCCATCACCCCAAGAGCAATCAATATCAGTGGCAATTCAAAGGTAATGCCAAATGGTAAAACAAAGGCGATCACAAAATCAATATACTGACCGATGGAAAACAATGGTTGCAATTCATCCGTACCAAAGCCGATAAAAAATTGTATAGCCATTGGTAAGACTAGGTAATATGAAAACAGCACCCCTACCACGAATAAGGTGACTGCCGTAGGTACCACCATAAAGGTTACCTTTTTCTCACCTTTCGACAAGGCTGGTACAATGAACGCCCATAACTGGTAAAACCAAATAGGACTCGATATAATACAACCTGCTACTATGGAAATTTTCATATATGTGAAGAAAGCTTCCGTCGGTTTTGTATAATACAATTTTCCAGCTGGAGCCACTAAAATCTGCAGAATATCCTCCACATAATAGTACGCCCCCAAAGTGCATATGATGATTGCCACAATGGCTACTACTAGACGCATGCGAAGTTCGCTTAAATGATCTACTACGGACATAGAGGACGCCTCTTCCATAAGTTTCGCTTCCGTATCTGTATAGTTATCCTCTTGCAATAAGGCGTCTTGCTCTGCTTGTTGCTGAGCAAGACGCTTTCTTTGCGCTATCACACTATTCAAGGACGGACGTTTGGCACTCATGTCAAAGTCTTTTACTTGAAATTCTTTCATGCTTACACCTTACGGTTCGATAATTTTTCAAGAACAGTTTCCAAAATATCTTTTCCTTTAAAGGACGGCAATTGCTCTAATGCTATCTCTGCTTGTCTGCGATACATCGCCTCAAGAGCTAACGCTTTATCGATGCCGCCTTCTGCAACGACATAATCCAACAACTCTTTTGTATCTTTGCCCTCACGGATTTCCTCAATCATAGTTGTCAAAGACGCTGTATTTTCTGGCGTTACGATAGATAATAATGGATAGGTCAAGATGCCTTCTTTCACATCCTTCCCTACCGGTTTTCCTGTGGTCACCGTTTGCTCACGGTAATCCATCACATCATCGGTAATTTGGAATGCCATTCCCAAGCCATGACCATAGGTGCGCAATAATGAAATATGCTCCTCTGACCATCCCCCAAGGATGCCGCCTAATGCCAAGCAACCTTCAATGAAGTCTGCTGTTTTCTTTTGTGTTTTTAAAAGGTATCGATCTGTGCCTTGATCTAATCGGTACACATCTTCCATTTGCATAAATTCGCCTTCTACCAAGGCAGAAATAATTTCAGAAAAAATAGTTAAGCATGGAATAGAACCGATTTCAGCTACAATACCGAAAGCTTTAGCAAATAAATAGTCTCCACTGAGGATAGCCACTTTATTGCCTTTCGTACAATGAATAGAAGTTACGCCACGTCGTACTTCGGCTTGGTCTAATACATCATCATGAATGAGTGTAGCCAAGTGCAACATCTCAATGGCTGCTGCCATACGAACTCTATCTTCTTGTTTGGAATCTCCACTCAAGGCAATTAACAAACACAATTGCGCTCGTAGTCGCTTGCCGCCCCCTGCTGAAAGAGGACGAATGAGTGCGTTAAAATCTTCTGCACCAGTTTGTAGAGATTGTTGCAAATATGTTTCTACGCGTTCTAAATCTTTAGAGACTCGTAGCTTCATTTGTGCATCTGTAAGAATACTCATTCCTCTTCCCCCAATAAGACTGCATTAATACGTGCTAATAAACAATCACGACCTGTATGTTTTAAAGAACTATACAAAATAGGTGGATATCCCGTTGGATACCGCTCTTCAATAGTTTTTAACTGTTTTTGTCGCTCGTTCATTTTTAATTTATCCGCTTTTGTTACCACGATTTGTAAAGGTACTCCATGGGATTGTAACCAATCAAAGGCCTCTTTATCGATAGGCAACTCTGGATGACGACCATCAATGAGTAAACATAATAGCATCATTCTTTCACTTTGTAAAATATAATTGGCAATAAAAGAAGACCAAATATTGGTATTGGACCCACCTGTTTTTGCATATCCATACCCTGGTAAATCGACTAAGAACCAATCAAAGCGACGTTCCATATCATCTGGTAAATCTTCCTTTGATTCTATACTAAAGAAGTTGATCGTTTTCGTTTTACCCGGCGTACCACTGACTAGCGCCAATCCTCGATGATTGCACAAGGAGTTGATGAGAGATGATTTTCCTACATTGGATCGTCCCAAGAAGGCGATTTCAATGGTATCACCTTCTGGGTATTGATCCGCCTTCACCGCAGACGCTATATATTTCGCTGCGATGATGCGTGGACCTGTCGTCTCTTTTCTAGTATACACTGGTTTTGGATGGCGTTTTACGGCTGGTTTCTTTTTCATAGTAATGCCTTTTCTAATACTTCTTCCATCGTTTTCACAGGAGTGATGATCAATCCTTCTTTAACGATATCCGGTAAGTCTTGAATATCTTTTTTATTGCCTTCTGGAATGAGCACTTCTTTCACTCCATAGCGAAGAGCCGCTAATAATTTTTCTTTCAAACCACCAATTGGCAATACTCTACCACGTAAAGTAATTTCGCCAGTCATAGCAATGTCTGATCGCACTTTTTTACTGGTTAAAGCAGATACAATAGCCAAGGTCATCGTAATCCCCGCAGATGGGCCATCTTTAGGGGTAGCCCCTTCTGGTAAATGCACATGAATATCCAGTTCCTTGTGGAATTTTTCTGGCAATTTCAATTCTTTTTGACGATGACGAATGTAGGACATAGCCGCTTGACCAGATTCTTGCATCACTTTGCCTAAGCTACCAGTCAAACTTAATTTGCCGGTTCCTTGCATTGTTGTCGCTTCACATGGTAAGACAACTCCACCTACGGAAGTCCAAGCTAAACCATATACAAGTCCAACTTGCGCTTGTTTCTCTCGAGATTCTTCCACAAATTTAGGCGTGCCTAGGTAGTCTTCCAAATTTTTCACCGTTACTTTAGGTGCTTTTTCACCTTCCGTAACCACAGCAAATGCCAATTTACGGCAAATTTTAGCAATTGTTTTTTCTAAGGTACGCACACCAGCTTCACGAGTATATTCGGAAATCACACGTTTTAACACAGCATCTGAAAGTTTCACACTGTGACCTTCTAAACCATGTTTCTCAATTTGTTTTGGCACTAAGTAACGTTTAGCAATTTCTAATTTTTCTTCCTCTGTATAGCTGCTGAGTTCAATGATTTCCATACGATCCAATAGTGGTCTAGGAATATTACCCGCTACATTGGCAGTAGTAATCCAGAATACATCAGAGAAATCAAATGGAATTTCAATGTAATGGTCACTGAATGTGCTATTTTGTTCAGGATCTAACACTTCTAATAAAGCAGAAGATGGATCCCCTTTATAATCAGATGCCAATTTATCAATTTCATCAAGCAAGAATACAGGATTACGAGTACCTGCATTTTTTAGCCCTTGGATCATACGACCTGGCAAGGCTCCTACATAGGTACGACGATGGCCGCGAATTTCAGCTTCATCACGGACACCACCTAAGGAGGCACGGATAAATTTACGATTCATAGCTTTTGCAATGGAGCTTGCTAAAGATGTTTTACCTACCCCTGGTGGTCCTACTAAACATAATATGGAGCCGCCTTGTTTGCCAGACAACTTGCGAACTGCTAAAAATTCTAGAATGCGTTTCTTAATTTTTTCCAAACCATAATGGTCACCGTCAAGTACATCGCTAGCTTCTTTCAATTCTAACCGATCATCAGACAAAGTATTCCAAGGTAATTGCAATAACCAATCAATATAATTACGCAAAATATTGGATTCGGGCATCATTTGTGGCATACGACTATAGCGAGTAATCTCTTTGTCGATACGTGCATGGATATCCTCTGGTAATTCTAATTTTGCCAACTGTTCTCGTAATTCTTCTGCCTCTTGGTCAGGGTCCATTTTATCCCCTAATTCATCGTGGATAATACGGATTTTTTCACGCAAGAAATATTCCTTTTGTGCTTTTTCCATAGATTGACGAACTTGGTTATTAATGGAGCTTTCCATATCCGAAATTTGTAGCTCTGTATTCAATACGCCTACAACCATATTCAAACGTCGATTTACGGATAACTCTTCTAAAATATTTTGGCGTACTTTCAATTGAATAGGCACAAGGAATGCTACTTGGTCCGCCCATTCACTAGCATCTGAGCTTCCCAAAACATGATCTAATCCTTCATCTGTATTGGGCTTAAGCACCTCTACCCATTGTGCAAATTTAGTTTGCAAGATACGTCGATATGCTTCTTCTTCCATTGGATCTTCATGAAGAGTCTCCAACGGAGTTACTGATACTTCATAAAATGGGTCTGTACCTAAAATGGCGTCTAACTTAACACGGCTTACGCCTTCTACTAAAATACGAACCACGCCCCCTGGTAAGCGGAGCATTTGATTTATTTTAACAATCGTCCCAACTTGATATACTTCTTCCAAGGTAGGAGTTTCGATATTTTCGTCTTTCTGAGCAGTAACCACCAAATATTGGTCTTTGTCCATAGCTGCTTTTACAGCCTGTACCGATGTGGTACGACCAATATCTAATTGTGTCACTACTTTGGGAAATACAACAATTCCACGTAGGGGAACCATCGGTAATGTCATAGGTTTAGTTTCCATTGAACCTCCCAGTACTATATGATAAAAAGAAACCCATTCCGCCTTTGAAATGAGTTTCTTTGCCTTTACTATCTGATTGCTTCAGCGTGGACTCATTTATTGAGTATTGGCTCTTCTTCGCCACGAACCGCTTTGTCTGTTACAATGCATTCTTTTACATCTTTCATAGATGGTACTTCATACATGACACGTTTCATAACTTTTTCGATAATGGCCCGTAATCCGCGTGCTCCCGTATTGCGTTCCAAGGCTTCTTTCGCAATCTCACGGAGTGCATCTGATTCAAAGACTAATTTCACATCATCTAAAGACAGCATTTTTTCATATTGCTTAGTCAATGCATTTTTAGGCTCTGTTAAAATTTTGATCAATGCCTCTTCATCAAGTGGGCTGAGCGTAACCATCACTGGCAATCGTCCGATAAATTCAGGTATTAACCCGAATTTTTGTAAGTCTTCTGGCACAACTTCTTTCAAAATAGAGGCTACATCTTTTTCCTCTTTCTTTTGAATATCTGCACCAAAACCTAATGTTTTCTTCGCAGTTCGCTTCGTGATTACTTTGTCCATACCATCAAAAGCACCACCGCAAATAAACAAGATATTTGTTGTATCTAAATGTAACATCTCTTGATTAGGATGCTTCCGTCCTCCTTGTGGTGGTACAGAGGCTACTGTTCCTTCTAGGATCTTCAGTAATGCTTGTTGTACACCCTCGCCAGATACATCGCGAGTAATGGACGGATTTTCTGATTTACGAGCAATTTTATCGATTTCATCAATGTAGATGATACCTCGTTCAGCTAGCTCTATATCATGGTCGGCGGCTTGAATCAGTTTGAGGAGAATGTTTTCTACATCTTCCCCTACATAGCCTGCCTCTGTCAAACTAGTAGCATCTGCCATGGCAAATGGTACTTGTAACATTTTTGCTAATGTTTGAGCCAATAATGTCTTGCCACTACCTGTAGGACCAATGAATAATACATTGGACTTTTGCAGTTCTACATCATCGATGACATTATCATGTTGCAAACGTTTGTAATGATTATATACGGCTACAGACAAGGAAATTTTAGCATCATCTTGACCAATCACGTATTGATCAAGATGAGCTTTAATTTCTTTTGGAGTCGGGATATCGTTTAAATCAAACGCTTCCGGTAGTTCTTCAATTTTGTCTTCATCAATAATATGCTGGCATACATCAATACATTCATTGCAAATGAACACATTAGGACCCGCTATCAATCGTTCGACTTCTGTTTCTGCTCTACCGCAAAAATTACAACGTCTTTCTTTATCGTCTTTATTCAAACCCCTGTCTCCTTATTTTTCTGTTGAGGATGGACGAGTCAATACTTTATCAATCAAACCATATGCTTTTGCATCTTCTGCAGACATGAAATTATCACGATCTGTATCTTGTGCAATCACTTCTATTGGTTGACCCGTATGATGTGCTAACACGCCATTCAATTCTTCTCGTAACCGCAATATTTCACGAGCGTGAATTTCAATTTCAGACGCTTGCCCTTGAACACCACCCAATGGTTGGTGAATCATAATGCGAGAGTGTGGCAACGCATATCGTTTGCCAGGGGCTCCCGCTGTAAGCAACAAGGAACCCATACTAGCTGCTGAGCCCACGCAAATCGTGGACACATCAGGTTTAATGTACTGCATAGTATCGTAAATCGCCATACCAGCCGTTACCACACCACCTGGGCTATTAATGTACAAGTGAATATCTTTATCTGGATCTTCAGATTCTAGGAATAGCAATTGAGCTACAATACTATTAGCAACCGTATCATCAATAGGACCACTCAATAGAATAATTCGATCTTTTAATAGACGAGAATAAATATCGTAGGAGCGTTCACCACGACCAGTTTGCTCTACCACGATTGGCACATACATAGACATCTAACACCTCTTATACATGTACCTGCATTAGCAATTATTCAGCTTTTTCAGCACCTTTAGCATTGTCTACGATGAAACGAGCTGCTTTTTTACGTGCTACGGAACTAGCTAACATAGATACACGACCTTCTTTTACAATGATATCGTATACTTCTTTAGGGTCAGCACCGAATTGTTGGGACATAGCAAAGATTTCATAGTTCATGTCTTCAGGAGTAACTTGAACGTTTTCTGCTTTTGCAATTTCATCTAATACTAAGTCAGCGCGAACGTTTTCAGCGGCTGCTGCTTTATTTTCTTCACGTAATTCTTCAATAGTTTTATTAGAGAATTTTAAGTAGTCTTCTAATTTCAAACCACGACCTTCAAGGTTCATTGCTAATTCTTGAACCATTTGTTCAGCGCGGTCTTCAATCATGATTTCAGGGATATCTACTGTTGCATTTTTAACAGCTAATTCCACTAAACCTGCATTGTATGCATCGATAGCACGACGTGCTGCATCATCTTCCATACGTTTGCGAAGATCTGCTACAAATTCTTCTGCTGTATTGTAAGATGGCTCAGTTTTACCTTGACCTACAGATACGGAACGTACGAATTCATCAGTGATTTCTGGTAATTCTTTACGTTTAATATCATGGATATGGCATTCAAATTTTGCTTCTTTACCAGCTAATTCTGCTACGAAGTAATCTTCTGGGAAAGATACAGTAACAGTTACATCTTCACCAGCTTTGTGGCCGATTAATTGGTCTTCAAAGCCAGGGATGAAGCTGCCAGAACCGATTTGCAATGGGTAGGATTTACCTTCACCACCATCAAATGCTTCGCCATCGATGAAACCTTTGAAATCAATTGTAGCAAAGTCATCGTTTTGTACAGTTGCATCTTCTGGAGCTGCTACCATTTTAGCTTGTTGGCTACGGATATTGTTCAATTGTTCTTCTACTTGTTCATCAGTGATAGTAGCATCTTGTTTTTCAACTTCTAAGCCTTTGTAGTCACCCAAAGTTACTTCTGGTTGTTTTACTACTGTTGCTTTGAAGATTAAATCTTTACCTTCTTCGAATTGTTCACGTTCAATGTCTGGGTTGCTAACAGGAACGATTTCATTTTCACGAAGTGCTTCTGTGTAAGCACGACCTGCTAATAATTCAAACGCTTCTTCAGCGATAGCTTCTTTACCATAGTTCATTTCCAAAATTTTACGAGGTGCTTTACCTTTACGGAAGCCTGGAATATTAACTTGGCCAGCGATGCGTTTTACAGCTTGCGCAAAACCTTTTTTCACATCTTCCGCTGGAATTTCGATTGTAATAGATACCTTGTGCTGATCAACAGCAGTTACAGTTGCTTTCATGAAAGTATTTCCTCCTTAGGGTATAATGCACCCAAATTATAAGTTTTAATATTGCATTTTTAATATTATCATAAAGTTGTCAATCGTGCAATTATTTCCCTATTTACCTTGTTCTTCAGCGATAAGTTTCATGATATCATGACGGCTTACCATACCAATCAAATGATACGCATCATCAACGACTGGTAAATTTTTCAAATATTTTTCAACCATGGCTCCCACCGTTACTTCCACTTCTGCATCTGCATAGGCAGTGATTACTTCTGTGGTCATGATTTCTTCTACATGGTTAGCCATCAATTTTTTGAATTGTCCATCATATTCACCGATGCCGCCATAATAGATATTAGCTCCTAAAATATTGATGTAATGTGGCGCATGGGGGCGAACCTTTTTATACAACAAATCACCTTCTGATACAATGCCAATCAACTTGTTATCTTCATCTACTACAGCAATAGCTGTTAAATTGTGTTTTACCATCAGTTTGGCTACATTTGTAATTTGTTCATCTTTACCAACAGTAATTGGGTATTTGTTCATAATTTCTTGTAATGTCATAGTGAAGTCCTCCTATTTCATATATACATAGGCAGCAAAGATAGCAATGACTATCGCTGTTACAACCAAAATGGCAGTCAAACTTTTACGGTTACCCCCATCGCCCCCTTCTTGGGTTCCGATGTGGTTTCCTTCATCATCATAAGCATGACGATATTGCCCTTCTAAATCCGTGTAATCCGTTACATCTTCTATTTTCGCTTGTTGACGCAATTCTTGCAATCGCTTTCTACGTTCTTCTACATCACTTGCTACAGAATGGACCTGTACTTTCATCACATCTTCTCGCAATCCTTCAAGACGAGGTACCATTAATTGCAATCGCTCTACCAAAGCCTTATTAATTTCTACGCAAGAACTCAGTGCTGTTTGATGTAAAAGTAACATATGCACTACATCTTCTTCCGAAGCACTTGTGCCACCGGCTACCACAGATTTCGCAAATTCTGTTTCTTTTGAAAGCATCTCGACCACGGTAGAAATATAATAATCTAGACGATCAAAAATCTTATTTAGTTCTACATTCTGTTCTAGCAATTCTTGTTTACGATGCAATAAATACGCTGGATTACCACCAGATGTTTCCATTTGTTGAATCATATTCGCCATATCTATATAGATATCTAATACAGTGCATACTGTATCTGTTACATTCGTATATTCTCCTATACTATCTGACACCATATGACGACGTTCTTCTAAAGACTCTGATTGCCCCTTCTCTTCTAATTCGACAAAGAGTGCCTCATATCCTTGTACCAATCCCTGTTTTTCATTTTGAATCGCAAGAATATCTTCTTTTCCTTCTATTAATTCTGTTGTATAATGCCCTACAAATTCTGGATCCTCTAGGGGCAACTCCTGTATATCTGCTGATACATAAGTAATTCCTTTTTCAATTGCACTTGCCATGCATATCTCCTTTCTTACCAATGATAAGGTTCATTTCGATTAATCTTACAAGCTCTATATAATTGTTCTACTAGTACAAGTCGCACCATCTGATGGGTGAAAGTCATGGGACTGATGGACAATTTCCATTGTGCTCGTTGCCGTAATTCTTCAGACACCCCAAAGGCGCCACCAATGAAGAACACCATCTCGCTATGGCCTTGCACTTCTAATTCACTAATTCGTTTTGCCAAGTCTTCAGAACTTATTTGCTTTCCATATACATCTAGCAATACCACAAAGGATTGTGGTGTGCAATATTTGAGCAATCGCTGCCCTTCATCATAGAGGGCTTTTTGCTTATCTGATGGACTTGGCTTATCTCCTAATTTACTTTCTGGTAGCTCTGTAATAGTGATGCCCCCATACGGTTGCACTCGCTTAACAAATTCTGCCACCCCTTCTCGTAAATAAGGTTCTTTTAACTTTCCTATACAATAGATAGAAAATTTCATAGATTCCTATCTCCTAAAACCTTCAATACATGCCAATCTAAGACTCTTTATATATCACGAGATACACCAATGGAAGTATACTTTTTGGGATCTCCATGATACGCCGTAAACCCTTCTTGACCTTGTGTGTGGCACCAAGCTAACAAGCGATCTGATAGCTGCTCTACTAAATGGAGGGAATTATTTTGCTCGGAACGATGAGCAAAGACAACTTCCATCCCCTTAGGTCGTCTTAGGGCTGATAACACTTTCATAGCCGTTATATTACACAAATGTCCTGATTGGCCTTTTACACGACGTTTTAAATCTGGTGAGTACGGTCCATAGAGCAACATCTGTTCATCATAGTTCGCTTCCAAGACCAATAAATTGGTATCATGCAAATGTGTTAACATCTCCTTTGATACCATACCTGTATCTGTTAGCAAAGCTGCTTTTGTATGCCCTTTATAACAAGTGACTCCTATCGGGTCCACCGCATCATGGCTAGTAGAAAATGGTTGTAATACCATATCCCCTATGGTCACTTCTTTCGTCCCTAACGTTTGAAAGCACTCCGCAGATACGCTAAATTTATCCATAAGGCGCCGTGCTGTATTAGGTCTTGTGATAATAGGTAAACCCATTTGTTTAATCATTTGAGGTACCCCTGCAATATGATCAGAATGTTCATGGGTAATAACAATCCCTTCGACTATATGCTTCGGTATCTCCAAGTCTTGTAAGGCATTCGTAATCCGCCGGCAACTAATGCCTGCATCAATAATCACTGCACTGTGAGAACTGCGAATAATGGTGCAATTCCCTTTACTACCGCTAGCTACGACATGAACTTGTAATTCTTTTTCTTCCAATGTCATATGTCTCCTAGCTTCTTTCTAATACATCTATGAAAGCTTTCATATTGTCTGTTAAATCGGGTCCTCGTCGGAACATATCGCCCCCTACAAGGAACATCGTATCTGTACCGTAAATGCTCACCAATTCTGGTAATCGAGCCTCAGTTACACCCCCACCTGGAGCTGGGCAAGATGCTTTGATAGTTGCCAATGATTTTCGATTAGCATCACAAATTTGACGGCATAATTCCGGTTTGAATGTAAATCGCCCACCGTAGGATACGAAAATATTCATATCACCGCCGAAGATACGTGGTAATAAGCCCATCCAAATGGTAGCTGCAATGCCCGATGTACCCGGTAACGTGAATCCACCCATCATAGCAGGATGTACAATTAATGGCAGGTTCAGTGAATCATCCGTAGCCAACCGATGGAGCCAACCAAATCCGATTAAGGACGGAGCCACCATGAGAGCCGTAGCACCCACTTCTTTTGCATAGTGAGCCCGTTCTAGTACATCGGTGCCATCCCCAGATACATTCGCTGCATAGAGGGTATGATGACCACTTTTAGCATTCGCCTCTTGCACCGCATGAGCACATCGTGACACACGATCTTTGAAAGGCGAAAAGGATTGATTCGTCAATCCATGGTCATCCTTGATCACATCCGCACCGCCCATGGTGTAAGCATGACACATGCGAGCCAATTCTTCATTGGGCGTGCCCATCGGTTTGATGACCGCTTGAATCATAGGCCGAGTTGGGGTCTGGCATAATTCTCGAATGCCAGCTAATCCAAACTTAGGACCTTTAAACACGTCTAACAAACTAGGGCTAAACTCAATATCTACTATCCAAATATGTGGTTGCAAGGAAGAGTTGCCAAAGACTACATTTAAAAACTGTGTCACTTCAAACCCTGATGTCTCTACCGGGTAGGCAATCTTTGCCCAAAAACAATCTTCTTTTTCTTCCAGCGAAAGCAATTGTCCCACCATATGACGGCGTGCATCGCTTTCACCTAATAATTCATAAGGAAATTCAATGGTTTGCTCCACCTGTATGGACCAAGCCACTTGCTTCGCCTCTTCATAGGTGGGAACATGCAATGCATAGGTAACGGAAAATGTTTCCATCGGTAACTCCTTTCCCATCATTACAACTGTATCTATTCTATCTTGTGAGTTTTTATGTGAAAGTCAGTTACAACCTCTTAGGTTGTAACAATGCTTAGAGAATATGTCTCTATCTTTATAGTATGACATAAGTTCTGATGAAATGCTATGTCATACCTACAATTATACACTATATGCAATAAAAAAGAACCTCTAATCGACTAGGTTCTTTTCTAAGAATGTGGTACACTGTTACTATTGTTAACTCTATCATTATAAAAGGTGTTGTTATCCTCTGTATGCATTCTTATAAGTAGTTAATTCTATATGAACTTATTTTATGGCTTGCGATCTTCGTAAGACCTCTTATGAGTCAGAGCCCATATCAGGTAATACAACACCCATAACATTTAACATAGAGATACATGCATCATGTATCAGAAAGGACAACCTATGAACTGGAACAATTATCTTTCAACTATGACACAAACACTTCCCCCATCTGGGATTCGTAAGTTTTGGGAAAAAGCCATGGCTATGGACGATGTCATCTCCCTTTGCGTAGGGGAACCCGATTACATTCCTCCTCAACCTGTACTAGATGCACTTGTGGCTAGCGTAGAACGAGGAGAAACGAACTACTCTCCAAATGCAGGCATCTTGCCCTTGCGCGAGGCTATCAGCAATTGGTACAACCGCCGTTACCATGTGTCTTACGGTACAGATGAAATGATGCTTACCATTGGTGCCAGTGAAGCCATCGACCTTTCTTTGCGGGCATTGCTAAACGAAGGAGACGAAGTATTAATTCCAAATCCATCCTACGTGGCTCACCAAGCAGAAGTTCATATGTGCGGTGGCAAGGCTGTACCTGTGCCAACACATTTGGAAGATGGTTTCAAACTTCGTGTGGAAGAATTAGAAACACTTGTAACAGAAAAGACAAAAGCTATTTTAATGTGCTACCCAAGCAATCCTACGGGAGCCATCATGGACTATGAAGATCTGTTGCCTATCGCAGACTTTGCGAAAGCCCATGACCTGATCATCATCTCCGATGAAATTTACTCAGAACTTACCTACCACAAGGACCATGTATCTATGGCATCCTTGCCGGGCATGAAAGAACGGACCATCATCTTAAACGGCTTCTCCAAGTCCTATGCTATGACCGGTCTTCGCATTGGGTTTCTCTGTGCTCCAGCACCATTCATTACGGCCTGCATTAAACTGCATCAATACAGCATTGTCGCACCAGCTACTCCAGTGCAACACGCTGCCATCGTGGCTCTCAACGAATGCGATGACTCCGTAGTGTCCATGCGCCAAGATTACTTGGAACGTCGCGACATGATTGTGAAAGGCTTCCAAGACATGGGCTTACCTATCGCCGTTCCAGAAGGGGCTTTCTACGTGTTCCCTGATATTTCCCAAACCGGTTTATCCGATGAAAGTTTCTGCGAACAATTGCTAGAACAACAACACGTTGCGGTTGTACCAGGATCTGCTTTCGGCACTTGCGGTGCTAACCGTATTCGTTGTTCCTATGCGTCCTCTAAGGAAACTATCCAAGAGGCCTTGCGCCGTATCAAACTATTCTTAGATTCATTACAAAACTAATATAGACAACTATGTATTCAAAAGGGTTGTACCAGACTGCTAAACACAGTTGGTACAACCCTTTTTCTATCTCTTCGATATGTAATTAAGCACGTTCACAAGAGGCCGTCGTGATATACACAGAATTATTTTCCACTTCTAGGAATCCCCCAGGTAGTATAAATTCTTCACGCTTGCCATCATGGTCAATGCGAATCGCCCCAGGCGCCAAAGCGCTCACTAAAGGCATATGATGTGGTTGGATACCAAACTCTCCATCGAGAGCTTTTCCTACCACCATCGTTGCGTCTCCAGAAAACACTGTTTCATCAGGAGTAATAATTGTTACATGCATGGTACTCATAGATTATTCTCCTTTCCCTAACATGTCCCTTCCTTTGGCAACAGCTTCATCGATAGTTCCCACCATGTAGAAAGCACTTTCCGGTAAGTCATCATGTTTACCTTCTAGGATTTCACGGAAACCACGCAATGTTTCCTTCAATGGCACATATTTACCAGGACTGCCTGTAAATACTTCGGCTACGAAGAATGGTTGACTCAAGAAACGTTGAATTTTACGAGCACGAGCTACGGTCAATTTATCCGCTTCAGACAATTCTTCCATACCTAAGATGGCAATGATATCTTGTAAATCTTTGTATTTTTGAAGTACTTCTTGCACGCCACGAGCTACGGAGTAATGTTCTTCCCCTAATACTAATGGATCCAAGATACGGCTTGTGGAGTCCAATGGATCCACAGCTGGATAAATACCAAGTTCTGCAATGGAACGAGACAATACTGTAGTAGCATCCAAGTGAGCAAATGTAGCCGCTGGCGCTGGGTCAGTCAAGTCATCGGCAGGTACATACACGGCTTGTACAGACGTAATGGAACCTTCTTTTGTCGATGTAATACGTTCTTGTAATGCCCCTACGTCATTAGCCAATGTTGGTTGGTAACCAACGGCAGATGGCATACGACCTAGCAAGGCAGACACTTCGGAACCAGCTTGGATGAAACGGAAAATGTTATCTACGAATAACAACACGTCTTGTTGTTGTACATCACGGAAATATTCGGCCATTGTCAAACCTGTCAAAGCTACACGCATACGAGCTCCAGGAGGCTCATTCATTTGTCCATATACAAGAGCTGTTTTAGACAATACGCCAGACTCTTTCATTTCGTTCCAAAGGTCATTCCCTTCACGGGTACGTTCACCAACGCCTGCGAATACGGAGTAACCACCGTGTTCTGTAGCGATGTTATGAATCAATTCCATGATTAGAACTGTTTTACCTACACCGGCACCGCCAAATAGACCGATTTTACCACCTTTTACATATGGCGCAATTAAGTCTACGACTTTAATACCAGTTTCTAAAATATTAGTTTCTGGTGCTAATTCATCAAATTTTGGAGCGGCACGGTGAATTGGCCAGTGTTCATTCACTTTCACTTCCGCTGGATCATGGTCTACTGTTTCGCCTAATACGTTGAAAATACGGCCTAGTACACCATCACCAACAGGAACGGAAATAGCGGCACCTGTGTCCACTGCTTCCATACCACGAGTTAATCCATCAGTGGAACTCATGGCTACACAACGAACTGTGTCATCACCTAAATGTTGCATCACTTCTACAACAATTTTAGACGTTTCTTGTTCGTCGCCTTTTGTAATAGTAATTGCATTGTAAATAGCAGGCAATTCACCTTTTGGGAAGACAACGTCTACCACCGGTCCAATAACCTGAACTACTTTACCTATATTTGTACTCATATACGAGATACTCCTTTATCTATTATTGCAATGCGTTTGCACCGCCTACGATTTCAGAAATTTCGTTAGTAATACCTGCTTGGCGCAACTTATTGTATTCTAAGTGCAAGGTACCAATCAATTCGCCTGCATTATCAGTAGCGGATGTCATGGCCGTCATACGGGCACCTAATTCACTAGCCGCCCCATGTAGCAATGCATTATATACAGTGCTTTCCACATAGGCTGGCAATAATTGTTCCAATACAGACCCTTGGTCCGGATAGAATAAACTTTCACCGGCCTCTGCTGTATCGGACTCTAATGAAAGAGGTAATAAGCGCTCATGAGTCACTTCTTGCAATAAGGAGTTCACAAACTTAGTGTATACCAATACCACTTCATCTACCTCACCAGACAAGAACATGGTTTTCACTTGTTCCACAATGTCTTGAGCATGATGAAAGCCTGGTTTATCAGAAAAACCTTGCAACTCAGAGACTACAGAATAGCCATGGCCTGTGAAATATTCCGTTGGCTTACGACCCACTGTGAATAAACCATAGGCATCTGTTGGCGTATCCTTGAGCAAGGATTGCACGTATTTAATGATATTACTAGTATAAGCACCAGCCAAACCTTTATCAGCACCTACCACCACATAGGCTACCTTATTCACAGGACGAACTGTGAGTAGCGGTAAATCTGCGCCCCCATCTAGAGAGGACATGCTTTGATGCAGCATGTGGCGGAGACGTTCTGTATAAGGTTCAGTACCTTTCGCTTTTTGTTGTGCACGACGTAGACGAGCAGATGCTACCATCTTCATAGCTTTTGTAATTTGCTGCGTATTAGTGACACTTTTTATACGCTTGCGTAAGTCTTGTGCACTACTCATAGATTACGCCTCCTCTGGTAATAATTCGTGAGTAGCACCAAAGACATCAATACATTCTAAAATCGCTTGTTGCAATGTTTTTTCTGTATCTTCTTCTAATTTCTTAGTATCTCTAATTGATGCTAATACATTGGCATAATTACCATGTACATAGTGTAATAAGGCATCTTGGAATGCTGGTACATCATGAACAGCTAATCGTTTGAAATAGCCATTAATACCTGCATATAAACATACCACTTGTTCTTCTACTTTTAACGGAGAGTATTGTGGTTGTTTCAACATTTCAGTTAAGCGTTCACCACGATCTAATTGTGCTTTTGTGGAGGCATCCAAATCAGAACCGAACTGCGCGAAAGCCGCCAATTCACGATATTGTGCCAATTCCAAGCGCAATTTACCAGCTACTTGTTTCATCGCTTTAATTTGCGCACTACCACCTACACGAGATACGGATAAACCTACGTCAACTGCTGGACGAACGCCAGAGTAGAACATATCTGTACCCAAGAAAATTTGTCCATCCGTGATGGAGATTACGTTCGTTGGAATATAGGCAGATACGTCACCTGCTTGTGTTTCGATAATTGGTAAAGCTGTAATAGATCCGCCACCCAATTCATCAGATACTTTTGCCGAACGTTCCAATAAACGAGAATGTAAGTAGAACACGTCACCAGGGTACGCTTCACGTCCTGGAGGACGACGTAACAACAAACTCATTGCACGATAGGCAGCAGCTTGTTTTGTTAAATCATCATATACG
This sequence comes from Veillonella sp. 3310, assembly GCF_003999875.1. Classification (GTDB taxonomy): domain Bacteria; phylum Bacillota; class Negativicutes; order Veillonellales; family Veillonellaceae; genus F0422. The sequence continues at coordinate 60,024 of NZ_RQVJ01000003.1, read as the reverse complement.
CAAAGTACATGTTTACCTTGGTACATGAAATGTTCACCCATAGCTACCCCAGAATATGGTGCTAAGTACTGCATAGGAGCCCCTTCAGAAGCACCAGCAGACACAACGATTGTATAGTCCATAGCCCCTGCTTCTTCTAATTTTTGTACAACACGAGCTACAGTAGATTCTTTTTGACCGATGGCTACATAGATACAGATAACATCTTGTCCTTTTTGGTTCAAGATTGTATCAATAGCAATCGCTGTTTTACCAGTACCACGGTCACCGATGATCAACTCCCGTTGACCACGACCGATTGGTACCATCGCATCAATGGCTTTCAAACCAGTTTGCATTGGCTCAAATACAGATTTACGATCTGCAATACCAGGTGCTGGATATTCTACAGGTCGATGTGTTTCTGCCACAATCTCCCCTTTACCATCGATAGGTTGACCAAGGGCATTCACAACACGACCAATTAAGCCATCTCCTACAGGAACCTGCATGATGCGGCCTGTACGGCGCACTTCATCGCCTTCTTTAATCAAGAAGTCATTACCTAGGAGAACGGCGCCTACATTATCTTGTTCTAAATTGAGTACCATGCCATATACGCCATGAGGTAACTCTAACAATTCGCCAGCCATGGCTTTTTCAAGACCGTAGATATGCGCAATACCGTCCCCTACTTCCAGAACAGTTCCTACGTCATCTACGTTTAATTCAACATTATAGTCCTGAATCTGCTGTTTAATAATGGCAGTAATTTCTTCAGGCGTCATTTTCATAATTAACCATTCACCCCAATCTTATTGGTACTTGCATTAAGCAATGATTTTTTTAATTCTTCCAATCGTCTAGCCATACTTCCATCAATCCGAGTATCTCCCACTTGAATGACCATGCCACCTAAGATGGATGGATCCACATGTTCTTCGATGACACATTCTTTGCCAGTAATCTCTTGTAACTTACGCAATACTTTTTCCCGCATTGCCTCTGAAAGTGGTTCTATAACCGTTACTTTCGCTTCCAAAATACCGCGACTTTCACGGGAGCGTTTTACGTAAGCACGAGCTGTTTCCATGATATAGGGACTGCGACGGCGGTCCACCATAACATTGAGAAAATTCATAATCAATGGATGCACTTCACTACCAAAGATTTGTTGTAAAATTTTCTTTTTTCCCGCTACTTCTAACATAGGATTGATTAAAATTTGGCGTAATTCCTCATGGGTGGAAAATAAATCTTGCACATAGGAAAGATCTGTATCAAATTGTGGTAACAAACCTGATTCCTGTCCTAATTCAAATATAGCGGAGCTATATGTTTCTGCAATTCTTTCTACACTCATCGTATCACGACCTTATAGTTGTACTATCAAGTTTTGCAATGGTATCCTCTACAAGAGCTACATTATCAGCACTGGAAAAGTCTTTTCCAATTAACTTACCAGCCACTTGTACAGACAAATTCACAACTTCTGCACGGATTTGTTGCATTGCTTTTTCCCGTTCCCGTTCAATTTCTTGGCGGGCGATTTCTTTTTCTTTCACTAGTTGAGCTCGTAACTCTTTGATTTGTGCTTGTGATTCTGCTTCTGCTTGTTCTTTTGCGGTCTCGATAATCCCTTGTGCTTCTTTACGAGCTTCTTGCAATTGCGCTGTATATTCAGCTTTCAACGCAGCCGCTTCTTCTCTAGCTTGTTCTGCACTGGTAAGATCATTCTCAATGCGACGTTTCCGTTCTTCCATGGTTTGCAATAACGGTTTATACGCATACTTTGCTAAAATCAACACTAGCACAATAAAGTTCAAAATCTGAAGTACGAGTGTGCCGTTTAAATCTACCAACGGTCATACCTCCTCTTAGCTAATGTCTATTATTTAAGTAAGTCTACCAATGGATTTGCGAACACTAATACAATCGCAATAACTGCTGCGATAATAGGCACCGCTTCGATTAAGCCTACAGAAATTAACATATTTGTGAACAATTTACCAGATTGTTCTGGTTGACGAGTCATACCTTCTAAAGCTTTACCAGATACAAGACCGTCACCAATACCTGCACCAATCGCAGCTAAACCAATTGCTAAACCAGCGCCAATGGCAGAACCAACCAATACATACGCTTTTGCTAATAATAATTCCATTATGATTTCCTCCTAAACTATTAATGTCCATCTCCAATTGTCATCCCCAAATACGAGGTAACGAGCATGGCAAAAATAAACGCTTGAATAATACCGATTGCTAGACTAAAGGCTAACCATACGATAGGAAGTACATAGGGTACCAAGGCATATAATAATTCTAAAAGAATTTCTCCCGCTAGTATGTTACCAAACAAACGGAAGGCTAATGTGACAGGTTTCGCTATTTCTTCCATTAAGTTGATGATGATAAATAATTTAAATGGCTGTACAAAATGCTTAAAATAGCCAATTCCTTTTACTTTCAAGCCTACAATCCATACAAGAATTGAGCTTGAAATGGCTAATCCCAAGGTGGTGTTAATGTCATTTGTTGGCGATGCCAAGATATGCGGACTTGGAATCAAGCCCAATTCATTACTCACCAAAATAAACAGAAAATACGTAAATAGGATGGAGCTTAAAAACTTCCACTGATTGCCTAGGTTCGTTTTAAACTGACCAGTCAATCCTTCTAGCACGCCTTCCATCACATTTTGAATCCCCTGTGGTACCATGGCCCGTGACCGTGTAGCTAATAGTGTGACTACAATAATGATTGCCATCACTAACCACGTCATGTATAGCGTATCCATATTAAAGGATATGCCCATCCATTGAACAACATGATGATGCCCTGCATGTAACTCCATATTCCCACCCCCTTTCACATAGATGATTCCCTATTACGTTGACGTACATACATACTATACTCAACATATTGCATAGGAACAAACACACAGATTCCGCCTAGTACACCTTTCATGGAAATAGAAGGGATCTGCGTGCTTATGCCTACTAACAATACGATTAAGCTAAACCGACTCATAACACCAATCCAAACTCGACGTTTCACATCGTCTAAGGTGGCCTCTTTCATCTTGTAGGTTTGAAAGGCTAAATACAAGAAATATACAACATATGTCATCATGCCCCATAGCCAACCCGTGATGTGCTGAGTCCAGTCCAGTATCCATAACACGACTACACCTAGTATAGCCACTGACAGTATCCATCGGCAATGACTTTTGATATAGGTTATATATTCTTTCATACAGTCTCCTTACATACACTGACGTATGACACCGTAAAGGCCTAGAAACCCACCGAAGATACCACCTATGAGCAACCCCCATGGGTTGGTGCCCATATAGTGATCAAAGGCATAACCAAGACCCATACAGATACCGATAGAACAAAGTATGGTAAATCCCGTAGTTGATGCTTTGGAGATAGCCATCCATAGATCTGATTTTTCTTTCCCCATAGACATACCTCCTATACCTCTAACATCGTAGATTATACCACCAATGAAAACAATTTTAACAATATATAAATTTTATATCTATCAAAACTTTCCATACGATTTGATTCAAAACCGTGTACATTCCTCAATTACACAGTCAATGAAAGTAGCTATCAACTTAATTATAACTAGAATGCATATATCGACTATTATTTTCCAAAGGACGATGGTTTTTCTTGATGCTCAAAAAATTCATGCCGTAAGGCTTGTACAATTCGTTCTGATGCTAATCCATCCCCATAAGGGTTCACTGCATTTGACATAGCAGTATACATTTCTGCATTCGTAATTAACTCTTTAGCTGTGGAGTATACAGTTGCTTTATCAGTGCCCACTAATTTTACTGTACCTGCTTGGACTGCTTCAGGTCGCTCTGTCGTATCGCGAAGAACTAGTACGGGTTTTCCCAAGGACGGTGCTTCCTCTTGAATGCCACCAGAGTCTGTCATAATGAGGTAGGTGCGAGCCATTAAATTTGCAAATGGTTCATATTCTAATGGCTCAATCAAATGTACACGTGGCATATCACCTAGTACCTCTTGTACAATACTACGCACCTTTGGATTTCGATGCATAGGGAAGATCACTTCTACATCTTCATATTCTCCAATAATATCACGAATTGCCTCATACACATTGCGCATTGGATCGCCTAAATTTTCACGGCGATGAGTGGTCACCAAAATAACCTTTTGGTTCACGTAATCAATTTTGTTCAGCAACTCTTCAGTAAATGTGTAGTCTTCCTTTACTGTAGTTTGCAGCGCATCGATAACCGTATTCCCTGTTACATACAAGTGATCTGGATTTATATTTTCTTTCAATAAATTCGCTTCCGATGTAGTGGTGGGTGCAAAATGGTATGTCCCAATAGCACCGGTCAACTTGCGATTCATCTCCTCAGGGAAGGGAGAGTAAATATTACCCGTCCGAAGACCTGCCTCCACATGCCCAACAGGAATCCCTTCATAAAACGCCGCTAGCGCCCCCACAAAAGTAGTTGTCGTATCTCCATGAACAAGCACTACATCGGGCTTCGCTTCTTTCAATACCTCTTGTAAACCCATCAAAGCACGACATGTAACATCATACAAGGTTTGCCCTTGACTCATAATATTTAAATCATAATCTGGAGTGATAGAAAACAAATGCAACACCTGATCTAACATCTCTCTATGCTGTGCCGTTACCGTTACAATAGACTCCATATCAGGCGCTGCTTCCAAAGCCTTAACAACAGGCGCCATCTTAATTGCCTCAGGACGTGTCCCAAATATGGTCATGACTTTTAACATAGTACCTCCCACATATTTCGTTTACTTCCTTTACCATGAAAGCCGTCATATACAAACTTTCCTAAATCACTTTATTAAGCTTTTTCAATTATCTCTATTGTATCATGTACAAGCCTTCCATACTAGTAGAAACTATAAAGAAGTACACCCAACCAAAATGCCATAAGCAAAGCGCTATGACATCCCTCCCCTACAGAGTGAGCAACTACAAGGCAAAACGCCATGAGCCACAAAGCAGATTGCCAAAGGCATATGGCATTTTATTACTAGTATTAAACAAATGCAAAAAGACCGTGGTATGTTCGCACTCCTCCCCTCACAGAGTGAGCAAACACTAGGCAAAACGCCATAAGCGTAGGCTACATGGCGTAATATACTTAATTCTACAAGCCCTAAAAAACGTGGCATGTTCCTGCCCCTCCCTACAGAGTGAGCACCTACGAAGCAAAACGCCATGAGCCACAGAGCAGATTGCTAAAGGCATATGGCATTGTATTGCTAGCATTACGCAAATGCAAAAAGACCGCGGTATGTTCCCACGCCTCCCCTCACAGAGTGAGCAAACACTAGACAAAACGCCATAAGCGTAAGCAACATGGCGTAATATACTTAATTCTACAAACCCTAGAAAGCGTGGCATGTTCCTGAACAAACATTATGAAATACCGTTTGTGAAGGAATGTGCCACGCTTTCCCTTTGCCTAAAAATAAAAAACGCCATGAAGCATGAGCTCCTGGCGTTTTGCATAGCTATTTACGAACGTCGTTGTCTTTGGATATAATCCCAATTTTCGTTGCTGTCCACACGCATGCACAGAGTATTACAAGCACTAGCAAGACTCCGATAACAAAATTGGCTTTCGCTGCTACGATAGACACACAACCTAAGAGTGCAGTGATAGCATACATCAACAACACCGCTTGTTTTTGTGTGAGCCCCATCGCCAATAGACGATGATGCAAATGTCCTTTATCTGGTTGGAATACTGGACGTCCATTAATACGTCGACGTACAATGGCAAATAAAGTATCTAAAATAGGCAACCCCAATACGATAACAGGCACCACCAATGCTACAGTTGCTGCCGTTTTCACACTACCCATGACGGAAATAGCCGCCATAGTATAGCCCAATAACATACTGCCTGTATCACCCATGAATATTTTGGCAGGATTAAAATTATAGCGCAAGAATCCACAAGCCGCCCCAGCCAATGCCAAGGTAATGCATGCCAATTCAATTTGTCCCATTTGCAAAGTCACGATACAAATCGTAATACATGCAATGAGAGAAATCCCTGCTGCCAATCCATCTAAACCATCTATGAGATTCACAATATTCGTAAATCCTACAATCCAAAATACCGTCAAAGGAATGCTAAGATACTCTAAGTACAATAAATGGTCACCAATGCTAATGAAATGCACAGCATTACCAAATAGTGGCAACATAAGAGCCGCCAAAATTTGTCCCATCAATTTCGTTTTCGGTCCGATTTGCTTAATATCGTCCCAAATACCTACTGCTACTAGGATAATAGAACCTACAATCAATCCTTTCACAGAAGATATATCTTTCACACTATACAGCAAAGATACCATATAGCCAATATAGATAGCCAATCCCCCTAATCGCGGAATCGACACTTGATGCACCTTACGTGCATCTGGTTTATCAATAGCACCTACCTTAACGGCGAATTGTTTCACTAAAGGCGTGCAAATATATGTTACTACGAGAGCAATGACAAAGGCCCATAAATATACTGTCATTCCACCACCTCCATACGTGGTATTTCATGATTATAACAAGTGATTGTCAATAGTCTGTCATTAGAATACTAAGTTCATTGTATATAGACCATATTTATTAATTATATCAGTTACACACAGCACATACAAGAACAGGCGTAATAAACTTATAGAATCCTTTGCTCTTCATAGACTTGTTTCAGACCGTTTCGAATTAGTCAGTTATTCTTACTAAGCCTTCAATGATGCGTTTACCATCCTCCATTAGACGTGTCAATCCGTCTTCACCTAAGTAGGACTCTGCGTACATTTTATATAAATTTTCTGTTCCTGATGGGCGTGCTACAAACCAACCTGTGTCCGTCACAATTTTAACCCCATCAATGGGTTGATCTTCAAACAACGAGGTCGTACGAATGTCCAAAATTGGACTGCCCCCTAATTCTGTCATAGTCACGTCACTCGGTTTCATGCCTTTTAAAGCCCTTTTAATCTCTGCTGTACAAGGCATATCAACCCGTTGGAACACAGGTGTTCCCCATTGGTCTGTCATATCTGCATAATGTTGTGCTGGAGTTTTTCCCGTCGTTGCCACCATCTCTATCGCTAACAAGCCTAAAATGATACCATCTTTGTCAGTAGTCCACACAGATCCATCGTGTTGCAAGAAGGACGCTCCCGCACTTTCCTCAGCTCCTAGTCCAATGCGTCCATCAAATAATAAAGGTGCAAAATATTTAAAACCTACTGGCACTTCATACACTGGATGATTAGAATCTTTGCAATAGGCATCCATCAAGCCAGTAACAACGGCTGTTTTACCAACACCTTTCCCTTCCCACGGACGAGTTTCATTCAAATATTTAGCAGCTACTACTAAATATTGATTTGGTGCTAACAAACCTTCTTTAGTCACAATGCCATGACGATCATAATCCGGATCATTTCCAATAGCTAGTACATGGTCCCCTAAATGTTTCGCCACTTCTGCCATAGCATAGGGGGAAGAACAGTCCATACGAATCGCTCCATCATGGTCGTAGGACATGAAGCTAAATGTTGGATCATAGTCACTATTAATAATGGTAAAGTTTAGATTATATTCTTCAGCAATAGCATGCCAATAGGCTCCACCACTACCACCTAAGGCATTAATTAATACTTTCGGATTGGCTTGTTGAATCGCCTTCATATTGATAATCTGAGGCAATTCTTTTACATAGGCCATTTTGAAATCATAGGGTTCTAAATATTGTCCCGCTTCCTCTACGGAAATCGCAGCCGGTGCTACTGGTTTCTCTTCTTCATGATGACAGCAACCACAATGTGCACTTTCATGAGTCCCCACTAGATGATGAAAGGAGAATCGTTGAATACTATCTAACCCTTTTTGCAAATATTCATTAGCTAACGCCTCAATCCGTTTGGTTACGGCTGTATCTGCTGGTCCCCCGTGAGGCGGATTGTATTTAATACCACCATGTTCTGGTGGATTATGGGATGGCGTAATAATAATCCCATCTGCTACATTATCTTCCGGTGTATTTGCATTGTGTCGCAAAATAGCACGAGATACACTTGGAGTAGGTACAAATTCACGATGCGCATCCACACGAGTTTTCACACGATTTCCCAACAGAACTTCAATGGCTACTTGCAAGGCTGGTTGCGATAAGGCATGTGTATCTTGTCCAATGTAACAAGGACCTGTAGCGCCAAATTCTTGTCGCACATCGCAAATCGCTTGTACAATGGCTGCTACATGAAGCTCATTGAAAGTCCCTTTAGAGGCAATCCCACGATGTCCAGACGTACCAAAACTTACTCGTTCTTCTGGTGCATCATACCTCGGAATAATCCGAAAAAAATCTTTCACTACTGTATCTACATGAATCAAATCTTCTTTTTTTACAGGTTGTCCTGCCAATGGATGTACCATATTATTGTTCCTCCTTACTCTCTTTGGAAGGGATTTCATTTCTTGCCATTTGCACTTCATGAATCATTTGTTCCGCTTCAGCGGCTTTTACAGGGTCACAAGTTTGCAATACTCGTTCTACAGCACCATTCGTAGATCGAGCAGAGAACCCTGTGCCGATAACTTCTGCCGCATCGGTAATGACCATAAATGCTGTTGGGTCTTCTGCTTCTACGGCCGCTTTTAGTCGAGCCACTTGCAATAAACTAACTACTACCATAATAACCTGTTTAGGCTGATGTGTATAGGCGCCTTCTCCGTTCAAAATCGTAGCACCACGACCAATTTTATCAATGATTAAATTACAAATCGTCACTGGTTTATAGGAAATGATAAACATCGCCTTCCGTTGGTTAAATCCAGTAATTACCTTATTGGTTACCATCGCTGCTAAATAGGTACTAATCAAAGTAGTGGCTGCCGCCTCAATATTGATAACAATAGCGCCAACAATAAGAATCATCATATTGATGCCGAATAAGATGCTTCCAATTTGTAGTCCAAAGCGATTTCGAATAATCATAGCAATGGGATCCATACCACCTGTATTACCACCGCCACGATAGACGATACCAAGTCCTAATCCAGAAAATAACCCCCCTAGTATACCGCCAATAATTGGATTATGAGTTAATTCCAATGTTTCTAATGGAGCCAATAGATTAATCAAGGTCGACATAATGATAGTCCCTAATATGGTAATTCCTAGATGCCACCGTCCTAACCATCTCCATGCCGCGTACAGTACTGGTATATTCAAAAGAAAGTTAATAGAACCTAAACTTAATATACCTTGTGTCACATAATAAATAATCAAGCTAAGACCGCTAATACCTCCACTCAATAATTTGTGAGGTACAATGAATCCCTGCACCCCTACTGCAAACACAGTAGAGCCAAGAATAATATGTATAATGGCTTTCACCGTACTTAAATATTTGGGTTTGTTTAACATAATTCCACCTATTCTATCACTACTTTCATCACTATTTAACCATAAGCAAAAAGCTGCCACATTACAAGGATAATGTAACAGCTTTTTAGTATGTATTAGCCCGCTTATGGTATAATACGATATACTATTCTGCTAGGGCAATCACTTCTACTTCTACTAAGAAGTTAGCTGGTAATGTTTTGACTGCCACACAACTACGAGCTGGTTTAGATGTAAAATACTCAGCATAAATCGCATTAAATTTAGCAAAATCACCCATGTCTGCTAAAAAGCATGTTGTTTTTACAACTTTAGAAAAATCAGTGCCTGCTTCTTTTAAGATAGCTTCGATGTTTTTCATCGCTTGCAATGTTTGTGCTTCTACGCCACCTTCTACTAGAGCGCCTTGTGCTGGATCAATACCGCCTTGACCAGAAATGAACACAAATCCATTAGCTACATATGCTTGAGAGTATGGTCCTAATGCTGCTGGTGCTTGCTCTGTATACACTTGTTTCATAGTTGTCCCCTTTCATTACCAATAAGACATTTATAACATACCACTAGTATAGCATGTAATGATATCGAAGTGTAGCTATTTTTCATACTTCTATTGTACTTTATTTGCATACCTCTATAAGGAGTACCTATATGTCCATTAATTATACTACTTATGAAAGCCCTTTGGGCACACTCACGCTATATGCCACCGCAGCAGCATTAGTTGGGCTCACCTTTCCTACGCAATCTATCACATTCCAAGAACCAGTAGTCACAGACGAAACTATGTCTTCCCCCATTTTACGACAAACTATCCAATGGCTAGATCAATACTTCCATGGACAAGTCCCAACCATAACCATCCCTTTAGCACCACAAGGCACAAAGTTTCAACAAAACGTCTGGTCCCAATTAGAGCATATTCCCTACGGCACATCCCTTACCTATGGCGAACTGAGCCAACGAGTGTTTAACTCACCTATTCCTAAAGGAGCCCAAGCCATCGGATCCGCCGTTGGCGCTAATCCTATTTCTATTATTATCCCCTGCCACCGTGTCCTAGGCAAAGGAAAAGCTCTCACGGGGTATACCGGAGGGCTGTCTATTAAGCGAGCTTTGCTATCCATTGAACATATCGATTTTATAGACAAGTAGGTTTACTTGATATGTTCAATGCAATTAATGCTACACATTCTGAAAGCATCGTCCCTACCAAGGCCATACTGGCCATCACATATTTCCAATTCATACAAACTCCTTCCTAACTAGGATTCCCCACTTTTTCCAATAATAATTTAGATTTTAATTGATGCAACTCTTCGCTGATGTTGACTTTCACCTCTGGTGCTCTACGAAGTCGTAAAAATTCAGGCCATAGCAATTGAATTTGCTCTTCTCCATAGGCTTTGACTTGTGCCAAGGAAGGTACATTGTACACTAATTCTCCATCTACAAAAATAGGCACTAATAGTTCTTGTATTTTAAAGCTATTTGCCTTTAACACAGTTTGTTTCCATGGGTATAATGGATTTTTAAACACATAATCCTCTGTGGTGTCCACTGTTTCATGGTCCAAACAAATTAAATCGCCAATGAGCTTGTTATTTCTGACGTTGATGAGACGCAATACCTTTTTCTTACCAGGGTTTGTTACCTTTTCAATATTATCGGAGAATTTCATAGCCGGCATAAAGGTGTCCCCTTCCCATTGGCCCGCTAATTTATAGACTCCACCTAGAGCTGGTGTTTCATCGGCAGTAATCAATTTTGTGCCCACACCCCAAGCAGTAATAGCAGCTCCTTGCTGTTTCAAGTCCGCAATTTTATATTCATCGAGATCATTTGTAGCAAAAATCAATGCCTCTTTAAATCCTGCCTCATCCAGCATCTTACGTGCCTCAATGGATAAGTACGCTAAATCACCACTGTCCAAACGAATGCCATACACAGGCGGCATCGTACCACCCCGGCGTTCACGAATTTCTTGGAACACTTGAATCGCTGCAGGTACACCTTTATGTAGTGTATTATAGGTATCCACTAAAAACACTAAATTATTTTCGTATTGGTCTGCATAGGCACGGAATGCATCGATTTCACTTGAAAAACTCATCACCCAACTATGTGCCATAGTCCCTACCGGTCGCATCCCATACAAAGCGGCACTGTATACATCGCTAGTGCTATCAAAACCACCAATAAAAGCCGCCCGAGCCCCTTGTACAGCAGCGCTCACCCCTTGGGCTCTTCGCATGCCAAATTCTGCTACCCCATCCTTGCCGATAACAGATCGGATACGACGGGCTTTGGTCGCAATCAAGGACTCATGATTTAAAAACATAGATAATGCTGTTTCTAATAAAATAGCCTCATCCTTGGCAGCCTCTACACGGAGTAATACTTCCCCTGGGAATACGACGGATCCTTCTGGAGCTGCATAGATGGTGCCAGTAAAGTGAAATGTACTTAAATACGTCAAGAACTCTTCTGTGAACACCCCGGTTTGACGTAAATAGGTAATATCTTCCTCAGAGAAACGCAAGCCTTTCACATACTCGATAACTTGTTCCAGACCTGCTACCACCGTGTAAGCACCTTGAAATGGATTCGTTCGATAAAAGCGATCGAACACGCAACGAGTACGATGTTTATTTTGTGTAAATAAACCTTGCATCATGGTAAATTGATACATATCTGTTAATAGAGCATGTGTAATCATGAATAACTCCTATTCTTATAGGTCTACCCTATAGCATACTAAGCACTTTTCTATGACGGTTTTAATACTATGCCTATCATCTCCTTCTTTCTATTATACTCTACTATTATATTTCATGTACAATTGGTTTTCACCTTATAATTTGTCATAATCTTTTATTTAGGTTAGAATGATACCATATATTATATAACTTCCAATGATGAAAGGATAACTATGAATCTGTCACAATTTTTTGCATTAATTCGCCCCCGTACCTTAACGGCTGCTTTCAGTCCCGTTATCGTAGGAGCTGCCATGGGGGCTACGCAATTTGAAACCATACAACCAATTTGGCTATCCTTGGTCTATACTCTAGGCATTCTAATTTGTGTATTAAGTGCACAAATGGCAGCCAATATTTGGAATGAATATTTTGATTTTAAATCTGGTCTTGATCTCACACAAGCTGCGGGCAACAGCGGATCCATCGTCCGTGATGGCATCGACCCTTCTGTGATTAAACGTTGGGGATATATTACAACTATACTTCCCCTCATCTTAGGCATTGCCCTCGCTAATGCTGTCACTTGGTGGTATATTCCTGTAGGTATGCTTTGCATTCTCACTAGCATCTTATACTCTGGTGGACCTAATCCTATTTCTCGCACCCCTTTTGGTGAACTTGCCTCTGGTCTTGCCATGGGCTTTGCCATTGTGGGTATTACCCTCTACGCTTGGACTTATACCTTGCACTGGATTTTCCTGATTCCAGCGGTACCTTCCACCATCTTAATCGGTGCTATTATGATGACCAACAATTTACGAGACTTTACCAACGATGCTAACCATGGTCGTCGCACCTTAGTGATTACCTTGGGACATGAAAGAGGAATCCAACTCTTGCGAGGACTCTTCCTCATTAGCTCCCTATGGCTAGTCCTCTGGGCGGCATGCGGTACTATCCCTTGGACATCCCTATTGGCATTACTCTCTCTTGTGCCGGCTATGAAAGTCATCACAATCTTCAACACCTATGCTGATCCTGTACGCTTAAACGAGGCTATGAAATTTACTTCTATTTCTTGTACACTATATCACTTCTTATGGGCTATAGGGTTACTACTGAATACAATCATATAATAGAGTTATTACTTTTTATCACATAAGTATATCTACTTACTATATGGAAATACATATATAAACAGAGGAAAGTTGCTACTTTTTTGATCAACTTTCCTCTATTTTGTTAGGAGCGATTTTGTTACAGCCTATTTTATATATTCTTTAGTCCCACCTAGTATGTACCAGTGCTATATTCATAATTTCTTTATATAGTATCCCCTAAATAATAGCCTATAATTATAACAACTTAGATATATAACATATTTTACTTATAACAGAACTATTGGTATACTAAGCAAGTAGAAATTCACTATGTAAGTACACAAAGAAAAGGAGATAAGACATGAAGAAATTATTTAGTTTAGCAGCTACAGCTGTATTAGGCGCTGCCTTGTTATTAGGTGGCTGTGGTTCCACTGGCACTAGCTCTACTGGTTCCGATACAGGTAAAACATTAAAAATTGGTGCTTCTCCAGTACCTCACGCTGAAATTTTAGAACAAGTGAAACCAATCCTTGCTAAAGAAGGCATCAAATTGGAAATTATCGAATTCAGCGATTATGTACAACCTAACGTTTCCTTGAACGACAAAGAAATTGATGCGAACTTCTTCGCTCACATTCCTTACCAAGAAAACTTTAACAAAGAAAAAGGTACTCACATTGCAACAGCAGGTGCCGTACACATAGAGCCAATGGGCATTTACTCTAAAAAAGTAAAAGATTTGAAAGAAGTACAAGATGGTGCTCAAGTAGCTATCCCATCTGATGCAACAAATGGCGGTCGTGCATTACTATTGCTTTCCAAAGCTGGTTTAATCACATTGAACGATCCTAACAGCATCTCTGCTACAGTACAAGACATCAAAGACAATCCTAAACACTTGAAATTCGTTGAATTAGAGGCTGCTCAATTACCTCGTACATTGGATGATTCCACAATCTCTGTGATCAATACAAACTTTGCATTAGGTGCTAACTTGAACCCAACAAAAGATGCATTGTTCTTAGAATCTAAAGATTCCCCATATGTAAACATCGTATCCGTTCGTGAAGGCGATGAAAAACGTGAAGATATCCAAAAATTGATCAAAGCGTTACAAAGCCCAGAAATCAAAAAATTCATCGAAGACAAATACAAAGGTGCTATTCTTCCAGCATTCTAATCGAATCACTTAGAATAGACTCCTCCAAATAAAAAAACACTAACAACTATCATACATACTTAAACTATACAGCAACAAAGGCAAGTTGAGTGAATCAACTTGCCTTTGTTGTTTTTATGTATAATACAATATAACTGTAACCCACTATATCAGCTTTCATAACTGGTAAGTGTATATGTAAATATAACAGAAAAATAACACATACTAATATATAATAGGTTTAAACATCTGTTCAAAATAGAAAAAGGATCCCGAAGGACCCTTTTTCTATTTACGAACCATAGCTCGTAATTCTTGCATTTCTTGTTGTAATGTCACAATATCTTGACGTAAGTTATTATTTTCCGCTGTTAGAACTGTAAGTTCACGACCATAAGCTTCTTTCAGAGCTACCATTTCGTCATGCAATACTAGCACAGAAGAAATAGGACCATTACGATAGCGTTCTGGTACAGCTTTTTTCTCTGGACTATTACCAAATTTGAACGTTGCACCGCCATTAACCATAGTGCCACCACGTACCATAGATACACCCGCATGGAACATAGTAGATTCTTTAGTATAATGAGCCACACCTAATGCTACGGCATTCACATTTTTATAATGTCCAACGCCAGCCATAATTTGTGTTGGTTCTAATGGATCATATTGAATTGGTTTTAATGCAGATAATGCAGCACCTAGGGCATCGCCTCTACGACTTTCCTTGCGTAATTCTTGTAAATCACTACCAAGTTCACCAATTTGGCGCTCTAATTTTTCATAGTTATGATTATCTCCTTTAAAGCCACCTTCTAAAGATTTGCGGAAATCATCTTCTGTTTTATTTTCATTACCTTTGATTTCTTTCCAGTATTCATAAGCAGATTTGCCTTTAGCCCCATCTTTACCGGCTTTCCCAGCATCACCTTTGTCGCCTTTAGGGCCTACTACGCCAGATTCACCTTTATCGCCTTTAGGTCCTGCTGCACCTGTTGCTCCGGCTTCACCTTTTTCACCTTTAGGTCCTACTGCACCGTCTTTACCTTTTTCACCTGTAATGGCCTTGATAAAGTCGTCTTTTGTCTTACTTTCGTTACCTGGTAATCCTTTCCACACTTCGAAAGCAGACTTACCTTCAGCTCCATCTTTACCAGCTGTGCCAACATCACCTTTATCACCTTTAGGTCCTACTGAGCCTGTTGCTCCGGTTTCACCTTTAGGACCTACTGCACCAGTGTCACCTTTTGCACCTGTAATAGCTTTGATAAAGTCGTCTTCTGTCTTGCTTCCGTTACCTGGCATGTCTTTCCACACTTCGAAAGCAGATTTACCTTTAGGCCCTACTTCACCTTGTATCCCTTGATCACCTTTAGGACCTACGGCACCTGTATCACCCTTATCGCCTTTAGGACCCTGAATACCTTGCGGGCCTTGTGGACCTACTCCACCAGTACCACCACCAGTACCACCTGGCCCCTGTGGTCCTTGTGGGCCTTGAGGACCTTGTGGGCCTACTGCACCGGTTTCACCTTGCGGACCAGTAATAGCTTTGATAAAGTCATCTTTTGTCTTGCTTCCATTACCTGGCATTTCTTTCCATACTTCAAAAGCAGACTTTCCGTCAGCCCCAGTATCACCTTTGGCTCCAGTTTCACCTTTTTCGCCTTGAATGCCTTGGTCACCTTTAGCACCCGGATCGCCTTTATCACCTTTGTCACCTTTAAAGTCTGGGTCACCTTTTAGTTGATCTTTATCTAAGCTAATAGTATATGTTTTACCATATTCCCCACCATCATTCGTAGCAATAGAGATGCCTTTACCTGGTTTTAATACTTCTTTCAAAGAATCTACAGTCAATACAGGGCTTGTAGTAGATGTAGACCCATCTTTACCGCCTGTAGTCAAAGTTAATTGACCTTTATCGTTTCCACCCAAGGTAATATTCATAGTAGGATGAGCAAAGTTAACACCTGTAAACGTTGGCATGTTAAGCATACCAATACGCAAGATAGAGTCTGTTGGGTCTTTATAAGTAATTAGATTATCAGAACTATATAATGTTGGTGCTGCATACACACTTTTACCATCAGGAGCTTTTGCACCAGCTTGTGGCGCCACTCCATACACAGTATTCGCCTTACCTTGAATCTTAATTTCTTTATCCCCTGGCGTATACACACGTGTATCAGGTGTCGTAGTAGCTACCGTGCCATCTGCATTAAATGGCACATCATTACCTGCCAAAATTGTATTGCGTTTTTCTAAGGCTTTTAATTGCGCCACATTGACAGCATCAGTATCTTCTCCACCAGCTGCTACATTAATAATTTGGCGTGTTTTACGATAAGCTGAGCGGCTATCACCTACAGACACAGCCGAATTAGTTGCTTTCCACGTAGGATCGTTTGCGTTCGCAAATGCAGAACTGGCAAAATGTGGGCCATGTAAAGCTGCATCATAACCATTATTAGAAGCATCTTTCGTCCCACGATCTGCATAGGACTCTCCACCTAATGCAACACCATGTCTTACAGTTGTCTTCGCACTTAACCCAAGACTAACACCAGCATAAGCCTCATTATTTTTTCCTGATTCTCCAACCTTACTGCCATGACCAATAGCGACAGCTCCATTTCCATGAGTCTCTGTATTGCCACCTACTGCAATGGCTGCAAAGTCATTTGCATAGGCAGTATACCCCACACTTACGGATTGGCTTCCCTGTGCATGTGCGGAATCACCTATCGCTGTTGCACCTACTCCAATCGCAGTTGTTGTCCGACCTACAGCGACTGTATTGTCTGCACTTGCTGTTGATGAAGCACCAATAGCCAAGGAGGAGTTTGCAGCCCACGCACGAGTACCCACCGCTGTACTATGTACTCCTGCTGTTCTTGTGCCTTCACCAATGTTGACACTATAAATACCAGTTTCACTAATTCCTTTACCAATAGCTACTGTATTTTTAGAGTTTTTACCGACTTGTACATTCCGGCCAATGGCAATGGCATTTTCACTTTCTGATTTTGCCCTTGGACCAATGGCAATAGCCCCCTCTTTGGTAGCTCCATTATTTATCTCATTACTATCTTGGCCTAAGTCACGACTTTTAATGGAAATATAACGTGGCTTTTCACGTTCTAAACGATTACGAAGCACTCGTAATTGTCCTACTGTCGCTGCATCAGTATCTTCATAGCCTGCTGCTACATTAGTAATCTGACGAGTATGTTGTACACCAGCTTTACTACCACCTACAGATACAGCTCCATCTGTAGGATTCCAAACACTGCTAATAGACTCATTGCCAGCTTTGTTCGCTTCTTTTATAGCATCTTCATAGGCCTTTTCTGCATCTACTAAATCTTGATCTGCTTTTGCCTTTTGCGCATTCGCAGCTGCTATTGCAGCATCTGCATCACTCTCTTTTTTTTCTTTTTTACTCTCAGCTCGTTCAATTTCTTCTTCTGCTTTTAACACTTCATAATTAGCTTGACGAATTTTTTCATACAAAGTTTCTAGGGCTGGATTATCTGCTCCTGCTTCGCCTACTTTATAATGTGTGTTACTCATTGGATTATATCCAATGTAAGCATCACTTTTACCAACACGATCTGCAATAGAACCACTACCTAATGCTACACCACTTGCTGCACTAGTAGTTGCCTCATATCCTACTGCTAAACCATCCACTGCATTCACACTAGAACTAGCTCCTATAGCAATAGCATTCGCGCCATCTACCTGACCACCAGTTACAGTATATTCTGTACTAGCTGCATAGCCTGCTATATGGCTTCCTAAGATCAATATACTCGCTGCATATACTGCGGCATTATGTTTTCTCATACTACACCCCTTATAGTTTGATAAAAGTCTCAATTCATGCTAATAAATCGCACTGAATCAAGTTGAAACATTTCTAATTAATATTGATTATAGACCTTTTTTGTATACTATTCAAATCGAATTTTTTAAACATTTTCTTGAATTTTAACATATAAAAAAGCCTCTGACTTTTACAAGTATGCAAAAGCCAGAGGCTAATATTTTAATACGCTAAATTATTTGCGTGCCATAGATTTACGTACGTCAAAGGCAACTGCTACAACAATGATTAAACCTTTAATAATCAATTGCCAGTATGGTCCCATTCCAACGAATGTTAAACCATAGTTGATAACAGTGAAGATCAACACACCTGCGATGATACCAGGTACAGTACCGATACCACCAGTGATGGATACACCACCTACAACAGATGCCGCGATGGCATCTAACTCGTACATGTTACCATAGTTGTTAGTAGCACCACCAGTACGAGCTGCTTCCAAAATACCACCTACGCCATACAAAGCACCAGCGATCACGTAGATAATCACTAATGTGACTGCTACATTGATACCGGATACTACAGCGGCTTGTGGATTACCACCGATGGCAAACATGTTTTTACCAAGAATGGTTTTGTTATATACCACATACATGATCAAGGAAATTACTGCAGCGATAATAACAATGTATGGAATCGTCATAAATCCTAGGTCTAAAGAACCTGTACCAATTTGCGTAAACTCTGGACGTAAACCGCCGATTGGTTGAGAGTTATTAGGTTCCATATCAAAGTACAAGGAACAAATACCATAGGTAATAACCATAGTACCTAGTGTGGAAATGAATGGTACGATTTTTAAATACGCTACGATCACACCCGATACTAAACCGATGATAGCACCTACTACAATAGCAATCACGATTGGTAAAATCAATGGTAATTCTGGTAAATGTTCAAAGAATGGACGAGGATAATCTGGCAACTGTGTTAAAGATGCAGATACAACCGCTGTCAACCCTACTACACGCCCTGCGGACAAGTCACAACCTGCGGTGATCAAAATCATAGCAGAACCTAACGCAATGATAACACGTGGAGAAGATTGAATTAAAATATCACGAAAACTTGTGACGGATAAAAAGTTCGGGCTATAAATTGAA
Source organism: Veillonella sp. 3310 (assembly GCF_003999875.1). Lineage (GTDB taxonomy): Bacteria > Bacillota > Negativicutes > Veillonellales > Veillonellaceae > F0422. The sequence goes on along the minus strand of NZ_RQVJ01000003.1, from coordinate 40,615 downwards.
ATAGCCGCTACTAGTACTACTAGTACCAAATAGATAATATTTTGGGAAAGAAACTTTCCTAACTTACCTTGGCTCATACAATACCTCCTAGACTAAACCAGCTGTTGCTAGTTCCATAATTTTTTCTTCAGTCGCTTCATGAGCATCCAAGATTCCGCTCATATATCCATTACTCATGACCATAATGCGGTCACTCATTCCTAATAATTCAGGCATTTCCGAGGAAATCATAATGATACTTTTACCAGCACTAGCAAGTTCATTAATAATGGAATAAATTTCGTATTTCGCTCCTACGTCGATGCCCCGTGTCGGTTCATCTAAGAGTAGGATTTCTGGGTTCGTATTCAACCAACGAGCAATGAGTACTTTTTGTTGGTTACCACCAGAAAGACTTTGAATTTTTGTTTCTGTAGACGGTGTTTTCACTCGTAAGGAAGCCACACCCTCTTTTGTATCGTCTAGTCGTTTGTTGTCATTTAACAATTTGAACTTATTTTCATATTTTGGCAGTGCTGCCATCGTTGTATTATCTACAATGGTAAGCATCGGGAAAATTCCCGTAGTACGACGCTCTTCTGTGAGTAGTGCCATCCCTAATTTTTTCGCATCTCGTGGATGACGAATGCGAACTTCTTTATCATGCAAGTAAATTTTGCCAGACTCGATACCTCGAAGACCAAATAAGGCTTCGATTACCTCTGTACGCTGTGCTCCTACAAGACCACCTACACCAAGAACTTCACCTTTACGAAGGGAAAAGCTTACATCTTTGAAAGAATGTGGATTAATAGATGTTAAGTTTTCCACACGTAACACTTCCTCACTAGGAGTATTGGTTTTTTCAGGGAATAACTGAGTCATCTCACGCCCTACCATTCGTTGAATGATAAGATCTGTTGTTAACTCATCAGCATGCCAAGTGCCTATATATTGACCATCACGCATGATCGTTACTTCGTCAGATATGCGTAGGATTTCTTCCATTTTATGAGAAATATATATAATTGCAACCCCTTTTTTTCGTAAGGAGTTAATAATTTTAAATAGATGTTCTACTTCATCACTCGTAAGAGAAGAGGTAGGTTCATCCATTACAATAATACGCGCTTGATGCGAAACTGCCTTAGCAATTTCAATATTTTGTAATTTAGAAACAGATAAGTCACCAGCTAATTGTTCTGGATCGATATCTACATCGATTTCATTAAACAACGCTAATGTATCTTCTTTCATTTTTTTATGATCCACAAATGTGAAGGGACCAATTTTTTTAGTTGGAAACCGGCCTAACCACAAGTTTTCCATAACATTTCTTTGTAATACTGGGTATAACTCTTGGTGAATCATAGAAATTCCCATTCCAAGAGCTTTACGGGAATCCGTCATGTCAACAACTTCGCCATCAATCACAACATCCCCTTGATCTTGCTTATAAATACCGAACAGGCATTTCATAAGAGTCGACTTCCCTGCGCCATTCTCTCCCATCAGAGCATGTACGGTGCCTGGTCGGACTTTGAAAGTGACATTATCCAAGGCCTTTACGCCAGGAAATTCCTTCGTAATTTGGCGCATTTCTAATATGTACTCGCCCATACATTTTCCTCCTGCTAATCAGATAATGAAGGGGGCAAATGCCCCCTTACTGCATTCTATTATTTGTCACCTAAAATCTTATCCGCATTTTCTTTTGTTACGATTTCGTAAGGTACCCAAATATATTTACCATCTACAATGTCAAAGCCTACATTATCTTTGTTAGGTGTTTCGCCTTTCGCTAGCACGTAGGAAAGATTAAATACTGCTTGACCTTGTTTTTTTGCATTGTTCAATACTGTACCCAATAATGTGCCGTCTTTCAACGCTTGTACTGCTGGAGTTGTAGCGTCAACGCCTACTACTGGAATGTATTTACCATTTGTGAAGTAGCCTGCTGCTTTCAACGCTTCGATAGCACCTAATGCCATGTCGTCATTGTTACAGATAACAGCATCGATTTTGTCGCCGTAACGGCTCAAGAACGCTGCCATTTTTTCTTGACCTTTAACGCGGTCCCACATACCTGTATCGCTAGCTAACTCTTCTACTTTCATACCTTCTTTTTTAAGGGATTCTACAGAGTATTGTGTACGAAGTACAGCATCTTGGTGACCTGGTTCACCAGTGATCATAACATAGTGGATTACACCATCATTGCTATGGTATGCTTCAGGATGTTTTTTGAAGTAATCTGCCAAGATTTTACCTTGCATTTCACCACTTTGTTCAGCTTTTGCACCTACATAGTATACTTTATCCCATTTTGCCATATCTTCTTTTAATGGTTCACGGTTCAAGAATACCAATGGAATGTTCGCTGCTTTTGCTTTATCAATGATAACGCCTGCTGCTGTACGGTCTACTACGTTAACGCCGATTGCTTTGTACTTTTTATTGATGAATAAGTCAATCTTTTCATTTTGTGTTGGTTGAGAGTTTTGGCTATCTACGATATCCACTTTCGCTTTGTCTTTAGCGGCTTTGTCAATTTCTGCACGCACGCCACTCATGAAAGTGTCATCAAATTTGTAAATAGCAACCCCAATTTGAGGTTTGTCACCGCTTGCTCCTTGATCGCTTCCGCAACCACCTAACACAAGTGCACCTACTGCTGCTGATGCAAGCAACGCTGCTTTCCAAGATCGTTTCATAATAATATCCTCCTTTTAGATATCCTATATACCTATAAGACTAGTCTTTCTAGTCGTGGTACCTACCGTAACCAAGCTTCTTCAGCTCGTTTCGCACTGACAATATCAATCATCCCTAGCAATGTATAATAGGAACCATTGCCGGAATATTCTAGATTAATCGTATGTGCTTTGTATGAATTGCGTTCTAATACGCCTCGAAGAATCGGATCCATCACACCCACTGCATTCCCCATAGCACTACTTAAAATAATCCGCTCTGGATTAAATAAGTTAGCTATATTGGCTAAGGCAATTCCTAAATAGTGACCTACTCGTGAAAGCGCCTCTAAACACACTTCATCACCTTCTACTGCGGCCTCATAAATAGGCTCTACCCGAAATGCTTTGCTCACAACCAATGGATTATCTTGTACCGATGTATATCGGCCTTTTTCCATTTGTTCTAATACATACGTATGAATCGATGTTTCTGATGCGATATCTTCCAAGCGCACTTCGTTGCCCGCTTCATCCAGTCGAATCACACCATATCCAATTTCACCGGCACTATCGTTGAATCCGCGATAGAGTTCACCGTGATAAATCAAGGATATACCCAGTCCATAACTGAATTTAAGGACTATGAGATTATCCATTTCCTTACCACTACCATAATAATATTCACCCGTCGATAAACAACGAACATCATTTTCTACAGAAACAGGCACATGGAATCGTTCTTCTAAGATATATTTAAAAGGAATATTATTCCACTTCCCATTTGGAGAATAAATGGAAATTCCTTTTCCAGAATCTACAGGGCCCCGTAAAATAAGCCCTATACTTTTTATCTTATACTCTTGTTTAAAGATATCCTGTATGCCTCGGTACATATGCTGCATAATTTCATCAGCACTGCAACCAATAATCGATGTTTCCTCTTGATGTAGGATTTGCCGTCCTACCGTAGCCACATAAAACACAATGGCATGTGTTCTTACATGAACGATAAGATAGGTTTCAATATCATGATTAAAGTCTAATAACATTGATGGGCGTCCCAATGCAGACCGTTCTTGACGATCTTCGTAGACCAATCCTTTACGAATTAAACTCGTACAAATATTAGTCACTGTGGGAGGCGTTATTTTTGTTTGTCTTGCAATCAATGCCTTTGATACGGGGCCATGACGCCTGATGTAATTCAAAATAATTTCATCATTGCTTATTTGTGGCTTTATCATGATTCTATCTCCTTTACAGCGAATACACCCCATCACCGATTTCTGCGATATATAGACTAGGGGTAACACCTATTTGTTTTTCGTACTCTTCCGGAATAGCTCTCATAAAAGCATCAACATTCTCATCTTTTACAAGGGCAATGGCACAACCACCAAAACCTGCACCTGTCATACGGGATGCAATACAGCCTTCTTGAGATCGCGCTAAATCAACAATCGTATCTAATTCTTTACCTGTTACTTCAAAATCAACCTGTAAAGATCTATGGGATTCATTCAAGCAATGTGCAATGCCTGTTAAATCAGCAGCTTCCAAAGCTTTCATAAAATCTAATACACGTAAATTTTCAGTGATAACGTGACGAGCTCGGCGTAGTAAGACATCATCTGAAATATATCCTAGATCATCCAATGTCGCCAATGATAAACCCGATACATCTTTGTGTTTACGGATAATCTCATGAGCCGCATCACATTGTCCTTTACGCTCATTAAATTTAGAATCCACAAGACCTCTTTGTTTATTCGTATTCATGATAACCAATGTATATCCATGCCAGTTTAATGGAACTAATTTGCGTTCCATTTTTGTACAATCTAACAATACACCATGGCCTTCTTTACCATGTGCAATAGCATACATATCCATGATGCCTACTTTTACACCTACGAAGTGGTATTCTACATGCATCGCCATTTTTGCCAGTTCCGTGCGGTCAATTGGGGTTAAACCCAATTCTGAAAGCAACATATACCCAGTTAAATCTAGCATACAAGCAGAAGAGGACAACCCTGCGCCAGCTGGTAAATTACCATTAAAATAAATGTCCATACCTGGCACTTTGTGACCCTTATCTTTTAAGAATTGAATCACACCTAAGGGATAATTAGCCCAATCGTGCTCAACATTATATTGGAAAGGTTCATTTACATCGACCACCACGGTTTTTTCCATATTATCGGAATGTAAACGTACCTTGCTATCTTCACGTAAACGAATGGCTCCGTAAATGCCCACTTTCAATGCTGCTGGGAACACATGACCACCATTGTAGTCCTGATGCTCGCCAATCACATTGACACGACCTGGAGCAAAATAACAATGCACATCTCCTGCGCCTTCACCAAAGAAGGACAGAAAACGCTGTTGTAATTCTTCTTTATTCATGTTCTTGTTCAACCTCACTATATAGTTTGCGTAATTCCGGCGCTGTTTCTTCTACGGCACTCGTATTCGCTGCTGCCCATGCCCCCATTTCAGAGGATGCATAGTATTTAATTTTATTGGCCTCTCTGAACGGAGGATAGAATTGAATATTAAAGTGATAATATTCTTCATGTCCTGCATATTCAGGGCTATTTACAGGATTTTGATGATATACCATCATATATGGGAATGGCATATTAAATAAACGATCAAAGGCTTCTGTTAATATTTTTAACATATGCGCTAAATCTTTGGTTTCTTGTTCCGTGCAATCTGTAATGTAGTTCATATGGCGCTTCGGCACTACAAATACACCATATGGATAATCTGTGAAGAATGGAATATAAGCTAAGAAAGAGTCATTTTCTCCCACAATACGGGCATCTTTTTCTTTCTCCACTTGATTCATTTTACAGAATAAGCATTCACCATGTTCATGATGATGGTCTTTCGCACTGTCTAACTCTACTTGTAATTTTTGTGGTACAAAGGAGTAGCCATACAATTGACCATGTGGATGTGGCATCGTTACACCTACCGCTTCGCCTTTATTTTCAAAAGGATAGATGTATTTGATTTTTTCATCCTTTGCTAATTCGCTATGACGCTCTTTAATAAGGTTTAGCAATTTAACAATATGTTCTTCCGATAATTCGTAAAATTTAGCAGTATGCTCTGGAGAATATAAGATAACTTCACATTTTCCATAGTTTTCTTGGCTTTTATAAAAGTCATTACCATCCTCATAAGGAGCCTCTGGCGTTTGCGTTAAGGCTGGAAAATCATTATCGTATTTCAACACATCATAATCTGCTGGGACTTTTTTGTTAATACCTGGGCAGAATGGGCACCAATCCTTTGGCATCGTTGGGCGTGCTTTACGGTTTGAAGCGACCATTGTCCAAGTCCGCAATAAAGGATTCCATCGTAATTCCGACATGGAATACCTCCAATCTATAGCTATATCATGTTAATAAATAAAGATAATTTTTTATATAGTTCTATTCTTTCATATTTTAAGATTTTTTTCAATACTTAATTAAATAATAAGTTATATGATTTACTCATAATTTAATCTTTTTTCATGTTTTTCCACTTTTTTGATACCCTATGATACAAAACAATGCCACATCCCCCTTCTCTCACTGCATTCTGAATGTTCGTTCAGGGGAATATGGCATTGTTTTTTCTTTATTTTGTCATATCAATATATATTTGAACTTCTGTAATACGGACAAATTATGAGTAAATCATATGGGGGCTTATTCAGAGAGGAGAAGTTACACTGTTGCTAGTATGACTAAATGTAATAACTATGTGGAGTACTCTTACTCATGTATAGATCTATTAAACACAGGTATCTATTAAAAGCTACATAAAATCCGCCTTACCTATAAAAGCCCTAGTAGATATTATGGCTCACTAGAAGAATGTATCTTGTGTGCCACTTTGTTTGACTTCCATTTGGGCTCGTCGTTCGTCGGTGATGAAAGAATCTGTTTTCATATTAATTACATGTAACAAGCCTCGCATGGAGTCTACGCCTTTTTCTTTGGCTGCTGCTATGGCTACTTTAGCGCATACTTCAGAGTCGTCCAGCGCGTTGTGATGGTTAAATTTGATACCTAAGAATCCACCTAAGGTATTCAACTTATGGTTCACCAAATCAGGCCATACTTTTCGGGTAATACGAACGGTACAAGTATATTCCAAATCAGGCCATTCAATATTGTAGTGGTCCAGTGTGGCTCGCAACACATCGATATCAAATTTTGCATTATGAGCCACCAATAGTTTCCCTTTTAAATGATTATTGTATATGGCAGGCCACAATTGGTCAAAGGTAGGTTTATTCAAAACTTCTTCTGGTTGGATACCATGGATACCGATAAACTCTTGGTTAAACTGCATCACTGGGGGCTTGATTAAGCTATAGCCACGTTTCGTAATTCGACCATCTTCCACGGTTACTACCGCTAAGGAAATAGCACTATTCTTACTTTCATTAGCCGTTTCAAAATCTAAGGCCACAAAATTTAACATATATCCTCCTCAGGCAAACTAAAAAATCTGCGACTATCTCAAGAAAAAAGCAGATGCATCCATAGCATCTGCTCTTATTATATAGTATTTTCAATGAAAGTAAAATCGATTATTGAATCGCTTTCTCGAACACAGCTTTGATTAAAGCTTTTGTTTGCTCGTAGCTTTCACCTGGTTGTGCTTCATATTGTTTATCCAAACCAAACCATAAGTTTGGATAGTATTCGTATGGATGTGTTTTGAACAATTCCACAGCATCTTGATCTTCTACCCAGTTAATTTTGATATCTTTGAAAGCAGGGTTTTCTACTTGCAACTCTTCAATAGCACGGAACGCGTTAGCGCAATATGGACAATGGTGTAAATGGAAACCTAAAATTTCTTTCATGGTATACTCCTTTCCTACAATCGATGTGTTATATCGAATTTATTCAATTATAAGACTAGTATACCACAAGGAAATTCATGTTACAACTAAAACAGTGCAATCTATCATTCCCTCTACAATACGTCAGCTTTTTTATACTATAAACCTGCTTGGTATTGCAATACTGTAATCCATGATGTATGAACCCAGCTAGGTACATCAAATGTAGTGTGTAACACAATAGCTAAAAACATAGCTCCTGTAATAATTGTCGTAGCAGTACTGCTTAACATTGCATCAATTCGTTCTAACATAAGAACACATCCTCTCTTATTTCTAATCTATATACAATTGATAGATTCCATAGGTATACAAACTAACAATGGAATCTTTCAATGTACCATTCTATAATATATCCACGTATACAAAGATATGAAACACTTTGTAACTTATGATATACTATTAGTATAGTGAAATTGAGAGATTTTACAAGAATCACTTTTTCTATTTTGTTATTTACGAAACATATATAGAAAAGTATCCAATATTGAACAAATATCTCATTTTGTCTGATTCATAACAGTAAGGAGGACCTATGGACAAACGACAAGTGAAAACTAGAAAAGCGATTTTCGACGCCTTTGTAAGGCTCTTAGAACATAAAAATTATAACTCTATCATTGTGCAAGATATTATCGATGAGGCTCTCATCGGTCGCAGCACATTTTACGCTCATTTTGAAACAAAAGAGGATTTATTAGAGGCTCTATGTCAAGAATTGTTCTCGCACATTATCGATACTGCCTCGGACTTTTCCCATGCTCATGGCTTATATAAAAACAGTCACATCAAGGAAGCCATCTTCCTTCACATCTTGCAGCATTTAGAGGATAACGACAATAATATTTTAGGTCTTCTTTCCTGTGAAAGTAACGAACTTTTTCTTCGACACTTTAAAAACAGTTTGAAAGAACTTATCCAAAGCCATTTCTTAAACAATCAAACTTGTCCTCACAATAATATCCCTCACGATTTTATTTCTAATCACATTGCCGGATCTTTTGTAGAAATGGTACTGTGGTGGTTAGAAAATGATCGTCAATACTCCATCGAAGATATGTCACGATACTTTTACCACATTACAGAACCATTGATTTTGGAACATCAACACTGATAATTGTACAGATACAATAAGGCGCTACCTTGAGCATACTCGCTCATCGGTAGCGCCTTTTTATAGTAACATCAACTGTATATGTTTTTAAATATCATTAAGATATTCTTTATGGCATATTGTGTGCCGCCTAGAATGTAAAATCTCAATCTACTATCGATTACGCTATTTTGTAAAACAGCAATTTTCATTAGAAACATATTAGACCGCTAAGGAAAACCGTTTCTTTGCCAATGGCAGGAACAACACTAAGATGATGGATTCTAATAGGTACGTAAGCACATAGGTCATCCACACGCCATCATTACCGAATGGAGGGATGAGCAATTCTTGCATGCCTACAAAGAAGACCACTGCAATGAACATCATGTTTCGAATAGATGCGGTTTGACCAATGCCATTATACATACCGTAGAGGAGTAAGCCTACGGCTGCACAAATAGGATAGAAGAGCAAATAATGAGAGTATTCCATAGCCATCGTATAAATCGCTGGTACCGAAGTCATAACCATAATTAAATCATTTCGGAATAGACCTAGTACAACTTCTACTATCACGACAAATACAGCTAAGCAGACTAAAGAAATTTTCAAAGTATCTTTCCAAAGCACCAAGTCTCGTTTGCCAAATGCTTTTCCTGTAAATACACTGACTCCGTTAGCCTGTCCATCTGTGAAGTATGCCATAATGAAAATAATCTCCAAAATCACCGCATTCGTCGCTAATACATCACTGCCCATAGCGCTGCCTGCTTTGGCAAACAAATTATTAATAGTCAGCAAGCACAAGGTCCGAAGCATAAGGTCCGTGTTGACTTTCATAATGGATAGAAATGGTTTCACCTGTTTCAACGTAGCCCATATCTGTTGTGTTAGATCTAATCGCTCACGCACTAAGTACATAGCCCCTAGTCCGACTAAGGACGCATAGATTTGAGAAATCAGAGAGGCCCAAGCCACACCTTTTACACCAAAATCAAAGCCAAACACAAAGAGGAAGGACAAAGCAATATTCAGCAAGTTCATGGAGATTTGCATAATCATAGTAGCACGAATCATCATCTGCCCCATGAGCCACCCTAAGGTGACGTAATTGACCAATACGAAAGGCGCGCCCCAGATTAAAATATCTGTATAGTCCGCCATCAAAGCAATCACCTCTGGATCGGGATGCATAAAGCTTGCATAGTAATCAAATATCCAAGGGTATCCCACGATAAAGGCTGCGCTAATCAGTAAGGCAATGATGAGAGGTCGGAAGAAACTTAAGGATGTACTTTCCTTCGATTGTGCCCCCAAAGCTTGTGCGGAAAATACCGTCGTTGCCACCCGCAAAAATCCAAAAAGCCAATACATATTGTTGAATAAGATAACCCCTAGTGCTACGGCAGCGATGTACATAGCATTATCCATATGTCCCATAATCGCAGTATTCACAGCCCCCAATAAAGGCTGGGTCACCGTAGAAATCATAAATGGAATTGTCACTTTTAAATAGTCTTTGTAGGTCAATCGTTCTTCCATCTTACCCTCACAAAAAAGAGGAGCCCCCTGAGGTGCTCCCCTTGAAACATTTTCATACACCATTTGATACAAACATTGTATCAAAGTTTGTTCATATAACACAAATATATCTTATTCATACAATTTGTGTTACGTTGCAAAACAATGTATTCAGCTATTGAAAAATACAACTACAAACCGATTAGCGATCTAAGTTATAGACAGCACTCAATAATTGTTTCGTATACGGATGCTGAGCTTCTGCTAAGGCATCTCCGTTCAGACGTTCCACTACTTCCCCTTTATACATGACCACAACTTTATGGCAGAATAAATGGACTAATGCCAAGTCGTGGCAGATAAATAAGTAGGTAATGCCTTTTTCTTTTTGCAGACGCACTAATAACTCAATAATCGTATCTTGCACAGATACGTCCAGAGCACTCGTCGCTTCATCACAAACAATGATTTCCGGCTCCAACGCCAAGGCTCTTGCGATAGCCACACGCTGACGTTGACCACCACTCATGTTATTTGGATAGCGGCCAGCAAAATCTTCAGGTAAATCAACCATTTGTAAAAGTTCACGAGCTTTTGCATCCACATCAGCTTTGTTAATCAATCCGAAATTGCGTAACGGTTCACAAATGATATCTCGCACTTTCATCTTCGGATTGAAAGCCGCCGTAGGATCTTGGAATACCATTTGAATATGACGATAATTTTGGCGCTTTTCTTCACCTTTCAATTTCGTAATATCTTTCCCACGGAAGATAACAGATCCAGATGTAGGTTCATGCATGTTCATGATGGTTTTCACCAAGGTGGATTTACCACAACCAGACTCCCCTACGATGGCTAAGGTTTCTCCTCGCTCTACATCAATGGAAATGCCATTACAAGCACGCAAGGTAGAACCGTCACCGAGAGGAAATTCTTTCACAATATCTTGAATTTGCATAATAATATCAGACATAGCGTTTTCCTCCGATTTCCGGCACTGCATCGAGTAATTGCTTCGTATAGTCCGCTTGTGGATTGCGAATCACTTCTTCTGCTGGACCATATTCCACCACAGCCCCTTGTTTCATGACTACAATTTTGTCAGACATATGCGCTGCGACCCCGATATTGTGCGTTACGATAATCATAGATGTTTTCTTTTCACGATTGATACGTAATAATTCTTCTACAATTTGTGCTTGCGTCGTTACGTCTAGAGCCGATGTAGGTTCATCCCCCAATAATAATTTCGGAGAGAATGTAATCGCCATGGCAATGCCTACACGTTGGCGCATACCACCACTGAGTTCAAATGGATAGGACTTCATAATCGCCTCTGGGTGTGGCAAATTTGTAAGTGCCAACATTTCGATAGCCTTCGCCTCTGCCTCTTGTTTCGACATAGTACTATGCAACTGAATAAATTCTACAAATTGCTTACCTATGGTTTGAATAGGGTTCATCATGTTACCACTATCTTGGAAGATCATAGCAATATGATTCCCCCGTAAATCCAACCAATCTTTTGTAGAAAATGCTAGCAAATCCTTTCCATCGAAGGTAATGCTTCCTTCCGATACGCGACCTGTATTAGGCAGCACTCCCAAAAGGGCACGGATAACGGTAGTCTTACCGCTACCAGATTCCCCTACGATGGAGACAATCTCCCCTTCTGCCAAATCCAAGTTAACCCCTGCAATAGTAGGGTTTGGATTGTTGCCGTAGGTAACAGCTAAATTTTTAATACTAAGTAACATAACTATCCTTTCTGCCTATTTTGTAACTACTGCACTGAAAGTTACTATCTTCATATATACAACAAGGGGAGGCCAAGTGCCTCCCGATTGTTGCGGACATCTGCAAAGGATTATTTTGCTGGTTTTACGTCTTTAGTCAACCAGTAGTAGTCTGTTGGGTACATTACTACATTTGTTAACCAAGTGTTATTAACGATATTTGTTTTAGGGTAACCTAAGAACAATGCAGCACCATCATTCAATAAGATTTGTTGTGCTTCGATAATTAAGCTTTGACGTTTAGATTTGTCGAATTCAACTGCCAATTGATCCATGATGGCATCATATTTAGGGTTGCTGTAACCAGAACCATTTTGAGGGTTTTCACCGTTTAAGTTAGTTTTCCAGTACCATTTTAAGAAGATTTCTGGGTCACCAGTGTTCGCTGTTACGATGTTGGAGATCAACAAGTCATAGTCGCCATCGATACCCATTTTGTCGATTAAGTTATAGTCAACGGACTCGATATTTACTTTGATACCGATTTTTTTCATGTCGGATTGTACAGCTTCTGCATAGATAGGAAGCTCTTGACGGCTATTGTATACTACGAAACGTACTTCTAAGTTTTTGCCATCTTTATCTACGTAACCATCTCCATCAGTATCTTTCCAACCTGCTTCCGCCAATAATTGTTTGGAACGCTCAGGATTATACGCATTAGGGTCTTTCAAGCCATCAAAACCATAATCCAAGCTTGGTGGAATTGGTGCTTTACCTGGAATGAAAGTGCCTTTTAACAATACTTTGTTGTAGGATTCACGGTCAGTACCGCTAATGAATGCAGCACGAACTTTTTCATCACCTAATACACCTTTTTGGTTAATACGAGCTAATACAGTACGTAAAGATGCGATTTCATCTACTTTGAATTTGCTGTCATTACGCATGGACTCAAGGTCGCCAGCGCCAATGTTAACAGCGAAGTCTACATCACCATTTTGCAATGCCAACGCACGAGTTGTCGGGTCATCGATAGATGGGATTTCTACTGTTTTAAAAGGAACTTCTCCATCCCAGTAGTTTTCATTCGCTTCTACGACTGCTTTTTCTTTCGTGAAAGATTTCACTTTGTACGGGCCAGTACCGATAGGGCCTTCTTTAGCGAAGTCACGGCCAGCTTTTTCAGCAGCTACATCTACGATGATGAATAATGGGTCAGCCAAGAAACCAGGCACGTTTGGATATGGTTTATCAGTAGTGATAATCAAATTTTGACCATCTGCTTTGATATCTGTGTATTTGAAGAATGTAGCGGCCCGTTTATTTTTCTCGAAGGCACGCTCAATGGATTCTTTTACTGCTTCTGCGGTCACTTTATTGCCATTGGAGAATTTCGCTTTGTCGTTAATTTTGAAAGTCCAAGTCAATTTATCTGCAGATACAGACCAACTTTCTGCCAACCAAGGTTGCGTGTTCATTTTTTCGTCGAATTTAGCTAATGTTTCGCCAATACCGTAACGCATAACTACCCAACCGAAATAGTTTTGTGTTGGCTCTAATGTGTCTGCAAAGTTTGTAACACCAAATTTTACTACACTTTTGTCAGCTGGGCCTGCATTATCGCTACTACAACCTGCAATCACGCCTAATGCCGCTACTGCCATAACACCAAATGTAGCATTACGAAGCCATTTTTTCCAACTTTGTTTCATCTTAAGTTCCTTTCTACAAAACTTACTACGCTATTAATGTGAATCTGTACTACGTGGATCTAGAATATCCCGTAGTGAATCTCCCCATAAATTGAAGATGGTAACCACAATGAAAATGGCCATCCCTGGATATAACATCAATTCTGGAGACGATAAAATATATTGACGGTTCTCATTGAGCATTAAGCCCCATTCTGGCGTTGGCGGCTGTGCACCAAATCCCAAGAAGGAAAGTCCCGCAATTTCCATCATCATAGTACCGATATCCATCGCCCCTGTAATGACAATCAAAGGCAATACATTCGGTAAAATGTGGCGCCATAAAATGGTCATTTGTTTTGTTCCATTCACTCTGGCTGCCGCTATAAAGTCATTATGGCGAAGTTTAATCACCGCAGACCGTATCAATCGTGCATACTTAGCCCAGCTCACCACAACGAGAGCCAAGATCGCATTGATGGCACTACCACCCAAGATACCGGCAATGGCAATGGCCAATACCACCCCTGGGAAAGATAACATAATATCTGTAAAGCGCATCAATACCAGCTCTACTTTACCTCCAAAGAAACCAGACAAAATCCCTACTACTGTACCAACAACAGCGGTTAAGATAACAAGGATGATGGTCATGAACAAGGAAGTTTGTGTGCCGTAAATAATACGAGAAAACGTATCACGTCCCAATTTATCTGTCCCCATTAAATGCTGTGCAGACGGTTTTAAGAAAGCTTTTGACATATCTGCATTGAACGCATCATGCGGTGTGATATAGGGAGCAAATATAGCAATTCCTACTACGATAGCCACTAAAAGGGAGTAGAAAGAAAAGCGCTTGTGTTGCAGAATAAATTCTTTCATCTTATCCCCTCGCTTTCAATCGTGGATCTAATATAGAGTAGGACAGGTCTACCAAGAAGTTGATAGCTGTATAGATGAGGGCTACCCACAATACAAAGCCCTCGATGAGTGGATAGTCACGCATAGCAATGGCATAGACCGCCATTTTACCCATCCCTGGCCAAGAGAATACGATTTCGATAACCGCAGCCCCTGCTAAGAGCCAACCGATACCCATACCCATGATGGTAATCAAAGGTAATAAGGCATTTGGTAAGACATGTTTCCATAAAATTTGAGATTCACTCATGCCACGAGCTCTGGCACCCATCACGTAGTCTTGGTGCAATTCTTCGATGATCACCGTCCGTACTTGGCGTGTAAACTTGGCAGCCATCACTAGTGACAATGTGATAGCCGGTAAAATGAGTGCTTTGAAGCTAATCACAGAGGTCGCAATCGGTACCCAGTGCAATTTCAGTCCGAAGATATATAGCAGCAGCATACCTAACCAGAAACTTGGCATGGACACATTAATGAATGCGAAGAATCGAATAATAAAGTCTGGTAGCTTATTGGCTTTTACCGCCGAATAAATCCCTAATGGAATCGACAGCAACACATTCAACAAGAATGCTGACACTGCTAATAAAGCTGTACCGCCCAAGCCTTCCAATAATTTGTCAGTCACTGGTTTTTTCCCTGAATAGGACGTTCCTAGATCACCTTGTACAGCACCTGATACCCATCGCACATACTGTTCCATAAATGGACGATCCAAGCCCATCTCTTTTCGTGTAGCATCAATCATTTCCTGTGACACAATGGTGTCTCCTGCTTCCAATACCATCAAAGCTGGATCACCAGGAGCAATGTAGGTCAAGCAAAACGTCAAAAACGTAACCCCAATTAATGTGATTAACAGTTGTGACACCTTACTCAGTATAGTTTTCAATCATCCACATCCCTTCTAAATAGACTTTGGGCCTACCCTCTACCGCTATGAAACATCAAGTCATAAAAAAAGCCACCTTTGAGGTGGATCTGCTACACAAAGTCAGCAAGGGCTACAGCTTAGACAACCTTGCTCCATCTTGCCCATAACCCTATACAACTTTTAGCAATATCTCCCCCAAAATATTCTTCCCTTATTTAAGGTATTCATAGTCAATATCTACGCCCAACTATATTATAGATATTACATAAATATGTTAATTTCTTTTATCAAAAAAGTCAAATGACTAATGTGAATATTGCAAGACACGGAATGCATACTTGTTTGAAAGTGTACATTTCTAGCTATTTATCTGTGATTTATATCATTTTAAATCATTATTTTTACACAAATTGAAAAATATCTATATAGTAATTTTATTCATTTTGTATAATATTCATGACTTTTAAAGATAGATATAAGAAACTTTCATAATTAACCTGAATCGTGACATAAGAAAACACACCCCCGGGAGTCCCCTTAGGTGTGTTCCATTTTACTATGCAATTAAAAGAAATCGTTTTTCCAAAGCCAATAGCCTGCCAGCGCTGCAAAGCTTATGCCAATACCAATCACATACTCAAAGCCATATTCCGTATCAGCAAATGGTACCGGTACATTGATACCCCACAAGCTAAAGATGGCCGTTGGTACCGCTAGCATAATTGTCATGGCTGCCAATAATTTCATAACTAAGTTTAAATTGTTAGAAATAATGGATGTAAAGGCATTCATCATATTCATCAAAATATTAGAATACATTTCAACCATTTCCACAGCCTGCTTGTTCTCAATGATCACATCTTCTAATAGATCCTCATCTTCTTCATAGATTTTCAACAAATAGCGTACATCATCATGACGACGAATGCGCAAAATACGTTCCATTACCGTACCATTACCACGCAGTGCAGAGGTAAAATAGGTCATGGATTTTTGTAATTCCAACAATTGGAACAAATCTTTATTCCGTGTCGTATGTCGTAATGTTTTTTCAATGTCATCCGTACGGCGGTCGATTTGTTGTAAGTATCGCAAATATAGTACCGCTGTGCGATACATGATTTGGAACAGAAATCTTGTCTTTTTAAAAGTATAGAAGGTTGGCATTTGATTGCTCAAGAACGGATAGAGCACTTCTGCTTCTTCTAAACAGATGGTAATAAAGAAATCTTCTGTCACAAATACACCCAAAGGTACTGCATCATATACATCAGAACCACGCAGTACTGGAATGTTAATAACGACGAAAATGTATTCATCTTCAATTTCTACGTGAGACCGTTCTTCCGTATCCAAAGCTGCTTTCAGTACATCCGTTGGAATCTGTGTCATCATATTGACGATAGCCAACTCATCGGGGTCTGGGTTCACCAAATTTATCCATGAACCTTTTGTCGCATCTTGTACAGTGGAATCCGTAAATAGCTCCCCCTCTACGTGTTTGTGTACCGTTAACATGTGACACCTCCTTAACGTCTTAATAACCCTACCCTTTATCTTAATCAATCAACGTCAATTCGTCAATTTTTTTATGATTTATTATGAAAGTTTCTAACAATATTTCTATTTCCCCTCCCTCAATGTATAGGAGTACATACATACCTTTACACAACAAAAAGGACCTAGCTCACTTGCTAAGTCCTCTTTGTTGTGTATAGTTGTTATGAGTGATATGCCTTGTATAACTACAAGGAGGGAAGATATCACGATCCTCCTGCTACATAGTAGGGCGTACATGCTAGCAGGAGAGCATGTCTTACTTACTGTAGAAAATACGGATAGAGTTCAAGATACAAAGAATGGATACCCCTGTATCTGCAAAGATAGCTACCCACATATTTGCAAAACCAAATACACCTGCTACCATAACGATGATTTTCACAGCTATGGCAAAGAAAATATTTTGCCATGCAATGGATAATGTACGGTCTGCAATGCTCAAAGAACGCCATACAGAATCTAGGTTAGAGTTCATGTACACTACGTCTGCCGCTTCGATAGCAGAGTCTGCACCACTACCCATAGCACCACCTACATCGGCACCAGTTAATACAGGCGCATCGTTGATGCCGTCACCTACGAACATGACAGAACCATGATCATTACGTAGAGACTGTACCACTTCTAATTTATCTTGTGGTAATAACTCAGCACGTACTCCTTGAATACCTACTTGTTGAGCAATGTACTTCGCACTAGCTGCCACATCACCTGTAAGCATCACTGTTTGATATCCTTTGCCGTTCATGCGACGAATGGCTTCCTTAGAATCAGCTTTTAAAGCGTCAGCGATGATGATACGGCCTACGTATTGACCGTCAACAGCTACGAATACTTCACTACCATACACATAATCAATCAATGGCGTTGCAATATTTTCTTTCGCCAACAAACGACCATTGCCGACTAATACAGTATGACCTTCTACGGTGCCTACCATGCCGTGACCGGAAATTTCTTTTACATCCTTGGCTGTAGTAAACTCTACCCCTCTACGTTTTACTTCTTCTACGATAGACATCGCAATTGGGTGTGTAGATACGGCTTCTAAGGCTGCTGCATATTCCAACACTTCGTTTTCTGTATAGCCACTAGCTACTTCTACTGTTTGTACGTTGAAAGTACCAGTTGTGATGGTACCAGTTTTATCAAATGCAATAGCTTTCACACGGCTCATAGCCTCGATTGCTTTACCACCTTTGAATAAGATACCTTGTCGAGAACCAGCACCAATGCCAGAGAAGAATGCCAATGGCACAGATAATACTAAGGCGCATGGACAAGATACTACTAAGAATGTTAAAGCTGTGTAAATCCAATATTGCCATTCTCCTGTGAATAGAGGAGGTACTATGGCAACGATAATCGCCAATGCCACTACGATTGGCGTATATACGCGAGAGAAACGAGTAATGAATCGGTCGATTTTTGGTTTCGATGCCGCTGCATTTTCCACAGCGTCTAGAATACGCATAACCATGGAATCTTTTAATTCATGTGTCACTTCTAAGACAATGCGTCCATCCACATTGATACAACCAGACATCACTTCAGTACCTACTGTAGCACTTACAGGTACAGGTTCCCCTGTCACCGCTGCTGTATCGATGCGCGTGGTCCCTTCTACTACACGACCATCCAATGGAATACGGTCCCCAGGACGAATTTCGATATGAGATCCTACTTGTACATCTTCTGGATTCACCACATGCACACTGCCGTCACAAACGATTAAACGTACTTCTTCTGGACGAAGATCTACTGCATCCATTACGGCATTACGGCTGCGTTCTGTAGCACGTTCTTCAAAATAAATCCCTACTTGGAAGAACAACATAACGCCTACAGCCTCTGCGTATTCACCAATGATTAAAGCACCGATGGTAGCAATAGACATCAAGAAGTTTTCATCAAAGAATTTGCCTTTCATGCCATTTTTAATAGCAGCCCATACAATACGCCAACCTAATACAACAAAGGTTACCAGCAACAATGGTATCATATATTGATCTGGTACCCAATCCGTAAGCTCTGCTACTGCCATCACGATGGCTCCGACGATTATGGCAGATAAGCTTGCGTTATGCTCATGGTCATGGTCATCTTGCTTTGCTTTTTTCGCTACTCGTACAAATGGTACAACTACCACACCATCCTCCGTAGCATCACAAACCGCTTGGATTTGTTCTTGCAAAACATCCGTATCTTCTACGGTAGATGTAATACGCAATTGTTTCGTACCAATTGTGAAAGTCGCTGCCGACACAGATTCTAGTTGAATTAATTTTTCTTCAATGACACTAGCGCAATTTGCACAGTTCAAATTTTGTAATGTAAAAATGCGTTCCATAGTAACTCCTTTTTATTGATATATTACATATATTTTGTACTTGAGTATTCATTCATACATTTATTATATCTACAAAATTCTATTTTGTCAACATATGATTACATATTCATTTATTTTTTTATCTCCCTAGTTTTATCTCATTTCGATAATAAAAAAGCACCCTAGTACTTAGAGCGCTGTATGCGGATTCGAACCGCATCTTTATAACAATATGTTATCGTCGTGCCAGTAGACCAACAGCGATTTTTTATTTATTCTATTATCTTATAGATTTAATAGACTTGCAAATAAATCGTTTTTATAACCAAATCTACCAATCAGGACAAGAAAATATTTCAACTAACGTTTTATTTAAAGACGAAACATTTTGGATGACACAAAACGATAAATTACTTCTAAAGCAACACAAGTAGATCTATACACAAAAGCCAGCAGTCCCTATGTTCTGCTGGCTTTCAGGGTTATAGGACAAAATGAGTTGGTAGACTATGTCCCTACACGACAAAGAGGACTTAGCCTAATGGCCAAGTCCTCTTCGCTGTATAGTTGTTATGTAGTGATATATACCTTGTATAACTACAAAAAAAGGGGGAAGATATCACAATGCCTCCCGCTACATAGTTGGACGTACATGCTAGTAGGAGGACGTATATTATTTACTGTAGAAAATACGGACAGAGTTAAAGATGCAAAGAATGGATACCCCTGTATCTGCAAAAACTGCCACCCACATATTTGCAAAGCCAAATACACCAGCCACCATAACGATAATTTTTACAGCAATAGCGAAGAAAATATTTTGCCATGCAATGGACAAGGTACGTTCTGCAATACTTAAGGAACGCCATACGGAATCTAGGTTAGAGTTCATGTATACTACATCTGCTGCTTCGATGGCAGAATCTGCACCACTACCCATAGCCCCGCCTACATCAGCACCTGTCAACACAGGCGCGTCATTGATACCATCACCTACGAACATGACAGAGCCATAGTCATTACGAAGAGATTGGACAACCTCCAGTTTATCTTGTGGTAACAACTCGGCACGCACACCTTGGATACCTACTTCTTGGGCAATATGGTTCGCACTGGATGCCACATCACCTGTGAGCATCACTGTATGATATCCTTTTCCATTCATACGACGGATAGCCTCTTTAGAATCTGCTTTCACAGCATCGGCAATGACGATACGACCTATATATTGACCATCAATAGCTACGAATACTTCACTACCATATACATGTTCAATAGTTGGTACCGTTACATGTTCTGTTTCTAATAAACGACCATTACCAACCAATACGGTATGGCCTTCTACAATGCCTACCATACCATGACCAGAGATTTCTTTTACATCCTTAGCCGTATTAAACTCTACTCCTCTACGCTGTACTTCTTCTACAATGGACATAGCAATCGGGTGTGTAGAACCAGCTTCTAGAGCCGCTGCATATTGCAACACTTCATTATCTGTATAAGTACCAGCTACTTCTACTGTTTGTACGTTGAAAGTACCTGTTGTGATAGTACCAGTTTTGTCGAAAGCAATCGCTTTCACACGACTCATAGCCTCGATCGCTTTACCACCTTTGAACAAGATACCTTGTTTAGAACCAGCACCGATACCAGAGAAGAATGCCAAAGGCACAGACAATACAAGAGCACATGGGCAAGACACTACTAAGAATGTTAACGCTGTATAAATCCAATATTGCCATTCTCCTGTGAATAGAGGAGGTACTACGGCAACGATAATCGCCAATGCCACTACGATTGGAGTATATACGCGAGAGAAACGAGTAATGAAACGATCAATCTTTGGTTTCGATGCCGCTGCATGTTCTACAGCATCAAGAATGCGCATAACCATGGAATCTTTTAATTCATGCGTTACTTCTAAGACAATACGCCCATCCACATTGATGCACCCAGACATCACTTCTGTACCTACGGTAGCGCTCACTGGAACTGGTTCACCAGTTACCGCTGCTGTATCGATACGCGTAGTACCTTCTACTATACGACCATCCAATGGAATACGATCACCAGGACGAATTTCGATATGAGACCCTACTTGTACATCTTCTGGATTCACCACCTGCACGCTACCATCACAAACGATTAAACGCACTTCTTCTGGACGAAGATCCACTGCATCCATAACCGCATTACGACTGCGTTCTGTAGCACGTTCCTCAAAATAAATACCCATTTGGAAGAACAACATAACCCAAACAGCCTCTACATATTCACCGATGATTAACGCACCAATAGTAGCAACAGACATCAAGAAGTTTTCATCGAATAATTTACCTTTCATAACATTTTTAATCGCTGCCCATGCAATGCGCCAACCTAGTACAATAAAGGTTACAATTAATAATGGGGTCAGGTATTGCTCTGGCACCCAATTTGTAAACTCTGCTACCACTATCACGATAGCGCCTATAATAATCCCCGTTAAACTAGAATTATGCTCATGGTCATCCTCTACTTGTTGTGCTTTTTTAGGTGCACGCACAAATGGTACCACTACTACGCCATCTTCCGTAGCATCGCACACCGCTTGGATTTGATCTCGTAACATATCTGTATCTTCTATACTAGAGGTAATGCGCAATTGCTGGGTGCCAAGCGTGAAAGTTGCTGCTGACACAGATTCTAGTTGATTTAATTTTGTTTCAATCACGCTAGCGCAATTGGCACAATTCAAATTTTGTAGTTTAAAAATGCGTTCCATCGTATCTCCTTATGAATTATAATATAAAAGCACCCTATAAACTAAAGTGCTAAAAAGTGCTGTATACTGATTTGAACCGCACCTTTATAACAATATGCTATCATCGTGCCAGTAGACCAACAGCGATTTTTTATTTACTCTATTATCCCATAGATTTAATAGATTTTCAATATCACTCTACCCCCTAATACTTTAGATATCTCTGCCTCTATATAAATGTTATCCCATTTCTTCTTGACTTTGCCCCTCTTATAAGATGTAATCATCTACCAATCAGGACAAGAAAATATTTCTACCAATGTTCTATTTAAAGACGAAATATTTTGGATGACACAAAAAGATATGGCGACGTTATTTTCCGTCCAAGTACCAGCTATCAACAAGCATTTAAAAAATATCTTTGCTGAACAAGAGCTCTCAGAAAATTCAGTTATTTCCAAAATGGAAATAACTGCCAGAGATGGAAAAATCTATAGCACTAACTTCTACAACCTAGACGCCATCATCGCTGTTGGCTACCGTGTAAACTCAAAAGAAGCTACACAATTCCGTATTTGGGCTACCAAGGTATTGCGTGAATATATTGTGAAAGGTTTTGCCCTTAATGACGATATGTTAAAGAACGGAACTCCCTTCGGTCAAAACTATTTCAAAGAACTCGAAACATACTTTCACCATGAAAGCCTTTGCTGAAAGCGTAGATAAATTCCTATCTTTCAACGAATACGAAGTGCTCACTAATAAAGGGCATATATCAAAACTACAAGCTGATAAGAAAGCAGTTACTGAGTATAAAGAATTTAATCGTACGCAGAAAGTATTCTCTGATTTTGACAGAATCATACACAAGCAAAACGAGTAACATGATGAGAGCCTCAAAAAGGTTGAGCAACGGTTGAGCAACCGAATCGAAAACGCCTAAAATTAGAGTAAATAGAAAACGAGAAAACCCCGTAAACACGTATGTTTACGGGGTTTTTTATTAGCTTAAATTATTCAGCTGTGATTGTTGCTACTGGGCAAACGGATTCGCAAGAACCGCAATCAATGCAAGTTTCATTGATTTCGTATTTAACTTCGCCTTCAGCAATTGCTCCTACTGGACAAACAGAAGCACAAGAACCACATTTAATGCATGCATCACCAATAACGCGCATGAGACACCTCCATAAAAAATAGAAATTCGCTAACTTTATGATTATCATTTACTAAGGTACTTACCTTTTTTACATTCTCATTATTGCACGTTTTTTTTGTCTTGTCAAATACTTGTCTATACTTTTTGTATCCAATTTTTACAATTGATGTTGCATTTTTTGTATCGCTGAACCTATATATTACGCTATTTGATAGAATTTATCATTTGTATTTAGCTATATATACAAAAAATAACTATAGACGCCTATATTCTCAATTATTACTTCTCAATATAGTTTTTGATAATAATTATATTATCAATTAGATATCTAAGAACACAAACTAGTTTCCATCCAGTTAGTGCAACTGATTCGATTCATATCCCATGACTCGTTGCTTAATCTTATACATCCGTACCCGCTGGTGATCGATTTCATCATGACACACCAAAGTTGCCACATCAACCTGCAAAGTCTTGGCGATCAAATACAATACCTGCACAGATGTCCCTAAGGAACCTTTAGCACCTTCAATTTTTGCTAAATAACTTGGACTAATACCACATCGTTTAGATAACTCTTTTTGTGAAAGTCCCTGACAACGTCTAACCCAAGCAATTTTTCTGCCTAAACAAATACAAAACTCTTCATACTCTGGCATTGATTCCATCGATTGTAAATGCGTTCCCATATCTATACACCTCATTCCAAAAGTATACGACCGAACTGCTCTACTCACATTATATACAGGTGAAATTCATAAATCAAGAACATATCTGATACGCTGGTTTTCTAAAATATCATTCTAAAATAATGAGACAGATGCATCTCGACTTTCATCAGCCCCTGTATACACAAAATTATCTAATAAGTGCAACAAAGTCTGCAAATCATATCTATGAATATCATCATATTCAATCTCTATCAAATATCGATGCGTAGGATCAGCTTTCATAATCATATCCAAGGTAAACGTTACATAGGGTCCATCTGGTGTAGGCTGTTCGAATCGCTCCCAGCGAGCCATTGTCATATCATCTCGAGATAATGCCCCCACTTCTACTACTGTGAACTCTTTAAAAACTTCGGGACTTTTTCGACGCAAAACTTCTATATAGTCCGCATCCGTCATTCCTTGAATTGGTGTGTCATACCATGTAGTATTCCACTGTTCCTGGGATTCTCCTTTCGGTGCTACATTATCTATACGAGTTACCGTCATATTTACATCTTTATCCAAATGCAACAGAACTCCTACTGTATGTCCCTTACCTTTAAGTTCGGTCGTATCAATCCATACCATCGTTTGTATTGCCCAAGGAATCGCAAAGCGAAAATGCCCTTCACGACTATTGATGTACGTATAATGTGGTATATTTTTTGTTTCTTTATTGTTTTCTATCAAACTATTTTTTAAATAGTGGTCTCCTATAAAAAATGGTACTCCTTTTTTCATTCTTCCCTGGTCTATGACTGTAACCATAGGCTTTACCTGTATATCATTTGCTAGACTTACAGTGCTTGTGAAAGTTGCAATCGCTATGCCACATGCTAAAGCCTTCCAAAATGTCTTACCCATTGTTGCATCATTCCTCCCTCTTTTCTCTTCCTAGTAATGTTCTCCCTTAGTCTATGCCAATTTTCACCAACTATTTTCGCTAACTCATTCTTTCTCTAGCCCTATTCGACCAGACCGTTGGATGGTAGCCTTCGTCTTACTCGTATCTTCCCAGGTGGATTGGGACGTAATCCCTTCTTCTGTAATTCTTAATTCCTGCTCTTTGCGCACCGATGGCTTGTTTTGGCTTAACTCCTGATGGTATAAATCTTCAAGATCCGTTACATCCTTCGTTTCCATCCACATGTCTGACAGCAACGCAGATGGTAGGTTATACTCTTCGCCTGCCAGTAAAGGGGCTCTCTGCTTCTTAGTCTGTTGTTTTTCGTTTTGCTGAGCATCTGCATCACTTTCATCTGGCAAATACTCCAGAATATCCACTAAGTGTTTCAATGATTCTATACTATACTTTTGGATATCATCATAGGTGAAAGTAATCACATACCGATGCGTAGGGTCGTCTTTCAAAATCATGTCTACCGTAAAACGTACTTTCGAACCTTCTGCTGTCATTTGCACAGATCGGTCCCAACGAGCCGCCGTCATCTCTTCTCTCCACAACAAGCCCCCTTCAAGCTGTGTATATTTTTCAGATAAATGTGGATCTTCACGTCGCCAAATTGCCATATACTCCTCATCCGTCATCCCTTGGATTGGTTGGTCATACCAGGTCGTATTCCATCTCTCCTGAGAAACACCTTGCGTTGGTGTATTATCTCGTCTCGTGATCATCATAGTCGTATTCTCGTCAAAATCTAGCAAAAATCCCTCTATATGTCCGCTATCTGTAGGAACAACCTTATCAATCCAATGAATATCTTTCACAGTGCCAAACATAGACACCCGAAAATGAGCTGGTCGGTGGCTAATATAGAGCCCCCTCTTCTCTGGTGCAGCATTCTCCTTTTGTAATACGAAGTGTTCCCCATCTATTCCTTGAGCATCTACTGTTTGTACACTATCTAACTCCTTTGTGAAAGTCCTCACCGGTGTTCCCTCTATAGTATACGCCATACCTACAAAACCGGTGAAAGTAACCATCGCCATGCCACATACCACAGATTTCCACCACGTATTTTTAACTAGTTTGCTTTTCATTCGTTGATTTCCTTTCTTACTAATTCCTTTATACACCCTATGCAATTTCTATATATGTCTATAGTTGACTCCATCTCGATATCTAGATAACCACCTAATAGGTTATTACCGTATCATCGTGCTTTTATCTAATATAACTATATATCTAGTATACCATAGCTTGCATTGTATATACCCAAACTGCCATTCATGCATATCGGCACTGGTTCCGAGGATACTCTCATAATCACTATATAAATATACTTAGGAGTGACTATCATCATAGATATCGCAAAATATAGTATAAAATCATATATGATAAAACCCTAACATATAGGAAAATTGGCGTCTTTAATCAACTTTCCACTATTACATTGGTCATAATTCTTATCACACCCTATCTAAAGATTATTTTGTCCCATAACCATAAAACGTGTTCATTACTATCCGCACAACAAAAAGAGAACCCACTATTGTGAGTTCCCTTATATACTACTATACAGTTGCTATATCTTACAGTTTATCCAATGCTTGTGCTAAGTCAGCAATGATATCATCTACATTTTCGATACCGATAGATACACGTAATTGTTCTGGTTTTACACCTGCTGTCAATTGTTCCTCTGGGCTCAATTGGGCATGTGTTGTACTTGCTGGGTGGATAACCAAGGATTTAGCATCCGCCACGTTTGCAAGGTTAGAGAAGATTTCAAGAGCATCAACGAATTTGATACCTTCCTCTTTGCCACCTTTCACACCAAATGTAAACACTGCGCCAACACCATTTGGGAAGTATTTGTCAGCCAACGCTTTATATGGGCTGTTTGGCAATTCAGGATAATTTACATAAGCAATTTTTGGATGGTTTACCAAGAAATCTACTACTTTACGAGTGTTTTCTACATGGCGTTCTACACGCAAGGACAATGTTTCAATGCCTTGAATAATCAACCATGCTGCTAGTGGAGTAATGGCTGCCCCAGTGTCACGCAATAATTGAGCACGTACTTTCACAGTGAAAGGAATTGGAAGATCGCCGTATACTAAACCATTGTAATGTACGTCGCCTTCTACGAATCCAGGATAACGGCCGCTTGCTTTGTAGTCGAACTTACCACTTTCAACGATAACACCTGCGATCGTTGTACCATGACCGCCTAAGTATTTCGTTGCGGAGTGCACCACCACGTCTGCGCCGTGCTCGAATGGACGGAACAAGTACGGAGTGCCGAATGTGTTGTCCACGATGACGATGATACCATGTGCGTGGGCGATTTCAGCGATAGCCTCTAAGTCCACAAGGTTCGCACCAGGGTTACCAACGGATTCTACATAAACAGCTTTCGTGTTGTCGTCGATGGCTGCTTTGAACTCATCTAAGTTGTCTGGGTTCACAAATTTTGTAGTGATGCCGAAACGTGGCAATGTTGCACTGAACAAGTTGTAGGTACCACCGTACAATGTGGATGCCGCCACGATGTTGTCACCAGCGGACGCTACGTTTTGGATGGCGTACGTAACCGCTGCAGAACCGGATGCCACAGCAATCGCACCAGCACCGCCTTCTAATTGTGCCACACGGCTTTCCAATACGTCTTGCGTAGGGTTACCCAAACGAGTGTAGATAGGGCCTGCATCCGTTAAGGCAAAACGGCCTGCCGCTTGCTCTGCATCTTTGAATACATAGGAAGTTGTTTGATAAATTGGCACCGCACGGGAACCTGTTGCGTCTACTGTATGTCCTGCGTGTAATTGTAATGTTTCAAATTTGTAATTGCTCATGTTAAACTCCTCATCATTCTTAAATCTTTACTATCTATTGACTAGGATTAAATGACCCAGTCTTGTATATATGCTTCTTCAATCGGTCTCGATTGTAATTCACTGACCTCATACGGTGTTTCTTGGTACACATAATAGTTTAACCAGTTTGAATAGAGTATGGTCGATGCAGATCGCCATCGAATGATGGGCTCTTTCGTCGGATCATCATCAGGGAAATAATTTTCTGGAATTTCAATCTCTAATCCTAACTTTCTATCCCTATCATACTCTTGGTATAAAGTATCTCGATCATATTCTGGATGTCCAAAGATAAACACATGTTTATTATCATAGGACCGGGCGATACCAACACCTGTCTTATCCGCGCGGGCTAGTACTTCTAACTGAGGGTGAGCGTTGATTTCGCTTTCACTCACCGTCGTATGCCGTGAATGAGGCATATAGAAGAGTTCATCTAGACCACGCATAAGCATGGGCTTACTGTTCTGCACTTCTTGTTCATATACACCGAATAACTTGGTAGGCAAATCTTCCTTGTGGATACCGAAGTGCTTATAAATCCCAGCTTGAGCTCCCCAACAAATATAGAGAGTAGAACACACATGGGTTTTGCTCCATTCCATAATTTCTGAAAGCTCATCCCAGTAGTTCACTTCCTCAAAGGGCATTTGCTCTACCGGAGCACCTGTGATAATCAAGCCATCAAAGTATTGATCTTTGATTTCCTCGAAAGTCCTGTAAAAGGTTTCCAAATATTCTTGGCTTGTGTTACTCGCTGTATAAGACGCCGTGTAAAGAAAGGTGACCTTTGTTTGTAACGGTGTGTTACTCAAAGCACGAAGCAGTTGAATTTCCGTCGTTTCTTTCCGTGGCATCAAGTTCACAACCACAATGTGGAGTGGCCGAATATCTTGTGACTCTGCCCGTTCCGAATCCATGACGAATATATTCTCTTCTGAAAGTTTCCCTATGGCTGGTAATCCTTTCACTACTCGTATAGGCATTCAATCCACCTCTCTTTCCAGTAAAACCTATCGATTAACGATGAATTAAGTATACTAGGATGTCCATCATATGTCAACAATATACGTACATTTATCCTTATATAGGATACATATTATCATATATAGCCATTACCTATAACGAAATAGCAAGTCCTTAAAATTGCAAATACCCCAGCGCGTACTAATCCTTTGTCACATTTACTCATATCACAATTATATATACCTTAGTAAAATAAGTAGTATTTTTTCTGGAACTGTGCTAGAATATAGACATAAAAAGAAGAGCCATCAACGTGTGAACGGCGTTAGGCTCATCTCAAAAGTTTAAAAATTTGATGATGCCTAACGTGTATAAGTGTTGCCAACACTTATCTTTTACGTTAGGCTTTATCATTTCTAGTTAAAGAAACGATACAAATCTATAATTAATTTTAAAAATTTTACTAATACAAGTAATTTTTTCAAAAATTTCATAGAAACCACCCCCTCCCTTATTGGGAAGAGATGAGCCCAACTCACGTTGATGACTCTTTAATTTTATTATAGTACAAATCACACATATCGTTGATAATAATTACCAACTACTTAAAAAAATATAATTGGATATAATTATCCCTAAAAAACGCCGTTAAGCGTAGCAGCCTTTGTGGCGCTTCTTACTGACTAAATCAAACAAAAGCAAGAAGCCCATGGCGTGCTCCTGAACAAACATTATTAAATACCGTTTGTGAAGGAGTATGCCATGGGCTTCCCTTTATCATATTCAATTAAGACCGCCACAAGGCTGCATAATATAACAAGTGAGTATCTTTTAGTTATAGCCACTTTTTGATCCTTTTATATTCTATTAGAAACAACAAGCATATTGATTATAAATTTTAAATTCTATATGCTAATTTGGCATATATGAGCAATTTTGACCATTTTAATGATGACTTTTCTCAATTTTTGATTTATAATTCTAATTAATAGCACAAGCGCTTGTAACAGAATCGAGTTCTCAATTTAAATACGTAGGAACAAGGAGGTGATTCCAGAACTTGCGGACAGATAACGTATTCAGAAGTACAACAATGATAAGTCCTTTCAAAAAGGAGATTACTATGACAAAATCTTATATTTCGAAAGGCCTTCAAGATGTATGTCCCGATTGCGGGGACGATTATTATACCGATGAAGAACTGGTCGCCTTAGCCCAAGCAGGGCATACATCGGCTACTGTTATTCTATGTCATCGCTACGTACCACTTATCAGCCGCTATTCTCATGTGCGTCAACTTCGCAGTATGGAAAGCGATTTAGAAGCTACATTATGGGAGACGTTCTTAGTCTCTATCCAAACGTACGATCTGAACGGGAAGGTCCCCTTTGCAGGGTTTGTAAAATCTCGCATCCATTATACGGAAATGAATCTTTTCCGTAAAAGCGTTCATCAATGGAATCATGAATCTTTACTTCATGAAGAGGATGAATCGAATCCAATTATCCACATCCCTGCCGAAGATGATACAGAGCAGGAGGCCCTTGCTCACTTACAAATGGCAGCGTTGAAAGAGGCACTTTCACGGATTGATACCGTGCATGCCGCCCTATTAGAGCAGATTTTATTTCAAGGTAAATCCATTAGTGATATGGCTGAATCATATGGAATGAGCCGCCAAGGAATGCACAAAAAATATAAAAAAGCTATCGCTTTGGTACAACAAGAGTTAGAACGATCTAAAGATTAATTTAACTAAGGACTAAGGACTTATCATAAAAAACCTGAATCTCCACTTTCGAGATTCAGGTTTTTCCGTTTCTATGATATAGCTTTGTCATCATCAACACCCTGCTTTCTAGGTATGTTTTTTACATATAGCATAACAATAGCCATCCTGCTATGCATTAGCAAGATGGCTACGGTAATCCTCGGCACTAAGGTCATATATACGATTGATTTACATGTCCCTCTGAGATATGTGGTTCATTTCTGTCTAAAGGTCTATCCTACCTTATCGTTTCAACCACTTTAATACCCAAAGGGTGATTCTAATAATTTTTAATGCTTTTTCAAGCTTTTCCATATTACGCCTCTAAAGCGATGGCATTATTACGCACAACCCCTACCAATGGATAGGCATATAACTTACCTAATGCATCACCTACAGCTTTTACATCCTCATCGGTGGCGCTTTCATTGACATAAGCAAAATTAGCCACTTTTAGATTATGAATGCCTTCACCTTTTTTAAATTGCAATTGTAATTTGGTTACCATTGTTGTTGTCATAGTCTATATCCTCCTTATTCTACCACTGTAGACTCTGTAGTTACTAATGCACCATGTTGAAAGTTAGTCAAACGTTGATCTTTACGACCACGAAGTACATCTTTCTCCACCATCAGTTGACCTACTGTGTCAATTTCAGTTTTTGTAATACCTTCTTTAGGGAATGCTACCACAATATTCACTTCTTCTTTAGATGTGTCGGTAAAAACCAAATGTAATTCTTTTTTCACTACTGTACTTGCTGCCATAATGTTCTCCTTTCCTAGTACCAAGTGCTTACACTTAGATACATTCAAAAAAAGAAGAGTTGTCAACCAAATACAAAAAAAGACTGTAATCAGAATGATAGGATTCATTTGATTACAGTCTTTTCTATATAACGCTTAGATTACGCTTACGAGTCTATATTAACCTTGTAAACGGCTTAATACTGTTGCTAATTGAGCTTTTACAGCATCAAGTTCTGCACGTTGAGATTTGTTTTCTTCACGTAATGCATTGATTTCACCTTTTTGTTCAAGGTTTTGAGCTTCTAAAGCGCCCATTTTATCTTGCAATACGTATGCGGAGCTAATTGGACCTTGTCTGTATACATCTGCTACAGCTGTTTCGTCTGCTTTAGATCCTACTTTCCAAGTAATACCAGCATTTGCCATCACTTGGCTACGGTTACCACCAATAGCAGCACCTGCATGGAACATCAAAGATTCATTTTTATAATGTGCCACACCTAATGCTAAGGAGTTTTGACCTTGGTAGTGACCTACACCAGCCATGATTTGAGTTGGTTCTAATGGATCGTATTGGATAGGTTTCAAGGCAGATAACGCAGCTGCTTGAGAACCAACACGGTTCACTTGACCTTGTAATTGGTTAGTAATTGCTTGCATATTGCCTGCTGCATCACGTAATTGGCTTACATTAACTGCATCAGTATCTTTTTCACCAGGAGCTACATTAGTGATTTTTTTACCACCGTTGTTCAAGCCCTCTTTGGAAAGAGATACTTCACCCATGCTAATTTTTCCTTCTTTTCCATTTAAGGAGATAGCATTAGCATCATTAGGAGTACCTACAGTAACAACACCGTTATCACCGAATGTTACTTTACCAGCAGTATCACCTTTACCAGAAATAGATGTAATATCTTTCAATACAGGTTTTAAAGAGTATGTAAAGTTTGTACCATCTTGTGTAAGTTTTAAGTTATTTCCAGCATTGAAAGTAACAGTGTTACCAGCTTTAACAGCTTGTTTACTTGTACCTTCCACTTCACCAGTGCCAGTTGCACCGCTTGTTGCGTTCCACGCTGCATTATTGATCGCATCAGCTACATTACCGATAGTAGCAATTTTACCTTTGTCTGCTTCCGGAACAGATACAGTACCAGCTTTTACATCCTTACCAGCTGCATCTTTACCGTCTTTAGCGTTAACAGTAATTGTGCCAGTGTTAACTTTCACGCCAGCTTCAGAGACATCAATAGATTTATCAGCTGGTTTTACATCGATGTTGCCTGCCTTATCTTTTTCTAAACCTTTACCAGGTTTTACAGCAGAGTTAGCGATTTCATCTTTTATTTGTTTTACAAATGTAGGATTTACTTTAATACCCTTATCACTTACAGTGATCGTATCTCCATCTGCTTTAACAGTGATTTTGTTGTCCTTACCTACTTCTAAGCCATTACCAATGTTTACACTGTATTTCACAGTAGATGTTTTTCCATCTTTACTTTCCACAGTAGCTGTTGTACCAACACCATCTACGAAGTTTACAGTATCGTATGGTTTTACAAAATCTACATCCTTATCATTACCTTTTAAGTTCCAACCTGCATTTAGTACATCACCTACAGTAGCTGCGTTATTTGGGTTAACCTCATTTTCACCAGTACCCATTGTTGGAGCTGCTTGAGATTTAGTAGCTTCACCTTTATCATCTTTATTTTTAGTTTCAGGCAAGTTGCTTGCAACATTAGTAATATGTTTATCAGCAGTAATAGTAACAGGTTTTTCTTCATCTTTTTTACCTATTGTTACGTCTCCGCTCTCTTTTAAGGTAATAACAGTAGGTGCAGCACCTTTACCAGCGATAGAAGTAATACCTGTCAACTCTGGATTCAAGGAATATGTGAAGTTTGTACCATCTTGTTTGATTTCAAGATTATTACCAGCTTTAAGCGTTATTTTGTTGCCATCTTTAACTTCTTCAGTAGATGTAGTATTACCTTTTGCTTTTTTACCAGTACCTTCAACATCAGATGTAATGGAGAATCCAGAAGAATTAATATGTTTCTCTAATTCATCTTTAAGATCTTGTACATCATTTTTAACGCCAGTTAATTGATTTACGTTAACACCATCTGTACCATCTGTACCTTCTTTAACGTTTTTAATTTGATTACCACCATTGTCCAAGCCATCTTTTGTCAAGGAAACTGGTTTTTTATCCGCTGCTTTAGGAGTGATAGTCATACCATCTGCATTGATTACAGTTGTATCACCTGCAGTATTTTTGAAAGATGCACTTGTTAAATCTTTCAATTCTGGATTTAGAGAATATGTGAAGTCTTTACCAGCTTGTTTAAGTTTTAAGTTATTACCGGCTTTTAAAGTAACAGTGTCACCAGCTTTTACAGCTTCTTTCGTTGTGCCTTCAGCTTTGCCAGTTCCCTCTTCACCACTTGTTGCATTCCAAGCTGCATTGTTAATCGCCTCTGCTACATTACCGATAGTCGCAATTTTGCCTTTATCTGTATCTGGAACAGATACTGTACCAGCTTTGTCACCTTCCGTTACATTAGTAATAGAACCAGTGTTAACTTGTAAACCCTTGTCTCCTACAGTGATTGTAGTGCCGTCAGCTTTTACTTTTAAGCCTTCCTCAGTAGTTTCTAAGGATTTATCAGCTGGTTTAACTTTCACACCTTCAGCTGTTACTTCGATAGATTTATCAGCTGGTTTTACCTTAATGTTACCATCTGTATCTTTTTCCAATCCATCGCTTGTTTTAACAGTGGATTTACCGAGTTCATCTTTTAATTGTTTTACGTTAACTGCATCAGTATCTTTTTCACCAGCTTTAACATTAGTGATTGTTTTATTGCCATTGTCTAAGCCATCTTTGGAAAGAACTACATCACCTGCAGTTACTTTACCATCTTTACCATCGATTGCTACAGGGTTATCTCCACCTACAGTAACAACACCATTTGGTCCAAAGGATACTTTACCAGCACCTTCACCTTCACCAGTGATAGATTTGATACCTTTTAACTCAGGTTGTAAGGAATATGTGAACTCTTTACCAGCTTGTTTAAGTTTTAAGTTATTACCAGCTTTTAACGTAACTTTGTCACCAGCTTTAACTTTTTCTTCTGTTGTGCCTTCAACTTCGCCAGAGTCTTCTTTATCACTTGTTGCTTTCCAAGCTGCACTGTTGATAGCCTCTGCTACATTACCGATAGTAGCAACTTTACCTTTATCTGCCTCAGGAACAGATACAGTACCAGCTTTGTCGCCTTCTGTTACATTAGTAATATTACCAGTGTTAACTTGTAAACCCTTGTCTCCTACAGTGATTGTAGTGCCGTCAGCTTTAACTTTTACACCATCTGCTGTTACACTAATAGATTTATCTGCAGGTTTTACTACGATTTTACCGTCATCACTATTAGTTAAACCGTTGCCAATTTTTGGAGATGCATTGTTGATCATATCAGCTACGTTTTGAGCTGTTGTTAAGGCATTGCCTTTCGCTTCATCTTTAGGTTTTACTTGACCTGTAGCTGGGTCTTTTTCAAGTTCAGCTGTAACAGGAGTGATAGTAATTGTGTTATTGGTAGCATCTGTTGTCAATACATCTTTGTTAGCAGATACCACTTTTAATGTTTGACTATCTAATAATACGTCAGCTTTAGATGTACCATCAGTTGTCGGTGCAGCTTGATCTACTGTATCACCAGCGATTTTTAAATTCACAGAGCGAAGTTGCGCTACGTTTACTGCATCAGTATCATCTGTACCTGCTGCTACATAATTAATTTGACGAGTCATGCGAGGCGTACCTACAGCCACAGCTGCTGTAGATGCAGTTAATGCATTACCTCGTAAACCAGCATATGTATTCATACGGTTTTCGTTAAGATCATAGCCTTTACGCGCTTCTGTATCTGCTACGGAGTAGGAACCTAAACCAACACCATTATCCACTGTAGCTTGTGCTTTTACACCGATGGCTACCGCATGGTCAGCAGTAGATTTAGCTTGTGTACCGATGGCTACAGAGTTTTCATTTGTTGCATTTGCATCAGTACCGATGGCAATAGATTTTTTACCTTCTGCCACAGCCCGTGTACCAATGGCTAACGCAGATTCTTTCGCACTTTTATAAGCCGCTTCTAATGTTGCCTTAGCTGTATTTAACTTAGTTTCTTCTGCTGTTGCAGCAGCTGTTGTATCTGTTACTTTTTGTTTTAAAGCTTCATCACTTGTATTTTCTGCAATCAAATCTTGAGCGCGTTTAATCAAACGTGTTACATCCGCTGTTGTTGTACTAGCTGCATTTTCATCAAGTGCCGCTATTTTTTTCAACGCAGCCAATTGAGCTGTTACAACTGGTTTAGCACTATCATAGTTATTATTGGACTGTATTTTTCCAAAAAACTCATCTTGTAGAGCTGCATTATCTACCCCTAATGTTTGAAGCAATTGCTTTTCTTCATTAGTTAATGTATATAGAGAAATCCCAAAGTCACGAGCATCACTAGCCAAACGTTTTTGAGTTGCTTTACTGTCGCTTTCTGCTGTTAACTTCGCATCTTGAGCTGTAATATAAGTACTATACGCTGTATTATACGTATTCAATGCTGTAGATACAGTGGTTGCTAAGTCTGCATTACCACCTGCTACAGAGTCATTACCAAAGGCAAAACCATGTGTACCCATAGCACGAGCTGTTGTACCTAAGGCAATCGCACCTTGTCCTGTAGCAAAGGCATTTTCCCCAGCTTTGCCGTCCGCTTTGCCGCCATTACCAATTGCAATGGCTTGTGCTCCATAAGACGTAGCAGCACGACCGATAGCCATTCCACCTGCTGTAAACGCACGAGCTCGGTCACCTACAGCAACGCCAGACGTTTCTGCTACATGAGATCCAAAACCTACCGCTACGGCACGTCCTGCTTTAACACCTGTACCAGACTCTGTACCTACAATCGTATCACTTGCTGCTCGCGTAGTTGCATTATTACCTACTGCTGTAGCAAATGGATTATAAGTAGCTGATGTAGTACCTACTGCCGTAGAGTAAGCCCCACTTGCTCTTGAAATATTACCAATGGCAGCTGCCCCTACTTCATAGGCTTTTGCAATTGGACCTACTGCCGTAGCCGCACCTTGTTGACCTGTTGTTTCCGCTTGGTAACCTACCGCTACGGATTGAGTGAAATTCGTACGAGCTTCTGGACCAATGGCTACAGATTCTTTATAATCACTTTTTGCATTTCTACCGATAGCAATCGCACCAGTACCCGATTGGTATGTCACGCCACCATGGTCACGTAACGAAGATGCATTTGTACCAATAACAACCGTATCAGTATAGGACGCATAGGCATTCCTACCAATAGCCACTGTATTTGCTGTATGCTTTTCTTGATCTGCTTCTGGGATAGCTGATTCACTGACACCGGCTAAGCTAGATTTACCAAGCGCCACACCAGCTTTGGCATTAGTCACTGCTAAATGACCTACAGCAATAGACCCTTCTTGTACAGCCTTACTATTGGTGCCAAACGCAGTACCTTCACCTGTACCTGCTACATTATCTACAGCGAATGTAGTAGTCATACCAGCTACGCTAAATGCCGTCACACCTAAAATAGCAGCCATAGCAGCTAAACGATTTACTTTTTGTTGACTTTGTGCATGTGCTGCATTTGTTCGAACAATTTCATTACGTTTTTTCATGATTCTCCTTTTCCTTAAAGATTGAAACACATTATTGACTTACTATACTACACGATTAAGATGACATATGAGTGAACAAAATGCACTTGATAGGTGCAAATTTAAACGAAAATTTTTTTCATAACCTACCACATAGTTGCACTATAATTCATATAATTTCACTATGCATCTCAATTTATGCCACAATTATACAATTCTTACTTATAAATGTCAAACGAATTTTTCATGAAGCTTCATGAAAATAACTATCTCCCCACACTAGCAAAAAACCACTTAATAACCATTCTTTATAAACAGTATGTATAGTATAGTATAGTATAGTATAGTATAATTATTCATACTTATACACCCTCTTGATAAACATCAGTGTATTTAATAGTTCTCTGCTATAAGCCGTTACATTTTATTCTTATTTTACTTATTCCTACCTATTTGCTATACTATATTTGTCGATGTGATACTCGACAGGAACTATGAAACCTCATAAGTTCCAGCCTTTCAAACTACTTACATATGTGATAACGGTGACTTCCCATACACACCTATAGTTATCACAAACAAGCCACCTACTCGGCCCCATACGAGTTAGGTGGCTTTCACCTTTATAAACAATCTTATGAGGAATGTTATTACTCTGTTCATCATTGCATCATATATCTTATACCTGTAATAACATTATTTTATACACGCTTTTATACAAACGCATGCTATAATTAAAATCAAGTATATACTAATGCTATCTAATCAATAACATCACATTATTTTCTCTAGTAATATAAAAATAATACATCATATGCATCATCACTAATATAGACAACAAAAAGGAGTGATAGTATGAACAAAATTATTTACCTAGGCGGCGGTTGTTTCTGGGGTGTTGAAAGCTACTTTCAACGCATTCCAGGTGTTGTAGATACTGAGGTAGGTTACAGCAACGGCACTCAGCCAAATCCAAGTTATGAGGACGTATGCCGTGGCAGTGGTCACGTAGAAACTGTAAAAGTCACCTATGATACATCCGTGATCTCCCTCCCTAAAATTCTACAGTATTTCTTGCGCATCATCGATCCTTTCAGCATCAATAAACAAGGTAACGATGTGGGTGTACAATATCGCAGCGGTGTATATTATGAAACTCCTGATGACAAAGCCATCATCGAAGCTACTTTGGGACGTGCTAACAGCCACTACAAAGAGCCTTTTGCCATCGAAGTCTTACCGCTAGCCTCCTTTTATCCAGCTGAAACCTATCACCAAGATTATTTAGACAAAAATCCAAACGGCTATTGTCACATTAATGTGTCCAAAGCTTATGAACCTTTGGTTGATGAAAGCGACTACGAACGAAAATCTGACTCTGTTTTACGAGAAGAACTCAGCGACTTAGCCTATTCTGTAACACAACAGAGTGCTACAGAACGACCTTTCTCTCATGGATATACAGATGAGTTTCGTCCCGGTATCTATGTAGATGTTACCTCTGGAGAGCCTCTTTTTATCTCTGCTCAAAAGTTTGACTCCGGTTGCGGTTGGCCTAGCTTTGCGCAGCCTATCAACAGCGATGTGATTCGTTACTATCAAGATGATAGTTTAGGACATCGTCGCATCGAAGTGCGCAGTCGCATTGGCGATGCTCATTTAGGACATGTCTTTGAAGATGGGCCCCAATCTATGGGCGGCCTCCGCTATTGTATCAACGGCGCTGCATTGCGCTTTATCCCTTTAGAAAAACTTGAGGAAGAAGGATATGGTAGTTTGCGTAAGTTCGTAGAACGTAGCGAAGCTTTATCTCAAGATTCTTAAGAATATTACCATACAATAGATTGGCATATGTCCAATATCATTTTACGACTACAGTTCATCGTAACTGACAACACAAAAGACTGTAAACTCAGGGCTATATTCCCATGTGTTTACAGTCTTTTATTGTTATATAGATACTATATGATTATGTATTCTGTCTATGGCGATAGAGCTAGCATTCTTGAACACTATATTTATACTGCTAAAGTACGTACATCCCTATAGATTATGCATATGCTATCATATCCCCATAAATTCTGTATCTTACAAGTGCAGAAAATTAGATACGCCACGAAATCCATGCAATGGTATCTGTTGTATGGTTTTCTAATTTGCCATCTACAGCTTTCTCCGATAAAAATTTACGAATTTCTTGTTTGATAACTTCTAAATCACCGCCCACTTTGCGATGTACTCGTAAACAGAAATAATCCACCGCCTCATCGACGGTTAAAGTTTCTACTTCTTCCACCGTTTTGTAAGTAATGTTTACATCTTTTCCAATTTTGTTAACTGTGCCCAAGCAATCTTGTAGCATGGATTCCCAAGGACTTCCACTTACACCATATCGCTCAGAATAGATAGCATCTAAATATTCATCTTTTCTATCGGCGAACATGATACACAAACAATATTTACGGCTAGCTCTATGCAAGGCATGTAGGTTCGCTGTGTCCGACATGATAGGACAGAAAATGCTGTATACCAAATCGAATTGCTTATCCCATCCCAAGGCTTGCCGTGCCTCTTCGGACCATGGTCCTAACCATAAATCTAGTGAAAGCCCTTCACTTTCACTAATTGCTTTACCACCTTCTAGCATGCCCGTGGACAGATCGACGCCAGTTACTTTCACCCCATTACGAGCGAGTCCCATAGCATAGTCACCAGTGCCGCAACCTACATCAAGTGCAGTTTCTCCTTCTGTTGGATGGATGCCTAACTCTTGTAATCGTGCTACAAAATCCACCACTTGCGCCACACGATCCTCGCGCTTGTGCATATTGACGAAGAACTTAGACGTTTGATTCCAAGATTGTTGCTCTTCTTGCCAACCTTCCATAGAAACAGGCATTGTTGTGATTGTACTCATGAAAACCTCCTTGTAACTGTATACCTAGTAGGCTAGATATAATTTACATGTATATGACTACTATTATTATATATGATATTCCTAAAATTATATATGATATAAATTATCAATTCATATATTTTAATTATACTATACAATAAGCTCCTATGCTGTGCCTATGGCAACAAAATCTATAAAACTATACATCTTAAACGCTTATACTTACTTATGATTCTAGTATTCTATACATCTATTCTATCATTATAACAACAAACACCATGTGATAAGATATAACTATCGTAAGTGTAAATACATATAATATGATAAAGATACATGCGTTGCTGGACTAGTTGCACGCTTTTGGAATCATATCTATATAAAGATCATTAACACACAAAAAAGCGACCTTACGGTCGCTTTTCATATTTAGAATCTAGGATTCAATTATGCTTCGATAGCTGTAACAACACCAGCACCTACTGTATGGCCACCTTCGCGGATCGCGAAACGTAAACCTTCTTCGATAGCGATTGGAGTGATAAGCTCGATGTTCATAGTGATGTTATCACCAGGCATACACATTTCTGTACCTTCTGGTAAGTTGATAACGCCAGTTACGTCGGTTGTACGGAAGTAGAATTGTGGACGGTAGTTGGAGAAAAATGGAGTATGACGGCCACCTTCTTCTTTTGTCAACACATATACTTCTGCTTTGAATTTAGTGTGAGGTTTGATGGAACCTGGTTTAGCCAATACTTGACCACGTTCGATGTCTTT